>NZ_JAVTJN010000039.1:934756-1900886 GCF_032144035.1 Bradyrhizobium sp. WYCCWR 12699
TAGCGGCAGGCTGCATGGCCCGGGCAAAGCTCGCCAGCATCCGGGCATCGATCGGGTCGGTCTTGGCGAGCTGGCCGCTGGCGCGCGCAAAGTCCCGGGCCCGGGCCGGGTTGATCCGGGCAAAGCGGATGCCGGCCTGGCTGAGCGCCTCACGAAGCTCAAGGTCATAGACGCCCGTGGCTTCAAAGACGACCAGCACATCGCATCGCCAACGCGCCGCGATCTGTGTGATGGCCTGCGGCGCGTTGGCGATGCGCTCCGGCACGCCCAGGCTCTCATCGAAGATATCGAGATATCGTTTGGAGACGTCGATTCCGACGTAACGAGGGCGTATGATCATGGTGCCTGTCCCTGTGATGCGAGGTCTGTTGGCGCAGCCTCGTGCAACTGTTCAGGTTGATAGATGGAACGGGCGGGAGACCGAGCCGGCTCACGGCGTCAAGCGCCAAGGACCCAACGGCTTCCCGCCCACTCCACCATGACAGGATTTCGATACACAGGGGCCCATAGTGCAGCTTGCTGGGCCCGGCTCTGCGCAGCAACGCTCCGCATTGCAGCGCGTCCAGAACACGAAATCGTTCTGCTCACGAAAACGTCATCCCACCCGGGAATAAGTTTCCCTCTCCCGCAATCACCTCCCCGAAGCCCAATTCAGGGCGAGCGGAGATGCGCGATGAGCGGACACGATCACGGGAACGACGGCGTCAACCGCCGCAAGGTGCTGGAATGCATGACATGGGCCGGCACCGGGGTGCTCTGGACCGTCACGGGCGGCGTGCCGCGCTCGCTCGGCATCATCGATTCCGCACAAGCTGCGACCGCGGCCGCCCCCGGCATGACCTTCCTGCAGATCAGCGACAGCCATGTCGGCTTCGACAAGCCGGCCAATCCCAACGCGCTCGGCACGCTGGAGGAGGCCGTGAACAAGATCAACGCGATGCCGGTCAAGCCGTCTTTCATGATCCACACCGGCGACATCACCCATCTGTCCAAGGCCGCCGAGTTCGACAACGCCGAGCGCATCATCTCGCAGACCAAGCTCGACGTGCATTACGTGCCCGGCGAGCACGACTTCATCGATGAGGAGGTGAAGCTCTATCGCGAGCGCTACGGCCGCGGCACCAAGGGCCACGGCTGGTATTCGTTCGACGCCGGCGGTGTGCACTTCATCGGCCTCGTCAACGTGGTCGATCTCAAGGCCGGCGGTCTCGGCAATCTCGGCGCCGAGCAGCTCGCATGGCTCGAGGACGACCTGCGCGGCAAGTCGAAATCGACGCCTATCGTCTTGTTTGCGCACATTCCGCTCTGGACCGTCTATCCCGAGTGGGGCTGGGGCACCGAGGACGGCGGCCGCGCGCTCGAATACGTCAAGGGCTTCGGCTCGGTCACCGTGCTCAACGGCCACATCCACCAGGTGATGCAGAAGGTCGAGGGCAACGTCACCTTCCACACCGCGCGCTCCACCGCTTTCCCGCAGCCGGCGCCGGGCGCCGCTCCCTCGCCCGGCCCGATGAAGGTCGAGGACGCCAGGCTCCGAAGCATGCTCGGCGTTGCCAGCGTCAACTTCAAGCAAAACGAGCAGCTGCTCGCGATCATCGACACGCCGCTCCAGGGCTAGAGTGGAAGCTGACAATGAAGACACTCAACCGCCGCGACTTCGGCGTCGATCTCGGTCTCGCCTTGGCCGCTTCCATCCTGTTGCCCGCAACAAGCGCCCGCGCCGACGACATGGAGATTCATATCGACAATTTCGTCTTCCAGCCGCCCGAGCTCACAATCAAAGTCGGCACCACCGTGACCTGGACCAACCGGGACGACATCCCCCACACTGTGGTGTCGGCCGGCAAGTTCAGGTCCAAGACCCTGGACACCGACGACAAGTTCACGTTCACCTTCACCAATGCGGGCGACTACAAATATTTTTGTTCGTTGCACCCGCATATGACGGGGATGATCAAGGTTGAGTAACCTCTCCAACCAAGGCATCAACGTCTTGCCCGGCCGGTGGTCCCACGCCGGCCGGGCGCGTGCGCCTTCGATCGCGACAACAGAAGAAGCAGAGGCAAAGCGAGGAGCGATGCCCGCCACCGACGATTTGCAGAAGGCGCAACGCTTCCGCGAAGCAGCGCTGCCCTATCTCGACGACGTCTACACGCTCGCGCGCTATCTGCTGCGCGATGCCTCCGACGCCGAGGATGCGGTGCAGGAATGTTATCTGCGCGCGCTGAAGCACTTCGACAGCTATCGCGGGCCGGCCATGAAGCCCTGGCTGTTCGCGATTCTGCGCAATGTCTGCAACGCCGAATATGCGCGGCGCGCGTCGAGGCCCAGCCCGATCGAGGATACGCCCGGTGCCGCCGAGCAGACGCCGATCTGGCAGGAGAACGAGGCAAGCCCGGAAACCGAGATGCTGCGCAGCCGCGATGCCGGCGCGATCCGCAAGCTGATCGACGCGCTCGCCGAGCCGTTCAAGGAAACCTTCGTGCTGCGCGAGATCAACAACCTGTCCTATCGTGAAATCGCCGACGCCGTCGGCGCCCCCGTCGGCACCGTGATGTCCCGCCTCGCCCGCGCCCGCGCCATGCTGCGCGCGGCCTGGACGGCGGAAGAGGAGCAAGCGAAATGACCTGCGACGAAGCAAGGATCCTGCTTCACGCGCTGCTCGACAACGAGCTCGATGCCGGCCATGCGCGCGAGGTCGAAGCCCATATCGCAACCTGCCCGGACTGCGCCGCGGAGCTCGCCTCGCAGCGCGAGATGCAGCGCGTGCTTGCCGACGCCGATCTGCGCTACACGGCGCCGGCGAGCCTGCGCAACCGGATCGAAGCCTCGCTGCCGCAGGCACCGCGTCGGCAGCCGTCACGCCGCTCCGTGCTGCGCGGCTTTGCGATGGGCTCGGCCGTCTCCGCGCTCGCCGCCTCCGGCGTCGTCGCATTTGTGCTGCGCCAGGACGACCAGCAGCGCATCCTGTCGGAGGTCGTCTCCGCGCATCTGCGCTCGCTCCAGGCGGGCCACCTCACAGACGTGGTCTCGACCGACCAGCACACGGTCAAGCCGTGGTTCAACGGCAAGCTCGACGTCGCCCCGCCCGTGATCGATCTCACCGCGCAAGGCTTCACGCTGGTCGGCGGCCGGCTCGACTATATCGACGCCCGCGCCATCGGCGCCGTCGTCTACCGGCGCCGGCAGCATGTGATCAACCTGTTCGTGTCGCAGACCTCGAACGCCGAGTATCGCGCGCCGAAGACCGAGACGATGCAGGGCTTCAACTGCCGCCGCTGGGGCAATCGCGGCCTGAACTTCTGGGCCGTCAGCGACATCGGCGCCGACGAGCTCGCCGAGTTCGTCGACAAGTTCGAGGCGGCGATGAAGGCGAATGTGGAGGGTTAATTGCAGGCAGCGGGCGAAGCGCCGCACCATGGTTTGAAGAAGTGACGCCTCTCACAGTCCTCGCGAGCGCAATTCGACAGATTGCAGCTCCATTGGGAGGACAGACATGATTCCGTCACTGATTATCTGCACCACGCTTCCGTCGATGTTCGCGGCGGGCTGCGCTGCATTGCTGGCCCTCAAGGAGCGCTAGCAATGGATTTGGTTCGCGCTCCTCGCCGCCATTGCCGGCTTTGCCGGCCTGTTCACGCTGAACATGCTTCATATCTGGGACTACGCCGGGCGCTGCTGATCGGCGCGTCGGCCGAAGATCAGGCCGACCTTCTCACCGCGTTGTCCACCAGCGTCTTACCGAGCGACCAGATCGCGCCGGGGACCTTGTGGCTGCCGGCGATGACGTCGTCGAACGCCTTCTCGATCCAGGTGCAGTCTTCCTCCGTGATGGTGAGCGGCGGCAGCAGCTTGATGGTGTGGCTGCCGTGGCCGGCGACCTGCGTCAGGATCTTGTGGTCCTTGAACAGCGGCACGGTGATGAGCTGGCAGAACAGGCCCTTGTTGGCGGTCTCCAGCACGTTCCACGAGGCGCGCAGACGCAGCGACTTCGGCGGGCCGAACTCGACGCCGATCATCAGGCCCTTGCCGCGCACTTCCTTCATCAGCTCGTAGCCGGGCACCATGCGCGTCAGCGCGAGGCGCAGCTCGGCACCGCGCTTGGCGGCGGACTCGATCAGCTTCTCGGACTCCATAACGTCGAGCGTCGCAATGCCCGCGGCCATCGCCAGATCGTTCTTGGAGAACGTGGAGCCGTGCACCACGGCGCGGTCCATCTGGTTGAAGATCTTGTCGAAGATGGCCTTGCGCGTCAGCACCGCGCCGACCGGCACGTGGCCGCCCGAGAGCGACTTCGACAGCAGCACCATGTCGGGCTCGACGTTCCAGTGCTCGACCGCGAGGAAGCGGCCGGTTCGGCCCATGCCGGTCTGGATCTCGTCGGCGACGAACAGCGTGCCGTATTTCTTGCAGAGCGCAGCCGCGCCGGGCAGGAACTCGTCGGTGGGCATGTTGACGCCCTTGCCCTGAATCGGCTCGACGACGAAGGCCGCGACCTCGCGCGAGGCCAGCGCCTTTTCCAGCGCCGCCAGATCGTTGAACGGGATCGAGGTGCAGCCCGGCAGCAACGGCTCGAAGCCGGTGCGGAAATTCGAATCACCGGTCAGCGACAGCGCGCCATAGGTCAGGCCATGATAGCCATGGGCGCAATAGACGATGCCGGGGCGCCCCGTGGCGCCGCGCGCGAATTTGATCGCGGCCTCGACGCATTCGGCGCCAGAATTGGCGAAGAACGCCTTGTCGAGATAGGGGACGTATTTCAGGAGCCGCTCGGCGAGCACGCCGGCGAGCACCGAGACGTCGAACTGCACGAGGTTGGGCAGGTCGGCATCGAGCACGCTCTTGAGCGCATCGCGCATGACCGGATGATTGCGCCCGATCGCAAACACGCCGAAGCCGGACAGCAGGTCGAGATAGCGCGCGCCGTCGCGATCGTAGAGATACTGCCCCTGCCCCTTCTGGAAGCCGACATCGTAGCCGATGGTCTTGAGGACCCGAACGAACTGCTCGTTCAGATACCGATTATGCAGGGTGCTGCGCTGGGCCTGACGGTCCGCGAATAGCTGAGACATGTCTGGATTTGGGCTGTGCATCCGTTACATACTTCGGTTGAGGGTCGTCTCGTCAACTGAAAAGGGACCGTGACTGAAAACGGTCTGTGCGGCCTTTTGCCCTTTTTCGGACCATCTTCGCAAGCACAGCTTTAAACCATGTTGCACTGCCGAGGAACTATCATGCGTTTAGCCCTTTACACCGGACTAATACTGGCAGGCGGTTACACCTGCCTGACCCCGGCGCTCGCCGCCGACCCGACCGGCGACTGGCGGGTCGCGGACGGCGTCGCCAACATCCGCGTCGCCCAATGCAATGGCAGCATGTGGGGCGCCGTTGCCTGGGAAAAGAAGCCCGGCGGGCGCGACGAGAACAATCCGGATGTCTCGAAAAAGAACAGGCCGACGCTCGGCATGGTGACGCTGATCGACATGAAGAAGAAGGCGGGCGCCGATCAGTGGGAGGGACAGGTCTACAACGCCCAGGACGGCCAGATCTACAGCGCGACCATCACGCCTGTCAGCACCGACCAGCTCGAAATCAAGGGCTGCGTGATGGGCTTCCTCTGCGGCGGCGAGACCTGGACCCGGGTCGGCCCGCCGATCCCCTTGAGCCCCGCCAACGCCATGGCCAAGGGCGGGCCGAAGCCCGCCGGCGCTGCGCCGAAAGCCGCAGGCACGACGGTTGCGGCCGCGCCCGCGCCTGCTCCCGCAGCCCCGAAGGCGGCCGGCGCCGCCAAACCCGCTCAGAAGGGCGCCGCCGATCCGGTCGGCGACATCTGCCTACTCCCTGAGATTGCGGGGTTTGCCCATTAGGGCCGGCTGGAACAGCAACACGGCTGCGAGCGTCGTCACCAGCGAGAGCGCCAGCAGCTTGCCCATGCTGGACGTACCGGGATGGCTCGACAGCCACAGGCTGCCGAACGCCGTCGCGGTCGTCAGCGCGCTGAAGAAGATCGCGCGTGTCAGGCTGGTCTGGAGCAGGTTTGTCCTGCCTGAGCGCCAGGCCACGACATAATAGATCTTGAAGGCGACGCCGACGCCGAGCAGCAGCGGGAACGCGACGATGTTGGCGAAGTTGAGCGGCAGGCCGATCAACACGCAGATCTCGAGCGTCACCGCGCCCGCAACCAGGAGCGGCACCAAGGTCATCAGCACGTCGACGAACCGGCGCAGCGTGATCCACAGCAAGAGGCTGATCACCAGCAGCGCATAGATGCCGGCGTGGATGAACGCCCGCACCACGGTGTCGCCGGATTTCAAGATCGAGACCGGCCCGCCGATCGCGGTCGGCTCGGCAACGAGCACCGCCGCCGCAAATTTGCGCAGCGTGTCGTTGTCGTTGGGATCACCCTTGGGCAGCGCCTCGACACGGATGATGCCGTCCTTGCTCTTCCAGGCACTCGCGAGGTCGGGCGGCAGCGAGTTCAGGGTGACGGGCCCCGCCTGCATCGCGTTCCTGAGCTGGTCGAACACGACCTTCAACGGCGCGACGAACACATCCTGCGCCTTGTTGCGTGTCGCCTCGTCGCCATTGGCGAGCTTTTCGAGCGCGTCGGCGAGACGGCGCGAGGCGACCGCGCCCGGGCCTTTCGCGTCGCCCGCGGTTCGGCGGAGATTGTCGACCGAGGATTTCAGGGCCTCGACGTTCTCCTGGTCGGACGGCGCCGCATCGATCTGATCGGGGTTGAGCGCGGGGTTCAGCACCTTGGCGCCCTGCGCGAGCAGCTTCAGCTTCGGCGGCTGGTCCTGCGGCACGAAGCTGTTGAGCGACATCACCCGCAGCACTTCGGGCACCTTCTCCAGCTTCGCCTCGATCTGCCTTGCCTGCTCCTCGGACGTCGCCATCACGTTGATGGCGTTGGCGCCGGTGTTGGGGTCCTTGCGCAGATCGAGGAAGGTCGCGATCGATTCGGCACGCGGGTTACGCAAGTTCATCGGGTTGAAATCGAACTTCATGAAATAGAGCAGCGGCAGGCCGGCGAGCGCCAGCAATAGCGTGCCGCCGACGACCAGCACGCGGTGCTTCTCCAGGAAATTGTCGAGCGGCGCGAGGAAGGCATAGCCGACCGGCTCCTTCTCGCCGGGCGGGTTCAGCAGCTTCAGCATGGCCGGCAGAACGGTGATCGACGAGAGGAACGCCACCAGCATGCCGACGCCGGCGATCTGGCCGAGCTCCGCGATGCCCTTGTAGTCGGTCGGCATGAAGCAGAGGAAACCGGCGGCCGTCGCCATCGCCGCGAGCGACAGCGGCACCGCCGAGCGCTTGGCCGCCAGCACCAGCGCACCCGAGAGGTCGTTGTGCTTGTAGCGCTCCGAGCGGTAGCGGACGCTGTACTGGATGCCGAAATCGACGCCGAGGCCGACGAACAGCACCGCGAACGCGATCGACAGCAGATTGAACGATCCGACCATCATCAGTCCGGCCGCGGTCGTGATCGCAAGGCCGACGAAGAGATTGATGAACACTGCGAAGATGATCTTCGACGAGTGCAGCGCCAGCCACAGGATGACCAGCACGACGAGAACGGTGCCGACGCCGTTGACGACGGCGCCTTCCTGCACGGTGGCGTATTCCTCGTTGGCGATCGGAATCGGTCCGGTGAGCCGCACGCGGGCCTGGTACTTGGTTGAAAAATCCAGATCCGTTGCGGCCTTGCGGATCGCGTCGGTGGCGTCCTTGCCGGGCTCCAGCGCGTTGTAGTCGAGGATCGGCTTGAACTCGATGAAAGCGCGCTTGTCGGAATCCTTCAGCGGCTCGTCGCTGACGAGCTCGCGCCATGAGAAGCTCGCATTGCCCTTGTTGAGCACGGTCTCGACCGTCTGCGCGATCAGGTTGAAGGGCCGCTCGGTGTTGTCGAGCTTGACTTGGCCGCGCTTGACGCCCGCAAGTCCGGTTTCCAGCGCGCCGGTCAGGCCGCGGATCGAGGGATCGCCGGCCATGATCTCGATCAGGGGCGCGGCGGATTCGAACTGGCCGGTGATCTTGCCGACCTCTTCCGTAGGCAGGAACAGCAGGCCGTTCTTCTCGAAGAACTCGCCGCTGCCGAGCTGCTGCATCGACTGGAAGTTGGTCTTGTCGCCTTTCAGCTTGGCATAGAGCGCGTCTGCCGCAGCGCTCGCCATCTCCGGCGTTCGGGCTTCGACCACCGCGAGGATCAGTTCATTCTGATCGAACGCCTTGTCGAATTGCTGGTCACGCTTGCGCCAGTCAAGGTTCTGAGAAATCAGTGAATTGATGTCGGTGTTGATGGCGAAGTGCTGGGACGCGTAATAGCCCGCGCCCACCGCCAGCAGGAGCCCGAGAACGACGACGAGGGAGGCAAGCCGGGTGCAGGCCCTGACGATGGCAACGACTACGCTTTGCAGCACTTCTTTTCTTTCTGCGGTTAACAGCTTGCCGGAAACGCCCGCTGTTTATCGGAGTTCCCGGGCGAAACCTATCGCTGTTTTGGGTGGTTCTCGCCGCAACAAGGTTCGAAGTAAACGGCGGGAGACCGGGCAAAATCATGCGGGGCGGCCCGGTATAGCCGGCGAGTTGAGGCGGGAAAGTGGCCAAGGGTGAGCGCAAATGTCGCCATTTCGCATGAGATGAAATCCATACTATGATACCTTCAAGCCGGTGGCAGGGTATCCCAGGGTTTCATTCGAGCTTTCCTTGCTGCCGATTTTTTGACACAAAGTATTGTGCCTCCATGCGCCGGAGCCCCAACGGGGGTGGGTGGCTACCGCATGCGCGAACCAATGGTGCGGATATTGCAACTCATTGGTCAGTATCGGGGTGCCGCCGGGAACTTGCGGAAAGCGGATTGGTGCAACTTGCGTGATGGGCGTCCTATGGAAGTTTATCTGGCGCAACCGCGTGGCTTCTGCGCGGGCGTGGTGCGTGCAATCGAGATCGTGGAACGGGCGCTGGAGAAGTACGGCCCGCCCGTCTACGTGCGCCACGAGATCGTGCACAACAAATACGTCGTCGAGAGCCTGAAGAACAAAGGCGCCATCTTCGTCGAGGAACTGTCCGAGGTTCCGCCGGGATCGGTGACGGTCTTCAGCGCCCATGGCGTCGCCCGGAGCGTCGAGGAAGAGGCCGCCGCGCGCGACCTTCCGGTGCTCAACGCCACCTGCCCCCTGGTCACGAAAGTTCACAATCAGGGGAAGCGCTACATCACCAGGGGCCGCACGCTGATACTGATCGGCCATGCCGGCCACCCCGAAGTCGAGGGCACGATGGGCCAGGTTCCCGCCCCCGTGCTGCTTGTTCAAAGCATTCAAGAGGTTAAGGCGCTCACCCTGCCGGCGGATACGCCAGTGGCCTACATCACCCAGACCACCCTGTCGGTCGACGACACCAAGGACATCATCGCGGCCCTCCAGGCCCGCTTTACAGACATTCAAGGTCCGGATATCCGGGATATCTGCTATGCGACACAGAACCGCCAATCTGCGGTAAGGGACTTGAGCAAGCTGGTCGACGTGATCTTGGTGGTGGGCGCTGCCAACAGCTCGAATTCGAACCGGCTTCGCGAAATCGGCACCGAGGCCGGCGTCGCGAGTTATTTGATTGCCGACGGCAGCGAGCTCAATCCGGAGTGGTTGAAAAATGCCAGGACCGTCGGCATCACGGCCGGCGCTTCGGCGCCTGAGGTACTCGTGGATGACGTGATCGAAGCGATGCGGCGGATCGGACCGGTGAAGGTCCAGGTGTTGCCGGGCCGCGAGGAAAACATCGAATTCCGGCTTCCGGCCCAACTGGCTGCGAGCTGACCCACCCGAATTGAAAAGCCCAGAAAGAAACTTGTAATGGCAATCCCCTTCTTCAAGGAAATGCGTATCGGCGGCTATTTGCTCAAGCAGAAACTGCTTGGCCGCAAGCGCTACCCGCTCGTGCTGATGCTGGAGCCGCTGTTTCGCTGCAACCTCGCCTGCGTCGGCTGCGGCAAGATCGACTATCCCGATGCGATCCTCAATCGCCGCATGACCGCACAGGAGTGCTGGGACGCGGCCGACGAGTGCGGCGCGCCGATGGTGGCGATTCCCGGCGGCGAGCCGCTGATCCACAAGGAGATCGGCGAGATCGTGCGCGGCCTGGTCGCGCGCAAGAAGTTCGTCTCGCTCTGCACCAACGCGCTGCTGCTCGAGAAGAAGCTCGACCTGTTCGAGCCCTCCCCGTACCTGTTCTTCTCCGTGCATCTCGACGGCCTGCGTGACCATCACGACAAGGCCGTCTCGCAGAAGGGCGTGTTCGACCGCGCCGTGTCCGCGATCAAGGCGGCCAAGGCGCGCGGCTTCACCGTCAACGTCAACGCCACCATCTTCGACGGCCATCCGGCCGAGGAGATCGCAAAGTTCCTGGACCTCACCGTCGAGCTCGGCGTCGGCGTCTCGATGTCGCCGGGCTACGCCTATGAGCGTGCGCCGGACCAGGAGCACTTCCTCAACCGCACCAAGACCAAGAAGCTGTTCCGCGACGTCTTCGCGATGGGCAAGGGCAAGAAGTGGAACTTCATGCATTCCGGCCTGTTCCTGGACTTCCTCGCCGGCAACCAGGAATACGAGTGCACGCCCTGGGGCATGCCCGCGCGCAACATCTTCGGCTGGCAGAAGCCCTGCTACCTGCTCGGTGAAGGCTACGCAAAAACCTTCAAGGAGCTGATGGACACCACCGACTGGGAAACCTACGGCACCGGCAAGTACGAGAAGTGCGCCGACTGTATGGCCCATTGCGGCTACGAGCCGACGGCTGCGACTGCCGCGCTCAACAACCCGCTGAAGGCGATGTGGGTGTCGCTGCGCGGCATCAGGACCTCGGGCCCGATGGCGCCGGAGATCGACATGAGCAAGCAGCGTCCGGCCCAGTACATCTTCTCGGCGGAAGTGCAGAAGCGCCTGTCGGAGATCCGCAAGGACGAGGCCGAAGCCGCGCAGGCGAAGGCCGCGCAGAAGGCTTCGACCGCCGCGTAAGCGGACGCAATCAACTCTCACGACGAAGGCCCGGCCGCGATCGCGACCGGGCCTTTTCTTTGGGCTGGTGTGCCGCAAGATGAACCGCCCGTGTCCCGGACGCGCTGCAGCGCGCTTTGCGCTGCTGCGCAGAGCCGGGACCCAGCAGCCGCGTGCCGCGCGTCGATGCATGGGCCCCGGCTCTGCAGCGCACCGCGCAAGTGCGCGCTGCGCTGCGTCGGGGGCACAGGACGCGAGTGTATCGCTCTCTCCACGTCATTGCGAGGAGCTCTTGCGACGAAGCAATCCAGACTGCGTCCGCGGAAAGATTCTGGATTGCTTCCGCCTTCGCCAAAGGCTTCGGCGGACAAGTCGCTGCGCTCGCAAAGACGGAGCAAGTGGCAAGCGGATCGCACTTCATCGGCTTCGTAACTGCAGACACACTTGCGCATTCCCGCGGCTTCTTTCGCCCGAGTTTTGCTGTTCGTTCGCCCTCGAAAGACCAGAGGACGCAGGGAAGGCCGGGCGCCGGCGGCACCCGCGGTCCGTGCGCAATGGAAAATGCACACGGGGTGGATCACAGGTGTTGCCGGTCGCCCGGCCTTCCCTGCGCGGATGGTTTTAACGGTGTCCTTCGTGCTCTCCTCGGGGAGCGTTGCACTATTGCCCCCGTCACCTCGCAGCTGATCGATGCACGTGCCGGTTGGCCGCCACATCACCGCGAGGTTTGACGCCAGAACCGCGGGCGTCGGGACCACACGACTTCTCCGTCCGCGGACGGTTTCGACCTGATCGCCGGGAGCTCGCGTGTGCTCACCTCCGACGACGACCGAAGCCGCTGTGACCGCGCCGTGTCGTAGCGCGCCGCGCATGACTCAACGGTCGCCCGCCCCTGTCACCGCCTGTCGCGCCGGCGCTACCGCGTCCACCGCACCCCGACCCGCATTTCGTGACGATCGCGAAGCGCCCCTCTGGCAGGGCCGGGATGGCGCTCCATGCCACAAATCCGAAATTCGGGAAAGTGGAATATTTTTGTACGGAGGGGTTGACGGGGTTTGCGGTGTTTTGCCGACGGCTCTCGCCGGCACCAGTCCAGTACTGTCAGCGAGTTACATCCGGATCAGGGACACCAAACAAAAAGGCCCGATCGCGCGACCGGGCCTTTCCTTATTCTAGGGATCGACGTCCCGCTCACGCCGCCTTCGACACCATTGCCTCGCTCTCGATCAGCTCGGTCCCGATCAGATAATCGCGGCAGCCGCGCAAGGATCGCAGCGCGCGGTTGAAGTCGATGCCGGTCGAGACCAGGGCATGCAGCGTCGCCGGATTGCGGACGATGCCGCGCAGCACGGCGGCGAGGTCGATCTGGCCGTTCGGCTTGATGGCGGCGCGGGCGAGCGCCGGCAGGGCGCGGTGGGCGGGATCGCTGATGACGCGGACCGCGGCGAAGGGCAGCCCGGCTTCCGTGGCGTAGGCGGCGGCGATGTGGCTTTCCATGTCGACGGCGGCAGCACCCGTCTCCGAATGCAGCGCCGCCTTGCAGGAGCTCTTCGTGACCACTTCCTCGGCGCCGGCGAGGCTGCCGCGCACCACGCGGCGGCGGCCCGAGGTCAGGCGATCGATCAGATCGTCGCCGAGCGAGAGGCCTGCGGCCCAGCGGGTGTCGCCGGAGAGCACCTCGGTCGCCAGCACGACGTCGCCGGAGCGCAGCGTCGGGTCCAGCCCGCCGGCCACGCCGAACGAGATCACGCCGCGAATCGTCTCAGGATCGACCACCGTCAGCAGCGCCCGCAATTGCGTCGGGCTGCTGGATGAGCAGATGACCGCCATTCCTGGCCCGGCCGCGATGCGGGCCTCCTGCACCAGTCCGGTCACGATCAATATCGGCCGCGGGTCGATGGCCTGACCCGCGGTAAAATAGTCCCCCGTCCCCAAAGTCACATTCCGACCCCTACCACCCTGCTGTTGGTGTTCCGCAAGTTCCGATACCGCGCCAACGCCCACAGCGGAAAGAACTTTGGGTAACCATGATAACGTAGATAGAACACGCGGGGGAAGCCTGTGGCGGTGTACCGCTGCTCGTCCCACAGTCCTTTTTCGTTCTGTGTTGCAATCAGGTACTCCACCCCGCGGGCGACGGCCGGGTGATCAACCTCGCCTGCCGCCATGAGGGCAAGCAAGGCCCATGCCGTTTGCGAGGCGGTCGAGGGGGCGGCTTCCCAGCCCCGGTAGTCCAGCCGGTAGCTCACGGCATCCTCGCCCCAGCCGCCGTCCTCGTTCTGGATCGAGGCCAGCCAGTCGGCGGCCTTGCGAATCATGGGATCCCCATGGTCGACGCCGGCCATGTTGAGGGCACAGAGCACCGACCAGGTTCCATAGATGAAATTCATGCCCCAGCGGCCGTACCAGGACCCCTCGGGGTGCTGGGTCTTCCGGAGGTAAGCGACCCCGTCGGCCACGTGCTTGCTGGTCTTCGCGGTCTCGCCGAGCTGGGCCAGCATCGAGATGCAGCGCGCCGTGACGTCCTCGGTCGGCGGATCGAGCAGCGCGCCGTGGTCCGAGAACGGGATGTTGTTGAGGTAATATTCGAGATTGTTGACGTCGAAGGCGGCCCAGCCGCCGTCGTCGCTCTGCATGCCCTCGATCCACTCACGGCCGCGCGCGATGGCGGCGTCATAGCCGGTGGCGCCGTGCTCCCGGCGCATGCGGTCCATCGACATCACCACCACCGCGGTGTCGTCGAGGTCGGGGTAATGCGCGTTGTTGTACTGGAAGGCCCAGCCGCCCGGGCGCACGCCGGGCCGCTTCACCGCCCAGTCGCCCTTCACCTCGAGCTCCTGCCGCGGGATCAGCCAGTCGAGGCCCTGCTTGGCCGCGGGCACCGCCTTGTCGCCGCCAGCTTCGAGCAACGCGTGTGCGGTCAGCGTCGTGTCCCAGACCGGCGAGACGCAGGGCTGGCAATAGGCCTCGTTGTCGTGGATCACCAGCAGCTTGTCGATGCCACGGCGCGTGATCGCGCGCGGCGGGAAATTCTCGTCCTTGCCGAGCGCGTCGTACATCATGACGATGTTGGCCATGGGCGGATAGATCGCGCCCATGCCGTCCTCGCCGTTGAGCCGCTCCTCGGTGAAGGCGAGCGCAGCATCGATGGCGCGCTTGCGCAGGCTCTTCGGAAACATCGGCTCGACCACGCGCAGAATGCCGTCGAGCGCGCGGAACAGCACGAACCAGGCCATGCTCTGGTGCGGCGCCTTGGCGGTCATGCCGATCGAGCGCGGATCCTGCAGGAACAGTTCGTCGATGCCGACGCCCTTCGGGTTCTTCGCGCGCGGCTTCAGCGCCGCGAGCACCATGAGCGGCACCATGGTGGTGCGCGCCCAGTAGGAGATCTTGTTGAGGTGGAACGGCGACCAGAACGGCAGCAGCACGATCTCGATCGGCAGCACCGGCACCGCGCGCCAGGTCACCACGCCGTACATCGCAAGCAGGAAGCGGGTGAAGACGTTGCTGTTGATCGCCCCGCCGCGGGCGTGGATCGCCTCGCGCGCACGCACCATGTGCGGCGCGTCCACGGAATCGCCGATCATCTTCAGCGCGAAATAGGCCTTCACGCTGGCGCTCATGTCGAACTCGCCGTCATGCACCAGCGGCCAGCCGCCATGGGCACCCTGGATGCGGCGCAGATAATTGGCGATCTTGGCTTCGAGCGCGACATCGACGGGCTCGGCGAGATAGTGGCGCAACAGGACGTATTCGGCGGGAATCGTGCAGTCGGCCTCGAGCTCGAACACCCAATGGCCGTCGGATTGCTGGACGTCGAGGACGCCCTGCGTCGCCGATGCAATGCTCGATTCCAAAGCTTCGCGGCTGGTCGCGGTCACGGAATCCATGTCGCTCGATTGCTCCGATAGTCGATTGAAATAGGCCGGGACATTTGCCCGTCAGGGCCGCCTATCCTTTGGCGGCCAGAACCAGATCGGCGGCGCGATCACCGGACCGGACTGATCCCTCGATGGTTGCAGGCAATCCCGTAGCAGTCCAATCCCCCGCAAGGAACAGGTTTTTCAGCGCTGTGACCGGCCCCGGGCGCAGGGCATTCTGCGCCGGCGTTGCCGCAAATGTGGCACGGCGCTCGCGCACGATCTGCCACGGAGGCAGCTCACCCGACACCCCGCCCGCCTTGCAGACGTCGTTCCAGATCGTCTGCGCGAGTTCCTCGCGCGGCATGTCGACCAGACGATCGCCATTGCTGATGGTGACGGACAGCCGGTTCGGAAACGCGAATAGCCATTCCACGACGCCGCCGATTACGCCGAGGATCGGCGCCGAGCCCGCCGGCGGCGTGATGCGGAAATGCGCGTTCACGATGGCGCGGAATTCGGTCGGCGTCTTCAGCCCCGGCAGCAGGCCGGCGGCGGCGCGCGGCGGCACCGCCATCACGACGACATCGCCCTCAGCGAGCTGGATCACGTCCTCGCCGCCGAAATGCAGCGCACTGGCCTTGCCGTCGCCGCTCGCAAACGAACGCAGCTCATGGCCGAGCTGAACGGTGTGTCCACGATCCTGCAGAAACTTCACAGCGGGCTCGATCAGCACGGCGCTGAGGCCGTCGCGCGCGATCAGCGGACGGCAGGCCTGCCCGCCCGCAAGCAGCGTCTCGCGCACGATCGCGCCGGCGAGCCCGGCCGAGCCCTCGGGCGGATCGACGTTGAGCGCTGCCAGCAGCAGCGGCTGCACCAGGCGCTGATAGAGGATGCCTTCGGTCGGAATGGACTTGCCGACCAGCGTCTCTTCCGACGCCCAGATCAGCGGCGCCAGCTTCAGATAATCGGTGAGACCCGTATCGGGAACGCGACGGCCCTCGTCGAGCACCCAGGTCGGCAGCCGGCCGGTGCCGAGATCGATCTGCCAGCGCTGCCCGGTCTTGAGGTCGACGAACGGAAACTGCGCGCTCTCCGGGCCGACGAGGCCGGCCTCGGTGCCGATCGCGCGCGCATAGGCGCGGGCGTGGCTGTTGCCCGACAGCAGCAGATGATTGCCGTTGTCGATGGTGAGGTTGGTGGCGCCGTCGAAATAGGAACGGCAGCGGCCGCCGACCTGCTGCGTCGCCTCGTGCACGGCGACCTTGAAGCCGGCATTGGCGAGCCGCACGGCGGCGGAGAGGCCGGAAATTCCAGCACCGATGATGTGAGCTGTCTTTTGCATCAGATGAAAGCGTAGCGGAGCAGGATCAGGATGCGTGTGATCTTCGACACACGTACCGGCTGGCGCGGCGCATTGAAACCGCGCGCAATCAGGAGATCCAGAATGGAATGATAGTATTTCGACATGATCCGCGGCGCGCGCACGGTGCGGCGCTTGTTGCGGTTCATGATCTCGTCCGACTTCTCGAAATGCGCTTTCGCACGCTGCGTCAGCGGCAGGCAGACCTTCGGCAGCGCGCGCTCGGCGATCACGCGGTTCGGATCGTCGGAGGTGATGCCGGCATGCAGCAGCGCCTCCCGCGGCAGATAGAGCCGGCCGAGACCCGCGTCCTCGTCGATGTCGCGCAGGATGTTGGTGAGCTGAAGCGCGCGGCCCAGATGATAGGCGAGCTGGATGCCGTCGTCTTCGGGCAGGCCGAACACCCGCACCGACAGCCGTCCCACGGCGCTGGCGACGCGATCGCAGTACAGATCCAGCGTCGCCATGTCGGGCGCGCGGATGTCCTGCGGCACGTCCATCTCCATGCCGTCGACGATCGCCAGGAAATCCTCGCGCTTGAGGCCGAAGGTCTTCACCGAGGCGACATAGTCCTTCAGCCGCGGCGGCGGATTGCCCTGGTAGAGCGCGTCGATGTCGTTGCGCCATTCCTGCAGCGCGGCGAGCCGCTCTTCGCGCGGGCCATGGGAATCGGCGATGTCGTCGACCTGGCGGCAGAAGCTGTAGATCTGGAACATCGCTTCGCGCTGGTCGCGCGGCAGGATGCGCATCGCGGCGTAGAAGGAGCTGCCGGATGCGGTCGAGCCATAATTGGCGCCGGGCGCTGTCGCCTCAAGCGTCATGTGCGGTCCCCGGTCTGGAAATGGCCTTGCGTCCCATCGCGCGGCGGCCGGCCTCACCGAGCATTCCGGCAAGGCTGAAGACGAGCAGTTCGAACTTGTTCAGATGCACCCGCTCGCGCAGCGGATCGCGCACCTTCAAGAGGCGCACGATGCGGTCGGCATAGGCCTGGATCACCGCGACGTCGATGCCGAGACGGAAATCCCGGATCTCCGCAGCCAGCGACCTGCCCTCGTCGAGCAGCGCTTCGTTGCGCGCGGCGAGCGCCTGCAGGCAGGCCAGCATCGCCGGCGGCGACTGTGAAAGCCCGAGCTGCTCGACCGAGGCGCCGTGTGCTGCCAGCGCATCGCGCGGCAGATAGACGCGGTCGAGCTCGCGGAAATCCTTGCCGCAATCCTGCAAATGATTGTTGATCTGCAGCCCCGCGCAGAGCGCATCCGATGCCGCCCAGGTCGAGGTGCTCTCGCCATGGACGTCGAGCATGAAGCGGCCGACCGGCATCGCCGAATAGCGGCAATAGTGAATGACCTCGTCCCAGGTCTCATAGCGCAGCTTGGTCACGTCCATGCGGAACGCGATCAGCACGTCGAGCGCATGGCGCGGCGCCATGCCGCGCTCGGCGAGCGCACGGCGCAAGCTGACGGCCTCGGCCTGGGTGTCGCCCTTGCCGAGCAGCTCCGCCTCGAGCAGGTCGAGATAGGCCAGCTTCTGGTCGGGCGGCAGCGTCGCGTGGTCGGCGATGTCGTCGGCGGTGCGGACAAAATTGTAATACGCCAGGATCAGGGCGCGATGACGCGGATGAATGATCCAGGACGCGACGGGAAAATTCTCGTCGCGGTCTCCCTTGCCGGATCGCAATTCGCTCGCAGAGGTCATCGAGGGCTGGCTACAATCGTTTGGATAGAAAGGGCTTGTTCTCGCGGGCTCATGCCGGCGATCCGCCGCGGCCCCCATATAGGGGAATACGGCCGCAAAACCAATCCTGTCTGGCGATGGCTGCCCTTCCGCGAATCGGGCCCGAAAAGGCGGCCCTCGAGGCCGCCTTTGTGGGCCAGTGGCCGATCTTACTGGTTGTGGTTCTTCAGGACCTGGTCGCAGGCCTGCGAGATCTTGGACCGGTTCTCCTTGAGGCAGGCCAGGATGGTGAAATCGCCCTGGTCGATGACCGGACGGCAGAACTTCTGCACGTCGCGCGTGCAGGCCTTCTGCTCGGACTCGGTGCCACGCCCCTGCTGGGCGAACGCCACCGTCGAAACAGATGCCGACAGCAGGGTGAGAGCGACGAGAAGCTTACGCATTGTATTCCTTCATTCTGACGGCAGAATCGCACCGAACCCGGACTGCACAGGGCGGACGACCGGAACGGATTGTTCTGATGGCAAGTCGCCGCGCGGTAGCGGCCTCGGAGAAGGCACAAGCACTGGCAAATGCGGCCAAATTGGCGCCGCGCCCACCAAATCAGGTCTTCCCTTAGCCTTCATTGGCAGATGTAAGAGATTGATACTACGTTATAATTCAGGACCGCTGCGTTTTACTGCATACCTGTTGCAGAGCTGCATCTCTCCGCGCGGCCTTTTCCGCCGGAAACATACCGAAACAGAGCAAATCGGCGGATCCAGGCCTGGCGCGAGGCGTTGTGAACCGCCATCTCTGGCAGCCTGGCTTTGAACCTGACACCGGCTCGGAGCACTAAACTTTCGATGTGGCGAGACGTTCTCGAGCGTGAGCGGGCGTCGTTCTAAAACGGGATATTTGAGATGAAATTCTTTGGGCGATCTGGACTGGCAATCAAGGCGGCCGGCATCGGGGCGGCACTGCTCTTCTCGGTTTCGGCAAGCCACGCTCAGTCCTCCGGCCCGTTTGCCGGCTTCGACGGCGCCTGGACCGGCACCGGCACGGTGTCGCTGTCCGACGGCTCCACCGAGCGCATTCGCTGCAAGGCCGATTACAAGGTCGCCGGCAGCGGCCTCAATTTGAAGCAGGCTCTGCACTGCGCGTCCGACAGCTACAAGTTCGACCTCACCAGCGACGTGACGAGCCAGGGCGAGCGCATCTCCGGCAATTGGAGCGAGTCCAGCCGCAACATCTTCGGCAATCTGCAGGGCACCGCCGGCGGCGGCCAGATCGACGTGTTCGTCGAGGCCAACGGCTTTGCCGCCAACCTCTCGCTGCGCACCAACGGCACCAAGCAGACGGTGCAGATCTCGTCCAAGGGCGAGATCCGCGGCGTCAACATCACCATGACGAAGAGCTGATCTCGCCAGCTCGAAAAGGATCAAAGCCCCCGGTTCTGCCGAGCCGGGGGCTTTTTGCTGACATGAACTCACCCGGAACCGGCTTGCCGAGATGGACCCGATCCGCAGACATCTGCTCAAGGCCGCCGGGCTCTTCATGGCCACGCGCGCCTTCGCCGATGACCCGCCTGGAGCGAGCATGCAGCCTTCGTCCGTGAAGCCGCGTCACGTGCTCTGCTTCCTCGGCAAGAATGAAAACCTGCTGCAGCCGCCGAAGGCGGTGGCCAAGACCATCGCCGATTTCGGCTTCGAGATCGACCGCACCCATTCGCAGGCAAGGCCCGATGCGAACATGACGCGTTCGTTCGGCGTTTGCTGGGACCGTGTCTTCCCGAAAGCGTGGTCTTCATTGCTGATGGATGAGATCGCCGACGCCATGGCCGAGCAAGGCATCGATGCGACCTTGCGCAATCGCAGGCTCACGCTGTCGCGCGAAGCTCAGGCCGACTTCAAGTTCAATCCGTACGGGATCGTTCGGATCGAGGCGTGAGCGCTGGGCGACGTCCGTCCCAGTCTCAGATCGCCGGCTTGTCGGTGCCCTGCAGCTTGCCGTGCAAATTGATCAGCCACATCGCCGTCGGCCTGAGGATGAAGAGGTCGGCGACGAGCGCCATCACCATCGAGAAGGCGCTGAGCCAGCCGAACAGCCGCAGCGACGGCAGGTCGGAGAACACGGTGACGACGAGGCCGCAGGCCAGCACCACCGTGGTCAGGATCAGCGCAGGTCCGACCAGCACGGTCGCCCGCTCCACCGCGAGCGCCGAGCCGACGCCCGGTTTGCTCTCCAGGCGCAGGCGGTTGAGGAAGTGGATGGTGGCGCTCAGGCCCAGGCCGAACGAGACGGTGAGCGCGACCACGCTGGCGAATTGCAGGCCCTCGCCCATGGCCCAAAGCACCGTTCCCGACATCACCACCGGGAAGATGCCCGGCAGGATGCAGGCGAACATCACCACCCAGGAGCGGAAGGCAAGGCCGATGAAGATCGCGACCAGCGCGAATTCGACGGTGAGCCCGCGGTTCAGCTTTTCGATCATGCTGGCCGAATTGCGTGCCGCGATCGCAGCAAGACCGGTCACCGCAACCTCATAGCCGGGATGCTTCTTGCGGACGGCGTCGAGCTCGGCATCGAGCTTGTCGACGATCGGCAACAGCTGGCTGGAATCCTTGTCCGGCACGCGGCCGGCGACCACGACGGCGTCCTGCTCGGCGTCGATGAACCGACGCACCAGATGCTCGGGAATGACGCTGACATATTCCTTCAGCGTCGCGACGTCGGCGCTGCCGGCCTTTTCCGCCAGCCAGCGGCGCAGGGTCTCGACCGACCAGACATTGCCGACGCCGGCCGCCTTCTCCACGGTCGCATGCACGTCCGCGATGGTCTGGAGCGTCTCCGGCGAATAGAGCGATTCACCCTTCGGGAACTGGATCAGCACGTTGACCGGATTGGCGCCGGTGAGCTTGGCATCGAGCCGGTCGCTGGCGGCGACCGCCTGCCGCTTGTCCGGCACCTGGTCAGCGAGCCGGTAGCGTGGCTCCAGATTGGCGTAGATGACGCCGAGGCCGCCGACGAACAGCACCGCGATCAGGCTGAACAGGCCGGGCCGGCCGACCATGCGCACCGCGATCCAGTAGCAGAAATTGCGCAGCGCCTGGACGCCGGCATCCGCCCCCTGGAACTTGACCGCGAACGTCTTCTCGTTGCGCACGAGGAGCACGCCGAACACCGGTACCAGCGACAGCACCGCGACCAGCGCGATGATGGTGGCGGCCAGACCCGCCTCGCCGAACTTGCGGATCAGGTCGGAGTTGGAGAACTGCAGCGCGATGAAGGAAATGCCGGCGGTGCCATGCGTCAGCACGCAGGCCGGGCCGACCACCAGTACCGCGTTCTTGAACGCGGTGAACTTGTCCTGGCCTGCGATCAGCCGGTCACGCGCGGCAAAGGTGAGCTGCATCGAGTCCGAGAAACTGATGACCATGATGAGCGGCGTCATCACGTTCAGGAACATGTTGAGATTGAAATTGGCCCAGCCGAGCGCGCCGAGCGCCAGCAGGATCGCGATCATCGGCGGGAACGCCGCGGCGACCATGAAGGAGATCTTGCGGAAGAAGATGATGGCGATGATGCAGCCGGCGAGGATGCCGAGGATGTTGTAGGTGAGACCGTCGCGCTCGACGGCGTTGCGGATCTCGAGCTGCATCACGGGCACGCCGGAAAGCTGCACGTTGAGCCCGGTATCGCTGAGATCCTCCTTCATCAGCGCGCGGATGTCGGCGACGGTCTTGGTCAGCCTGCTGGACGCCACCACCTCCGGATCGAGCGACAGCACGATCAGCGCCAGCGTGCCGTCTTCCGACAACAGCTTGCCGCGGATGATCTCGTTGTTTTTGACCGTCTCGATGAACTTGTCGTAGTCGGCGCCTTCGGGCAGCTCGGCCGGGAACAGGGCCGCCGGCAGCTTGCCCGGTGCAGGCGCCTGGCGCGCGGAGAACAGCGAGACCAGCCCGCGCGTGCCTTCGACCAGTTGCATGTCGGTGACGAAGTCGCGCAGCTTCTCGAGATTATTCCGCGCCAGGAGGTTCTTGCCTTCGACCACGACGAGGACGTCGAATTCCTCGGCCGGGAACTTCTTCGTCACCTCTTCATACTGGTGGAATTCGCGGCTATCGGAGCGGAAGAGCTGCGACAGCGAATCGTCGATCTTGATCCGGTGGATGCCGAACACGGCGCCGACGATCAGGACGAGCAGGACGATGCAGGAGACGATCGGCGCCCGGACGGCGATCAGCCCGAGACGCTCCAGCCCGAAGGCGATCGAGGACGTAGGTCCCTGCTCGACCTTGTCGACATGAACCTCATTCTCGCTGTGCTTTTCGAGCATGCCTTATCCAGTTCCTAAATCGGCTCGGTCTTGAGAGCTTGTTGCGCCCCGCGAACGGCTTGAAAATGCCATACCAATGGGAGGCTTGCCCTTTGAAAATGCGCGGAAAATCGCCGCGAGGGGTTTAGCAGGTCAACTGGTCTTTTCGCAAGCAGGCGAAGTGTGGGCGAATCGATCAAGATGCGGCGATTTTGGGTCCTGCGCGGGTCATCCGGCCGAGAATGTGCCAATTCGACGCGGCGCGCGGTCCGCGCTTTCGTCCTTCAGCGCCACGCCGCTGACCTGACGCGCCAGCCCCTCGCGGACCAGCCAGGCGATCTTGCAGGCAGCCTCGTCATAGCTGAGTCCGGCGTGGTGGATGTTGGACACGCAATTGCGCTCGGCATCGGTGCGGCCGGGCTTGGGCGCGAAAGTCAGATAGGCGCCGAGACTGTCGGGTGCCGACAGGCCGGGCCGCTCGCCGATCAACGTCACGACCATGCGCGCGCCGAGAAGGGCGCCGATCTCGTCGCCGAGCGCAACGCGCGCGCCTGAGGCGACGACGACAGGGCCGAGCGCGACAGCATCGCCTTCGGCGAGCAACGGCAGCAGCCGCCTCACCAGGGCCACCGCATGGGCGTGGACCGCCGCCGCGGACAGGCCGTCGCCGATCACCAGCGCGAGCTGGCATGGCGCGGAAGCCGCTCGCGCCAGAACATCGGCCGAGCCGGGCTCGAGCCGTCGCCCCAGATCCGGCCGCCGCAGATAATCCCCGCGGTCGACCGCCTGACTCCTCGCCTCGGTGACGTCGAGGCCGAGGCCTGCGAGATCGGCGACCAGACGCGGCGCATCGAAGGCAGCATGCACGGCATCGCGGGCGCGGGCATGATCGAGCGTGAAATCGAGCAGCGCCTTGGTCGGCACGCTTGCCCCGCTGCGCCCGAGCGCAACGCGCGCGGGCGTGAACGACCTGAGGTCGATGATCGGGCGAGCCGGAACGGACGGATCACTCATTCGGCGGGAACGGCGGCCTCGCGCAGCCGGATCGAGTAGTTCGAGGCGTTCTGCCTGCCGCTGGAGGCCGCGCGCGCAAAGGTGATGAGATGATGCGCGATGAGGGTGCAGCCGATCAGACCTTCGAGATCGCCGCGCTTGATGCGCCCCAGCGCGAACTTCCAGAACACGCGCTTGTAGTCGCCGAGCACGCCGACCTTCCAGAAGATGTTGCGCAGCATGACGAGGCCGCGCCGAATATTGGGCCAGGTCTTCATCTCGTCCGGTGTCGGCATCTTCAGGCGGTGCACGTAGACGTGGTCGCATTGGTACTGGAAGCGCGCGTAGACCCTCTCGGGCTCATAGGCGACGCCCATGGCGTGCTTCCAGGACGCGACGACCTCGTCATAGGGCAACAGGAAGTCGACGTTGGAATCGCGGCCATCGTCGTGGACAAGACGACCCTCGCGCTCCAGCCGGTCCCACAGCGGCGTCTTCGGCAGCGCCTGGAGCAGGTTGATCGTGAGCAGCGGAATGCGCGATTCCTCGACGAAGCCGAGCAGTGCCTCCGACGTATTCGGCTTGTCGGTGTCGAGCCCCATGATGATGCCCGAAACCACCTCCATGCCGTAGGAGTTGATGGTGCGCACGCCCTCCAGGATCGGAACCATCATGTTGTGGTCCTTCTGCATCGCCTTCAGCGCGTCGGGATCGGGCGTCTCGATCCCGCAGAAGATGGTGATGAAGTAGGCCTCGCGCATCTTCTCGAGGATCTCGGGCCGCTTGGCGATGTTGAGCGTCGCCTCGCAGGCGAGCCGGACCACGTAGCCGGTCCGCTTCTGCCATTCGATCAGGTGCGGCAACAAATCCATCGCCGCCTTGCGGTTGCCGATGAAATTGTCGTCGACGAAATAGACCGTGTCGGTCATGCCGCATTCACGCAGACGATCCAGCTCGGCGATGATCTGCTGCGGCGACTTGATGCGCGGGTTGCGGCCGTAGAGACCGGGGATGTCGCAGAACTCGCACTGATAGGGACAGCCGCTGGAATACTGGATGCTGCCGAGGAAGTACTTCTTCACGTCGGCAAGTTCGTAGGCCGGGATCGGAAACTCCGTCATCGGCACGCGGTCCTTGGTGGTGAGGACCACCTGTTCGTCTGGACGCGCCGTGTCGCGCGACAGGATCTCGATCAACTGGTTGGTGGCATCGCCGAGCTCGCCGACATGGAGATAGTCGAACGACGGATAATAGTCGGGACAGGCGCTGACGGAGGGGCCGCCGAGCGCGACGGGCAGATCGAACTCATGGGCGCGGCGGCAGATGTCGTTCATCTGCTGGCGCTGGATGTGCATGCCGCTGACGAAGACCGCCTCGGCCCATTCGAACTCTTCCCTGGTGGTACGACGCAGGTTCTCGTCGACGAATTTGACCTGCCAATCCTGCGG
This sequence comes from Bradyrhizobium sp. WYCCWR 12699, assembly GCF_032144035.1. NCBI lineage: Bacteria > Pseudomonadati > Pseudomonadota > Alphaproteobacteria > Hyphomicrobiales > Nitrobacteraceae > Bradyrhizobium > Bradyrhizobium sp. WYCCWR 12699. The sequence goes on from NZ_JAVTJN010000039.1 coordinate 959,386, forward strand.
CAGATAGGCCGAGATCAGCAACAGCCCCTGCGGCGGCATGAAGGCACGGACACCGTCGGTCAGCGGATAGGAATGCTCGAACGTGCCGAACGAGGAGGTGTAGCGCGGAAACACACAGAGAATCCGCCGGGACGTTCCGTTACTTTCAGCTCGCATCTAAGCTCCCCCGCCACGCTCGACTGATGTTGCGGAAATTGCCAGCCAGACACATAGCGTAATGCTGCCGCCGGAATTTCTCAATATTGTGGCACAAGCATAATTCCGGGAGGCGCAGATAGTTTCCTCGAAGGGAGTTTGGCGCTGCGCACCGCCTCACGCGATCAGCCGCGAGGCAAAATCGGGCAGCAGGCCTGCATCGCCGGCAAGCCGGAAATCGGCGCCTGTAATGCCCGACCGAGCCAGCCAATCGTCGAATTCCGGCGCGCGGCGCAAGCCGAAGACGTCACGGACATAGAGCGCATCGTGAAAAGAGGTCGATTGGTAGTTCAGCATGACGTCGTCGGCGCCGGGGACGCCCATGATGAAGGTAACGCCGGCGGCGGCGAGCAGCGTCAGCAGATTGTCCATGTCGTCCTGGTCCGCTTCCGCATGGTTGGTGTAGCAGATGTCGATCCCAAGCGGCAGGCCGAGCAGCTTGCCGCAGAAATGATCCTCCAGCCCCGCCCGGATGATTTCCTTGCCGTCATAGAGATATTCCGGGCCGATGAAGCCGACCACGCTGTTGACCAGAAGAGGCGCAAAGGCGCGGGCCACCGCATAGGCGCGCGCCTCGCAGGTCTGCTGGTCGACGCCGTGATGGGCGCCGGCCGACAGCGCCGAGCCCTGGCCGGTCTCGAAATACATCACGTTCTGCCCGATGGTGCCGCGCCGCAGCGACAGCCCGGCCTCCTGCGCCTCCTTGAGAAGCGCAAGGTCGATGCCGAAACTGCGGTTGGCGGCCTCGGTGCCGGCGACCGACTGGAAGACGAGGTCGACCGGTACGCCCTGCCCGATCAGCGACAGCGTCGTCGTGACATGGGTCAGCACGCAGCCTTGCGTCGGGACCTGCAGCCGCGAGATGATCTCGTCGAGCAGCCGCAGCAATTGCGCGATCACGGCCGGATCGTCGCTCGCCGGATTGATGCCGATGCAGGCATCGCCGGCCCCGAGCAGGATGCCGTCGAGGATCGAGGCGGTGATGCCCCTGGCGTCGTCGAACGGATGGTTGGGCTGCAGCCGCGTGCTCATCCGGCCCTTGAGGCCGATGGTGTTGCGGAAGGCGGTGGTGACCTCGCATTTCCGTGCCGCCAGGATCAGATCCTGGTTGCGCATCAGTTTTGAGACCGCTGCCGCCATCTCCGGGGTGATGCCGGGGGCCAGCGTCTTCAGGACCTCCGGCGTGGCGGCGTCCGACAGCAGCCAGTCGCGGAAGGCCCCAACCGTCAGGGATGCCACCTGGGCGAAGGCCTTGGCGTCGTGGCTGTCCATGACGAGGCGGGTAACCTCGTCGGCCTCATAGGGGATGACGGCTTCCTGCAGGAATCTTGCGAGCGGGACGTCGGCGAGCGCCATCCGCGCCGCGATCATCTGCTCGGCCGTGTCGGCGGCAATCCCGGCCAGCCGGTCGCCGGAGCGCGGCGGCGTCGCCTTGGCCAGGAGATCGCGCAGGTCCGGGAAAATGTGGGTCGTGGCGTCGATGGTGTGGCGGTAGACCAAGGGCCTCTCCGAGGGTGGTCGGCCAACGGCCGACGCAGGGACTATCCTGAAACTCTACCTTCTGATCAAGACGCTGAAATAACTTGCCTTTCCTTCGACCAAGGACGGAGGCGGCGGAGCGGCGCGTTAACGCCGCATCCATCTTCGTTCTGCATAGTTTTGCATCAATTTTGCAGAATTCCGCTCACCGGCCGCTTCAGGCCAATCCGGGCCCCTGAATGACCATGACATCAGACCGATCTGGGAATGCCGCCGGTCTCGCCGGCCGCTTCACGCTCGCCACCAAGCTCTATGCGATCTTCGCGCTGTTCGCGCTGCTCACGGCGGCGATCGCCGGGCTGTCCGACTACAACAGCCGCCGCGGCGCCGAGTTGACGAGCGCGATCGAGACGGCGAACGCCGCCGCGCTGAACGTCGAGCGCGTCAACTCGCTGGTCTATGCGGTCGTGATGGAATCCCGCGGCGTCTACATGTCGACCGAGCCGAAGGTCGTGAAGAAATACGGCGACGGCCTGCTCAAGTTCAACGAGCAGATCCTCGATGTCGTGAAGCGCTGGCAGACCATCGTCAAAGCCGACGATGCCGAGCAGTTCGCCACCTTCAAGAAGCGCATCGAGCAATTCGTCGAGTTCCGCAAGGAGCTGGTGCGCCGGGGCGTCGAGATCAATGCGGCCGCGGGCCGCGAATGGGGCGACAACGACGCCAACCGCGCCGTGCGCTCGGCGCTCAACAAGGATCTCGAGGCACTGTCCAAGGTCTATGCCGAGCGCGCCAAGCAGATCTCGCACGAGACGGAGACCAACCGCACCCTGTCCTTCGTGCTGACCTGCCTCGGCGGCGTGGCGCTGGCCCTGGTCGTGATCGGCATCGTCATCATCGCCCGCTCGATCGCAAGGCCGCTGGCCGCGATCACCGACGCCATCAAGCAGGTCGCCGACGGCGCCGAGGACGTCGTGGTGCCGCACTCCGGCCGCGCCGACGAGATCGGCGCGCTCGCCCGCGCGATCCAGGTTTTCCAGGAGGCCATGGGCCGCAACCGCAACCTCGCCTCGCAGGTCTCGCAGGACTCCGCCGCGCGCGAGGAGCGCGCCCGCCATATCGAGCGGTCCGTCGAGCAGTTCCGCGAGGCGATCGGCGCGATCATGCGCGGCCTCAGCGACAACGCCTCCACCATGCGCGAGACCGCGCAGACCATCACCCGCGTCACCGCGGATGCGAACAGCCGCGCCGGCACGGCGGCCAACGCCACCGAGCAGGCCTCGCACAACGTCACGGCGGTGGCGGGCGCGGCCGAGGAGCTGTCGGCGTCGGTGGTGGAGATCGGCCGCCAGGTGCGGCATAGCGCCGGCGCGGTCGAGCAGACCGGCCAGCGCACCGAGAAGTCGATCTCCGAGATCGAAAGCCTTGCCGCGGCCACGCAGCGCATCGACGGCGTGCTCAACCTGATCCAGGCGATCGCCGAGCAGACCAACCTGCTCGCGCTCAACGCCACCATCGAGGCCGCCCGCGCCGGCGATGCCGGCCGGGGCTTTGCCGTGGTCGCTCATGAGGTGAAGGCGCTGGCGGGCCAGACCGCCAAGGCCACCGCCGAGATCAGCGAGAACGTCGCGATGATCCAGGCCTCGACCCGCAACGCGGTCGACGCCGTGCGCGAGATCGGCGGTGCCGTGCGCGAGATCAACGAGGTCACCTCGGCGATCGCCGGCGCCATCGGCCAGCAGGACGCCGCCACGCGCGAGATCTCGTCCAACGCGCAAAGTGCCGCGCAAGGCAACGAGACGCTGGTTGCCAACATCACCTCGCTGCGCGACGCCATCGGCAAGACCGATACGGCAGCAGCCTCGGTGTTGACGGCGGCGGGCAGCGTAGCCGAGACCGCGGACACGCTGTCCCGCGAGGTCGAGACGTTCTTCCAGAACCTGCGCGCGGACAGCCGCATCGCCAAGGCGGGGTGACCGCGCCAACGCCACCGCCGGGCGGCGGTGGGGGCCTCCAAACAAAAATCTGGAAAACAACCCCATGCACAGTAGCCGGGGGCAGGTTTTTCAATGGCTTGGCGGCCCGCGCGAAACCTGCAGCTCCTACGCAATTGATTTTGACTCGTCGGGCAAAACAGGGGCACGATGCGGTCATGCAGTGCCGAGCAGGAGACGGCGCGTGTCGGCGCGGCTGACTTGTGAGATTGCATAAGAAAAAAACAAAGGAATCCCATGAGCCAGACGCGGCGCGTTCTCTCGGCGCAGATCGCCCACGAGACCAACACTTTCTCGGTCATCCCGACCACGCTCGAGGACTACCGCAAGCGGCTGTTTCTGCGTGACGGCGAGATCGCCGCGGCGCTGGCCGACACGAGAATGGAGATCGCCGCGCACCTGGCCGCAGCCAAACGTTACGGCTGGACCCTGGTGCAGCCGCTCGCCGCCGCGGCCACCCCGTCCGGCAAGGTGACGGCGGCGTGCTGGGCCGAACTGCAGCGCCTGGTCTACGCGGCCTGCGAGAGCGGACCGTTCGACGGCGTCATCCTGGCCTTGCACGGCGCGATGGTGACCGAGACCGACGACGACGCCGAAGGTGCACTGCTCGAAGGACTGCGCCAGCGTCTCGGCGAGACGATTCCGATTGCGGTGACGCTCGATCTGCATGCCAACGTCACCGAACGCATGGGCCGGCTGGCCAGCATCATGCTGCCCTACCGCACCTATCCGCACATCGACCAATACGAGACGGCGTTCCGGGCCGCCGAGCTGCTGCAGGCGGCGATGGACGGCACGACCCGCCCGAAGGTCTTCCGCTCGCAAGCACCTCTGCTCGACGGATGCAATCACGGACGGACCCAGGGCGGCGTGATGAGCGATCTCTTGGTGCGTGCCGCGGACATGGAGGCGCAGACGCCGGGCCTGTTGTCCGTCGATGTCTGCGCGGGCTTCAGCCGCTCGGACATTGCCGAGGTCGGCCCCAGCATTCAGGTCACCTACGATGCCTCCCACAACGCCGCCGAAGCGGCCGCGCGGCAGGCCGCGGCGGCGCTCGAGGACGAGATGGTCCGCCGGCGCGCCGAAGTCACGGTCACGGCGCTCGACTTGCCTGATGCAACGAAGCTTGCCGCCGCAGCCGCGACTGACGTCGCTGACACCCGTCCGTTCGTGATCGCCGACTTCAGCGACAATCCCGGTTCGGGCGCCTACGGCGATGGCATCCGCCTGCTGGAGGCGCTGCTGCAGGCCGAAATCCGCAGCGTGCTGTTCGGCGTCCTCGGCGATCCCGAAGCCGCTTCCCACTGCCACGCTGCGGGCCTCGGGGCCAGCGTGGATGTCGTTCTCGGGGCCAAGCGCCATCCCGAAAGCTACGGACCGCCGCTCATGCTGACCGGGCGGGTGACCGGCCTGTCGGACGGCGCCTTCGTCTGCGAGGGACCGATGAATGCCGGTCAGCCCATGACGCTCGGGCCCAGCGCCCTGCTCGAGGTCGACGGCATCTCCATCGCGATTTCGACCAACACGCTGCAGACCTATGATCGGGAAATGTTCCGGATCCTCGGGGCAGAGCCGGCTCAATTCCGGGTCGTCGCCGTCAAGTCGGCGCACCACTTCCGGGCGGCCTTCGCGCCCATGGCCAAGGAGGTGATCCTGGCCGACAGCGGCGGCCTTGCCACCTTCGATCACAGCAAGCTCACGTACCGAAACGTCCGCCGTCCGATCTGGCCGCTCGACGAGATCGTGCCGGGTTGAATCTTGCCCACTCGGGCTTCGCCAGCGTGCGCGGAGAGCTAGGACGCAAACTTAATATTCACTTAACCGTCTATCCCACTCGATCTTTAACGGATTTGCGCTTTCCTGGAGCGAAACCGGGAAGAAGCGGCAATGGCGGAAACTGCAATTAGCGGAGCTGGCGGTGCGGCGCGGGCTGGCGCGCATCGGCCCGAATCCTCCAAGCGCGGCCAATTGCGCCGCCAGATGTACCTCGCGCAATTCTGCAGCTATCTGGTCGATGCGGCGGTTCTTCTTCTGTATTACTTCGCCGGTACGACATCATTCTCGACCGCTGCGGGATACCTCGCGGCTGGATCGCTATGGACGGGCATCGTGCTGGCCTTGTCGGAAGCGCATTTCAATGATCGCTTTCGGGACCACTACCTCACTGTGCCTCAAAGCATGAGCAGCATCACCATCCAGCTGGGCGCAATTTACCTGGCACCCGAGGTCGGCTTCTATTTCGCTTGCATCATCTTCATCGTGCTCGGTTTTGGGGCACTCCGCATGTCAGCGCAACAGACCGGAATCGTATGGGCGTATGCCGCTTTTGGGCTGACCGTCATATTTGCGCTGACGGATAAGCCGATCGCCATGCCAATGGGCACGTTCGCTGAACGCCAGCTGGCGTTGCTTTGCTTCGTAACGGCATTGGGCCGCTGTGCCTTCACCGGCTTGTATGGGACATCTCTCCGCGAAGCGCTGTACAAGCGAAGCAACGAGCTCAAGGCAGCGCAGGCCAGAATCGAAGCTCTGGCTCAGATCGACGAGCTTACCGGGCTCAACAACCGCCGGTCCATCATGCGCATGCTGAACGATGAAATAGCGCGCGCGCAACGATCTGGCGCGCCATGCTCGGTCGCCATCATCGACCTCGACCACTTCAAGCGCATCAATGACGGATTCGGCCACCTCGTCGGCGACGAAGCGTTGCGACGCTTTGCGCAAGCGCTCACCGCAAACCTGAGAGTGGTGGACAAGCTCGGCAGATACGGCGGCGAAGAGTTCTTGTTGATTCTTCCGAGTAGCGGCAAGGACCAGGCCCTGCTTGCCCTGGACCGTCTGCGCCAGGCGGTCGCCGATCTGGATTGGAGTTCTGTTTCGAAGAACTTGCGGGTCACCATGTCGGCCGGCGTTACCCAGCTCCGCCTTCACGAGACACCTGAAGAGGCCTTGTCACGCGCGGACGCGGCGCTCTATCGCGCCAAGGACGGCGGCCGCAATTGCGTGGTGCTGGCCTAGCTTCAACGTCTTATCCCGGCGCCGATTGGTGCACACCCCCGGCGCGACCGCACCGGGCGCCGCCCCACCCCATCGCCCTCCTCGTCACTTCCGATCGAGAAACGCGCGCACCTTGCTCACGGTCTGCGCCGGCTGCTCTTCCATGATCCAATGTCCGGAGCCGGTGATGATGCCGCCCTCGACCTTGGTGCCGACCTCGCGCATGATCGCGGCCTGCTGATTGCCAAAAGACTTTTCGGCGCCAAGGGCGAGGATCGGCATGTTCAGCTTGGTCGCGGCAAAGGCCTTGTTGTCCGTGGCGTCCTTCCCGAACGCGGCGAACTGCTCGAAGGCGTAATGCATGTTGCCGGGCCGAGCGTACAGTTTCGCATAATGATTGCGCGTCGCTTCGTCGATGGTCTTGGGATCGGCCGATAGCTCGTTGTAGAAGCGGTCGAGATAGATGCGCTCGCGGCCCTTGACCAGGCGATCGACATCGGGACCGCGGAAATTGAAATGCCACAGCATGGGGCTCTTGAGGATTTCGTCCCAGGGCCCGATGCCGGGCAGCGGCGCGTCGATGACGACCCATTTGGTGATGCGATCAGGGTATTGCGCCGCGAGTGCATAGCCCACCATGTTGCCGATGTCGTGCGTGACCAGATCGGCTTTCTGGACGTTGAGCTTGTCCATGACCATGGCGATGTCGACGCCCTGGGTCTTCTTGTCGTAACCAGCTGGGGCCTGCGACGACAGCCCCATGCCGCGCAGGTCCGGAACGATCACGGTGTGGTTCTTGTAGAGCGCCTTGGCGAGCGGCGCCCACATGTCGCCGGTGTCGCCGAAGCCGTGCAGGAGGACGACGGCCGGCCCTTGTCCGCCCACGCGGACATGCAGCGTGACGCCGTTGACCGAGATGCGCTGGATTTTGAAATCCGCGGGAAAGGGCTCGATCGCCGCAAATGCGGTTCGGCCGCTCAAGAGGATCAGGATGGAGACGAGAACGGCCGCGATGATTCGCACGCCTGACGCCCGGCTGATCGGGACGAAACTGTACATTGTTGACCTGCTCGCTCAAGTGCCGAGCGCAACAACGTCGGCAGTGACGCACCAATCATCTGGTTCATCAAAGCATACCGTGCTACCGCCTGACCAGATGCCACCACCAATTTTTGCGCGAGCGCCCGAAAATCTGTCTGCCTATCCCATCACCCCGCCCCGCTTGATCAGCTCCTTGCCGACCGCAGCGAGGTGCACCTGGTCCGGGCCGTCGCCGATGCGGATGAAGCGGGCGTAGACATAGGCGCGGGCGAGGAAGGTGTCCTGCGAGACGCCGGCGGCGCCATGGATCTGGATGGCGCGGTCGATGACGCGGGCGGCCATACCGGGCACGACGATCTTGGCGGCGGCGATCAGGTCGCGCGCGGCCTTGTTGCCTTCGCGGTCCATCTTGTCGGCGGCTTGCAGCGTCAGTAGGCGCGCCTGCGCGATCTCGCAGAAGGAGTGTGCGATGTCCTCGCGCACCGAGCCCTGCTCGGCGAGCGGCTTGCCGAAGGCGACACGCGACACCGCGCGCTGGCACATCAATTCCAGCGCGCGCTGGGCACAGCCGATCAGCCGCATGCAATGGTGGATGCGGCCGGGACCGAGCCGGCCCTGCGCGATCTCGAAGCCGCGGCCCTCGCCGAGCAGGATGTTTTCGGCGGGCACGCGGACGTTGTCGTAAGAAATCTCGGGGTGGCCGCTGGGGGCATCGTCATAGCCGTAGGTCAGCATGTCGCGGACGACGCGCACGCCCGGCGTGTTCCGGGGCACCAGGATCATGGATTGCTGGCGGTGGCGGTCGGGGTCATCAGGGGCGGTCTTGCCCATCACGATCAGGATCTCGCAATCCTCGTTCATCGCGCCTGACGTGAACCACTTCCGGCCGTTGATGACGTAGTCGTCGCCGTCGCGCGTGATGGCGCACTGGATGTTGGTGGCGTCGCTGGATGCGACCTGCGGCTCCGTCATCGAGAAGCCGGAGCGGATGCGCCCCTCCAGGAGCGGCTTCAACCAGCGCTCCTGCTGCGCTTTGGTGCCGTAGCTTGCCAGCACCTCCATGTTGCCGACGTCGGGCGCCGAGCAGTTGAACACCTCGGGCGCCCAGAGGATGCGGCCCATGATCTCCTTCACGGGCGCGTATTCGAGATTGGTCAGGCCCGGTCCGTGCTCACCTGACAGGAACAGGTTCCAGAGCCCCTGCTCGCGCGCCATCTTCTTCAGGTCCTGCAGCACCGGCGGCGTCCTGTAGCGCGCAGCTTCCGGCTTCACCTGCTCGTAATAGAGCTCCTCGACCGGCTCGACATGCGTCCGCATGAACTGCCGAACGCGCTCCTGCAGCTCCAGCGAACGGGCGGAGTGTTGAAAGTCCATGGTGGTCTCCTCTTTCCTTCTCTTGCGGGAGAAGGTGGCGCGATGCGCCGGATGAGGGGTTCTCTCCGCTAGCGATACCGTTCGTGAGGATAGATACCCCTCACCCGGCTCGGATCTTCGATGCGATCCACCCTCTCCCGCAAGGGGAGAGGGTACAGCGCCCGTGGGCCGCTATCTCGACCCTCACGTCCCCTTCAAGAGCTCGCTCGCCACCACCCAGTCGTTGCCGTCGAACTGCAGCATGTAACCGTCCTTGATCGGGCGGAAATCCTGCGGCGTGGTGTTCAGCGTAATGCCGGGCATCAGCAGCGACAGCGGCACGTTCTTCAAATTCGCGGCCTGCGCCATGATGTTCTCGCGCGTCAGATTGTCCTTGCATTGTTTCAGCAGCACCACGAGGGCCTCGGCGACGGTGTAGCCGTAAAGACCGGCGACGTTGTTGACGTCGGCATTGGGCAGGCGCTTCTTCATGAAGTCGATATAGGCCGTCATCGCCGGATCGTCCTTCGGCTGCTCGACGAAGGGCTTGAGCGAACCGAGCGACAGCACGCCCTTGCCGGCATCGAGCCCCGCAGGCACCATCACGGTCGCCTTGTTGGCGCAGCCGCTGGCGAGGAAGCGCGTCGGCTGCCAGCCGACCTCGTGCGCTTTCCGGATCGCCTGCGCGCAGGCGCGCGGCGTCACCGAATAGATCATGAACACGTCCGCCTTGGTGTTCGCCAGCGTCAGCACCTGGGAATCGACGGTGGGGTCGGTGACCTCGAAGCTCGAGGCCATCGCGATCGCCTTGTCGGCATCGGCGCCGAGCGCCTCCTTGACCCCGCGCAGATATTCCTTGCCGGCATCGTCGTTCTGATAGAGCACCGCAAAGCGCGCATTCGGGTTCTTGGCGCGGGCATAGGCGACGTCGATCGCGGCCTCGCTGGTGTAGTTCGGCGCCCAGGGCAGCGCCATCGACCAAGGCATGTTGGCGGGATCGTTCCACTTCGAGGCCGAGCTGATCAAGAACAGCTGCGGCACCTTGTTGCTGTTGAGATATTTTGCGATCGCCGAGCTCGGCGCCGTGCCCATGGTCGCGAAGATGAAGGCGACGCCGTCGCCCTCGACGAGGCGCCGCGCCGCCTCCATGGTCTTGGGCGGCGAGAATGCGTCGTCCAGCGAGATCAGATTGAGCTTGCGGCCATTGACCCCGCCTTTCTCGTTGACCTCGTCGAAATAGGCCGCAATGACCCGGCCCGTGATGCTGAGCGGCGAAGCCGGCCCGCTATAGGGCATGGTGTTGCCGATCTTGATCTCGGTGTCGCTGACACCGGGACCATAGGATTTTTGCGCGGAGACAGGCGTCGACAGGCAGGCGGCAGCCAATGCTGCGGCCAGGACCAAGGCAGCTTTCATGGTTTCTCCCCGATGATCATCGTCCGCGCGAAGAGGCGCGCGGCGTGCTGCTTTATAGTCAGCACGTCAGATCAGCGGAGTTCCGCCAGACGGTCTTGCGTCGAGTTGCTGATGATGCGTTCGCACCATGAGGCGGCGCTTCACCTCTCCCATCGGTGAGAGATAAGCCGAACCCTTGGCCGCGTAGCGATTCAGTTTGCTCTCATTTCGCCTAGCGGCGCTGCTTCAGGCTGAGGCCAAGGCTGACCCAGCCGGCACCCGCCATGATCAGGTCGATGCCGAGAAACAGGCCGAGAACGTAGACGCTGTTCACCGGCCAGCGCGCCAGGATCAGCAGCCCGAGCAGCAGGGTGACGACCGCCGACAGCGCCACCCAGACCCACGGGCTTTCCCGCTTCATGCTGAAGGCGAGGAACAGCCTGACTGCCCCGGAGGCCAGCAGCGAGGCGCCGAGGAACAGCGTCAGCAGAACCGCGGCAAAGAGCGGGTTCTCGAAGGTGAGGAAGCCGGCAATGATGTAAAGCACGCCCAGCAAGGCCCAGATCAGAAACTTGCCCCAGGTCTTCATCTGGAAGGCGCCTATGACCTCGGTCACGCCGGCGACGATCATCATCGCGCCGACAACGATCACGCTCGCCACCGTCGCCATCACCATGCTGCCGAGCGCGACGAAGCCGGCGATGAGGTACACGACGCCAAGCGCAACGATCCAGCCCCATTTGCCATGGAGCGCCGAGATACCCGAGCCGAGACTGGAAGGATGAGATGCATCTGAAGCACTGGTCATGGGCCACTCCTGCATGCGAAGCCCGGGGCACACGCCAGGATAGCACGCGCCGCACCGGGACCACAGCGATCAGAGCAGCCCGCACCTGCTGCAACGTTGACGCAAATCAAGATCGAGCGGGCAGCTTCAGCCCTGCGAGCGCTCCATCTCCCATTCGGCCTTGAGATTGTCGAGATCGCGATAAATTGAAGCGACCGCGAGCACGCGGCCGTCCTTGCGGTACTTCAGCAGGCAGTCCTTTCCGGAAATGCTGCCGTCGATGGCGATGTCGTCGAAGCTCTCGGCGTGGCCGATATAGTTGATCGGCACGTCGTAGTGCTGGCTCCAGAAGAACGGCACGGCGTCGAAGCGCTCGCGCCTGCCGAGCATGTTGCGCGCCGCGGTCTGGCCTTGCCGCTCCGCCACCACCCAATGCTCGACGCGGATGGTCTGCCGGGAATGCGGATCGGGCCAGCGCGCGATGTCGCCGGCCGCGAAGATGCCCGCGACGCTGGTCTCCAGATATTCGCTGACGCTGACGCCACGATCGGCCGCCAGTCCCGCCTGCTCGGCAAGCGCGAGACGCGGCTTGACGCCGATGCCGACGACGACGAGGTCGGCCTCGATGACCGCGCCGCTCTTCAGCGTCGCACGCATGCCGTCGAGCTTCTCCACCGTGTCCTTCAGGTGAAAGATGACACCGTTCTCCTCATGCAGGGAGCGGACGAAATCGCCCATCTCGGCGCCCAGCACCTTCTGCATCGGCCGCTCGTCAGGCGCGACGACATGCACCTCGATCTTGCGCGCCCGCAAGGAGGCCGCGACCTCGAGGCCGATGAAGCTGGCGCCGATCACCAGCGCACGCCTGGCACTGCCTGCAGCCTTGATGATGGCGCGGCTGTCCGCGAGGGAGCGCAAGGTGTGAACATGCGGCTGGTCCGCGCCCGGAATCCGTAGCTTGACCGGCTCGGCGCCGGTCGCGAGCAGCAGCCGGTCGAACGGCAGCTTGTCGCCATTGCCGAGCGTGACGCTGCGCGACTTGACATCGATGGCGGCGACCTCGGTGTTGAGCCTGAGATCGATGCCTGCATCTCCATAATAGTCCTCGCCGCGCAGCGGCAGCCAATCCTCCGGCGCGTTACCCGCAAGGTAATCCTTGGAGAGGTTCGGCCGGTCGACCGGCATCGCGCCGTCATTGCTGAGCATGGTGATGGCGCCGGCAAAGCCCTCGCGCCGGAGCGTCTCGGCGGCGGTGAAGCCGGCGGCACCGCCGCCGACAATGACGAATCTTTCCCGAGCCGGCGCGCTGCGATGCGCGGTCGGCGGCTTCGGTGCCTCGCGCTTGCGCCGGACGATGATGTTGTCGCGATCGCGCTCGACCTCCCAGACCGCCAGCGCGTTCAAAGCCGGCGGACGGCTGGCTTCACCCGTGCGCAAGGAGAAGCAGGCATGATGCCAGGGACAGCGGATGGTATCGCCCACCACCAGGCCCTCGGCGAGCGGGCCGTGATAATGGCTGCAGGCCGGCTCGATCGCAAAGATCTCGCCGCCGGCCTGCACCAGCAGGACGTCGTCCTCCCCGACATGACCGAGCAATTTGCCGTCCTTGAACGCGGTCAGCGGCACGCCTTTGCTCAGGTCCGGTCCGCTAGGCTTCTTGTCCTCGGCCATGGCAACGCCTCCTTCATGCGCGCAGATCAATCGTTCGAATTGGCGAGCCCCAGCAATTCCTGGCGCGTCAGCGCATTGTCGCGGAACACGCCCAGCATGCGGCTGGTGACGAGATCGGTGCCGGGCTTGTGCGCGCCGCGCGTGGTCATGCAATGATGCGTCGCCTTGATGATGACGCCGACGCCTTCGGGCTTGAGCACGTCGTTGATGGTGTTGGCGATCTGCGCGGTCATCTTCTCCTGGATCTGGAGCCGCTTGGCGTAGACGTCGACCACGCGCGCGAGCTTGGAGATGCCGACGACGCGCCCCTGCGGGATATAGGCCACCCAGGCGCGGCCGACGATCGGTGCCATGTGGTGCTCGCAATGGCTCTCGAAGCGAACGCCGCGCAGCACGATCATCTCGTCATAGCCTTCGATCTCCTCGAAGGTCTTTTGCAGGATTTCGGTCGGGTCCTGCGCGTATCCGGAAAAATACTCCTCGAAAGCCCGCGCAACGCGATCAGGGGTCTCGCGCAGACCATCGCGCGCGGGATCATCGCCGGCCCAGCGGATCATGGTCCGGATCGCCTGCTCGACTTCCGCCCTGTCGGGCCGTTCGACCGGCGCCTGCGCCACCGCGACCCGTTCCAGCTTACGCACGTGCGACTTCATCGAGATCCTCCCCTGCAGCGAGCCCGGATCCAGAAGCGGGCCCAAAGCTTGGACGGCTGCGATCGGAAAAGGTTCCCGCAGGTGAGGGAAATTTGGGAAGGGGACGGCGGTCAGGCGGATTGCGAGGTGGACGCCTTCCGCACGTCGACCACGGCCTGCGCCCATTCGGCCGGGCGCTCCTGCGGCAGATTATGGCCGGCGCCAGCGAACACGCGCCGCTCGAAGAAGGCCTCGAACTTGCGGGCGTGATGGGCCGTGCCGGGATTGACGCCGTCGCTGTCGCCGTCGATCGCAATCGTGGGGACGCGGATTGCCGGCTGCGCGGCGAGCTTCGCCTCGATGTCCGCATAGGCGGGATCGCCCGCGACCAGCGCGTAACGGTGGCGATAGGAATGGATCACGACGTCGACGAAATCAGGATTGTCGAACGACGCCGCGCTGGTCTCGAACGTGGCATCGTCGAAGCTCCATGTCGGCGACCACATGGCCCAGAGCTGTCGCGCAAAGCCGCGCCGGTTGCGCTCCAGCGCGCGGCGGCCGCGATCATTGTGGAAGAGATATTGATACCACAGCGCCGCCTCTTCCGGCGGCGAGGCCGGCTCCATGGCGCGGGCGATGTTCTGGATGTTATAGGAATTGCCGCTGACCAACCCGATCACGCGCTCGGGATGGAGCGCCGAGACCACGCAGGCGGCGCGCCCGCCCCAATCGTAGCCGCCGACAACCGCGCGTTCGATACCAAGCGCATCCATGAAGGCCAGGAGATCGGCGCCGAGCGCCGCCTGCTCGCCGGAGCGCAGCGTGTCGGGAGAGCGAAACCGCGTCGGCCCGTAGCCGCGCAACCAGGGCACCAGCACCCGCGCACCGGCCTCGGCGATGACAGGCGCCGTCTCGGCATAGGCGTTCACGTCGTAGGGAAAGCCGTGGCCCATGATGCAGGGCCAGCCGTCGGGCGCCCCGTATTCGCGATAGGCGATGTCGAGGATGTCCGCGGTGACGGTTTTTTGTTGCATGGTTCTCACGGAGCTTGCGGGGGCGTAGCCCGGATGAGGCACCCCTACTTCTGCGGTCCCGACAACGAGATGTCGCGCTCGGCGCGGAACACGTTGCTGTAGAGATTGGCGATCCACTGCCGGCCGATCTCGGTCTTGTTGAGATAGCCGATCTCGGTCTGGATGTACGGTGCGACGCTGTTCCAGTAGAACTGTGGATAGCGGTTCACGATATCGGCGGGCGAATCGTAGCCGAGTTGGCGGTTGATGCCGACCTCCTCGAACTCGTAGTAGAGCGCGTTGGCCTTGCGCAGATAGTTGGGATCGCCGAGCTGGCCGATGAAGTCGGCGGCGCGCAGGATCGAGGCTTCGTCGTCATATTCCTGCCCTTCGCGCGCCGGGAAGCGTGTGCCCTCGATGGCGCGGGCAACGCGCTCCGGATCGACTCCGGGAATATGCCGCAACCGCCGAGTCACATACAGCTTCGAACGATCGACGTGATACATCATCAGGCTGGCATCCGATGCACCGCGCGGCAGCGAGATCTTGGTGTCGGCCGCGTCGATCACGAAGCCCTCGGCATCGTCCTCCTCGAACAGTCCGCGCACATAACCGATGTCGTGGGCGAGGCAGGCGATCAGCACGTGGACGTAATCCTCGGCCGACAGATGGGCATGAAGGCTTCGGCCGCCGAGGATCGCCTGGGCCGCCAGCGTCACCAGCATCGTATGCTCGATATTGTGATAGAGCGCATCGCTGTTGCCGATACATTCCATCGCGGTGCGGGTCGCGCTCTCGACGATATTGGCAGAAGTCTCATCGTACCGGCGACGCATGAACTTACCGAGAAAGTTCTCGAGGGATTCAGCCGCTAGTCTCGGTAAGGTTATCATGGATGCAGCCCCGTCCGCCGCTGGTGTCCCATGCCATCTCCCGAAGTCTCTATTGTTCTCGACGCGACGCCAGCATAGCCCATCTTGGGCCGAGTAACCAAATGCCGGAACGAGAACACGAAAAAATGTTGCAGTTGTGCTGTGCGACATCACGGTTGCGCTAACGGCTCGCTACACCCCGGGAGCGGGCTGCGGGACGGTGATCGCGGTCATTCCACCAGCAACACGTCGACGGCGACGCCGAGCTTCTGCTTGGGCGAGCCGACGATGATGCCGTCGATTGGCGAGACGTCGGAGAAGTCGCGCCCGACCGCGAGCACGATATGGTCGTTGCCGATCAAGAGGTCGTTGGTCGGGTCGAAATCCACCCAGCCCAGCACCGCACCGCACCACAGCGAGACCCAGGCGTGGGTGGCGTCGGCGCCCTGCAGGCGCGGCTGGCCCGGCGGCGGAATGGTGCGCAGATAGCCGCTGACATAGGCCGCCGGCAGACCGAGCCCGCGCAGCCCTGCGATCATCACATGGGCAAAATCCTGACAGACGCCGTGGCGCTTGTCGAAGACCTCGGTCAGCGGCGTCGAGATCACCGTCGCCTTCGGGTCGTAACGAAATTCGCCGCGGATGCGGTGCATCAGATCGACGGCACATTCGAGGATGGCCGCGCCGGGCGGAAAGCTTTCCGCCGCATAAGCGCTGACTGGACGGAGCACCGGCACCAGCGGGCTCGCAAAGACATAACCGATCGGAGAGGACGGCCCGAGGCTGGTCGCCTCGAAGGCAATGTCGCGAATGCTCTCCCAGGCGGGGCTCGCTGCATCGCGCGCCGGCGGCTGCCGCGAGACAGAGACACGCGACCGTGAATCGATCCGCAGATTGCGATGCGCGGCTTCGATCACCACGCTCTCGGTCAGCGTGCCGAAGAAATCGCGCCGCACATTGCGCTCGGCAGGACCCGGACGGATCTCGACGCTGTGGGAGATCAGCTCCTGGCCGGCGCCGCTTCTGGGCTCGAGCCGCAGCGTGCAGCGGGCGAAGCTGACCGGACTCTCGTATTCGTAGGTGGTGACGTGACGAATGTCGTAGATCACGCCAGCCCCGTCAGCTTTTCCGGCCGGGCGGCATTGGGACCATGCGGGAAGTAGTGCTGCCCGATCGCATCCGCAAGGCTGAGCAGGTCCTGCTCCAGCGCGAACAGCGTCTTGACCTCGAGCTTCTCGGCCTCCGCCGTCGCAAGCATCGCCTGCATCGCCACCGCAAGCCGCTCCGGCTTCTCGATCAGGCCATGCTCCCTCAGGCTCGGCAGCGCGGCGATGTGGTCGTTCAGCGTCGTCACCTGGAACGCCACCGACCGGGGATTGTAGCCGTCGAGCACGGCGAGGTCTCGCACCGGCGCCAGGATCGGCGCCAGCAGATAACGCGAGCGGTAGGTGATCTGGCAATCCACCAGGGTGAGCAGGATGTCGAGGTCTTCGTCGCCGGCCTCGTCATAGGCGAATTGGCGCGTGAAGCGCGTGGTGTTGATGGCGCGCTCGGTGCGGCGGCCGATGTCGAGGAAGCGCCAGCCGGCGGCGCGGTTCATGTTCTCCTGCGCGAGGCCAGCGAAGCTCGCGAGCTCCTGCAAGGTCAGTTCGGCCGCGCTCAGCACGCTGTCGTCGTCCTCGACTTCGTAAGCCAGACGCTCGGCCATCTCGGTGATGACCTGCCAGGCATCGGGCGACAGCCGCTCGCGCAAGGAGGTCGCCGTGCGCTGCGCCGCGCGGACCAGTGACAGGGCCGAGCCGAAACGATCAGGGCTCTGCAGCGCTTCCGCCACGATGCGCCCGGACGCGGTGCGCGATGTCTGCGAGACCGCGCCCCAGGCCACCAGCAGGCGCTGGATGCGCTCGGCCGATTGCAGCGAGGCCGCGGTGCCCTTGTTGGGTCCGCTCGGCGAGCCCAAAGCGCGCACCAGGCGCAGCGTCGCCTCGGCGCGTTCGAGATAACGGCCGAGCCAGAACAGATTGTCGGCGGCCCGGCTCGGCAGCACGCCGGCGATGCGGCGGATGCGGACCTTGTCGGTCGCCGGCAGCAAGGTCGCGGTCGAGACCTGCTTGTCGGAGACGATCCAGACATCGGCGGCGCGCGCACCGTCGCCCATCGACACCGCGCGCGCGTCCGGCTGTTCGGCGATCCGGCAGAAGCCGCCGGGCATGATGGCCCAGCCGTCGGGCGTTGCGGCGGCGAACACGCGCAGCACGAAAGGACGCGGCGTGATCTGGCCCTGCTCCCACACCGGCATGGTCGAAAGCCGCACCACCTCCTGGCCGACATAGTCCATGCCGCGCGTGGTGATGGCGTCGACCAGGCGCTGGCGGTCGCTTGCATCGAGCTCGCTCGCGAGCACCGGCCCTGCGCGGTCGAAACCGGGCACGCCGCGCCGATAGGCGCCTTCGATCGCGACCTCGTCGAGCCGCGCCAGCACCTCCTCGCGCGCGCTGCGCTGGCCGCA
Source organism: Bradyrhizobium sp. WYCCWR 12699 (assembly GCF_032144035.1). NCBI lineage: Bacteria > Pseudomonadati > Pseudomonadota > Alphaproteobacteria > Hyphomicrobiales > Nitrobacteraceae > Bradyrhizobium > Bradyrhizobium sp. WYCCWR 12699. The sequence continues at coordinate 977,324 of NZ_JAVTJN010000039.1, forward strand.
CCACCAGGTCGCGATATGCGGCATCTTCAGCTCTTCGCCGAGCAGGCGCCGGCTCAGCGCCGGCAGGAAGCCGAGCAGCGCCCGCGCCTCCAGGACGCCCGAACCCGGCATGTTGGCGACGACGACGCCGTCCTTGCGCAGCACGTCGATCAGGCCGGGCACGCCGAGATGCGAGGACGCATCGAGCTCGAGCGGATCGAGCGAATTGGAATCGACCCGGCGCAAGAGCACGTCGAGCCGCTTGAGGCCGGCAACGGTGCGGATGTGGATGCGGTTGTCGCTGACGGCGAGATCGTCGCCCTCGACCAGGAGGAAGCCGAGATAGCGCGCCAGCGTGGCGTGCTCGAAATAGGTCTCGCTGAAGCTGCCGGGGGTGAGCACGCCGATGCGCGGCTCGTCGCGGTCGGCGCGTGCGCGAAGAGAGTCGCGAAAGGCCTCGAAGAACGGCGCGACGCGCGGCACGTTCATCGACTTGTAGAGATCGGAGAAGGCGCGCGACAGCACCAGGCGGTTCTCCAGCGCGTAGCCCGCGCCCGATGGGGCCTGGGTGCGGTCGCTGAGCACCCACCAGCGGCCGTCGGGACCGCGGCCGACATCGGCGGCATAGAGCGAGAGATAGCGCCCGCCCGGCGGCGGCACGCCACAGACGGGGCGGAGGTATTCCGGGCTGCCGGCGATCGCGGCCGCCGGCAGCGCGCCCTCGGCGACCAGCCGGCCCTCGCCATAGATATCGGCCAGCACGCGCTCGAGCAGCTCGGCGCGCTGGGTGATGCCGGCGCAAAGCTGCCGCCAGTCGGTCTCGTCGATCAGGAGCGGCAGATGGCTGATCGCCCAGGGCCGGTCGGCGCTGTCGCCGGGGGCGCGGTAGGTGACGCCGGCCTCGCGGAGGTGGCGGTCGGCCATGCCGAATCGCCGCTCGATCTCGTCGGGCGCGAGCGCGCCGAAGGCGTCGAAGAAGCGGCTCCAGACCCCGCGCGGGGCGCCGTCCGACCCCAAGAACTCGTCGGGAATGCCGGGCAGCCGGCGATAGTCGCGGACCCATTGCGCGAGGCGGCGCTGGCTCTCACGTTGGCCATCACGTTGACTTGGCGCCCTACCCGCCTTGTCGTTCTCTTCGGCTGCGCCCTCGGCCATGCGCCTCTCCCTGCCCCACCATCATACTCATTGCAGGAGCGGAGTCCGCAAGTCGAGGGTCAGCGGGAACTCATTTGTGCGTTCCTCGGGCGGCGGCTGGACCGGTCCCGGGGTATGGCCGTGGTCCTGGAAGCGCGCCAGCCGCCGCGCCTCGGCCTCATAGGTGTTGACCGGCTTGGTATCGTAGCTTCGCCCGCCCGGATGGGCGACGTGGTAGACGCAGCCGCCGAGCGAGCGGCCGTTCCAGGTATCAATAAGGTCAAACGTCAGCGGTGCGTGGACCGGAATGGTCGGGTGCAGGCCGGAGGCCGGCTGCCAGGCCTTGAAGCGGACGCCCGCGACGGCCTCGGCCGAGCGGCCGGTCGAGGTCATCGGCAGGCGGCGGCCGTTGCAGGTGACGATGTGGCGGCCCTCGACGAAGCCCTCCGCCTTGACCTGAAGCCGCTCGACCGAGCTATCGACATAGCGCACGGTGCCGCCGGCCGAACCCTCCTCGCCCAGCACGTGCCAGGGCTCCAGCGCCTGGCGCAATTCCAGCGTGACGCCGCCGTGATGGACGCGGCCGAAGGCGGGAAAGCGGAATTCGAGCTGGGCCAGATACCATTCCGGCTCGAAGGGGTAGCCGAATTGCTTGAGCTCGCCGAGCACGTCGAGGAAGTCTTCCCAGATGAAATGCGGCAGCATGAAGCGGTCATGCAGCGCAGTGCCCCAGCGCACGAACTTGCCAGCTTGCGGCTCGCGCCACATCTTCGCGATCAGCGCGCGGATCAATAGCTGCTGCGCCAGCGACATGCGCGGATCGGGCGGCATTTCGAGCGCGCGGAATTCGACGAGGCCGAGCCGGCCGGTCGGCCCCTCCGGCGAGTAGAGCTTGTCGATGCAGATCTCGGCGCGGTGGGTGTTGCCGGTGATGTCGACGAGCAGGTGCCGGAACAGCCGGTCCACCAGCCACAGCGGCGTCTGGTACCCCGGCGGCGGCACGTGCGAGAGCGCGATCTCGAGCTCGTAGATGCTGTCGTGGCGGGCTTCGTCGATGCGCGGCGCCTGGCTGGTCGGGCCGATGAACAGGCCGGAGAAGAAATAGGACAACGAGGGATGCCGCTGCCAATACAGCACGAGACTCCTCAGCAGATCCGGCCGACGCAGGAACGGCGAGTCCTGCGGGCTCGAGCCGCCGATCACGACGTGATTGCCGCCGCCGGTGCCGGTGTGGCGGCCGTCGACCAGGAAGCGGTTAGCGCCGAGACGCACCTTGCCGGCGTCTTCATAGAGACCGGAGGTGATCTCGACCGCTTCGCGCCAATTCTTCGCCGGCTGAATGTTGATCTCGATCACGCCAGGATCGGGCGTCACCTTGATCACCTCGATGCGCGGATCGAACGGCGGCGGATAGCCTTCGACGTGAACCGGGAGCTGCATCTCCTCGGCGGTGGCTTCGAGCACGGCGACCAGCTCTAGATAATCCTCGATGCGCTCGACCGGCGGCATGAACGCGCAGATGACGCCGTCGCGAACTTCCACCGACATCGCGGTGCGCACCGGGACGGCCGTATTGAGGTTTTCAGGGGCGGCCCGCGGTGGTAATTCCGGACGCGCCGCGAGCGTGAACACCGGCAGCTTGCCGCGGGACTCCATCGGGTCCTGCTCGACGATGTAGGGATATTGGTTCGGCGGGACGTAGCCGAGCGAGCCGATCGGCAGGCGCAAGCCCAACGGTGAATCGCCCGGCATCAGGAACAGATGATTGCGTCGCAATTGCCAGCGCTCGCTGCGCCAGCGCGGCGGCGCGTTCCAGCGCTGCACCGGCAGCACGAAGCCGCGCGGCGTGTTGAGGCCCTCGTCGAACACGCGCGCCATCCGTGCGCGCGCTTCCGGATCGGACAATTTGGCGTCGGAGGGATCGACATTGAAAGGAAGCTCGGCCTCCTTCTGCAGCCAGTAGGCGGTGTCCTCATAGGCCGGCATGATGTAGCCGGGATCGAGGCCGAGCCGGGCCGCGGTGCCTTCCATGAAGGCCTCGGCGTCTTTCACCTCCGCGCGGCGCGGATGTTCGATCCTGGCGATCAGGTCCGCATTCTTCCAGATCGGCACGCCGTCCTTGCGCCAGTACAGGCCGAAGGCCCAGCGCGGCAGGCTCTCGCCCGGATACCATTTGCCCTGGCCGTAATGCAGCAGACCGCCGGGCGCGAAGCGCGTGCGCAAGCGGCGGATCAGATCATCGCCGAGCGCGCGCTTGGTCGGGCCGACGGCTTCCGTATTCCACTCCGCAGCTTCAAGATCGTCGACCGAGACGAAGGTCGGCTCGCCGCCCATGGTGAGCCGCACGTCGGCGCTCGCGAGATCACCGTCGACCTGCTCGCCGAGATCGTTGAGCCGCGCCCAGGATTCGTCGGAGAACGGCTTTGTGATGCGCGGCGCCTCGCGGATGCGCTTCACGCTCATGTCGAAGGCGAACTCGACCTCGGCAAAGCCGGCGCCGCCCGAAATCGGCGCGGCCGAGCGATAATGCGGCGTGGCGGCAACCGGGATGTGGCCCTCGCCCGCCAGCATGCCGGAGGTAGCATCGAAGCCGATCCAGCCGGCGCCGGGCAGATAGACCTCGACCCAGGCGTGAAGGTCGGTGAAATCGTTCTCCACTTCCGGCGGACCCTCGATCGGATCGATGTCGGGGCGGATCTGGATCAGATAGCCGGAGACGAAGCGCGCGGCGAGCCCGAGATGGCGGAAGATCTGGATCAGCAGCCAGGCGGAGTCGCGGCATGATCCCGCACCCGAGGCGAGCGTCTCCTCCGGCGTCTGCACGCCCGGCTCCATCCGGATAATGTAGCGGATCTTCTTCTGCAGCTCGCGATTGAGCTCGACCAGGAAGTTGACGGTGTTCGGAGCGTCCTGCGGGATCGTATCGAGATATTTCGCAAACAGGCGATCGGGCTTGATGGTCTCGAGATAGGGCGCGAGCTCGGTCTTGAGATCCCTGGGATATTCGAACGGAAAGCTGTCGGCATAGGGCTCGACGAAGAAGTCGAACGGGTTGACCGTGGTCATCTGCGCCGTGAAATCGACCTCGATCTTCAATTCGGTCGTCTTCTCCGGGAAGACGTAACGCGCGATCCAATTGCCCAGTGGATCCTGCTGCCAGTTCACGAAATGGTTGGATGGCGTGACCTTGAGCGAATAGCTCAGGATCGGCGTACGCGTATGCGGCGCCGGGCGCAGGCGGATCGTCTGCGGACCAAGGTCGATCGGGCGGTCGTATTTGTAGTGCGTGACATGATGCAAAGCGACGTAGATCGACACGGGGTGCGGTGCTCCAGCAGCTTTTTTGAGCAGAACACCTGATGTGGGTGCGATCAAGCACTAACAACGGGCAGCGGGTGCCTAGGTAAGTTGCGGCCTGGTGCTCCCTTCCTGCTTCCCTTGCGGGAGAAGGTGGCATAGGCGGCCCTCAGCCGCCGTTCCTAAGAACGCCGAAGCGAAGCTTCCGCTATGGCGCCGGATGAGGGGACTGTCTCTGCAGACTCGGTGCAGGATCACTTGCGGATAGAACCCCTCACCCGTCTCGCCGCTACGCGGCGAGCCACCCTTCTCCCACAAGAAGGGAGGGAAAGACGGCGCCGTCCTCTCCGCGAAAGCCTACGCCGCCGAGGTCAGCCTTTGCAAAAACTGCGTCACCTCGCGGCGGAGCGTCTCGACCTCGCCGTGGACGCGCTCGGAGGCGTTGTTGACGCGGCTGGCGACGCGGCCGGTGTCGGCGGCGGCTTCGCTGATGCCTGTCACGTTGGAGGAGACCTGCGAGGTGCCGGCGGAGGCCTCCTGGACGTTGCGGGCGATCTCGCGGGTCGCGGAGCCCTGCTGCTCGATCGAGGCCGCAATGCTCGCGGTGATGCCGTCGATCTCGGCGATGGTCTGTGCGATCGCCTCGACGGCTGCGACCGAATTGGTCGTCGATTGCTGCATCTCGCCGACCTTGGCGCTGATCTCCTCGGTCGCCTTCGCGGTCTGGTTGGCGAGGCTCTTGACCTCGGAGGCGACGACCGCGAAGCCGCGGCCGGCCTCGCCCGCCCGCGCCGCCTCGATCGTGGCGTTGAGCGCCAGCAGGTTGGTCTGCTCGGCGATCTCGCTGATCAGCTTGACGACGTCGCCGATCCGCAGCGCGGCATCCGCAAGGATGCGGATCTCGCTGCCGGCACGATTAGCCTCATCGACGGCGCGGCCGGTGCTGGTGGTCGAGCCCGCCACTTGGCGGCTGATCTCCGCGATCGAGGATGTGAGTTGATCCGCGGCGCTCGCCACCGTCGCGACGTTGCTCGAGGCCTGATCGGATGCGTTGCGCATGCCGGAGGTCTGGCGGCTCGTCATCTCCGCCGCGGCCGCCATCTGGCCGGCGTCGGATTCGAGATCTGTCGCGGCGCTCATGAGGCTGCCTGCGACGTCGTCGAGATGCGTGCCGAACTGCTGGGCGAGGCCCGCGATCTCGACCACGCGGCGGCCGAGGCTGTCGGTGCCGGCATTGATCACGGTGGCCGAGCGGCGGAACGAGCCGGGCAATCCGCGCGCCAGGATCTTGCGGAAATACTTGCCGCGGCTGGCATAGTCCATCGACGCCGAAGCCTCGCGCACGAAGGCATCGGTGATGTCGAGCATGTCGTTGACGGATTTCTGGATGGCGCCGATCCGCCCGGCCTGGCGCTCGGTCAGGATCCGCGCTTCGAGATCGCCACGCGCCGCCTTGCGGCAGACATCTGCAACTTCGTCGACGGCCAGTGCCGCGCGATGCTGGCACCAAAGCCCATAGCCGAGCAGCGCGATCGTCGCGCCGAGCAATGCGGCGCTGGCCACTCCGGTCACACCGATAACAGAGAGAACGAAAGCAACGACGGCAACAACACACGCGAGCGCGGTCGCTCCCTGCGCCTTAGAGAGAGAGCACGAATTCATCGTAACCGACACCGTTTTGCTTGAGCAGACCGACCATCACGTCGAAGCTCGCGCGCATGCCGTCCTTGGCATTGGCGTGGCGCGCCTCTTCGGCGCAGAGCGCCTTGTAGATCGGCTTGATTTTCTCGACCGGCGCCGGATCGGGCCTGCGCCGGTTGGAATGATAGCCGATGAGGTTGCCGCGATCGTCCAGCGTCGGGGTGACATGGGCGAACACCCAATAATGGCTGCCATCCCCGGCGAGATTGACGACGTAGGCGAAGATTTCCTGCTTGGCTTGGAGCGTATCCCACAGCAGCTTGAAGACGCAGCGCGGCATGTCCGGATGGCGGATCAGGCTGTGGGGCGCGCCCATCAGCTGCTTCCAGGGATATTTCGCCATGCGGAGGAACACGTCATTGGCGTAGGTGATGCGTCCCTTGAGATCGGTCTTCGATACGATCAGCTCCTCCTCACCGAGGAGATTCTCCACCCCAGTAGGACGTATCGCTTGCATCGTCTGATCCTTAAACAAAGGCCGGCCCCACCACGCTGTGGAGCCGCATCACGCCCTGTCTACGGCAACAGTGTTAATCAGGTGTAAGCTTGGGAACTTGCGGGCGCGATACGCGCCTCCGTATCATTACTTAGCGAGCGATCGTTGCGTCTGGCGCAACTGCACCCGCCGCCGTTATCACTTGATTCAATTGCGACTGCATCGCGATTGCATCCGTGCGTAGCGCGACTACATCGTCGCGCCGAGCACCCAGGGCGCGAACTCGGCGCCGCCGAAATCAAAACTCTCGCTCTTGGTCGGCTGGCCCGAGGCCGTCTTCAGGATGAGATCGAAGATGCGCTGGCCGCATTCCTGCACGCTCTCCTCGCCTTCGAGGATGGTGCCGCAATTGACATCCATGTCCTCTTCCATGCGCTTGTACATCGGCGTGTTGGTGGCGAGCTTGATCGAGGGCGCCGGCTTGCAGCCGAACACGCTGCCGCGACCGGTCGTGAAGCAGACGAGGTTGGCGCCGCCCGCAACCTGGCCTGTCGCCGCGACCGGGTCGTAACCGGGCGTGTCCATGAACACAAAGCCCTTCTTGGTGATGGGCTCGGCATAGCGCAACACCTCGACGAGATTGGTGGTGCCGGCCTTCGCCATCGCGCCGAGCGACTTCTCCAAAATGGTGGTGAGGCCGCCGGCCTTGTTGCCGGGACTCGGATTGGCGTTCATCTCGGCGCCTTCGCGCGCGGTGTAGTCGTCCCACCAGCGCATGAGATCGACCAGCTTCTCGCCGACCTCGCGGCTGACGGCACGGCGCGTCAAGAGATGCTCGGCACCGTAGGTTTCCGGCGTCTCCGACAGGATCACGGTGCCTCCGTGGCGCACGATGAGATCGCTGGCAGCACCCAGCGCCGGATTGGCCGACACGCCGGAATAGCCATCTGAGCCGCCGCATTGCAGAGCCACGGTGAGTTCGCTTGCCGGCACGGTTTCGCGCCTGACCTTGTTGGAATCCGCCAGCGCCTCGCGCACGAAGGCGATGCCCGCCTCCACCGTCTTGCGGGTGCCGCCGACCTCCTGGATGTCCATCGCGCGCAGGCGGCCGGCGAGCTTCTGCTCTTCCATGAGTCCGCCGATCTGGTTCACCTCGCAGCCGAGGCCGAGCACGATGACGTGGGAGAAATTGACGTGCCGCGCATAGCCGCCGAGCGTGCGGCGGAGCAGCGCGAGCGGCTCGTTCTGGGTCATGCCGCAGCCGGTCTTGTGGGTCAGCGCGACCACGCCGTCGACATTGGGGAAATCGACCAGCGGATTGTCGCCGGTGAAGGGATTTTTCTTGAAGACGTCGGCGACGAGGCTTGCGACATGCGCGCTGCAATTCACCGATGTGAGGATGCCGATATAGTTGCGGGTGGCGACGCGGCCGTCCGGACGGCGAATGCCTTCGAACGTTGCCGGCAGGTCGAAATTCGGTGTCGGCTTGACGTCGGCGCAGTAGGCATAGTCCTTGGCGAAATCGCCCATGCCGATGTTCTGCACGTGCACGTGCTGGCCCGGTGCGATGGCTTGGGTTGCAAAGCCGATGATCTGGCCGTAGCGGATCACGGGTTCGCCCACAGCGAACGGCTTGATAGCGACCTTGTGGCCGGAGGGAATGCGCTCGACCGTAGTCACGCCGTCGGCCACCAATGTCCCCGGCGGCAGGCTGGCGCGCGCGATCAGCACGCCATCATCTGGATGCAGGCGGATGACGGGGCTGATGGTCATGGGAGGTCTCCTTGGGTCTTCAAGTATCGTGCCCCGGACGCTGCGCAGCGCGACAGCGGTGCGCTGCAGATCCGGGGCCCATCCGTGATGTTAGTTACTGGGTCCCGGCTCTGCGGCGCATCACTTCGTGCTGCGCCGCGTCCGGGACACATAAGCTCAGGCCTTGCCGCCGGAATCCTTGCGGGTCGCGTTGACCTGCATCTTGGCGTAGGTCGTCATCAGGCCGACCTCATTCGACAGCGTCACCAGCTTGAAGCCCATGTTGATGGCGCGCGCTGCGCCTTCGGCTCCGCTGCAATGGATGCCCGGATTGAGGCCGCGCTTGCCGCACTCCTTGATGATCTTCTCGTAGATCGCGAGGATCTCGGGCTCCGAGCGGTCGAGCTTGGGCTCGAGGCCGTAGGAGAAGCCGAGATCGGACGGGCCGATATAGACGCCGTCGATGCCCTCGACGTCGAGGATCGCTTCCATGTTCTCGACCGCGGTCTTGGTCTCCATCATCGGCAGCAGGATGGTGTCGGCGTTGGCGGTCTTCTGGTACGAGCCCGCGGTGCCGTACATGCCGGCTCGGATCGGGCCGTTGGAGCGGACGCCCTGCGGCGGATATTTCGAATAGGAGACGAGATTCCTTGCTTCCTGCGGCGTGTTGACCATCGGGCAGATCACGCCATAGGCGCCGCCGTCGAGCACCTTGCCGATGATGCCGGGCTCGTTCCAGGGCACGCGGACCATCGGGGTGACCGGATGCTTGTCCATCGCCTGGAAGCATTGCACCATCGACAGATAGTCCTGCACGCCATGCTGCATGTCGACGGTGACGCTGTCGAAGCCGCATTGCGCGATCATCTCGGCCGAGAAGCCGGAGGGAATAGCCAGCCACGCGTTGACCACGGCCTTGCCCGACTTCCAGATGTCCTTGACCTTATTGCCCACGTTGCTTTCCTTCCCTGTTGCTTTCACTCGCCGCGGATCGGGTTCGGCCGCACTTTGAGCGAAAAAAAGCGTGAATGTCCATGGCTCTCGCCGCGCACGCGCGCATATCTGGGTTCACCCCTCCGCGAGGGTGTCATCCGCGCTTCCGAGCCCGGCAAGACTGTGTTCGAGTTCGCTCAGCATGTCCTGCAATTCGGCGAGCTTGCGTGCGCCAAAGCGTCGCGTGATCTCGGCATAGATTGCCTCGGAATTCGGCGCCACGGCGGCCATCAGCTTCACCCCCTCTTTGGAGATCGAGACCATGCTGCGGCGTTGGTCGGCTTTCGCGATTCTGCGCTCGATCAGATTGCGCGCCTCGAGATCGCGCAGGATGCGTGACAGGCTCGGTCCGAGCAGGAACGCCGTGCGCGCGAGTTCCGTGACCTCGACCGCTTCGATCGCCGCCAGCGCGCGCAGGATACGCCATTGCTGCTCGGTCAAGCCGTGCTCGCGCAGCGAGGGACGAAACTGCCGCATCACCGCTTCGCGGGCCCGCAGCAGCGACATCGGCAGCGAGCGCGAGAAATCGCGCATCGGCACCTGACGTGTGGCGGACACGCTTCCGTTCGCTGGATCAGCCGGTTTCTTCACCATGATGCCCTTTCAAACCGCAGGAAGTTTGCGGTGCAGCAAGCCGAAATGGGGTTTGACGCATTCATTTAACATGTTAAGCATCTCGCGGCACCTCAATTTGTAAGATCGCAAATGGCGCTTTCCGACGACGATATCCAAGCTTGCGCGAGGCGTCTGCACCAGGCGGAGAAGACCCGTACGCAGATCCGGCAGCTCTCGCAGGATTTCCCCGGCATTACCATTGCCGATGCCTACGCGATTCAAAAGGCCTGGGTCGACGTCAAGATCGCGGAGGGGCGCACCGTCAAGGGCCACAAGATCGGCCTGACCTCGAAGGCGATGCAGAGCGCACTCAACATCGACGAGCCGGATTCGGGCGTGCTGCTCGACGACATGTTCTTTGCCGATGGCGGCTTGGTGCCGACCGAGCGCTTCATCGCGACGCGGGTCGAAGCCGAGCTCGCCTTCGTCATGAGCAAGCGCCTCTCAGGCCCAGACTGCACGCTGTTCGACGTGCTCAACGCCACCGACTTCGTCGTGCCGGCGCTGGAGATCCTCGACACCCGGATCGAGCGCGTCGATCCCGCCACGAAAGCGACGCGGAAGATTTTCGACACCATCGCCGACAATGCGGCGAATGCCGGCATCGTGCTCGGCGGCCGGCCGATCCGCCCGCTCGACGCGGACCTGCGCTGGATCGGTGCGCTGTGTTTCAAGAACGGCCAGCTCGAGGAGACCGGCCTTGCCGCCGGCGTGCTCAATCATCCGGCGACCGCGGTGGCGTGGCTCGCCACCAAGATCGCGCCGCTTGGGCTCGCGCTCGAACCGGGCCAAATCGTGCTCGCGGGCTCCTTCATCCGTCCGATCGAGACCCGCAAGGGCGACACAATTCAGGCCGATTATGGCGCCTATGGCTCGGTGAGCTGCTACTTCGCGTAAGGCAACAAGACGACAGGGAGTGAAAACGCGATGCCGCATTTCACGATCGAATACTCGGCTAATCTCGACGGCCGTCTCGACATGAAGCTGGTGTGCGAAGTCGTGCGCAAGGCGGCGGTCGAGACCGGCATCTTCCCGCTCGGCGGCATCCGCGTCCGCGCCATCCGCTGCGAGCATTATGCGATCGCCGACGCCAGGCAGGATTACGGCTTTCTGGACATGGTGCTCCGCATCGGCGAGGGCCGCGACCTCAAGACGCGACAGCAGGCCGGCGAGCACGTCTTCCAGGCGCTCTCGCGCCATCTCGATCCCGTCTTCGCCGCCAGCAAGTTCGCTTTGTCATTCGACATGCAGATCAACGACAAGGACACCAGCTGGAAGCGCAACAACATCCACGACGCCCTGAAAGCGGATGCACAAGCGGGTTGATGTTTTTCGAAGCCGCGGGCGTCCGAGTTCTGTCAAAATGGCAGTGTCGAGAATACCCGACCGTCAATTGAATTGGATTTAGCGCAATGACCACCCTCACCGGCGGCGAAGCAATCGTAAGCGGCCTGGTCGCCCACGGCGTCGACACCGTGTTCGGCCTGCCCGGCGCCCAGGTCTACGGCCTGTTCGACGCCTTCCACCAGGCCCAGCTCAAGGTGATCGGCGCGCGGCACGAACAGGCCTGCGGTTACATGGCATTCGGTTATGCGCGCTCCAGCGGCAGGCCCGGCGTGTTCAGCGTGGTGCCCGGCCCCGGCGTGCTCAATGCCAGCGCGGCGCTGCTCACCGCGTTCGGCTGCAACGAGCCGGTGCTGTGCGTCACCGGACAGGTGCCGACGCAATTTCTGGGCAAGGGCCGCGGCCATCTGCACGAGATGCCGGACCAACTCGCGACCTTGCGCACCTATGTGAAATGGGCCGACCGGATCGAATATCCAGCCAACGCGCCGACAATCGTGGCGCGCGCCTTCCAGGAGATGAATTCGGGACGGCGTGGCCCCGCCTCGGTCGAGATGCCCTGGGACGTCTTCACGCAGCGCGCCGCAACTTCGGCGGCCCGGGTGCTGGAGCCGCTGCCCTCCCCGCAACCCGATCCCGATCTGGTCAAGCAGGCGGCTGCGCTGATCAAGGCCAGCAAGGCGCCGATGATCTTCGTCGGCAGCGGCGCGATCGAGGCCGGCGAGGAAATCCTCGAGCTCGCCGAGATGATCGATGCGCCCGTCGTCGCCTTCCGCAGCGGGCGGGGCATCGTCTCCAACGCGCATGAGCTCGGCCTGACCATGGCCGCGGCCTACAAGCTGTGGCCCACGACCGATTTGATGATCGCGATCGGCACGCGCGCCGAGCTGCCGGCGTCCGGTTTCCGCTGGCCCTATCAGCCGAGCGGCCTCAAATCCATTCGCATCGACATCGACCCGGCAGAGATGCGCCGTCTCGCCGTCAATACCGCCATCGTCGCCGATGCCAAAGCCGGCACGGCCGACCTGGTCACGGCGGTGAAGAAAGCCGGCTTTGCGCGGACGCGTGGGCGGCGGGAGGAGATCCGCGAGGCCACCGCGGCCGCGCAGGCCGAGATCCAGCGCATCCAGCCGCAGATGGCCTATCTCAACATTTTGCGCGAGGTGCTGCCGGCGAATGCGATCGTGACCGATGAATTGTCGCAGTTCGGCTTCGCCTCCTGGTACGGTTTTCCGATCTACCAGCCGCGCACCTTCATCACGTCGGGCTACCAGGGCACGCTCGGCTCGGGCTTCCCGACCGCGCTTGGCGCCAAGGTCGCCAATCCCGATAAGCCGGTGGTCGCCATCACCGGCGACGGCGGCTTCATGTTCGGCGTGCAGGAGCTTGCCACCGCGGTGCAGTTCAACATCGGCGTGGTGACGCTGGTGTTCAACAACAACGCCTACGGCAATGTCCGCCGTGACCAGCGCGAACGCTTCGACGGCCGCGTGGTGGCGTCGGATCTGGTCAATCCGGATTTCGTCAAGCTCGCGGAGTCCTTTGGCGTCGCGGCGGCGCGCGTTACGGCACCGGACCAGTTCAAGGCGGCGATGGAGAAGGCGCTTAGCCATGGCGGGCCGTATTTGATTTCGGTGGAAGTGACGCGGGATTCCGAAGTCAGCCCGTGGGCGTTCATCCACCCGCCGAAGCCTTGATCTGAGCACCGCCGCCCTGTAGCCGCGCCGCCGCGATCACCAGCAAGCCCGCGCCTGCGACCGACCAGCAGGCGACCGGGGCCCAGTGCAGCAGCGGCGCGTACTCGGGCATCTTCTGCAGGCCGCCCGCGACGGCCGCCATCCGCGCGAAGGTGCCGAGGGCGAGTGCGGAGAAGACCAGGCCCGTGACCCTGCCCTCCGCACCCGTCGAGCCGATCGCGAGCGCAGCCGAGATCGCGCTCATCAGCATGCAGCCCCATGCGGCGCCGGCGAGAAACTGCGCCGCGATCAGCGTATTGAGGTTGCCGGCGAGCTCGGCCGCCGCGATCGCGACCGCGCCGAGCAGTCCTGCGGCGCCCATCACGATCAGGCCGCCGCGATGCTTGACGACGAGACTCGCCGGAAACATCGCGATGTTGAAGCCGATCCAGAACACCGGCATCAGCCATTGCAGTTCGCCGGATGCCGCGAACCGCAGATAGGCCGGCGCGCTGTTCATGGCAAAATGCAGCTGGTAGCCGAGCGCCAGCGCGACCATCGCGACGATGAAGGCGATCGGCACGAGACCGAGCGGCTTTGCCGCCTCGTCGGGCCTCGGCGGGATGGTGTCGCGCGCCACGTCGTGCTCGATCCGCGACAGCCCGAGTGCCGTGAGCAGCAGCACCACGCTGGAGATGACGAAGGGCAGCCGCGCGTCGTGCTCGCGCAGCACCACGCCGAGATAGGGCGAGACCGCACCGGCGATGCCGTAGCCGAGCATCGCCAGCGCCGCGAGGAACGGCACCTGTGGCTTGGCGCGGTGCTTGCCGAGCAAGGTCAGCGGCGGCGCACGCAGCGCCGAGGAGGTCGCCGACCAGACCACGATCAGGGCGATGAACCAGCCCTGCGCCGCAGCACCGGTTCCGGCGACGAAGGGCAGCGCCACGAACGCGGCGCAGGAGATCGCGGTGACGATCCCGACGAACAGGCCGAGCCGGCCGACGTAAGGCGAGAGCTTGTCGGCGGCGATTCCCATCGCGGTGTCGGCAATGGTGAAGATGGCCTGGTCCAGCATCAGGATGAGGATGACGGCGCCCGGTGCGATGCCGACCTCAGCGGCGAGCTTCGGCAGGTAGATGACGTAAGTTGTCCAGCCCAGCGTGAACACCAATTGCAGCGCGGCCAGATAAAGGCCGGTGCGATTAGCCGTCCCGGCATCCGCCGTGTGCTCGATGGTCGTCATGTCAGCCCGCCTCCCCAGTCCCGAGCTTAGACGAGCCAAGCGGGCGAGGAAACGCGTCAGCGCGTTCTGCGGAAGGTCAAATTGATCCGCTTCCGCCCGAGCAACGCATGCTCGCCGTCGGCGAGCGGCGCGACGCCGTGATAGGCGAGCCTGGACGGGCCGCCCCAGACCACGACATCGCCGTGGACCAGCCGGAAACGGCGCGGCCTGTCGGCGCGGGCGAGGCCGCCGAACAGGAAGGTCGCGGGCAGCCCGAGCGAGACCGAGACGATTGGCGCCGCATAATCCAGCTCGTCCTTGTCCTGATGCAGCGACAGCCGCGTGCCGGGCTCGTAGCGGTTGACGAGGCAGGCATCGGGCGCGAAGCCCGTAAAACCGCCCTGCTCCGCCGCGCGGCGAGCGAGATCGCGCAGCACCGGCGGCATCGCCGGCCAGGGCGCGCCGGTTCTGGGATCGATGGGATCGTAGCGATAGCCGGTGTGATCGGTGATCCAGCCGCGCTCGCCGCAATTGGTCATCGCCACCGACATCAGATGGCCGCCGGGCGTGGTCATGCGGCGGAACGGCGATTGCGCCACGATGGCGCGCACGGCGTCGATCAGCTCGCTCTCGATCGGCGTGACGAAGCCGCGCAACAGTACGGCGCCGTCCGCGATCTCCTCGCGCGACGGCTGCGCCTCGGCAACGCTGTCGAACAAATCAGCCGTCAATGGCTCCGCTCATTTCGCGTCGTGAAAGATCACACCCAGCGTGTGGCGCTGACCGGACCTGATCCGGCTGACGCCATGGCGCAGATTAACGCGATAGGCGCCGCGTGTCCCCTGCACCGGGCGGTGATGCACAGCGAAGGCGACCGCGTCGCCCTGCGCGAGCGGCACCACCTCTGCGCGCGATTGCATGCGCGGGCGCTGCTCGGTCAGCACGAACTCGCCGCCGGTGAAATCGCGGCCCGGCTCGGACAGCAGGATCGCGACCTGCAGCGGGAACACGTGCTCGCCGTAGAGGTCCTGGTGCAGGCAGTTGAAGTCGCCGGCCTCATATTGCAGCAGCAGCGGCGTCGGCCGCGCTTGCCCCGCCTCGTGGCAACGCTTGAGGAAAGCGGCGTGCACGGCGGGATAGCGGATGTCGATCCCCATCGCTTCGTTCCAGCGATTGGCAACGGGTTCCAGATGCGCGTACAGCGCCGGCCGCAATTGCGCGATCAGGTCGGGCAGCGGATAGGAGAAATACTTGTATTCGCCGCGGCCAAAGCCGTGGCGGCCCATGACGATGCGGCTGCGGAAATGCGTGTCATCCGGATAGAGCGTGGCGACGGCGCGGCACTGGTCCGGCGTCAGCAGGTTCTTCAGGACGGCACAGCCCTGGAAGTCGAGTTCGGCGGTGATCTGCGGCCAGTCGAGGGCATCGACGTGCGATGCAAGATCGGGCGCAGCATCGACATCGGTAATACGTTTCGCGATTGCCATGGCGATGATCCTGTCTCTCCGTCATTCGGGGGCGCGACGCAGTCGCGAGCCCGGAATCCATTCCTCCACCGATTTGCTCCACGATGGATTCCGGGTTCGCGCCAAGAGGCGCGCCCCGGAATGACGAAGAGTGTTTGGCAGAACGCAACGGCTACGACCACCCGATTCCCGTAGGGAACCTAGCCCCGCACCGGCAGCGTCACGACGTCGTAGCCGTGCCTGATCGTGCGCTTCAGCACGGGGTCCTCGAGCTCGAAATCGAACCGCTCGGCCGGGCGAATGCCGCCTTTGGCGGCGAAGGTGCCGCCGAACATGGCGCAGCCGTCGGGGAACTTCTTGCCGTCGAAGCCGCGCGCGATCAGATCCTTGACCGGCAGCATCGCGTCCAGGGTGCCCTCCTGGTAGAGCACGCGTTCGCCCTTGATGGTGGCCCAGGAGCGCAGGATCATCTTGTCCCAATGGCCGATGACGTCCTCGAGCTCCCACAGCGTGGAGGCGATCGGCTTGTCGCACATCTGCTTGGACACCGTGACGTTGTAGGCCTCCACCTTGCGGTCGGTGTGGTCGGAGCCGCAGCCGACGAAGATGCGGCCCTGCCAGCCGATCAGCACGAACTCGACCTCGCCGGAGGAATCGCCGCCCGTGCATTCGATGCTGTTGTCCTGGGTCAGCCGCCGCGCCGAGGCGCGGTAGTAGATCGGCGTCGAGGCCGGCGGGGCGATGCCCATCTCTTGCAGCTCTTTGATGTGCTTGTCGCGCGCGACGGGATCGCGACCGGTCCAGCCGGCGATGACCATCTGGTCGATCGCCAGCGTCAGCGGCGTGGTGGTATCCTGGGCGTCGACGGTGAAAGTGAGGTCAAACACGAATGACGGCCTCCATGCCGGCAGCAAGTTCGAAGATACGACGGTCCGAGCCACCCGCGCCTGCAAGCATCAGGCCGACGGGAACGTCGCCCTGGCGATGCGCAGGGAGCGAAATGGCGCAGCCGTCAATCATGTTGATCAGGGTGCAGTTGCGCAGCGCGCGCAAATTCTGCGCGGTGAACGCCTTGTCGTCGGCCAAATCCGAAATCTTCGGCGGCGTGTTGGCGGTGGTCGGCAGCACCAAGGCGTCATAGGGCGCGATGCGTGCATTGACGCGGGCGATCAGCGAGCGGCGCTCGTTGAGCAGATCAATGTAGTCGGCCGCGCTCTGCGCCTCGCCGCGCATGATGCGAACGGAGACGCGGGGATCGTAGACGTCGCCCTTCGACGTGAGGAGATAGCGATGCCAGGCATAGCTCTCGGACGCGGCAAAGCCGCCCTTGGCGTTCATCGGTCCGATGTCGTGGAATTCGGCCATCTCGATGCGCTCGAGGATGGCGCCGTGATCGGCCAGCGCCTTCAGCGCGCGCTCGAAGGTCTCGGAGACCTCTGCGTCGAGGTCGTCGAGCGCGATCGTGGTCGGCACCGCGAGCCGCATGCCCTTCACCGGGCGCGGCTTGAGCGCAGTGATCGGCTCGCTCGCGAGCACGGCATCGAGAATGGCACAGCAGCTGACCGATCGTGCCAAGGGCCCGATGCTGTCGAGCGAGAACGACAGCGGCACCGAGCCGTCGAGCGGCACGCGCCGCTGCGTCGGCTTGTAGCCGACGATGCCGTTATAGGCCGCGGGAATCCGGCAGGAGCCACCGGTGTCGGTGCCGAGGGCGCCATGTGCCATGCCGTCGAGCACGGACACCGCTGCGCCCGAGGACGAGCCGCCCGGCACATGGCCGACAGCCCGGTTCCAGGCGCCCTTCGGCGTGCCGTAATGCGGATTGATACCGATGCCGGAATAGGCGAACTCGGTCATGTTGGTGCGGCCGATCACGACGAAGCCGGCCTTGCGCAGCCGCGCCACCGTCGCAGCATCCTGCTCGGCCGGCGGCGAATCGTCGAGCGCGCGAGAGCCGGCGCGCGTCACCTGGCCCTTGATGTCGAAGAGATCCTTGATCGAGACCGGAATGCCGGCATAGCGCGACGGCGCCGCCTTCACCTTGCGCAAGCCGTCCATCGCATCCGCCGCGGCAAGCGCAGCGTCCTTGTCGACATGGAGGAAGGTGCGCCGGCCCTCGCCTGAGGGATCGGCGATCCTGGCGATGCACGCCTCGACCAGCTGTCGGGAGGTGGTGCGGCCGCTTTCGAGGTCTTCGGCGATTTTTGCCAGTGTCGGAAAATCGGGCATGTCTGTCTCACGGAATATTGTCGCGCGCAATCTATAGCGCTGGCTGAGTTCGACACAAGCATTGTGCGCATGATGGCATGCATGCGTATTGCTGGACCGTTGACGCACGATAGCCGATTGTCGCATCAAGATCGAAGCAGGCGGGCGCCAAGCCTGTCTCTTGGAGGAGCCGCCGAGATGGCCGAACCGCAGCGCGCGCGACCGAAACCGACGCCGGAGACCCAGCATTTCTGGGACGGCACCAAAGCCGGCGAATTGCGCCTGCAGCGCTGCGACGCCTGCGCGCATGTCTACTTCCCGCCGCGCCCGTTCTGCCCGTCCTGCGCCTCGCGCAAGGTCAGCATCTTCAAGGCGAGCGGCAAGGGCTTCCTCTACAGCTACGTGATCAACCACCGGCCCGCCGCGCCCGGCTTCACGCCGCCCTACGCGATCGCCGTGGTCGAGCTTGCCGAGGGGCCGCGGATGATGAGCAACATCATCGACTGCCCGCAGACGCCGGAGGCGCTCGAGCTCGACATGAAGCTCGAAGTCGCCTTCGAGGCGCTCGACGACAAGATCACCCTTCCCGTCTTCCGTCCGGCGAAGGGGTAAGCCATGCGCAAGAACCAGGTTGCCGTCGTCGGCGCGGCCGAGACCACCGAGCTCGGTGTTATCCCGAATATGTCGCAGCTCCAGCTTCACGCGGATGCGGCGCTGAATGCCATCGCGGATGCCGGGCTGAAGCTGTCCGACATCGACGGCTTCGCCACCGCGGTCGAGACGCCGCAGCAGGTCTGCCATTATCTCGGCATCAAGCCGACCTGGGTGGACGGCACCTCGGTCGGCGGCTGCTCGTTCATGCTGCACGTTCGTCACGCCGCGGCAGCAATCGAGGCCGGGCTGTGCAAGACCGTGCTGATCACCCATGCCGAGAGCGGCAAGTCAATGATCGGCAAGGCGCCGCGCTCGATCCCCGCCGATAGCCTGCAAGGCCAGTTCGAGGCGCCCTACGGCGTCTACGGTCCGCCCAGCATGTTCCCGATCCCCGTGCTGCGCTTCATGAAGACCTACGGCATCACCCACGAGCAGCTGGCTTCGGTCGCGGTGGTGCAGCGCGAATGGGCGGCGAAGAATCCGCGCGCGATGATGAAGGACCCGATCACCGTCGCCGACGTTCTCAACTCGCGCATGATCGCTTATCCGTTCCGCCTGCTGCAGTGCTGCCTCGTCACCGATGGCGGCGGCGCGCTGATCCTGACCTCGGCCGACCGCGCCAAGGACTTTCCGCGCAAGCCGGTCTACATCATGGGCACCGGCGAGAGCGTCGAGACGCCGATGGTCAGCCAGATGGAGACGTTCAACTCCTCGCGGGCGTTCAAGACCGCAGGTCCCCTCGCTTTCAAGGAAGCTGGCATTACGCACGCAGATGTCGATCATCTCATGATCTACGATGCGTTTGCGCATCTGCCGCTGTTCGGCCTCGGCGATCTCGGCTTCATGCCCCATGAGGAGACCGGAAAATTCATCGCGGACGGCAATACGCGGCCCGGCGGGAAACTGCCGCTCAACACCAATGGCGGCGGATTGAGCTATATGCATTCGGGCATGTACGGCATGTACGCGCTGCAGGAGAGCGTGCGACAGATGCGCGGCATCGCGCCGGCGCAGGTGCCGAACGCGACAATTTCGGTGTGTCATGGCGTCGGCGGCATGTTCGCCGCGTCGGGCACGATCGTGTTTACGAACGAGAGGTAATCCACATGAGCAAATCACTGCAGGACAAGGTCATCATCGTCACCGGCGCAGGCCGCGGCATCGGGCGCGAGATTGCGCTCCTGTGCGCGGGCGAAGGCGCCAAGGTTGTCGTCAACGATCCCGGTGGCGCCTCCGACGGCGCGGGCTCGAACGCGGCACCGGCCGAGGAAGTGGTCGAGGAGATCAAGAAGCGCGGCGGCACGGCGGTCGCCAATTTCGAGAGCGTCGCGGAAGCCATTCCCGCCAGCAAGATCGTGAAGACCGCGACCGATCATTTCGGCCGGCTCGACGGCGTCGTCAACAATGCCGGCATTTTGCGCGACATGATCTTCCACAAGATGAGCGTCGAGGCGTTCGAAGCCGTCATCAAGGTGCATTTGATGGGCTCGTTCTACGTCTCTCACGCCGCGGCGCGCATCTTCCGCGAGCAGGAGAGCGGCTCGTTCGTGCACTTCACCTCGACCTCGGGCCTGATCGGCAATTTCGGACAAGCCAACTACGCCGCCGCCAAGCTCGGCATCGTCGGCCTCTCCAAGTCCATCGCGCTCGACATGGGCCGCTTCAACGTCCGCTCCAACTGCGTCTCGCCGTTCGCCTGGACGCGCATGATCGGCACCATCCCGACGGAGACTGAAGCGGAGAAGGCGCGGGTCGAAAAGATCAAGCAGATGGGGCCCGAAAAGATCGCCCCGCTGTGCGGCTATCTGCTCGGCGATTCCGCCAAGGACGTCACGGGGCAGATTTTCGGCGTGCGCATGAACGAGATCTTCCTGTTCAGCCAGAACCGCCCCATTCGCTCGGTGCAGCGGAGCGAGGGCTGGACACCGCAGTCGATCGCGGAACACGGCATGCCGGCGCTGAAGGGCTCGTTCTACAAGCTCGACCGCTCCGCCGACATCTTCACCTGGGATCCCGTCTAGCCGGATCCCCTTCTATTGCTGCATTGCGATCTCCGGTTGTTCGGCCGGAGATCGCCCGCTTTACGCCCGAATGCGGGCGGATGGTCTCCTCCCAACAAAAAAATCGGGAGTCGACCATGACGATACCCCAGCCAATCATCACCGATTCCGGCGAACCCGTTCTCGCCCGCCGCACCCTGCTGAAGGGCGCCGCCGCAGTCGCGGCAACGGGCATGACCATCAGCGCGGCCGGCGCTGCTTCCGTGGCGCCCCTGGGCCAGACCGGCGCTCCGACGATGTCGACGGCGCCATTGCCGCTCGGACCGTTGCCCGGCAGCCGCTACCCGGATGCCCACCTGGAATCCGCCAAGAAAGGGCCGCCGACATTCGGCCCCTCCGGTTTTCCCGCCTTCGCAGGCACCATGGCGGTCGAGCGCGTCGCGACCGGCTTCCGCTGGGCCGAGGGCCCGGTCTATTTCGCGGCAGGCCGTTATGTGCTGTTCAGCGACATCCCGAACAACCGCATCATGCGCTTCTCGGAGGATGACGGTCACCTCAGCGTCTATCGTCAGCCCTCGATGAACTCGAACGGCAACACCATCGATCGCGAAGGACGCCTCATCACCTGCGAGCACAGCGGCCGGCGCGTGACGCGGACCGAACTCGACGGCTCGATCACCGTGATCGCCGACAAGTTCAACGGCAAGCGGCTGAACTCGCCGAACGATGCGGTCGTCACGGCCGACGGCGCGATCTGGTTCACCGATCCCGCCTACGGCATCGGCGGGTTCTACGAGGGGATCAAGGCCGAGCCCGAGCAGGAGAAGAAGAATGTCTACCGGGTCGATCCCAAATCCGGCGAGGTCAAGGTCGTCGTCGACGATTTCGTCGAGCCGAACGGGCTCGCCATCTCGCCGGACGAGAAGAAGCTCTACATCTGCGACACCGGCTTCACGGACGGGCCGGACAATCCCTCGCATATCCGCGTGTTCGACCTCGACGTCGCCGCGGGCAAGGTCTCGAACAGCAAGGTCTTCGCCGAGATGCCGAAGCCTGGCATCACCGACGGCGTCCGCTGCGACACCGAAGGGCGGGTCTGGTGCTCGGTCGGCTGGGGCGATCCGAACGAGGACGGCGTGCGGTGCTATACGGCATCGGGCGAATTGCTCGGCAAGATCCACATTCCGGAGACCGTGGCCAACCTCTGCTTCGGCGGCCAGCAGCGCAACAGGCTCTATATTTGCGGCTCGACCTCGCTCTATGCGGTCTACACCAGCGTGCAGGGCGCGATGAAGCCGTGAGGTAGCGCGAGTGGCGAGTGGCGAGTCGTTAGGGACCATGTCTCCTTTTCGCTACTCGCCATTCGCTATTCGCTATTCGCCACTCGCTCCTATCCCGTATTCCGCAACCCCGCCGAGATCCCGTTGATCGTCAGCTGAATCCCGCGCAGCACCTGCTCGTCCGGGTTCTGCGCGCGATGCTCTCTCAGGAGCTCGACCTGCACGTGGTTGAGCGGATCGAGATAGGGGAAGCGGTGGCGCACGGAGCGCTCCAGCAACGGATTGCCCTGCAGCAACCGGTCCTGCGCCATGATGTCGAGCAGGCTCTCGATCGAGGCGTGCCATTCGCGGCGGATGCGGCCGAAGATTTTTTCACGCAAGGCTTCGTCGGGCACGAGTTCGGCATAACGCGAGGCGATCGCGATCGAGCTTTTCGCGAGCACCATGTCCATGTTCGACAGCAGCATGCGGAAGAACGGCCATTCCCTGTAGAGCTCCTTGAGGAACGGCATGCCCTTGTCGGGATGCTCCGCGATCCACTGCTCGACCGCGCTGCCAAAGCCGTACCAGCCCGGCAGCATCAGGCGGCATTGCGCCCAGGAGAACACCCAGGGGATGGCGCGCAGGTCCTCGATGGCGCGGGTCTTCTTGCGCGAGGCCGGGCGGCTGCCGATGTTCAGCGTCGCGATCTCGTTGATCACGGTCGATGACCAGAAATAATCGACGAAGCCCTCGGTCTCGTAGACGAGGCCGCGATAGGCTTTGAAGGCGAGGTTCGACAATTCGTCCATCGCGGTCAGATATTCGCGGCGCGGCGCGCTCTGGCGCGGATGCAAGAGACTCGCCTCGAGCGTCGCGGCCGCCAGAATCTCCAGATTGTTGCGGCCGACCTCGGCGTTGGAATATTTCGACGAGATGATCTCGCCCTGCTCGGTGATGCGGATCTGGCCGTTCACCGCGCCGCCTGGCTGCGCGATGATGGCGTCATAGCTCGGCCCGCCGCCGCGCCCCACAGAGCCGCCGCGGCCGTGGAACAGGCGCAAGCGCACGTGATGGCGCTCGAACACCTCGACGAGATTGATCTCGGCCTTGTAGAGCTCCCAGCCCGAGGTGACGAACCCGCCATCCTTGTTGCTGTCGGAATAGCCAAGCATGACCTCCTGCACGCTGCCGCGGCTGTCGACGAGGCGCCGGTAATCGTGCAGCGACAGCATGCGATCCATGATGCCGGAGGAGGCCTGCAGATCCTCGATGGTCTCGAACAGCGGCACGATGTTGATGGCGCTGCGGCCGGAAGGATGGACGAGGCCGACCTCCTTGAGCAGCACCGCGACCTCGAGCATGTCGGACATACCCTTGCACATCGAGATGATGCATTGGGGAATGGCGTCCGAGCCGAACTTGGCATGCGCCTCCGCGGCGGCATGGAAGACGTTGAGCTCGCCCATGGTCTCGTCGCTGTACTTGACGAAGGGCGACACCAGCGCGCGCGTCGAGCGCAGCTCGTTGGTCAGCAGCGAGATGCGTGCGTCCTCGCCGAGCGCGAGATAGGACATGCCGGGGTTGGCGGCATCCATCAGCTCGGCGATGGTGCGCTCGTGCACCGCCGAGTTCTGGCGGATGTCGAGCCGCGCCAGATGAAAGCCGAAGCAATCCACCGCGCGGCGGAGCAGCCGCAGCCGGCCGCGCGCGATGACGCGGGCATTGTTGGAGATCAGCGAGCGGTGCAGCACGTCGAGATCGGCCTGCAGCTCCTTGACGCTGGTATAAGGCGCCCCCTTGCCGACCGGCCGGCGCGTGATCTCGACCTCGAGCTTTTCGGCCGTCGCGGTCAGGCGCGCATAGATGCCGGAGACCGCCAGCCGATAAGGCTCGCCGCTCCGGTGCGGCGAGGTGTCCGGCGAGCGCTCGGCGAGGTTACGCAGCTCCTCGGAGACATCGGCGAGATGCGCCGCGATCGACAATTCCGAGCCCAGCACGTGCAGCTCGTTCAGATAGAACTGCATCACGCGGCTCGACTGCAGCCGCAGCGTGCCACGCATCACGTCGGCGGTGACGAAGGGATTGCCGTCGCGGTCGCCGCCGATCCAGCTCCCCATGCGCAGGAACGAGGCAAGCTCGCCGGCCGCCTGCTCGCCGCCCTCCTCCAGACGGTCCTCCAGCGCGTTGACGAGGCGCGGCACCTCGCGCAGGAAGGTATAATCATAGAACGACAGGCCGTTGGCGACCTCATCGAGCACGGTGAGCTTGGTGCGGCGAAGTAGATTGGTCTGCCATAGTGTCAGCACCTCGCGGCGGAGCTGCTCGTCGCTGGCATCCGCCTCCTCCGCGGTCAGCGCGACGCGCTCGCGGCGGTCGAGCAGGCCTGCGACCTCCATCTCGCGGTCCATGGTGCTCTTGCGGCGCACTTCGGTGGGGTGCGCGGTCAAGACCGGGCTGACCAGCGCGGACTTGAAGAAGCTGCGCAGCGCGTCGGGGTCGATGCCCGCCGCCTTGGCGTGGGCCAGCGTTTCCGCCAGCACGCCTGAGTTCTTGCCTGCGCCGCGAGCCCGCATCTGGCGGATGTTGTTCTGGTCCTCGGCGATGTTGGCGAGGTGGGAGAAATAGCTGAAGGCGCGGACGATCCGCACCGTCTCGGAGGTCGACATGCTATCGAGGATCTGCTCGAGCTCGCGGCGGGCGAGCCGGTCCTCGTCGCGATGGAACCGGATCGAAGTCTGCCGGATGCGCTCGACCAGGTCGAACACGTCGGCGCCCTCCTGGTCGCGCACGGTGTCGCCGAGGATGCGCCCGAGCAGGCGGATGTCGTCCCGCAGCCGCGCCTCCGCTTCCGTGGCCTGGGCGTCCTCGGGCCGGTTGGCGCGATGCTCAGTGGCGTCGGATGAAATGGTCTGGAGGGACATGGCTCGCTCCTCTTGCAGAGCTCCCTGTGGCTCCCCGGCGCGAATGAGTGTGCGATATTTTTCTACCGCAGCGCAAGATGAACTTGGGAGCGGTGCACACGGTGGCCTTCGTCTCCCGGAAAGGCAGCAACGCCGTTCGTGCGTCGAAGACGCGCGTAAACGCGCTGGCGGCGTTGCTGCGGAGCCGGGACCCAGGAGCCACACGGTCCACGTGGAGAGATGGGCCCCGGCTCTGCAGCGCGCCGCTGAAGGAGCGCTGCGCTGCGTCCGGGGCACGAGAGCTTCGACTGGCACGAGAGCTGCCTGGTTTATCTCTGTAAACACGCCTTCGCGATCTCGCGGCGCGTTCCGCCCGAGCTTGGCTGTCCGTTTCGCCCCATCGAAGAGAAAGGGCGCAGGGAAGGCCGGGCGCCGGCTGGCACCCCGAAGGTCCGCACGCGACAAGAACGCACGCGGGGTTGACCACAGGTGATGCCGAGCTCCCGGCCTTCCCTGCGCAATGGTGTTACGGCTTATGGCGCGCTCTCCCCGGGGAGCGATGCACTATTGCCCCCGTCGCCTTGCGGCTGATCGATGCACGCGCCCGGTCGGGCCGCCACATCACGGCAAGCCTTGACGCCAGAACCCCGGGCGTCAGGACCACACGCTTTTGCCGTCCGCGGACGTCCCTCCCCGGACATTCGAGAGCTCGCGCGTGCTCGCCCCCGACGCCGAAAACAAACGCTGTGACCGCGCCGTGTCGTATCGCGGATCGTGATGGCTCACGAGGGTTGCCCGCCCTGCCATCACCTCACGCGCCGGCGCTGCCGCGTCCATCGCCTCCCGGCTCACGTATCGTGACGATCGCGAAACGCCCCTTTGGCGGGCCGGGATGGAATGCGGTTTAGCCGAAACAATAATTTCGGTCAATCAGAATATTTTGCGGCACCGCCTCTTGACCTGCATCTGGCGTGTTTTGCCCGTCGGGCGACGCGAGGAATTGGGGCAAAAGGCACGGCGCACGCGGCGCATCGTCACCACGGAGCTCGATCGGGCCGGAGCACCCACCTGGGTTACTCCAGAACCTGTGCGCGCTGGACAATGGCGGCTTCTTCGACATCATAATCAAATAGCCACCTGCGGAACGCGGCGAAGTCCGCGACTTCGCGATCGCGTTGTCCGAGGTCCTCATATTTGGAATCGTAACGCAGGCCATTTTTCCGTGCCTCCGCCTGAATGACGTCGGTGCGAACGCGGCGCATCTTTTCGTATTGCGGCAGGATCGCCGACACGTCGGCCGGTTTCCGCCCTTCGAGAAGGACCGCCAATGCAACGCCGTCTTCGATCGCCTGGTTGGCGCCCTGCCCCAGATGCGGAAGCATGGCGTGAGCTGCATCGCCCAGCAGCGCAAGCCGCCCATTGGTCCACGATTGCAGCGGTTTGCGGTCATACAAACCCCACCAAAAGCAGCTCTCGATGGCTTCGAGCAGTCCCACGACGGGCGCATCCCATCCGACGAAGGCCGATGCGAGCTCGTCACGGTCTCCGACTGCGGACCAAGACTCGGCCTTGGCGTCCTTGCTGGGGACAAAGCCGACATAATTCAGCAGCCGGCCGGCGCGCACAGGAAATACGATGAAGTGCTTGCCCTCTCCCATCCAGACCTGGTGGGCTGCCTCTCGCCATCCGGGAAGCTTGTCGCTGGCAATCAAGCCGCGATAGGAGCGCACACCGGAATATTCGGGCGGCTTCGGCTCGACCACATATTTCTGCAAGGCAGAATGTATGCCGTCGGCGGCGATCACGACGTCGGCCTCGGCGGTTTCCCCGTTCGCGAATGTCAATCTCGCCGCCGCGCTCTGCTCGAATCCGACGCAGCGATGGCCGGTGCGCACGAACTCACCTGGAAGATTCGCCGCGAGCACGTTCAGCAGATCAGCCCTGTGCATGCCATACAACCCGTTCCAGCCGCTCGAGTCGGTCGTGATGACAGTGCCAACCTTGGTGCCGTCGGAGCGGCAATATTGTGATGCCTCGCCGATCCTGGCGCCGACTTTGGCCAGAGCCGGCCCCATCCCCATTCGCTCGAGTTGCCGCAAAGCGTTCGGAAAGATCGACACGCCGGCACCTATTTCGCCAAGCACGTCCGCCTGCTCGAAAACCGTGACCTCGACACCCCTTCGAGACAGCGCGCATGCCGCTGAAAGACCGCCTATTCCGCCACCGACGACGGCTGCCCGAAGTCTCATTCGTATCCTCTCGCTTGCCAAGGATCGTATTACTTCGCCGCACTCTTCAAATTGACGAGGCGGTTGATTTGCTCGATGCGCGCTCGCTGCCGCTCGATGGCCGCAGAAAACTCAACCGGCGTGCTGCCGAGGACTTGTGCGCCACTTGCCTCTATTCGGGAGCGGACAATGGGGTCGGCCGCCACCGCCTGCACGTCCGCGGAAATCCTGTCGCGCAGCGCCGGAGGCATGTCGCGCCAGCCAAAAAGACCGGCAAGACCCTCGATTTCCATTTCAGCAAAGCCGGCCTCGGCGACCGTCGGCACGTCGGGCAAGCTGGGTTGGCGTGCGGGACTCGTGACGGCAAGTATCCGCGCCTTGCCGGCAGCGACCGGAGCCCTGACCGCCAGCAGGGCATGGGACAGGATCTGGACACGCCCCTCGCCAAAGTCGGCCTGCTGAGCCGTTGCATCCCGGTACGGAACGTAGACCTGCTCGAGCGCGTGCCGTACCAGCATCGCCGCGTACACGAAATGCGGCAGGCTCGGCCCCGAACTCCACGACAGCTCGCCCGGTTTCGACCGGGCCAGTTGCATCAGCTCCTGCAGTGAGCGCACCGGCAGACGGTCCTGAACCGCGATGACCAGGATGGAGCTAGCCGTCGAAGCGATCGGCACCATGTCCCGGGACGGGTCGTAGGGAAGCGAGTCTTGCAAGAGTGGGTTCACGGTGAGCATCGAGGCGGTCCCGTAGAGAAGGGTGTGGTCGTCCCTGGCGTTTGCAAACGCACCGCCACCGACGACGGCATCGGCGCCGGGCCGGTTCTCGACGACGACAGGCTTGCCCCAACGCTTGGCCAATCCGTCGGCATAGAAGCGCGCGCTCACATCATTGGCGGAGCCTGCGGCGAACGGCACGATGATCTTCACGGTGTGCACCGGCCAGGCGTCGTCACCCCGACAGGCGGGCGCGGTCGCCACAACGGTTCCGCCCAGAAGCATCGTTAAGGCAATGACATTTCGAAGGTTTCGCAACCGCATCAGCTTTCTCCCTGAGAGAGCCTGGCAGAGGGCAAGCATGGACAAATTCCAGCAAACCATGAAAGGGGGCTCGCCGTCCTGAAACTGTCATGAAATTAGCCTGAAACTTGCCGCTCCGGACGGAGCGTCGTTCGGGTAAGATCAGGACATGAAGCTGATTTTCGGCTCTTGGACGCTCGACCTGGAGCGGCTGTGCCTGCTTGGGCCGGCCGGCGAGATCAAGCTGCGGCCCAAGAGCTTCGAAGTGCTGCGCTATCTCGTCGAGCGCGCCGGACAGACCATCACCAAGGACGAATTGATCGCGGCCATTTGGCCAAACGTCACCGTCACCGATGAGTCGCTGACCCGCTGCATCAGCGATATCAGGCTGGCGATCGGCGACCAGGCGCAGCGCGTGATCAAGACCCTGCCGAAGCGCGGCTACCTGCTCGAAGGACCGGTGTCGCACGATGACAAAGCCGGTAGCCCGTCACGCCGATTCTCTGGCGACTTTCCCTCGATCGCGGTTCTGGCCTTCGTCAATCTCTCGGGCGATCCAAATCAGGATTATTTCTGCGAAGGCATCACCGAAGACATCATCACCGAACTCTCGCGGTTTTCCGAGCTGCTGGTGATCGCCAGGAATTCGTCGTTTCAGTACAAGGGCCGAAGCATCGACGTCCGCCAGATCGGGAGCGAACTCGGGGCGCGTTACATCCTCGAGGGAAGCATTCAAAGGAGCGACGGTACCGTTCGGATCACGGCGCAATTGATCGACGCCGCAACGGGTACGCACCTGTGGGCGGATCGATTCGACCGGACGCTGGGTGACACCTTCTCGATCCAGGACGAAATCGCACGGATCATTTCCGTCAAACTGGCCGTCCATATCGACGATGCGGAGGCGCATCGGCCGCTGGGCAAGCCCACGGCGAACTGGGACGCATATGACTACTTCCTGCGCGGCAACCACATGATGAAACGATTGCTGACAGGAGAGCCGGTCGACGCGCTCTACAAGGCTCGAAAGCTCCTCGAACGTTCCATTGAACTGGATTCCGCGTTCGCTCGTCCGTGTGCGGTGCTCGCCCGCAGCTACACCGTAACGTGGATCAATCCCGTCAATCAGGAACACCAGAGGACCGAAACCTTGCTGCAGGCGTTTGAACTCGCCCGACGAGCCATCGAACTCGGTCCGAACGAACCGTTCGGGCACGATGTCCTGGCCACTGTCGCCCTATTCCAGCGCGATCGCGCGGCGTGCCTGGCGGCCTGGGACAGGGTGTTTGCTCTCAATCCCAACTTTTTCGACTGGCGGTACGGCCAATGCCTGGTGCTGTTTGGCGAACCGGAAGAGGGTCTGGCCGCCCTTCGCCGCTATATGCGGCTCGATCCCTTCTTTCCGCCACAGGCATTGATGACCGAGGGGCTCGCACATTTCATCCAGCGGCGATACGAGGACGCACTTCCTCCGTTTCGAGAAATGGTCGCTCGCGCGCCGAAGTTCCGCAACGGCCGCATGTTGTTGGCCGCGACCTACGGGCACCTCGGAAAGACACGCGAGGCAGCCCCCCACATCGAAGCCCTGCTCAGGCTGGAGCCTGACTGCTCGCTGATGAAACTATCCGGGCAGCGTTATCTTCAGTCTGCCGAGGATGTCGTTCACTACCTCGATGGACTGCGCAAGGCAGGCGTGCCTGAACGATGATGGGGATGTCGCATCAGTCAGCGCCGGCAAGTTGGCTGAACGAGAAGCACTCACTTACTCGCAACGATGCAGCCCCAAAGTGTCCCGTCCGGAAGCGGCAACGACGCCCAATTTCGCTGGCGCCCTCTGCCCATCCTACGAGCCGGCCTTACGCCGGCACGATCACCTTGCCGATCGGCCAGAGCGCGATGCCGGCGAGCTTGAGGTGCGCCCAGGCGAAGGGGATGCCGATGATGGTGATTGCGAGCACCAGCGCCGTCAGGAGATGGCCGAGCGCGAGCCACCAGCCGGCGAGCACGAACCAGATGATGTTGCCGATCACCCCGAGCGGGCCGGTGCCGATATCCTCGATACCGGTGACGTCGTAGCGGTTGACCGCGCGCGAGCCGAACGGCAGCAGCGTGTAGACGGCGATGTTGAATGCCGCCCGCGCCCAGGGCAGGCCGACGATGGTGATGGCCATGATGACCGCGGCGATCAACCAGCCGAACGCCATCCAGGCGCCGCCGATGAGGATCCAGAGGATGTTGAGGAGGATGGAAACGGGGGTCATGGGATGATCCGTTGGACGATGACGCCCTCTATATAGGATCGAAATCTGTCTCTGCTAAGACGGCAAGGTAGCCCGGATGAACGAAGCGAAATCCGGGACTTAACTCTCACCGTCCCGGGTATCGCTGCGCTCACCCGGGCTACCGCCCTTCAAATTTCGGCTCCCGCTTTTCCATGAACGCCTTCATGCCCTCGGCCATGTCCTGGGTTTTGAACAGCGGCAGCAGCTGGAGATAGACGTGGTGGACGTGGTCGTGGAATGTCTCGTTGAGGCCCATCCGCATCATCCGCTTGGAGGCCTGCACCGCAAGCGGCGCGTTGGCGGCGATCTCGCGGGCGATCGCGGTGGCACGGGTCATCAGCTCCGCGTCCGGTACGACCTCGTTGGCGAGGCCCCATTCGAGGCATTCGCGGGCACTGAGGGTGCGGCCGGTGAAGATGAGCTCGGACGCCTTGGCCCAGCCGAGCATGCGCGGCAGCAGCCAGGTGCCGCCGGATTCCGGCACCACGCCGCGCTTGACGAAGGCAGCGGCTAGTTTCGAGGACTCCGCCATGATGCGGATGTCGCAGCCGAGCGCGGTGTCCATGCCATAGCCGGCCGCGCCGCCGTTGACGGCGCAGATGGTCGGCTTGTCCATCGCCTGCAGGACTGTCGGCGGCGTGTTGCGCAGGTTGATCGTGGTTGGCGACGACGCGGCGCTGAGGCCATTGCCGTCGCGCTCTTTGCGCAGATCGAGCCCGGCGCAGAACGCCCTGCCCTTGCCGGTGATGATCACGACGCGGACGTCCTTGTCCTCGTTGGCTTCGGTGAGCAGCCGCGCCAGATCGTTCAGCATCGGCCCGGAGATGGTGTTCATGCGTTCCGGCGCGTTCAGCGTGATGGTCGCGATGTGATCGGCGGTCTCGTAGAGGACTTCGTGGGTCGCAGCTGCCGCGTCGTTCATGGAGGTCCCTTCCCTGATCGGTTCTGTAACCCGGATCAACGAAGCGACATCCGGGACTCGACTCTCATATCGGCCCGGCTATCGCTGTCGCTCATCCGGACAACGGACTGTCAGATCTTCCGACCCGCCTGCTCCCAATAGGGATCGCGCAGGCGGCGCTTGAAGATCTTGCCGGAATCCTCGCGCGGCAGGCCGCTGCGGATCTCGATGTGCTTGGGCACCTTGTAGTCGGCCAGATGCGCCTTCAGCGCGGCACGAACGCCGGCGGCCTCGAGCGTGACGCCGGCTTGCGGCTCCACCACGGCCATCAGTGCCTCGCCGAATTCGGCGTCGGGGATGCCGAACACGGCGCAATCATGCACGCCGGGAACGGCATGCAGCACGGACTCGATCTCGGCCGGGTAGATGTTGACGCCGCCCGAGATCACCATGTCGCGCTTGCGGTCGCAGATGAAGACGTAGCCGTCCTCGTCGATATAGCCGACATCGCCGGAGGTGATGAAGCCGTCGCGGTCGATCTCGGTGCGCTTCTCCGGCTTGTTGTGGTAGGTGAAATCGGCAAGCTCGGCCATGCGGGAATAGATCTCGCCGATCTCGCCTGTGCCGAGCACACGGCCGTCCTCACCGAGGAAGCGCAACTCGGCACCGGGCGAGATCTTTCCCACCGTGCCGGGCTTCTTCAGCGCGTCCTCGGATGTCGCGAAGGTGACGGCGCTGGATTCGGTCGAGCCGTAGAATTCGTAGATCACCGGTCCCCACCATTCGATCATGGCGCGCTTGACGTCGGCCGGACAGGGCGCTGCGGCATGGATGACATGGCGCAGCGAGGAGACGTCGTATTTCTTGCGTACCTGCTCGGGCAGCTTCATCAGGCGGATGAACATGGTGGGCACCATGAAGATGGTGTCGATCTTGTACCGTTCGATCGCTTCGAGAAATTCTTCCGCTTCGAAGCGCGGCATCAGCACCAAGGCGCCGCCGAGCTTGCCGGCGCGGATGCCGAACGAGTTCGGCGCGGAATGATAGAGCGGGCCCGGCAGCAGCGCGCGGGCCCCCGGCTTCAGCCCGTAGATCATCGCGCGCATGCGCTCGCCGGCCGCCTGCTGCTCCGGCGTCGGCGCGTTGCGCCGCACCCCTTTGGGGTGACCTGTGGTGCCTGACGTGTAGATCATGTTCATGGGCTGCGGCACGACTGGCCCGTCATAGGGCTGGTGCTGCGCGAGCCAGGATTCGAAATCGATCGCGAAGTCGGGCGTCGTCAGATGACCCGGATCGATCTTATAATTGGACAGGATCTCCGGCGGTGTCGGCACACTGAGCACCGTGACGCCCTCGGGAATCGCATCGCGCAGGCCGTGCAGCATGTCGGCATGCCCGATCAGCACGGACGTGCCGGTGTCGCCAAGGATGTAGTTGATCTCCTCCGGCTTGAAGTGCCAGTTGATCGGCACGCCATAGGCACCGAGCCGCATCGCGGCATAGGCCGCCTCCAGGAACGCGATGTCGTTGCGCATCAGCATGCAGACGCAATCGCCTGGCTTGACGCCGATCCTGGCGATGCCGGAGGCGATGCGGTCGGCACGGGCTGCGACTTCGGTGTGGGTGCGGCGGCGATCGCCGGAGACGATGCCGTGGAAGTCGGAGGTTTCGCTCATTGTTGTTTTCCGATCTTTCGTCGGGTTGAGAAATGGGTACCAGTCAGATCGTCATTCCGGGGCGATGCGAAGCATCGAACCCGGAGTCCATTTGGCGACAGAGCGTGCGGCTCGATGGATTCCGGGCCTGGCCTCCGGTGCATCCCGGAATGACAGAAAACTAATCCGCATACTTCGCCGCGCGCTTCTCCAGATTGGAGCGCACCGCCTCGGTCTGGTTCGGGCTGCCGATCAGCTTCTGCTGCTCGACGGATTCCGCGAGCAGCGCCGGACCCGGATCGACCGAGAGATTGTTGAGCAGCCGCTTGGCGGCGCGGATCGCATCCGGACTCTTGCCGGCGATCTCGCGCGCGACCTCGAGCGCCGCCGCGCGCGGGTCGTCGCAGATGCGGGTGGCGAGGCCGTAGGTCATCGCTTCCTGCGCCGAGAAGATGCGGCCGGTGTAGGTGAGATCGCGCAAGATGTCGTCGCGCACGAGGCTTGCCAGGATCGGCGTGCCGGCCATATCGGGCACGAGGCCCCATTTGATCTCCATGATCGACATCCGCGCATCCGCGGAGAGGAAGCGCATGTCGGCGCCGAGCGAGAGCTGGAAGCCGCCGCCGAAGGCGACGCCATGCACCGCTGCGATGACGGGCACCGGAAGCTGGCGCCAGCCCCACACTGCCTGCTGCGGGAAGTTGGCCTGGCCATGCGTGCGCTTGGTGAGATCGCGATTTTCGCCACCCGGAATTCCGTTGCCGCCCTTCTCCTTCATGGCGGCAAAACGCCCCATGTCGAGCCCGGCGCAGAAGGCGCGGCCCTCGCCTGAAAGCACGACGGCGCGCACGCTCTTGTCCCTTGAAAGCCGGTCGGTGGCGGCGACAAGCGCCTCGAACATGGCCTGATCCAGCGCATTCATCTTGTCCGCACGCACCAGGCGCACGTCGGCGACGCCTTCCGAGATCGAGATCGAGACGCGCTCTTCCATGGACGAATTCTCCCCTAGTTCTTGCCTGTTCTTGTTCAGTGCCGCTTTACAGGACGCTGGCGGCCGGATTTAGTCAATCGACCAATTAACTGACAATCCGTACGGGAGAAACAGCCATGTTCAAGGAAAATCTTCTGGCTGGACGGCGCATCCTCGTGACCGGCGGCGGCACGGGCCTCGGCAAGTCGATGGCGGCTCGCTTCCTCCAGCTCGGCGCCGAAGTGCACATCTGCGGCCGGCGCAAGATCGTGTGCGACGAAACCGCGACCGAGCTGATGGATCTCCATGGCGGCCGCGTCACCAGCCACGGCGTCGACATCCGCAACGCGCTCGCGGTCGAGGAGATGGTGGAGACCATCTTCCGCGACGGCGGCCTCACCGACCTCATCAACAACGCCGCCGGCAATTTCATCTCGCGCACCGAGGAGCTGTCGCCGCGCGGCTTCGACGCCGTCGCCAACATCGTCATGCACGGCACGTTCTACGTGACCCAGGCGGTCGGCAAGCGCTGGATCGCGGCCAAGCAACCCGGCAACGTCGTCTCGATCACCACGACCTGGGTGCGCAACGGCTCGCCTTACGTGGTGCCGTCGGCGATGAGCAAGTCGGCGATCCACGCCATGACGATGTCGCTCGCGGCCGAATGGGGCCGCTACGGCATCCGCCTCAACACCATCGCGCCCGGCGAAATTCCGACCGAGGGCATGAGCAAGCGCATCAAGCCCGGCGACGAAGCCGGCGCGCGCACCAAGGCGATGAACCCGATGGGCCGCGTCGGCACCATGGAGGAGCTGCAGAACGTCGCGGTGTTCCTGATCTCCGGCGGCTGCGACTGGATCAGCGGCGAGACCATCGCGATGGACGGCGCGCAGGCGCTCGCGATGGGCGGCAATTTCTACCAGCTCCGCGACTGGAGCGACGACGACTGGAAGACCGCGCGCGAGAGCATCATGGCGCAGAACGAGAAGGACCGGGCGAAGCGAGGATAGTGCTCTCTCGTGCCCCGGACGCAGCGCAGCGCGTCGCACTTGCGACGTGATGCGTTGCTGAGCCCGGGGCCCAAAACGCTAGATATAAGAGAAG
This sequence comes from Bradyrhizobium sp. WYCCWR 12699, assembly GCF_032144035.1. Lineage (NCBI taxonomy): Bacteria > Pseudomonadati > Pseudomonadota > Alphaproteobacteria > Hyphomicrobiales > Nitrobacteraceae > Bradyrhizobium > Bradyrhizobium sp. WYCCWR 12699. The sequence continues at coordinate 1,012,122 of NZ_JAVTJN010000039.1, forward strand.
AATGGGTCCCGGCTCTGCGCAGCAGCGCTCCGCGCCGCAGCGCGTCCGGGACACGAGACCGCGGATGATTTGCCCCATCTTGTCTTCACCCGCGATTGCCCCCACACTCCCCCGCACAAAAACAAGACGCCACGGGAGAAACATGTCCACACAGAAATTGGCAACTCTCGCCGACATCGTGCGCGAGCGCGCCGGGAGCCGCCGCGATGCCATCGCCTACGAGTTCGAGGGCCGCCTCACCAGCTTCGCCGAATTCGACGTCAGGACCAACAAGGTCGCCAACGCATTGATCGCGATGGGCGTCAGACATGGCGACCGCATCGCCTATCTCGGCAAGAACAGCGACATCTATTTCGAGCTGCTGATGGGCGCGATGAAGGCCGGCGTCGTGATGGCGCCGGTGAACTGGCGGCTCGCCGGCCCCGAGGTCGCCTTCATCGTCGAAGACTGCAAGGCGCCGGTGCTGTTCGTCGGGCCGGAATTCATCACGCAGGTCCATCAGATCAGGGATCAGATCCCGGGCGTGCGCACTGTCATCACCACCGAAGGCGGTGCGCCGGAATGGCAGGATTTTACGGCCTGGCGCGATGCGCAGAGCGGCGATGATCCGAAGGTGGCGATCGACACCAAGGACATCGCGATCCAGCTCTACACCTCGGGCACCACGGGCAAGCCGAAGGGCGCGATGCTCTCGCACGCCAACTTCCTCAACCTGGTGCAGTCAGGCAATGCCGAGGACAAGCCGGAGTGGAACCGGTGGTCGACCGACGACGTCTCGCTGGTCGCGATGCCGGTGTTCCACATCGGCGGCTCCGGCTGGGGCGTGATGGGCCTCTATCACGGCGCCCGCGGCGTGATCGCGCGCGAGTTCGATCCGACCAAGGTGCTGGACTTCTTCGAGCACAGCGGCATCACAAAGCTGTTCATGGTGCCGGCAGCGATGCAGTTCGTGGTACGGCAGCCGCGCGCCAAGACGGTGGACTTTTCACGATTGAAATACATGCTGTATGGCGCCTCGCCGATCCCGGCGGCGCTGCTGAAGGAGTGCATCGAGGTCTTCAAATGCGGCTTCGTGCAGCTGTACGGGATGACGGAGACCACCGGCACCATCGTCGCGCTGCCGCCTGAAGATCACGTCGAGGGCCTCGAGCGGATGCGTTCGGCCGGCAAGGCGCTGCCGGGGGTCGAGATCGCGATCCTGGACGCCGACGGCAAGCCGTTGCCACCACGTGAGGTCGGCGAGATCGCGACGCGGTCGGGCTCGAACATGGCGGGCTACTGGAACCTGCCGGAGGCGACCGCTTCGACATTGCGCAGCGACGGCTGGCTGCGCACCGGCGATGCCGGCTACATGGACGAGGATGGCTATCTCTACATCCACGACCGCATCAAGGACATGATCATCTCCGGCGGCGAGAACATCTATCCCGCCGAGGTCGAGAGCGCGCTGTGCGATCATCCTGACGTCGCGGAGGCCGCCGTGATCGGCGTGCCCGACGACAAATGGGGCGAAGCGGTGAAGGCCGTCGTGGTGATGAAGCCGGGCAAGGAGGCGACCGCCTCCGATATCATCAATTTCACCCGGACGCGCATCGCCGGCTTCAAGACGCCGAAGAGCGTGGAGTTCCTGCCGGCGCTGCCGCGGAACCCGTCGGGAAAGATTTTGCGGCGGCAGCTGCGCGAGCCGCACTGGGCGGGGAAGGATCGGCGGGTGAATTAGGACGAGGTGCCGTAGGGTGGTTAGCCGCAGGCGTAACCCACCTCTTTATTTTCCGGGGTGACGGAAGTGGTGGATTACGCCTGCGGCTAATCCACCCTACGAGAGCGGTGCAAGCCTCAATGCTTCCCCGGCCCCATATATCCGAACAAGAACCCCGCGACTTTCCGCATCTGGATCTCCTCGCTGCCCTCGGTGATGCGGTAGCGGCGATGGTGGCGGTAGATGTGCTCGAACGGCTTGTGGCGTGAATAGCCCATGCCGCCATGGACCTGCATGGCGCGGTCGGCGGATTCGCAGCAGAGGCGGTTTGCCCAGTAGTTGCACATCGAGACGCGGTCGGAGAGCGTGCGCTCGATCTGCTCCTCGGTGAGCTGGTCCATCTCCCAGGCGGTCTTGCGGATCAGCAGGCGCAGCATCTCGGCTTGCGTCGCAAGCTCCACTAGCGGGAACTGGATCGCCTGGTTCTCGGCGAGCGCCCTGCCGAACGGCTTGCGCTCGCGCGCATATTTCACGCTTTCGTTGATGCAGTAGACGGCAGCGCCGAGCGAGCTTGCAGCCTGCCGGATGCGGTTCTGATGCACGAAGCACTGCGCCAGCGACAGGCCGCGGCCGACCTCGCCGAACAGTGCATCTTCCGGGACGAACACGTCCGTAAAACTGACGCGCGGATGATCGGTCGGCATGTTGAAGGTCCACATGTATTCCTCGACCTTGACGCCATGGCTCTTGGCCGGCACCAGGAAGCACGTGATGCCGCGCGCGTCGCCGTCATTGCCACTCGTACGCGCGAACAGCGCGCAATGCGTGGCAACATGCATGCCGGTGGTCCACATCTTCTCGCCGTTGATGATCCAGCCCTTGACGTTGTCGCGGGTCGCGGGCACCGCGCGCGTCTCCATGTGGGTGGCGTCCGAGCCGTGATGCGGCTCGGTCAATCCAAAGGTGATGCGATACTTGCCCTTGATCGAGCCGTCGATCATCGCCTTCTGGTCGTCGCGTCCGTAGCGGTCGAGCATGGTGACGACGGGGAAATTTCCGACGACGGAGTGCTCGTTCTGGAGATCGTTGTGCAGGCCGAGGCCTTTTGCGGCGAAGTGCTCGCGGATCACGGCCATCCAGAGGTTGGAGCCGTCCTTGCCGCCATATTGCTTGGGCACCGGAAAGCGCAGATGCCCCGCGGCATCCGCGAGGTCCTTGGCCTTGCGCAGCAGCGCCTCCCATTCGTGGCGCGGCAGGCCGCCGTTCTCGAAATCGGTGCGCGCCCATTCGCGGCGATGATCGAAGAAGCGGATGTTGTCGTCGGCCTCTTCCAGCGGCTTGATCTCGCGTGCGATGAAACGGTCGAGCTCTCCGAGATAGGCGACGAGATCGGCTGGCAATGAGAAATCCACAGGTTCTCTCCCGGATTGATTTTATCGTTTTGCGTTAAGGCGCTAGGCGCGCTTTTGCTTCGCACGATTAAGGTGAGAAGAGCGCGGCCAAGTCAAGCAATGCGAGGCGTGCCGGATGCGCAAGGCGCACCCACGCAATTCGATGGTGCTTGAGCGTGGGCGCGCGGTAGTATGGCGCCAATATTCCTTCGAAAGAAAATCCGGGAGCGCGCGATGGAGCTGAAATTTTCCAAGGTGGAACGCAAGGGGCCGATCACGATCGTGACGCTGTCGCGGCCGGAGGTCTACAACGCCCTGCACACCGATGCGCATTTCGAGCTGCAGAAGGTGTTCGACGATTTCTCCGGAGATCCCGAGCAATGGATCGCGATCGTCACAGGCAGCGGCGACAAGGCGTTCTGCGCAGGCAACGACCTGAAGTGGCAGGCGGCGGGCGGCAAGCGCGGCTGGGACAAGGGCGGCTTTGCCGGCCTCACTGCGCGCTTCGACTGCGACAAGCCTGTTATCGCGGCGGTGAACGGCGTCGCGATGGGCGGCGGCTTCGAGATCGCGCTCGCCTGCGACCTTATCATCGCCTCGGAGAACGCGACCTTCGCCCTGCCTGAGCCGCGCGTCGGCCTCGCCGCGCTCGCTGGCGGCCTGCATCGCCTGCCGCGGCAGATCGGCCTCAAGCGCGCCATGGGCATGATCCTCACCGCGCGCCATGTCAGCGCCAAGGAAGGCCTCGAGCTCGGCTTCGTCAACGAAGTGGTGCCGCAGGGCGGGGCACTCACCGCCGCGCTGCGCTGGGCCGAGACGATCGCCAAGAACTCGCCGATGTCGATCCGGGCCTCGAAGCAGGCGATCCAGAAGGGGCTTGGCGTCTCGCTGGAGCAGGCGATCGCGGAGCAGCGCGAGTACCCGGCGGTGCAGGCGATGGTGGCCTCGCAGGATTACATCGAGGGCCCGAAGGCGTTCTCGGAGAAGCGGCCGCCGAAATGGGTGGGGAAGTGACCGGGCTTCTCTCCGCTCGTCATTCCGGGGCGCGTCGACAGGCGCGAACCCGGAATCCATTAGGCGGCAGAACGCGCAGATGAATGGATCCCGGGTTCGTCGCTGTGCGACGCCTCGGAATGACGGCGGATGGAGCGTCGTTTACCCGCCCCGCCCCAGTTCCCGCTTGTAGGACGCGTAGTTCGGCTGATCGACGGCGAGCTTGTCCATCGTGGTCGCCCACAGATGCTCGGCGAGGCCGGGGGTTGCGAGATCGATCTCGCCTTTGGCGATGCGATCCGCGAGCGCGCGGTTGAGATCCGTCACTGATCCGTCGATTCCGAGCAGCGCGCGCAGCCGCTCCACTTCCGCAGCATCACTTCCCTCTTCCCGCGTCAATTGCCTTGTCACGAGGTCGAGGATGTTGATGGCGACGCGGAGCTTGAAGGCCTGGTGGCCGGAGATCAGCGGGGTGATGTCGCTCCGCAGAAAATCGGCGACCGATTTGGTCAGCTCGATCGGGGTCGGCTCGTCCTGCATGGCTCAGCTCCCGCGCGGCGATAGCAGCCGCAACAGATCGATCTCGGTCTCGCTGGCGCGGCGGCCGATCATGGCGCGCTCCATCGAATGGTCGGGGCCCTCGCGAAACCGCTGCATCATGCCGCCGCACATGATGCCCCAACGCAGCGTGCCCATCACTTCCCAGAATTCGACGCGCGTCGGATCGACCTTGCGGCCTGCGGCTTCATAACCCGCAAACAGCTCCTCACGCGAGCCAAAACCGCCGACAGGCTTGTCGATCTCGCCGAAGCGCCACGAATTGACGCAGACCCAGCCGAGATCCTCCATGGGATCGCCGAGATGGGCGAGCTCCCAATCGAGCACGGCGCGCACGCCGTCGGCACCGATGATGAGATTGCCATTGCGGAAATCGCCGTGCACCAAGGTCGTCTCGACCGAGGGGCCAGGATCGTGGTCGCGCAGCCAGCGCAGCGCCAGCTCGAACACGGGCTTGGGCCAGTTCAGGCTGCGATAGTCACGCTCGAACTCGGAAATCTCCTGCGTCGCCGACCTGCTGCGCAGTTCTGGCAGCTTGTCCTGCGGCAGCCGATGCAGGCCGGCGAGAATGCCGCCGATCTGGCGCGCCAGATGCGGCCGCGCCGCCGCGAACTCATCGTCGCGCAGAATCTTGCGCGCGATGGTCTCGCCTTCGACCCGCTGCATGATGAAGCCGGTGCCGAGATCATCCTCCGGCACGAGCACATGCATCACGCGCGGCGACGGCACACCGGCCTCATAAGCGAGCTGCATCAGCTGCGCTTCAGCCCCAAGACCCGCCGCGCGCGTCGGCGCAGCGCCGTAGCCTTTCGGCGAGCGGCGCAGGATCGCACCGATCGCACCGTCGGGATGGGTGATGTCGAAGCGCCAGGTTTCCTGGCTGGCGCCGCCCGACAATTTGGCCGCGCCGATGACGCCGGTCGCGCCCTTGCACCAGCGCTGGACGCTGCGGGAAAGCTCGGCCTCAATCATTTGCCTTTGATCATTTGCCTTTGAACTGCGCGGGCCGCTTCTCCAGGAACGCACCGACGCCCTCGCGGAAATCCTGGGTGTCGCCCGCACGAAGCTGGCATTGGAATTCGAGATTGAGCTGATCCTCGAAGGAATTTTCCGGGCTGTCCCAGTAGAGCTTGCGGATCAGCGACAGCGCCACCGTCGGACCGCTGGCGAGGTCGCGCGCGAGCTTCATCGCCTCTTCCATCAGCACGCCGTCGTCATAGACGCGGTTGACGAGGCCCCATTCCAGCGCCTTCTCGGCCGGCAGCCGCTCGCCCATCAGCGACAATTCGATGGAGCGCGCGCGGCCGACCAGCCGCGGCAACAGCCAGGTCGAGCCGCAATCCGGCACGAGGCCGATGCGGCGGAAGGCTTGCAGGAAATAGGACGAGCGCGCGCACAAGATCATGTCGCCGAGCAGCGCGAAGCTCATGCCGGCGCCGGCGGCCGGGCCATTGACTGCGGTGATGATGGGACAGTGCAGATTGCGGATACGGCGGAGGAAGGGATGGAAACCGGTCTCCAGCGTCAGGCCGGCCTTGGTCTTCTTCGACTGGTTGTTGCGGCCTTGCAGATTGGCGCCGGTGCAGAAGGCGCGGCCCGCGCCGGTCAACACCACGCAGCGCACCTCGTCCTTCTTCTCCTCGATCGTATCGAGCGCTTCGGAAAGACCGCCCAGCATGTCCACGGAGACCGCGTTCATCACCTCCTGATGGTCGAGCCTGAGGATTGCGACCGAACCATCGAAATCGAGCGTGACGTGTTTGAACTGCATGGTTTCCTCGTGAGTTGCGGCCTGCGCCAGTTTCGCAGACCGGAATTCGTTTTGCCGGGGCGCATATTTGATTTTTGACGCGGTCTTGTCCATGGTGATCAGAGCATAGCAAGCAATCTTGCGCGCAGCGGCTGATGCGCATCTGTGCCAAAAAACGGGAAACGCGCCATGAACCTTTTCGACCTCACCGGCCGCGTCGCCGTGATCACCGGCGGCAATGGCGGCATCGGGCTCGGCATCGCGCAGGCGCTCGCGGGCCAGGGCTGCAACGTCTCGATCTGGGGCCGCAATGCCGAGAAGAACAAGGCCGCCGCCGCGAGCCTGTCGGGGCTCTCCGGCAAGGTCGACAGCCGCGTCTGCGACGTCACCGATCCGGCCTCGGTCAATGCTGCGATGAAGGCGACGCTCGACACTTTCGGCCGGGTCGACGGCTGCTTCGCCAATGCCGGCATCGGCGGCGGCGGCCGACGCTCCTTCATCGAGCGCACCGAGGAGGAATGGCGCACGATGTTTGCCACCAATCTCGACGGCGTGTTCCATGCCTTCCAGGCTGCCGCGCGGCACATGACCGAGCGCGCCAATGCCGGCGACCCCTTCGGCCGACTGGTTGCGACCTCGAGCCTCGCCTCGATCTTCGGCACCGCGCGCAACGAGCATTATGCCGCGACCAAGGCCGCGATCAACGCGCTGGTGCGCGCGCTCGGCGTCGAGCTCGCCCGCCACGGCGTCACCGCGAACGCGATCCTGCCGGGCTGGATCAAGAGCGACATGACCGCAGGCATCATGGCGAACGAGAAATTCGTCGCCAACGTGATGCCGCGGATTCCGGTGCGGCGCTTCGGCGAACCATCCGATTTCGGCGGCATCGCGGTGTATCTGATGAGCAAGGCGTCGTCGTATCATACGGCCGATACGTTCGTGATCGACGGCGGCTATACGGCGTTTTGATTTTGTAGCCCGGATGGAGCGAAGCGCAATCCGGGACCGCACAAGCAAACAAGACCCGGATTTCGCTTCGCTCCATCCGGGCTACAATACTGAGGGAATGGGCAAATGTTCTCGCACATCATGATCGGCACCAACGATCTCGACAAGGCCAAGACGTTCTACGACAATTTGCTGAGCACGCTCGAGGTCCGGCCCGCCAGGGTCGACGGTCACCGCATCTTCTACATCACCAAGACCGGCGTGTTCTCGGTGTCGAAGCCGATCAACGGCGAGCCCGCGACCTGCGCGAACGGCGGCACGATCGGCTTTGCCGCCAATTCGCCGGAACAGGTCGATGCCTGGCATGCGGCGGGCGTTGCCGCCGGCGCAAAACCGATCGAGGATCCGCCCGGCATCCGCCAGGGCCCCGGCGGCAAGCTCTATCTCGCCTATTTGCGCGATCTCGACGGCAACAAGATCTGCGCGATGCATCGGCTGCCGAACTAAACCTCACGCTCGGTGGATTCCCCGCGAAAGCGGGGAATCCAATACGCCGCGACCTCTTGATCCAATCGTCGCTGTCTCTGGAATACTGGATCGCCCGGTCTTCGCCGGGCGATGACAGCGGCGTGTGAGGCGCGGACTTGCCGCCTCTCCACTCCATTCAAACAACATTTCAAACGAGCTCGCCAAATTCCATCGCGTGGCATGGCTCCGCGTGAAAAATGCGCGCTCGCACTTTGGCCGCGCTGGCACTATTCTGCCGCCAGAACGATCTCAGCGTCCCCGGGAGGAACAATGACAAAACACACTTATATTCCCCGCACCACCAACTACACCCTCAATCCCGGCGACGAGCTCAACGACCTCCGGATGTCGGACCAGGTCCGGCCGCTCTACGATCACGTCAAGAAGTTCATCCGCGACACCGTCGAGCCGATGTCGATCGAGTTCGCCAAGGCCGGCGAAGGCAAGGAAGACCGCTGGAGCTTTACGCCGAAGCAGCTCGAGGTGCTGGAGAAGGCCAAGAACAAGGCCAAGCAGGAAGGCCTCTGGAACTTCTTCCTGCCCGACGACGAGACCGGCCAGGGCCTGAAAAACCTCGACTACGCCTATATCGCCTCCGAGCTCGGCAAGAGTCCGCTGGCATCGGAGAGCATGAACTGCTCGGCGCCCGACACCGGCAACATGGAGGTGCTGGAGCGCGTCGGCACCAAGGAGCAGAAGGAGAAGTGGCTGAAGCCGCTGCTCAACGGCGAGATCCGCTCGGCCTATGTCATGACCGAGCCGAACGTCGCCTCCTCCGACGCCAAGAACATCTCGACGACCGCAAAACTGGTCGGTGACGAATGGGTCATCAACGGCGAGAAGTACTACATCTCCGGCGTCGGCGATCCCCGCTGCAAGATCCTCATCGTGATGGTGAAGACCAATCCGGACGCGGCGCCGAGCAAGCAGCAGTCGCAGATCCTGGTGCCGCGCGACACGCCCGGCGTCGAGGTGCTCGGGCCCATGTACGTGTTCGGCCAGGACCATGCGCCGCGCGGCCACATGCACATGCGCTTCAACAATGTGCGCGTGCCCAAGGAGAACATGCTGCTCGGCGAAGGCCGCGGCTTCGAGATCTCGCAGCTCCGTCTCGGACCGGGGCGCATCCATCACTGCATGCGCACCATCGGCAAGGCCGAGAAGGCGCTCGACCTGATGGTGCAGCGTGGCCTCACCCGCGAAGCCTTCGGCAAGAAGATCGCCCATCTCGGCGGCAACATGCAAATCATCGCGCAGGCGCGGTGCGAGATCGAGGCGATGCGGCTGATGGTGCTGAAGGCCGCCAAGGCGATGGACGTGCTCGGCAACAAGGAGGCCCGCGTCTGGGTCTCCATGGTCAAGGCCATGGTGCCGGAGCGCGCCTGCAAGATCATCGACCAGGCGATCCAGATGCACGGCGCCACCGGCATCTCGCACTGGACTCCCCTCGCCGAGATGTACCAGGACGTGCGTCACCTGCGCTTTGCGGATGGTCCGGACGAGGTGCACTGGATGGTGGTCGGGCGCCACGAGCTGAGCATGGCGTGATCCCAACTCCTCATGCGCGGGCCTGACCCGCGCATCCATCGTGAGGAGCATGTCTTCAGGATTGACGGATTGCCGGGGCAAGCCCGGCAATGACGACTTGCCCAGGAGCCATCATGGACTACGCCGCCAGCGAGCTGACGCCGCGCGAGCGCTACAAGGTGCTGACGTCCTTCATCCTGCCGCGGCCGATCGCGTGGGTCACGACGCTCGGGCCGACCGGCGTCGTCAACGCAGCGCCATTCAGCTTCTTCAACGCCTTCTGCGAGGATCCGCCACTCTGCATGTTCGCGGCCAACCGCAAGCCTGACGGTGAGGACAAGGACACCTTCCTCAACATCCAGCGCACCGGCGAATTCGTGGTCAATATCGCTGATGAGCCGCTGGCGCGAGCGATGCACGAGAGCAGCGGCGACTTTCCGCCTGAGATCGGTGAGCCAGATTATCTCGGCCTCAAGCTTGCGCCCTCGACGACAATCGCGGTGCCGCGGCTCGCCGACACGCCCTGGGCGATGGAGTGCAAGCTCTGGAAGCTGATCGACGTCAACGACGATCGCAAACTGATCATGGGCGAAGGCCTCCACTTCCACATTCGCGACGAGCTGTGGGATGACGAGACGATGCGGGTGCACATGGACCGCTATCACCCGATCGGCCGCATGTTCGCCGACCGCTACTGCCGTACCGACGACCGCGTGGTGTTTCCGGCGGCGGAAGGCGCAAAGACCAAATAGTCGTACCCAGGAGCGAAACGATGCCGGAAGCCTTTCGCGACAATGAAGAACGCGAGCGGTTCGAGCTCGACGTCGACGGGCCGATCGCCTTCGTCACCTACCGCAAGACCGACGGCGCGATCACGCTGGTGCACACCGAGGTGCCGCCGGAGCTCGGCGGCCGCGGCATCGGCTCGAAGCTCGGCCGCGCCACGCTGGATGCGGTGCGGGCGCAGGGCCGCAAGCTCTTGGTCGAGTGCGATTTCATTCGCAATTTCATGCGGAAGAGTCCTGAATACAACGATCTCCTCGCCGAGGGAAGGAATACGCATGCCGAGCCACAGGCGAGCTATCGCGCCGGCTGTTTCTGTGGCGCGGTCGAGGTCGAGGTCGCCGGCAAACCGATGTTTGCCGGCTATTGCCATTGCGCCGATTGCCAAGCCTGGTCGGCGGCGCCGATCAACGCCTTCAGCCTGTGGAAGTCGGACGCTGTGCGCATCATTAAGGGCGAGACAGAGCTCGGGACGTTCAACAAGACCGAGCATTCCTATCGAAAGTTCTGCAAGCGCTGCGGCGGCCACGTCATGACCGAGCATCCGCGGATGCGGCTGATCGACGTCTACGCCAATCTGCTGAAGGGATACCGACACCAGCCGACCCTGCACGCGAACTACGCGAGCAAGATGGTCTCGGTTAGGGATGGCCTGCCGAAATATGCCGACCTGCCCGCGGATCTTGGCGGCTCCGGGGAAATTTTGCCGGATTGATCGCGTAGGGCGGATTGGCTCGCGGCTGCGCGAAGCGCAGTCCGCCGGCACAATCCGCCGAACGCCTACATGACGAAGAGTGGCGGATTACGCCTTCGGCTAATCCGCCCTACGCACCTACGTCGCAGGCTCGATCTTGTCCTGCGTCTTGGTCTCGAAATCGCCGGCGTCGTGCCGCTCGTGCAGCTGGCTGGCGGGATCGCCGGAGACGCGGTTGACCATGCGGCCGCGCTTCACGGCGGGGCGCTGCGCGATCTGGTCGGTCCAGCGCTGCACGTTCTTGTAGTCCTGCACCGACAAAAACTCGCCGGCGCCATAGACCAGCCCCTTGGCGAGCGCGCCGTACCACGGCCACACCGCCATGTCGGCGATCGTGTACTCCTTGCCTGCGAGATATTCGTTGTCGGCAAGGCGCCGGTCGAGCACGTCGAGCTGGCGTTTGGTCTCCATCGCAAAGCGGTCGATGGCGTATTCGATCTTGGTCGGCGCGTAGGCGTAGAAATGGCCGAAGCCGCCGCCGAGATAGGGCGCGCTGCCCATCTGCCAGAACAGCCAGGACATCGCCTCGGTGCGGGCCTTGACGTCCTTCGGCAGGAAGGCGCCGAACTTCTCGGCGAGGTAGAACAGGATCGAGCCGGATTCGAACACCCGGATCGGCTCCGGACCCGAGCGGTCCATCAGCGCCGGGATCTTCGAGTTCGGGTTGATGGCGACGAAGCCGGTGCCGAACTGGTCGCCATTGCCGATCTTGATCAGCCAGGCGTCGTATTCGGCACCCTTGTGGCCGAGGGCCAGCAGCTCCTCCAGCATCACCGTGACCTTGACCCCGTTCGGGGTGGCCAGCGAATAGAGCTGCAGCGGGTGCTTGCCGACCGGGAGCTCCTTGTCATGGGTGGGGCCGGCGATCGGGCGATTGATGCTGGCGAACTGCCCGCCATTCTCCTTGTTCCAGGTCCAGACTTTGGGCGGCACGTAGGCGGGGGTGTCGGTCATGCGGGGGCTCCGGCGGAAAGATGCGCCTGCATTAATTAGCCCTGGAATGGCCGATGACAAGGGCACGGCAACGCATTGCCGGCCGCGACAACTTCACGTTTTGTCATGGCAGGCGGCCCTCCCCGTCATTCGGGGCGCCCACAGGGCGAGCCCCGGAATGACGGGCGGTCGGCGAGTGGGAAGCGCGCGACGCCTACACACAAGATGCCTCGCCGAATCCGGCATGTCATCGATTGGCTCGCGTCACTTTGCTTCGCCAGCGAAAACAACGAAAATGCGAAGGCCGCCGGGAGAGAGAGCCATGAAATCGCCGATCTGCGACATGCTGGGAATCGAGTTCCCGCTGCTGGCCTTCAGCCATTGCCGCGACGTCGTCGCCGCCGTCAGCCGCGCAGGCGGCTTCGGCGTGCTGGGGGCGACCGTGCACACGCCCGATACGCTCGAACGCGAGTTGAAGTGGATCGACGATCACGTCGACGGCAAGCCCTACGGCATCGACGTGCTGATCCCCGAGAACATCTCGACGGCGGGCGAGAAGGACGTCACCTGGAAGAGCCTGGAAGCGCGCGTGCCGCAAGAGCACCGCGCCTACACGCGCGAGCTCCTGAAGAAATACGACATCGAACTGGCGAGCACGGAGGTCGCAGCCGATCAGCCGCAGCCGTTCGACGGAAAAACCGCGCTGCAGCTGCTCGAGGTCTCCTTCAATCATCCGATCCGCCTCATCGCCAACGCGCTCGGCGTGCCGCCCAAGGCGATGATCGAGATGGGCAAGAAACACGGCGTGCCGGTCGCAGCGCTGGTCGGCGCCAAGGAGCATGCGCTGCGCCAGGTCGCGGCCGGCGTCGACATTCTCGTGGTGCAGGGCACCGAAGCCGGCGGTCATTGCGGCGAGGTCTCGACCATGGTGCTGGTGCCGGAGGTGATCAAGGCGATCAAGCCCATTCGCGACGTGCCGGTGCTAGCGGCCGGCGGCATCATGACCGGACGGCAGATGGCGGCCTGCATGGCAATGGGCGCGGCCGGCGCCTGGACCGGCTCGGTGTGGCTCGCGACGGTGGAAGCCGAAACCACGGAGATCTTCCGCGAGAAGATGATCGCGGCGTCCTCGCGCGACGCCGTGCGCTCCAAGGGACGCACCGGCAAGCCGGCGCGGCAGCTCCGTTCGGTCTGGACCGACGCCTGGGACCGCGCGCCGGACAGCCCGGGCGCATTGCCGATGCCGCTGCAGAGCATCATCAGCCGCGATGCGTTTCATTCGATCGATCGCGCGGCCGCGAGCGGCAACGCCAGGGCGCGCGATCTCGTCAGCTATTTCGTCGGCCAGGGCGTCGGGCTGATCGACAGCGTGAAGTCGGCGGGTGCCGTGGTGCAGGAGTTCAAGGTAGATTTCGCCGAAGCCGTCGAGCACATGAATGCGCTGGTGGCGGAATGATAGACCCTCATGGTGAGGAGGCGCGCAAGCGCCGTCTCGAACCACGAGAGCCCGCGGCCCATCCTTTGAGACGCCTGCTTCGCGGGCTCCTCGGGATGAGGTCGGAGATTTCTGAGAGAGTGAAGAAGCAAGAAAAATGACGACTGTTTCCCCCGAACGCATCCCCGTCATCGTCGGCATCGGCGAGATCGTCGACCGCCCGAAGGAGATCACCGAAGGCCTCGAGCCGCTCGACCTGCTCGAACAGGCGCTGCGGCGCGCCGAGGCGGATGCCGGTGCAAAGCTGCTCGGCGAGGTGCAGTCGCTCGACGTCGTCAACTTCCTGAGCTGGCGCTATCGCGATCCGGAAAAGCTGCTGGCGCAACGCCTCGGCATTTCGCCAGCGCATTGCTATTACGGCCCGGTCGGCGGCGAGAGCCCGATCCGCTACATCCACGAGGCGGCCAAGCGTATCGCCCGCGGCGAATGCACAGCGGCCGCAATCTGCGGCGCCGAGGCGCAATCGACCGCGACCAAGGCGGAGCGTGCCGGCGCAAAACTGCCATGGACGCCGTTCGCCCATGACGTCGAGGAGCCCAAGCGCGGCGCGGCGTTCCAGAAGCCTCTGGCGGTGAAGCTAGGGGTGTTCCGGCCCGTCACGGTCTATCCATTCTACGAGGCCGCCTCCTCCGCGCATTGGGGCCAGACGCCGCGCGAGGCGATGGCGGAATCGGGCATGCTGTGGTCGCGCTATTCGGAGGCCGCCGCGCAAAATCCCAATGCGTGGCTGAAGCGGCGCTATGCGCCGGAGGAGATCACGACGCCGAGCGCGGACAATCGCCTGATCGCGTGGCCCTACAACAAGCTGATGGTCGCCAATCCCAGCGTCAACATGGGCGGCGCACTGCTGCTCACCAGCCTCGCCAAGGCGCGCGCGCTCGGCATCGCGGAGGACAAACTGGTCTATCCGCTCGGCGGCGCCTCGGCGGAAGAGCCGCGCGACTATCTGCTCCGCGACCAGTTCTACGAGAGCCATCCGCAGAACGCGGTGCTCAAAGCGGTGGTGGACCTCGCCGGCGGCGACGGGAAAAAGTTCGACGCGATCGAGCTCTATAGCTGCTTCCCCTGCGTGCCCAAGATGGCACGGCGCACGCTTGGCCTTGGTGCCGACGTGCAGCCGACCGTGACCGGCGGCCTCACCTTCTTCGGCGCACCGCTCAATACCTACATGACGCATGCGGCCTGCGCGATGGTGCGGCGCCTGCGCGACGGCGCCAGGCTCGGCCTGCTCTATGGCCAGGGCGGCTTCGTCACCAAGCACCACGCGCTGGTGGTGGCGAAGGCGCCGCCGCGCGAGGCGCTGGCGCAGGAAACCAGCGTGCAAGCTGAAGCCGACCGCAACAAGCGCGCGGTGCCGGAGTTCGTTGACGTGACCTCGGGCAAGGGCAGGGTCGAGAGCTTTACGGTGCTCTACGGCCGTGGCGGCGATGTCGAGCATGGCGTGGTGATGCTGCGGACGGCGGATGACCGGCGCACATTGGCGCGGATACCGGCGAGCGATGAAGCGACGCTGGCGCATCTGCTCGATATGGACCGGACGCCGGTGGGATCGCTGGGCGAGATCACGATGGCCGCGGATGGTGTGCCCGAGTGGCGCGTCGCCTAGCTTGTTCTCGTGTCCCGGACGCGGTGCGGCGCGAAGGGCCGCTCCGCAGAGCCGGGACCTAGAAAGCGACATGCTACGGCGCGAAGAGATGGGCCCCGGCTCTGCAGCGCACCACTGCGTGCTGCGCTGCGTCCGGGGAACGGGACTGCCCTACCCCTTCGGCGCCTGCTTCTCCGACGCCGTCGCCGGCTTGCCCCTGGCGCCGACCACGCGCACCGGATCGCCGTCGGAGAGGCCGTCCGGCGGGGCCGTGATGACGCGGTCGTCCGCAGCGATCCCCGAGGCGAGCTCGATCTCGCGGCCGAGGTCGCGGGCGATGGTCACCGGCTTGAACAGCACCTTGTCGTCCGCGCCGACGGTTGCGACGCGCAAGCCGCTGCCGTTGAATATCAGGGCGCTGGCGGGGATGCTGAGCGGCGCGGAATCGCGCTGCAGGTTGAGCTTCACGCTGGCATAGCCGCCGGGCATCAGCTCTCCGCTCGAATTGTCGAGCCCGAGCTGCATGCGCGTCGTGCCGGAGGCAACGTCGACGGCCTGCGAGGACGCCTCCACCGTCGCCTGGAAATTCCGGTTCGGATATTCCGGCAGCGCGATCGTCGCCTTGGCGCCGATCTTGATCGCCGGCACGTAATTCTGGGGGACATTGACGTAGACGCGCAGCTTGGTGATGTCCGAGACCACGAACATCGCCGGACCGGAGCCGCCGCCGGCATTGATCAGAGCGCCGACGTCGGTGTCGCGCGCGGTGACGATGCCGTCGAACGGCGCGGTGATCTTCTTGTAACCGGCCAGCGCCTCCAGCCGTTCGACATTGGCCTTGCCCGAATTGACGGCGGCGTTCTTGTTGGAGAGGTCGGCAGTGCGCTCGTCGATCTCCTGCGCCGAGACGAAGTTGGAGGCGACCAGCGTCTTGCGCCGGTTCAGCGTTGCCTCCGACAGCCTCGCGCTGGCCTGCTGGCTGGCGAGGTCAGCTCTGGCTTGCAAGAGCTGCTGATCGAGATCGGGCGCCTCGATCTCGGCGATCACCTGCCCCGCCTTGACGCGCGCGCCGATGTCGGCGCTCCAGCTCTTCAGATAACCCGACACGCGGGCGAAGATCGGCGCGCGGTAATAGGCTTCCAGCCGGCCCGGCAGGTCGATGGTGGCGCTCTGCGCCTTGGCGCTCGGCTGTATCACCGCCACGCTCGGAATGGCCTGGTCATCGGTCCATTCCCTCAGCTTGGAGCCCTGCTCCTCGCGGGCACGGATGCCCGTGCCGACGACGAGGCCAGCCGCGATCAGCGCCACCACGCCGAAGATGCCCAGTTTCCGGCGCGACACCGGGGAGCCGGATTCAGTGGGCGACATGCGAGGTCTCCAAAGGGGCGGCGACTTTGACGCCTTGTTTCTTGTGTACCATACTGAACACCACGGGAACAAACATCAGCGTGGCGAAGGTTGCAAAGATCAGGCCGCCGATCACCGCGCGGCCAAGCGGCGCATTCTGCTCGCCGCCCTCGCCCAGCCCCAGCGCCATCGGCGCCATTCCGATGATCATGGCGAGCGCGGTCATCAGCACCGGGCGGAACCGGACGAAGCCGGCCTCGAGCGCGGCGGCAATGGGATCGCCGAGCGCCTCGTAGCGCTCGCGCGCGAAGGAGATCACGAGCACGCTGTTGGCGGTGGCAACGCCCATGCACATGATGGCGCCCGTCAGCGCGGGGACCGACAGCGTGGTCCCGGTCGTGAACAGCATCCAGACGATGCCGGCGAGCGCAGCCGGCAGCGCCGTGATGATCACGAAGGGATCGGACCAGGACTGGAAGTTCACGACGATCAGGAAATAGATCAGCACGACGGCACCGAGCAGCCCGAACAACAGGCCGGTGAAGGCACTGTTCATGGTCTGCACCTGTCCGAGCAGCACCACGGAGGATCCTTTTGGCACCTCTTTGGCCGTATCCGCAATCACCTGGCGGATGTCGGCGGCGACTGCGCCGAGGTCGCGGCCCGAGGTCGTCGCAAAAATCTGCACCATCGACTGGATGTCGTATTGCGAGACCACCGCGCTCGAGGCCGAGCGCCTGATGTCGGCGATGCCGCCGAGGATCGGCGACTGCGCATTGCCGGCCGCGGTGATCGGCAGCGTCTGCAGCGCGCTGAGCGAGTCGATCTGGTATTGCGGCGTCTGCATCACGATCGAATAGGACACGCCATTGTCGGGATTGAGGTAATAGGTCGGCGCGACCTGCGAGGATCCTGCGAGATTGACCACGAGGCTGTTGGTGACGTCGCGCTCGGTCAGGCCGACATATTGCGCGCGGGTGCGGTCGACATCGATGTTGAAGGTTGGCGCGTTCGGCGATTGCTGGATGCGCGCATCGGCCACACCCGGGATCCTGCGGACCTTTGCCAGCAGGGTGTTGGCGTAAGCGAAGTTGGCGGCGAGATTGGCGCCGCGGATCTGCAGGTCGATCGGCGCCGGCGCGCCGAAATTCAGGATCTGGCTGACGATGTCGGCGGGCAGGAAGGCGAAGCTAACGCCGGGGAACAACCGCGGCAATTGCTCGCGCAGCACGCGCACATGCTCTTCCGTCGGCTTGTGGCCCTCCTTCAGCTTGATCTGGATGTCGCCGTCCTGCGGGCCGATGACGCCGGTGTTGTTGTAGGTCATGTTGATGCCGGAGATCGGCATGCCGATGTTGTCGGTCATGGTCTCGATCTCGCCGGGGATCAGCTTGCGCACCGCCTTCTGCACCTCGGCGAGCTGGTTGGCGGTCTCCTCGACGCGGGTGCCGACCTGGGTTCGGACATGCATCAGGATGTTGCCGGCATCGACCGCGGGAAAGAAGTTGCGCCCCAGGAACGGCACCAGCGCGAAGGACGCGCCGACCACGCAGAGGAAGCCGATCACGAACACCGCACGGTGGGCCAGCGCAAGGCCGAGGAAATCATGGTAGCCGCCGCGGATGCGCTCGAACCGCGCCTCGAAGCCGCGCTGGAACCAGACCAGCGGATTGCGCGATTTCGGCGGGGCGCCGTCGTGGTGGACATGCGCCTGCAATAGATAGTTCGCCATGGTCGGCACCAGCGTACGCGACAGGATGAACGACCAGATCATCGCGAACATCACGGCTTCCGCCATCGGCACGAACAGGAAGCGCGCGACGCCGCTGAGGAAGAACATCGGGACGAACACGATGCAGATGCAGAGCAGCGAGACGAAGGCCGGCGTCACGATCTGGTTGGCGCCGTCGAGGATCGACTGCTCGACCGGCTTGCCCTGCTCCAAATGGTAGTTGATGTTCTCGATGGTCACGGTGGCGTCGTCGACGAGGATGCCGACCGCGAGCGCGAGGCCGCCAAGCGTCATGATGTTCAGCGTCTCGCCGATCGCCGACAGCATGATGATGGCGCCCAGCACCGAGAGCGGGATCGAGACCGCGATGATGATGGTCGAACGCCAGCTGCCGAGGAACAACAGGATCATGACGCTGGTCAGCAGCGCCGCGATCACGCCCTCGACCGCGACGCCTTGAATCGCGCCGCGGACGAACACCGACTGGTCGCCGATGAAGCCGATCTTCAGTGCGTCGGGGAGCTGGTCCTTGACGTCAATCACCTTCTGCTTGATGCCGGCGATGATGTCGAGCGTCGAGGTCGCGCCTGCCTTCAGCACCATCATCAGCACCGAGCGGTTGCCGTCGACATGAACGATGTTGGTCTGCGGCGGATTGCCGTCGCGTACACTCGCAACGTCGCGCACATAGACCATGGCGCCGTTGACGGTCTTGATTGGAAGGTTGCCGAGCTCGTCGATCTTCAGCGGCGAATTGTTGAGCTGGATGTTGTATTCGAACTGGCCGATCTTCTGGGTGCCGACCGGCGTGATCAGGTTTTGCGCGGCCAGCGCGTTGGCGACGTCCTGGCCGGATAGCCCGCGGGCCTGGAGCGCGGTGGGATCGAGATCGATCTGGACCTGGCGCTGCTTGCCGCCGAACGGATAGGGGATCGCCGCGCCGGGCACGGTGACCAGCGGCGTGCGCAGCTGGTTGATGCCGATGTCGGCGAGGTTCTGCTCGGTCAGGCCATCGCCCGACAGCGCCACCTGGATGATCGGCACGGTGGAGGCCGAGTAGTTCAGGATCAAGGGCGGCGTCGCGCCTGGCGGCATCTGCTTGAGCAGCGTCTGCGAGATCGCGGTGACCTGCGCATTGGCGGTGCGGATGTCGACGTTGGGCTGGAAGAAGATCTTGATGATGCCAAAGCCGTTATAGGAGTTGGCGGTGATGTGCTCGATGTCGTTGACGGTCGTCGTCAGCGCGCGCTGGAACGGCGTGGTGATGCGGCCGGACATTTGGTCGGGCGGCAGGCCGGTGTACTGCCAGACCACGCCGATCACGGGAATGCGGATGTCAGGGAAGATGTCGGTCGGCGTCCGCAGCGCCGCCAGCGGCCCGATGATGAGCAGCAGGAGCGCGAGCACGACGAACGTATACGGCCGGCTCAGGGCAATACGGACCAGAGCAATCATGCGCCAGGCAATTCCAGGTCAAATGAGACTACGGAAGCCGCCCCCACGGCGAACCCCATTCCCCTTTACCGGAGCACCGCCGGAAACGCTAATAACCAGAACTATCCTGCCTTCACTTCCCTGCTACCGCACTGCAAAATCGACATCACAGCCATGCGGTGGCCCGGCTCAAGCGGCGCGTACCGTATCGAGGAACTTTCCGACCTCGAGCTTGAGGCGATTGGAATCGCGTGACAGCATTTGAGCGGCCGATAGCACCTGAGCCGAAGCCGAACCGGTCTCAGTGGCCCCGTGCTCGACATTCCCGACATTGGCCGACACCTGTTGCGTTCCCTGGGCTGCCTTCTGCACGTTGCGCGCGATCTCCTGAGTGGCCGCGCCCTGCTCTTCAACGGCTGCCGCAATGGCGGAGGCGATCTCTGAAAGGTGCCCGATCGAACCGCCTATCTCCCGGATCGCACCGACGGAGTCCTGAGTGGCCGCCTGCATTCCTGCGATGTGCTGGGAAATCTCGCCGGTGGCTCTGGCTGTCTGCTCGGCAAGGGCCTTCACCTCGGATGCAACCACCGCAAAACCCCGGCCGGCCTCGCCGGCACGCGCGGCCTCGATCGTGGCGTTGAGGGCCAGGAGATTGGTCTGTCCGGCGATCTGGTCGATGAGTTCGATGACGTCGCCAATCCTAGAGGCCGCTCGCGACAACTCGCCGATTTTGTCGTTGGTCCTTCCGGCCTGGCCGACGGCCTCGTTGGCCATGCGAGCCTGGTCCTGTACGCGTCGACTGATCTCGGTGACAGAGGAGGAGAGCTGCTCGGTCGCCGACGCGACCGATTCGACGTTGGAGGAAGCTTCGTCCGACGCCGCTGCGACCACGACTGCCAATTGCTGTGCGCGCTCGGCAGTCGTATTCAGCGTGCCCGCCGCAGCTTCGAGTTCGGTAGATGCCGAGGATACCGTGTCGATAATCTCGCCGACGGCGGTTTCAAATGCGCCAGCGAGCCTGTGCATGTCGGCCTTGCGCTGTTCGGCGGCAATCTTATCCTGCGTGATTTTGGCCTCGGCCTCCAAGCGCGCCTTCTCTTCGGCCTTAACCTTAAAGATTTCGACCGCATGCGCCATGTCGCCGATTTCGTCCTTGCGGCCGAGACCGGGCAGAACGACGGAGAAATTGCCGGCGGCAAGTTCGCCCATCGTGGCCGTCAAAGCCGAGAGCGGACGCACGATCCGCGAAATCGCAACCCAGAAGCTCAGAAATGCGAGCCCGATGCTCGCCAGAAGGATTGCAACGCTGACGATCAGATTCGAGGCACTCGCCTTCGCCTGCTCGGCGGCCTCCATATCGGCCGCTGCGCCGATGGCGTCGGCCAGAGCGAGAATGGAATTGATCGCCGTTGTCGCGCGGGTGACGTAGTCATGGCCGCTGATCTTATAGTCGCCGCCCGGGCCAGCCGCGAGGACCTCCGCCCGCAGCGCTCCGTAGGTCTGGAAGTAGTCTTCCTTCACCAGCTTGATGGCTCGTGCGAGCCCCGTCGGCACGTCGCTGCGGTCGGCGATCGGAGCGACTGTCGCCCAAGCGAGTTCCACGTGGCCGCGGAAGGTCGCGATCCGACCGATCCCATCTGCGGCGAGCTTCGCGCGCGAACTGATCAACCCGCCGAGGAACGCACGTTCGCGGCCGGCGTTCTCGGCCATTTCCGCGGTCAGATGCCGAAGACCGACAAGGCGCGCCATCACTGCCGAAGGCGAATTGGTCAGGGTCTCCAAGGTCAGGCGCGGCTTGCTGGCGGCGATCTCGATCAGGTCGGTGATCGCCGGGGCAAAAGCTTTGACCACCTCGCTGTCCCGTTCCGATCCGGACTTTGCTAGATTTGCATCCACCTTGCGGCGCAGGTCCTCAAAGTTCGTGAATGCCCGCTCCGCTTCCGAGATGCGCTGTTCGACGCCCTTCATGGCCGGAACGTCGCGCAGCCGATGGACAGCATCGCGGAAGGCTTGGTCGGACGTCGCGCGCACACCGTCGATCTCCGAACAACGATCGGTCGGAATTACCTCTGGCGAGTTCAGTGCTGCATTGGTCATGCCGCGCTCCTTGGCCCATTGCCCGGCGCTGTGCAGCAGTGATTGGGAAATGCCGTTGAGACCGACGAAGGCCGCGGCCTCCTCGCGATCATGGTAGGCGTGAATGGCTGTGTAGCCGGTTGCCGCGATCCCCATCAAGGCAAGCACCGAGATGATGGCCGGCAGGACCCTGCCTATTCTGAGATGCACCGCTTGCTTCCTTCTTCCGAGCGCCACTTCCGATAACGGAATCGGTCGGTCTCACGAGAACTACCCCACGTTCGCAACGTGATGTTGTCTCACGTCAAAGTGCAGTCGTATGGCTCTGGGGCTTCACTGCTTATGCTTATCAAAACGTTGCGCACGCGAATGCACGGCGCAACGCAAATGGAATGTGTCTCTTCACACCGCCCTGGTCAGCAACTGCCGACGTCGCTCGTCAGCCGCTCCGAGTCGCTGGACCGCATTTGAGCGGCCGTGAGCGATACAGGTGACCGCGAGGCAAACGCCGGCGATCGGGGCGATCTTCAATTGAATGGAGCAAATGGCAGAAAATGAAGGCAGTCTCACGAGGCCGTCTCCGAAACACTGCAAGGACCAATAGAGCTTTCCGAGTTGGAACCCGTAAAGATTTGGAACCGTACGACCCACGTGAAAAATATGTCAGTGCGTGCAGGCTCTCTCCAAAGGCAAAGAGCGGCGCCGAGGGGCGCCGCTCTTGGGTCATCCGATACCTGACGGAGGGATCAGGCCGCGCGGACGTTGGTCAGGAACTTGCTGACCTCGTTCTTCAATCGGCCGGAGTCGTTGGACAGCATCTGCGCTGCCGACAGCACCTGCGAGGACGCCGTGCCGGTCTCGGTCGCGCCGCGCTGCACGTCGGTGATGTTGGAGGAAACCTGCTGCGTACCCTGTGCGGCCTGCTGCACGTTGCGGGCGATCTCCTGCGTCGCCGCGCCCTGCTCTTCCACCGCGGCCGCGATCGCCGAGGAAATCTCGGAGAGGCGCTCGATGGTGGAGGAAATCTCCTTGATGGCGCCGACCGAATCGTTGGTCGCGGCCTGAATGCCGGAGATCTGCTGGCCGATCTCGCCGGTGGCCTTCGCGGTCTGCTCGGCGAGTGCCTTCACCTCGGAGGCCACCACGGCGAAACCGCGACCGGCTTCACCGGCACGCGCGGCTTCGATGGTCGCGTTCAGCGCGAGCAGATTGGTCTGGCCCGCGATGGTGTTGATCAGCTCGACGACGTCGCCGATGCGCGCGGCGGCCTTGGACAGCTCGCTGACGCGCTCGGTGGTGGCGCGCGCCTGGCCGACGGCATCGCCTGCCATCCGTGCCGATTCCTGCACCTGACGGCTGATCTCGCCGACCGACGAGGCCATCTCCTCGGTGGCAGAGGCCACCGACTGCACGTTGGTCGAAGCCTCCTCCGAAGCGCCGGCAACCGTGGTCGCCAACCGCTGGGAGCGGTCGGCAGTGGACGTCAGCGTCGAAGCGGAGGCTTCGAGCTGCGTCGAAGCCGACGACACGGTCTGAACGATCTCGCCGATCATGGCTTCGAATTCGCGGGTGATGTTGTCGACGCGGCGGCCGCGCTCGATCTTGGCTTCGGCATCCGCGGCCGCAGCTTCGTCCGCAGCCTTCTTGGCGATCAACGCCTCCTTGAAGATCTGGAGCACGTCGGCCATGGCGCCGATCTCGGTCTTCTCGCCGCGATGCGGGACCTCGGCGGCCAGATCTCCCCGGCCCAGCGCCTGCATCGGCTCGGTGATGGAATTGATGCCATTCGAGACGTCGCGGACCAGATAGAAGCTGAGGCCGATCCCGATCACCACAGCGGCGCCGAGAATGACCGACACCAGCATGAAGGCGTAGGAATAGTTGTCGGCGGCATCCTGAGCGGCCTGTTCGCCGCCCTTGGTGTTGAGCTCGATGTCCTTGTTCAGGACCTCATCCGCCTGAAGGCCGATCTTGTTGACCGTCTTGGAGTTGAGCTCCTGTGCCTCGCGCGGGATCTTGCCCGCCTCCTTGCGCGACAAGGCCATGACCTCGTCGGTGCCCTTCTTGTAATCGTCCCAGAGTTTTGACCACTGGCTGTAGAGCGCGCGCTCTTCCGGGGAACTGATCATGGCTTCATACTTGCTGCGCGTCTTGGCGAGTGCCTCGGTCACGGTGACAGCAGTCTTCTCCACCACGAGCTTATCTTCCAGGGCTTCGGCCAGCATGTGCTGGCGTACCACGTTGCGGTACGTGATGACCGCGGCCCGCAGGTCGCCGATCACCCTGACGCTCGGCATCCAGTTCGTGGTGATATCGACGGTGCTGGCATTCATCGACCGCATCTTCGACACGGCGAGCAGGCCCATGCCGGTCATCGCGACCAGCAGGAACGCCACGACACTGATGATCTTGGCGCGGATGGAAAGCTTGGCGAACATAATCGGGTCTCGTTGTGGTGGCGCGGCAGCGCGTGCAGAGATTTTATCGAATCAACCAAAAGGAGCAGCGCCGACATCCAACCTCAGAGCACCTGAGCAGACGTTAACTACGGCTCCGTACGAGTACGGAAGCCAGAAAGAAATGAAGGGGCAGCTAAGAATGCCCTGCGCTCAGCGCATGAGCCCAAGCGCGTCGGAGAAGAACGCGGGGCCGCCGAAATTGCCGGATTTCAGGGCAAGCAGCATCTCGCCTGCAGCCGCACCGACCGCGCGCAACACGGGGACCCCCGCCGCGATTTCTACCCCCACGAGAAATCCAGGGATCTTCAACCGATCGACCACTGCGCCGGACGTCTCGCCGCCGGCAACGACGAGGCGCCTGACGCCGGCCTGCACCAGCCCTTCGGCGATATCGGCCATGGCCTGCTCGATGGCGTGGCCGGCGGCGTCGCGGCCGTGGCGCGCCTGGACAGCGGTAACGGCCTCCGGCGTCGCGCTCGAGGCAATCAGAACGGGACCTTCCGCCAGAAGTGGCCGGGCCCAGGCGAGCGCGCGCTGCGCTTCGCCTTGGCCTGAGACAATCTGCTCGGGATCGAGGTGCAACACCGGCATGACACGTTCGGCATTGGCGATCTGCTGAAGCGTCGCCTGCGAGCAGCTTCCGGCAAGGCAGGCCGCCGGTCCGCCGACCGCCGCACCGGCGTCGCTGCTCGCAGCGGTCGATTTGACCTTGCCCGTCGAGACCAGCGCGCGCGCAAGCCCGAGGCCCATGCCGGAGGCACCGACCGACAAGCGATGTTCGCCGGCCACGAGGCCGATGGTCTCGAGGTCGCGGTCGAACACGGCGTCGATGATCGCAGCGCCGATCCCCTTGCCGGCGAGCTCGGCCAGTCGCGCCCGCACGGCATCGGCGCCGCGCGTGACGGTCGCGAGGTCGACGAGACCGATCTGCGTCCTGCTCTGACGCGCGAGCACGCGCACCAGGTTGGAATCGTGCATCGGGTTGAGCGGATGGTCTTTCAGCGGGCTCTCGTTGAGCGGCACGGCGCCGACGAAGAGGTTGCCCTGGTAGACGGTGCGACCGGTCTCCGGGAAGGCCGGCGTCACCAGCACGATCGCCTCGCCGCACTCGGCGCGGAGCGCGTCCATGACAGGGCCGATATTGCCGGCGTCGGTGGAATCAAAGGTCGAGCAGGTCTTGAACAGCACATGGCTTGCGCCACGGCTGCGCAGCCATGTCTCCGCCGCGCGCGAACGCAACACGGCAAGGCCCGCCTCGATCGAGCGGCTCTTCAGCGACACCACGACGGCATCGACCTCGGGCAGCGCCAGATCGTCCGCGGGCACGCCGATGGTCTGCACGGTACGCAGGCCCGCGCGCGTCAGCGTGTTGGCGAGATCGGACGCGCCGGTGTAGTCGTCGGCGATGCAGCCAAGAGCAATGTTCGCTGCAAGTGTCACGGCTTCACTCCAGCGTAGGGCTTGAACCAGGCAAGGCCGTCGGTGGTCTTGCCGCGCGGATTGTACTCGCAGCCGACGAAGCCGGTATAGCCGAGGCGGTCGAGCTCCTCGAACAGGAACGGATAGTTGAGTTCCTCGCCGTCGGGCTCGTTGCGCGAAGGGATGCTGGCGATCTGAATGTGACCGATGATCGGCATCATCTCACGCAACCGCATGGTGACGTCGCCATGGATGATCTGGCAGTGATAGATGTCGAACTGGAGCTTGAGGTTCGCAAGCCTCAGCTCCTGGATCAGGTCGCGCGCGAAGCCGAAATCGTTGAGGAAGTAGCCGGGCACGTTGCGCGCGTTGATGGGCTCGATCACGACGTCGATGCCGTGGGGTGCGAAGAACTCCGCGGCCCATGCCACCGATTTGTAGAAGGCCTCGATCGCGACGCGCTCGCCGCGGTTGGCGATGCCGGCCATCAGGTGCAGGCGCTTCACGCCGGTCGCCTTGGCGTAAGGCAGCGCCGTCTCGAGGCTCGCCTTGAGATCGTTGAACCGCGCCGGCAACGCCGCAAAGCCCTTCTCGCCGGCATTCCAGTCACCCGGCGGCAGATTGAACAGCGCCTGCGTCAGGCCGTTGCGCTTGAGCCGCTCGCCGACCGCTTCGGCGGGATGATCGTACGGAAAGAGAAACTCGACCGCGGTGAAGCCGGCTGAAGCGGCGGCATCGAAGCGATCGAGGAACGGCACCTCGGTGAACATCATCGAGAGATTGGCGGCAAAACGCGGCATGGGAGTCCTCTTGCTTACTTGTCGCCGGGCAGCTTCACGCCGGTAACCTGCGCATACATCCGCGCCACCGACGCGTCGTCGTCGCGGCCCATGCCGGCGGCTGATGTCATCAGGAACATCTGGAGCGCGGCGGCGGAGACCGGCACGGGGAATCGGGCGCTGCGCGCCATGTCCTGGATGATGCCGAGATCCTTGACGAAGATCTCGACGGCGCTGCGCGGCGTGTAATCGCCGTCCAGCACGTGCGGCATGCGGTTCTCGAACATCCATGAATTGCCGGCGGACGCGGTGATCACCTCGTAGACCTTGCGGATGTCGAGGCCCTGCTTGGCGGCAAACGCCATCGCCTCCGACGCGGCGGCGATATGCACGCCGGCGAGCAGCTGGTTGATCATCTTGAAGGCGGCGCCCTGCCCGGCGGCATCGCCGAGCTCGTAGAGCTTGGCGGCCATGGCATCGAGCGCCGGCCGCGCCTTTGCAAACGCGGCGGCACTGCCGGAGGCCAGGATCGTCAGCTCGCCTTGCGCAGCACGCTGCGCGCCGCCTGAGATCGGCGCATCGAGATAATGCCGCCCGGTTGCCTCGAGCTGCTTGGCGAGGCGTCGCGCCACATCGGGATCCATGGTGGCGGAGGAGACGAACACGCTGCCCTTCGGCATGGTCTCGGCGGCGCCATCCTTGCCGAACAGGATCGTCTCGGTCTGCGCGGCATTGACGACGACACTGACGACGATATCGGAGCCCTTGGCCGCCTCTGCCGGCGTGCTGGCACCCGCACCGCCATCCTTGACGAAACGCGCCACGGCGTCAGCCGAAACGTCGCAACCGGTGACCGCGTGGC
The DNA here is from genome assembly GCF_032144035.1 of Bradyrhizobium sp. WYCCWR 12699. Classification (NCBI taxonomy): domain Bacteria; kingdom Pseudomonadati; phylum Pseudomonadota; class Alphaproteobacteria; order Hyphomicrobiales; family Nitrobacteraceae; genus Bradyrhizobium; species Bradyrhizobium sp. WYCCWR 12699. Next base: position 1,039,174 of record NZ_JAVTJN010000039.1, read on the forward strand.
CGGCGCGCTTCAGCGAGGTCGCCATGCCGTACCCCATCGAGCCGAGCCCGATGACGGCGATGCGCTGATTTTGAGACGTGGAGGCGGACATATGCAACTGACCCTTGCGAACGTTTCCTGGACGGCCGGCCTTTGCGGCGGGCTCGACGAACCGATAACACGGCTTGGTCGCGCTGCCAAAGCGTGAGACAAAGGGGCATGACGGCCATGAGGACTGAAAGCAGCAACGAGACCCGGCTGCGCGAGGACATCTGCCGCTTCGGACGGTCCCTGTTCGAGCGCGGGCTGACGCCGGGCTCCTCCGGCAATATCAGCGTCAGGCTGGACGGCGGCGGCTGGCTGGTGACGCCAACCAACGCCTCGCTCGGCTTCCTCGATCCGGCAAAGCTGTCGCGGCTGGACGAAACCGGCCGGCTGCTCTCGGGCGATGCGCCGACCAAGGAAGTTCCGCTGCACACCGCGCTTTACGACACACGCGGCAGCGCGAAGGCGATCGTGCATCTGCACTCCACCCATTCGGTCGCGCTGTCGATGCTGCCCGAGATCGACCCGCGCGCCGCGCTGCCGCCGATGACGGCCTATTATTTGATGAAATGCGGCGCCACCGCGCTCGTGCCGTATTATCGGCCCGGCGATCCCGCTGTCGCGGACGCGATCAAGGGACTGGCGGGAAAATATTCATCCGTGCTGCTCGCCAATCACGGCCCGGTGGTTGCCGGTGACACGCTGGAAGCGGCGGTGTTCGCGACCGAGGAGTTGGAGGAGACCGCGAAGCTGTACCTGCTGCTGCGCGGGATGAACCCGCGGTATCTGTCGCCGGAGCAGGTGGCGGACCTGGTGAAGGTGTTCGGGGTGACGCTGCCGGAGCATGGGCACGGACATTGAACTCGTCCACCACTGTCATTCCCCGCGAGGCGGGGAATCCAGTACGCCGCGGCTTATCCGTATCTCGTTGGCATCTCTGAGCACTGAATCGCCCGCCTTCGCGGGCGATGACAGCGAGTATGTTGCGCGAGCGGGCCTAACACTCTACCGCTACAGCCCCAGATACGCCTTGCGCACATCCGGATTGCCCTTGATCTCCGCGGCCGGGCCCTGCATCAGCACGCGGCCGGTTTGCAGGATGTAGGCGCGGTCGGCGATCTCCAGGCACTCGGCCATGCGCTGCTCGACGATCAGCACGGTCATGCCGGCGTCGCGGATGCGCAGCACCGCCTGGAAGATCTCGTCGACCAGTTTCGGCATGATGCCTTGCGAGGGCTCGTCCAGCATCAGAAGCCGCGGACGGGTCATCAGGGCGCGGCCAATCGCGAGCATCTGCTGCTCGCCGCCGGAGAGCGTTTCGGCGCGCTGATCGAGGCGCTCGGCGAGGCGCGGGAACAGCTGGAAGACGAGATCGAGCGGTCCCTCGCGGTCGGCTTCGCCGCGATAGAGATAGCTGCCGAGGCGCAGATTGTCGCGCACAGACAGGCGCGGAAACAGGCGGCGGTTCTCCGGCACATAGGCGATGCCGGCCGCCGTGATGTGATGCTGCGCCATGCCGTTGAGCGGCCTGCCGTCGAAGGTCACGTTGCCCGAGCGCGGACGCTCGGCACCGGCGATGGATTTCAGCAGCGTCGACTTGCCCGCGCCGTTGGCGCCGGCGACGCAGACGATCTCGCCCTTCTGGACTTCGATCGAGACCGCGGAGATCGCGACCAGACCCTGATAGGCGGTCGTGACTTCACGCACCGACAGCATGACGATCTCCCAGATATGCCTTGATCACCTTGGGATCGCGGACGACATCGTTTGGCTTGCCCTCGACCAGCACCTTGCCGAGGTCGAGCACGATGGCGCGGTCGACCAGCGGCATCACGATCTCCATGACGTGCTCGACCATCAGCACGGTGATGCCGGCATCGCGCACCTTGCGCACCAGCGCGACGCCGGTCTGCGCCTCGGTCGGCGTGAGGCCGGTGAGGACTTCGTCGAGCAGCAGCAGCTTCGGCTCGGTCGCGAGCGCACGGGCGACTTCGAGGCGGCGCTTCTCGGCCGGCACGAGGTCGCTCGCCAGCACGTCGGCGCGCGCGGCAAGGCCGGTGAACTCCAGCACCTCGTGCGCCTTGCGACGCGCTTCGCGCATCACGGTGTTGCGGACGAGCGCACCGACGATGACGTTGTCGATGACCGTCATGGTCTCGAAGCTCTTGACCACCTGGAAGGTGCGCCCGACGCCGCGCTGGCAGCGCTGGGCCGCCGGCATGCGGGTGACGTCCTCGCCATCGAACAGGATCGAGCCTTGCGTCGGCGGCAGCACGCCCGCGACGAGATTGAACAGCGTCGACTTGCCGGCGCCGTTGGGGCCGATCAGGCCGACGATCTCACCGCGGCCGACGGAGATCGAAACGTCGCTGTTGGCGACGAGGCCGCCGAAGCGTTGCCAGACGCCGCGGGTTTCGAGAAGCGGCGTCATCGTGCGGCTCCCGTCTTCTTCGGGCGTGAAAACAGGCTCAGCAGGCCTCGTGGCAGGGCCAGCGAGATCAGGACGATCAGCGTGCCGTAGACGATGAGGTCGACACCGCGCCCCGAGCCGCCGAACTTGAAGCGCGTCAGCTCCGTCAGCGGGATCAGAATGGCGGCCCCTAACACCGGCCCCCACAGGGTGCCGATGCCGCCGAGCACGGCGGGCAGCGCCATCAGCAGCGAGAACTGGAAGCCCATGACGCTCTCAGGGTCGATGTAGGAGACGAACTGGGCGTAGAAGCTGCCGCCGACGGCGACCAGGAAGGCGGAGACCGCGGCCGCGCCCATCTTGGAGTTGAACACGTCGACACCGAGGCTCTCGGCCGCGTCCGGATTGTCCTTCACCGCGCGCCACCAGAAGCCCCATTTGGAGTCTTCCAGCCACCAGGTGACGAACCAGGCAAGGCAGCACAGCGCCAGGGCGAAATAGAAGTATGGCAGCTTGGTGCGCAGGAACTGGAATTTCAGCCAGCTGTCGCCCCGGATCGGAATGGTGATGCCCATCGCGGCGCCCGCCCATTCCCAATTGTGGAACAGCAGCAGGCCGATCTCGGCGATGACGATGGTGGCGATCACAAAGTAATGGCCACGCAGGCGGAAGAAGGGATAACCGAGCCCCATCGCGATCAGCGCCGACACCACGCCGCCGGCCAGCATGCCGAACCAGGGCAGCACGCCGAACTTGGTGAACAGCAGCTCGGTGGTGTAGGCCCCGAGGCCGAAATACAGCGCGTGCCCGAGCGAGATCTGCCCGCAATAGCCGGACAGGATGTTCCAGCTCTGCGACAGCCCCGCATACATTAGCGTCAGGATCAGGATGTTCTGAACGACGACGTCCTTCACGAACAAGGGCGCCGCTGCGGCAATCGCGGCGAGCACCGCGGCGATGATGAGGTCGCGGCGGCGCCGCGCTGCAAATTCCTTGTCCATCAGATCGATCCGAACAGGCCGCGCGGCCGGATGAAGACGACCAGCAGGTAGACCGCGTAGATGCCGACTGATTTCAGCGACGGCGGCAGCACCAGGGCGGTGGTGGCTTCGACGAGACCGACGATGATGCCGCCGGCGAAGGCGCCGAACACGCTGCCGAAGCCGCCGAGCGCCACCGTGACATAGGCGATCAGGGCAAAGGACGCGCCGACATCGGGATAGATGTAGAAGAAGCTCGCCATGATCGCGCCGGCGAGGCCGACCAGCGCGGCGCCAAGGCCCCAGCCGAACGCGAACACGCGGTTCTTGTCGATGCCGACCAGCGCGACCGCACCCGGATCTTCGCGGGTGGCTTCCAGCGCACGGCCGAAATCAGTGCGGTGGATGAAGAAATAGAGACCGGCGAAGGCGAGAATCGAGACCAGCGCGCCGACCAGCTGCGGCTCCGGCAGGAAGATGCCGGCAATCGAGATGGTCTTTCCGCCGAGCCAGGACTGCGGAATGCTGCGATAGTCCGGCGTGAAGAAGAACTGCGCGAGGCCGCGCATCACGATGGCAAGGCCGAAGGTGGTGAAGATCTGCACCATGCCGGCATTGGCCTTGGCCCGCATGGCGAAGCGTACAATCAAGAGATAGATCACCGCCCCGAACACGAATAGTGCCGCGGCGACCAATGGCGCCGACAGCAAGGGGTCGATGGCGAAGAACGCGAACAGGAAGAAGGACAGGTACATCGCGATCATCAGGAACTCGCCATGGGCGAAGTTCGTGACGTCCATCAGGCCGAAGATCAGCGCGAGGCCGACCGCGATCAGTCCGTAGAGCAGGCCCATGAGCAGGCCGCTCGCGAGACTCTGGATAATGGCTTGGGCTGTCAAAAGTCTGTCCCCCGAAATAGATCCTCATCCTGAGGAGCGCGCACAAGCGCGCGTCTCGAAGGATGGCCCAGCCCCCGTCCTTCGAGACGCGGGCTACGCCCGCTCCTCAGGATGAGGGCGGGAGCTACGTCTGAGCTCCCGCTTTCCCAATCTTACTTCATCGGCCAGATCGCCTCGGCGATCGCGGCCTGCGGCGGGAAGATGGTGACGAACTTGCCGCCGACATATTGCAGCAGCACCGGGTCGGCGTCGTTGTTCTGGCCCATCTCGTCGAACTTGACGCGCTTCCAGGGCATGATGGTCTGCTCGCCCGGGATGTCGGTCGCCGCCAGCGCATCGCGGATCTTCTCGCCGTCGGTCGACTTGGCGCGGCTGATGGCGTCGGCGAGGATGATCAGGCCCATGAACTGGCGCGAGGTCAGGTCATTGAAGTCCTTGCCCGAGCGCGTCTTGAACATCTCGTTGATCTTGCCGACCATCGGGCGCTTCTGCGCGAGGTCGAGCGAGAAGGTGCCGCGCGAAATCACGCCTTCGAGCTTGTCGCCGACGGCATCGTAGAGCGCCTTCTCGGAGAAGCCGGCATCCTGCGCCACGATCGCGTTCGGCTTGTAGCCGAGCTCGGCCATGGTCTTGACCAGGAGGATGCCGTCGGTGGTGTAGCTCGAGGGCATCAGCACGTCGGCGTTCGCAGACTTGAGCTGCTGCACCTCAGCCGAGAGCGAGGGCGAGTTGGCGCGATACTTGATGTCGGTAACGATCTTGTAGCCGCGCTCGCCGGCGATCTTGGTCTGGGCGTTGCCGGAATCGGTGCCGAAGATGGTGTCCTCGTGGAACAGCGAGAGCGTCTCGATCTTGGTGCCCTTCTTCTTCATGGCGTCGAAGAAGTCGAACATGGCGGCCGAGTACATCTCGTCGTGCGGCGCGGCGCGGAAATAGTACTTCAGGCCGCGGCGATGCAGGCTCGGCGAGGAATTGTCGGCGGACACGAACGGGACCTGATAGCGCTCGCAGATCTGGCTGACGGTGACGGCGACGGCGCTCTGATAGGTGCCGATGATGGCGCAGACCTTCTCCTGCGTGATCAGGCGCTCGGCCTCGGCGCGGCCCTTCTGCGGATCGGCCTGGTGGTCGGCGAAGACGAGGCGGATCTTCGCGCCGCCGAGGCCCGGCAAGCCCTCGCCCTTGGCCAGCGGCAGATCGAAATCGGTGCTCTTGTTGATGACTTCGAGCGCGGTCTCATAGGCCTTCTGCGCGTCGACGCCCTGCTGGGCGCTGCCGCCGGAGAACGGATAGATCACACCGATCACGACTTCCGAGGTCTGCGCGCGCGCTGCCAGCGGCACGAGAGCGGCAGTGGCGGTGGCTCCCAACAACACGTCGCGGCGAGTGATCGTCATGGCAAAGTCCCCTGTACTGAATTTCGGTTGATCGAATGAAGCGATTGATGGATGCGGTAAAGCCCGAAGAAGCAGCAAACGCTGCCCACTAAATCACGGCCATGTTCCTGTTCTTGAGATCCGTCACCAGCATCAGGCCGGGCGAATGCGTGATCGCGAACGGAAGCTTCGCGGCGTTGATGACCGATTGCGGCGTCACGCCGCAGGCCCAGAACACCGGGATCTCGTCATCGGCGACCGGCACGGGATCGCCGTAGTCGGGCTTGGCGATATCCTTGATGCCGATCAGATGCGGATGGCCGATATGCACGGGCGCGCCGTGCACGGCGGGATAGCGCGAGGTGATCTGCACCGCACGGATCGCGTCCGCCGGCTTGAACGGCCGCATCGACACCACCATGGGGCCGGCGAACGGACCGGCCTCGCCGCACGCGATGTTGGTGCGGTACATCGGCACGCGCACGTTCTCTTCGATGTGGCGGATCGGCATGCCCGCGTCGAGCAACGCCTCTTCGAACGAGAACGAGCAGCCGAGCACGAAGGTGACGAGATCATCGCGCCAATGCTTGGTCACGTCGGTCGGCTCGTCGACGACTTCGCCGTCGCGCCAGACGCGGTAGCGCGGCACGTCGGTGCGAATGTCGAGATCGGCGCCGAGCGCGGGAATGTGGGGGCTGCCGACATCGGACATGCCGATGATCGGGCACGGTTTCGGATTGAGCTGGCAGAAGCGGTGGAAGGCGCCGGCATGTTCCGCCGGCAGGATCGTCAGATTGCCCTGGACGAAGCCGGGAGCGACGCCGGCGGTGGAAGCGACCAGTCCCTGACGATAGGCAAGCCGCGCCTTGCGGCTCGGGAGCGTGTCGGGCGTTTCAGTTTGCTGCGCTGCCACCAAAACAGTCATGAGATCGACCTGCCTATAAACTCGACAAAGACAAGCCAACACCAAGCGTGCTATAAAGTCTAATCGTCGTTTCTAATCAATCTCGATAAATCTGATTTATCGACTGGGAAAATCCTTCCAATGCTGGACTTCAGGTCGATCGAGACGTTCCTCTGGGTTGTGAAGCTCGGCAGCTTCCGGGGCGCCGCCCAGCGGCTCAACACGACCCAGCCGGCGATCTCCCAGCGCATCGCCCAGCTCGAGCGCGAGATGGGCGTGAAGCTACTCAACCGCGATCATCGCGTGGCCTCGCCGACGCCGAGCGGCCGCCAGATGATGGTCTATGCGGAGAAGCTGATCGGCCTGCGCGCCCAGATGATGGCGGAAATCGGCGATCGGTCGGCGATGCGCGGCGTGATGCGGCTCGGCGTCGCCGAGACCATCGTGCACACCTGGCTGCCGCGCCTCGTGAAGAGCGTGAACCAGGTCTATCCGAACCTGTCGCTGGAGATCGAAGTCGACATCACGCCGAACCTCACCGCCCGCCTGCTCGCGCAGGAGATCGAGCTTGCGTTCGTCGTCGGGCCGCTGTCCGCCTCCGGCGTGCACAACCGCGTGCTCGCCGATTATCCGATCGGCTTTCTCGCAAGCCCCTCGCTCGGCCTCGGCAAGGGCCCGGTGACGCCGGCGGATCTCGCGCGATTTCCGATTATCACCTTCCCGCGCAAGACCAAGCCTTACGAGGTCGTGCGCGAGGTGTTCGACCGGCCGGACCTGCCGCCGATCCGCCTGCACGCGTCGGCTTCACTGGCCACCGTCATCCACATGGCGGTCGAGGGGCTCGGCGTTGCCGTGATCCCCGACGCCATCGTCGAGAACGAGCTTGCCGACGGGCGGCTGCAGCTGCTCGACACCGACCTTGCCATCGCGCCGCTGACCTTCACCGCGAGCTGGCTTGCCTCGCCCGACGTCGTCGCCGTAGAGCGCGTCGCCGAGCTTGCACGGCAAATTGCGCAGAGCAGCCTCGCGGTTGACGCGCCCGCGCTGGCGGGTCATTGAAAAAGGCGCCGGACAATCGAGAGACCGAACGCATGAGCCGAGCCGTCACCAATTTGCAAATCGATTCCGCCCGCCTCTGGGGCTCCATCCACGAGACCGCGCAATTCGGCGCGACGGCCAAAGGCGGCGTGCGGCGGCTGACACTGAGTGCCGAAGACAAGCAGGTACGCGACTGGTTCCGCAAAGCCTGCGAGGAAGCCGGGCTCGAGGTGCACACCGATGCGCTCGGCTCACAATTCGGCCTGCGCAAGGGACGCGACATGTCGAAGCCGCCCGTCGGCATCGGCTCGCATCTCGACACCCAGCCGACCGGCGGCAAGTATGACGGCATCCTGGGCACGCTCGGCGCGCTCGAAGTCATCCGCACGCTGAACGATGCCGGCATCGAGACCGAGGCGCCGATCTGCGTCGTCAACTGGACCAACGAGGAAGGCTCGCGCTTCGCGCCGGCGATGATGGCCTCCGCAGCCTATGTCGGCGACTTCACCACCGACGACATTTTGTCGCGCAAGGATATCGACGGCACGACCGTCGGCCAGGCGCTCGACAGCATCGGCTATCGCGGCGACAAGCCGGTGGGCTTCCAGAAGCTCGGCTGCTTCGTCGAATTGCACATTGAGCAGGGCCCGATCCTGGAGGCCGAAGGCAAGACCATCGGCGTGGTCGATTCCGGCCAGGGCGTCTTGTGGTATGACGGCAAGATTTCCGGCTTCGAGAGCCATGCCGGCTCGACCCCGATGCCGCTGCGACGCGATGCGCTGGCGACGCTGTCGGAGATCGTGCTGGCGATGGAGGCGATCGCGAGGAAGCACGGGCCCAAGGCGGTCGGCACCATCGGCGAGGCCGTGATCGCCAATCCCTCGCGCAACGTCATTCCCGGCGAGATCGCCTTCACCGTGGATTGCCGCAGCGCGGATGGGGCGATCATGGACGCGCTCGACCGCGATCTGCGCGCCGCGATTGCCGAGATCTCCGCGCGCCGCAAGGTCGAGGTGAAGCTCGATCTGGTCTGGCGCAAGCCGCCGACGCATTTCGATCCCAAGCTCATTGCAGCGGTCGAGAGCGCGGCGAAGACGCTCGGTTACTCCTCGCGCCGTATCACCTCGGGCGCCGGCCACGACGCGTGCAACCTCAACACCAAAATGCCGGCGGCAATGGTGTTCGTGCCCTGCAAGGACGGCATCAGCCACAACGAGCTGGAAGACGCCACGCAGGCCGACTGCGCCGCAGGAACCAACGTCCTCATGCATACCGTGCTGGCGATCGCCGGCGTCGCGTCCTGACCGGAGAGAGCCATGCGCGGAGTTTTCGTCGACGCCAACGAAGCCCTCGCCGTGATCATGGAGCGGCTGGAAAAGCCCGGTGATCCCAAGGTGCGGATCCACCGGAATCCCGACATCAAGCCGGAGCAATATCCGGAAGTTCTCGACGGCGCCGAGATCGCGATCGTCGACCACACCGCACTGCCGACCGAGGTCGCCAAGAAGTGCGCGGGGCTCAAGCACGTCGTGTTCCTCGGAACCGGCGCACGCAGCTACATGAATCCGGAGGAACTTGCCGAGCTCGGCATCTCCGTGCATCTGATCAAGGGCTACGGCGACACCGCAGTCGCCGAATCCGCGATCGCGCTGATGTGGGCGTCGGCCCGGGTCATCGCGAAGATGGATCGCGAGATGCGCGTCGGCAACTGGCTGCGCGAGGACGGCATGCAGCTCACCGGCAAGACGCTCGGGCTGATCGGCTTTGGCGGCATCGCAGCTGAAGTGGCGCGCATTGCGTCCGGCAGCGGTATGAAGGTGATCGCCTGGAACCGCTCGCCGAAGAGCTATCCGGGCGTCGAGTTCACCGATCTCGACACCTTGCTGGCGCGCAGCGACGTGGTGTCGCTGCATCTGCTGCTCAACGACGAGACGCGCGGCATGATCACGCGCGAGAAGATCGCTCAAATGAAACCGGGCGTCATCTTCGTCAACACCGCGCGCGCCGCGATCGTCGACGAAGCCGCCATGATCGACGCGCTGAAGTCCGGCCACATCCGCCATGCCGGCCTCGATGTCTTCAACACCGAGCCCCTGCCCGGCGATCATCCGCTGACGAAGATTCCAAACGTGACGCTGTCGGCACATTCGGCATTCCGGACGCCGGAGGCCAGCGAGAACCTGATTGGCGCGGCGTGGGAGCACTGCCGCCGGATCGTGAAGGGATAAGAGCAACGACAATGGCCGACTATCGCATCATCAAGGCTGAGCCGCTCACCAAGGCCATCCGCGCCATCGTCAAGGCCGGCGGCTCCTCGGACCGAGAGGCCGAGCTCGTGTCCAGCAATCTCGTCGAGGCCAATCTGAAGGGACACGATTCCCACGGCGTCGGCATGATCCCGCGCTACGTCCAGAGCGTCACCAATGGCGGCCTCGCCGTGAACGCGCACGTCAAGATCGTGCTCGACACCGGTCCGCTCCTCACCCTCGACGGCGTCACCGGCTACGGCCAGGTGATCGGCCATGAGGCGATGGAGCTTGCGGCCGAGCGCGCCAAGCAGAACGGCGTGTGCCTGGTCGGCCTCTCCAACTCGCACCACATCGGCCGCATCGGCCATTGGGCCGAGCAATGCATCGACCACGGCCTGGTCTCGATCCACTTCGTCAACGTGATCTCGCGGCCGATCGTGGCGCCCTGGGGTGGCAGCGATCCGCGCCACGGCACCAACCCGTTCTGCGTCGGCATCCCGCGCCGGGGCAAGGATCCCATCGTGCTCGACTTCGCCACCAGCAGAATCGCGCAAGGCAAGACCCGCGTCGCCCACAACAAGGGCGTCGCGCTGGAGCCCGGCACCATCATCGACAATGAAGGCAAGCCCACGGTCAATCCGCGCTACACGGTGATCCCGCCCTACGGCGCCATCCTTCCGTTCGGCGAGCACAAGGGTTCGGGCCTCGCGCTGGTGTGCGAAATCCTCGGCGGCGCGCTCTCCGGCGGGCAAGTCGTCAAGGGCCCGTCCGACGGCAAGTACAACGTCCTCAACGGCATGCTCTCGATCGTCATCGATCCCGCCAAGCTCGGCACCGGCGAGAACCTCGCGCGTGAAGTCGAGAGCTTTGTGGCCTGGCACACCGGCTCGCCGCCCGCTTCCGGGGTCGACAAGGTCAAGATCGCCGGCGAGCCCGAACGCGAGACCAAGACAAAGCGCCTCGCCGAAGGCATTCCGGTCGATCCGACCACCTGGCAGGAGATCCTGGAGGCCGGGAAGAAATTCGGCCTGGACGAGGCCGCAATCGAGAAGATCGTGAGCTAGTCGCGCGAAATCGCTCGGCACGAGCCCGGGCTTCTGGACAATTGCGCAAGGAAATCTGGACTAGGGCGAAGCTTGCGGAGCGGAGATGAACCGGCCCCCATCGTGCTGCGACAACGGGGATATCCCGGCCCACATCCGCTCGAGGTTCACATGCTCTCCCGTCTCGCAAAGCTCATGTCCGGCTCCAGCGAGCCGTCTCCCGCAATCGACCTCTACCGGCATCGGCTCGACGTCTATGAAAGCGAGCTAGGCGAGCCCGAGCACAGCTTCACGGACGACGCCGAACGTCGCATCGACATCCATGCGTTTGGCCGCGATTTCGTTCCTGAATGCCGGGAAGGCTCCGACGAAGGCTATGTCCTCTTGACCAACGGCATGAGCCAGCAGCGGATGCACGGCGTGCAGGGCGACGCGAAGCCGCGCGCCGAGCTGATGTGGTATGTTCGCGAGCCGACACCGGATGTCCGCGACAATCTGCGCTGGCTGGCCAATCTGCCGTTTGTCGACACGACCTGGTTCGGGTTCGGTCACCGCGTCGCGTTGCCGTGGCCACCGGTTGCAGGAACGGACTTTCAGACATTTCTGTTCCTCACGCCGATCATCGGCCCCGACAAGCAGATCGCCGAGGCGCTGGAAATCGCGGGCGATCCGGTCGAGATTTTGACCGTGAACCTGATCTCGGATCGGGAGCTCGCGTTGATCAAGGCCGGCGGGCTCAATGAGTTTCTCGACCTGCTCGACGACAACGAATATCCGCCGATCTTCGATCCGGCGCGGACGTCGTATGTGTAGCACGTCGTCGCTGCGCGGCGAGCCACCCTCTCCCCACAAGGGGAGAGGGGAAGCCCCGCCTCAATCCACCATATCTGCAACCGCCTTGCCGCAGGCCGTGGTGTCGGCGTTGCCGCCAAGGTCCTTGGTGCGCAGCGTGCGTTCGGCCAGTGTGCGCTCGATCGCCTCGACGATCGAACGGCCGGCTTCCTTTTGGCCGAGATGCTCCAGCATCATCGCCCCCGACCAGATCATGCCGATCGGGTTGGCAATGCCCTGTCCCGCAATGTCGGGCGCCGAGCCGTGCACCGGCTCGAACACCGAGGGGAAGTCGCCTTCGGGATTGATGTTGCCCGACGGCGCGATGCCGATCGTGCCGGTGCAGGCCGGGCCGAGGTCGGACAGGATGTCGCCGAACAGGTTGGAGCCGACCACGACGTCGAACCAATCAGGATGCAGCACGAAGTTCGCAGTCAGGATGTCGATGTGGTACTTGTCCCACTTCACGCCGGGAAACTTCTTCGCCATCGCCTCCACGCGCTCATCCCAATAGGGCATGGTGATGGAGATGCCGTTCGACTTCGTCGCGGAGGTCAGGTGCTTCTTCGGCCGCGACTGCGCGAGCTCGAAGGCGAACTTCAGGATGCGGTCAACGCCGGTGCGGGTCATCACCGTCTGCTGCGTCACGAACTCGCGGTCGGTGTCGGGGAACATGCGGCCGCCGACGGAGGAATATTCGCCTTCGGTGTTCTCGCGCACCACCCAGAAATCAATGTCACCGGGCTTGCGGCCCGCCAGCGGCGACGGCACGCCGGGCATCAGCCGCACCGGGCGCAAATTCACGTATTGGTCGAACTCCCTGCGGAATTTGATCAGTGAGCCCCAGAGGGAGACGTGGTCCGGAATCTTGGCCGGCCAGCCGACCGCGCCGAAATAGATCGCGTCGTGCTTGCCGATCTTCTCCTTCCAGTCATCCGGCATCATCTGGCCGTGCTTCTCGTAATAGTCCCAGGACGAGAAATCGAAATGGTCGAAATGCAGGGTGACGCCGTGCTTCTTCGCCGCCGCCTCCATGACGCGCAGGCCCTCGGGCATGACTTCCTTGCCGATGCCGTCGCCGGGAATGACCGCGATCCGGTATTGTTTCTTGCTCATCGAGAACGTCCCTTTTTGGTCCGGCAGCCGCCGCCTTTTTGACCGCACTGCAATGGACCAAACGCGGCGGCAGTGCAACGCTGCACTGCAATGTTGACCGTGGCGCGGCCGAGCGCCTACTGGTTTGATCCTGTTCCAATTCCGAGAGTACCCCCAATGGATCTGCATCTGCGTGGCAAGCGCGTCCTGATCACGGGCGCGTCGAAGGGCATCGGCGCTGCCGCGGCCGAGGCATTTGCCGAGGAAGGCGCGCATCTCCTGCTCGCCGCCCGCAGCGGCGATCAGCTCAAGGCGCTGGCCGAGCGCCTACGCTCGGCGCATCAAATCGATGCCGCGACAAGCATCGTCGACCTGCGCAGGGCGGAGGACGTGGCACGGCTGGCGAAAGAAGCCGCCGACATCGACGTGCTCGTCAACAATGCCGGCGACATTCCCGGCGGCTCGATCGACAAGATCGACGAAGCGACCTGGCGCCACGCCTGGGAATTGAAGGTGTTCGGCTACATCAACCTCACGCGGCAGATCTACGCGCAGATGAAGGCCAAAGGCGGCGGCGTCATCGTCAACGACATCGGGGCCGCCGGCGAGAAGTTCGACGCCAATTACATCTGCGGCAGCGCCGGCAATGCCGCGCTGATGGCCTTCACCCGCGCGCTCGGCGGCAAAAGCCTCGCCGACAACATCCGCGTGGTCGGCATCAATCCGGGCCCCGTCGGCACCGATCGTCACGTCACGCTGCTGAAGACGCGGGCCAAGCACCAGTTCGGCGACGAGAGCCGCTACAAGGAATTCCAGAAGAGTCTGCCGCTCGGCCGCCCTGCGCATGCGCGCGAGATCGGCGACCTCATGGCGTTCCTGGCCTCGGACCGCGCGGGCTATACGTCGGGTGTGATTTACACCGTGGACGGCGGCATCAGCGCAGGCTGGGGTTAGCTGCCTCGTCCTTTTTGACACCGTCGCTCCGGGGCGATGCAAAGCATCGAACTACAGTGAACAATTGTGCACCTGAGAACTTCGAGATTTCGGGTTCGCCTCCGGGCGTCCCGGAATGACAATCTAGGTAGGAGTAAAATAATTGTCTCAAGACCTGATCCAACAAACCGCCTGCGCCGTCGTCGAGAAGCTGCGCTCCGGCGACGTCTCACCGCTCGAACTGCTGGATGTGGTCGAGAAGCGCGTCAAGGAGGTCGACGGCAAGGTCAATGCGCTGCCGACGCTCTGCTTCGATCGCGCGCGGGACAGCGCCAAGGCCTTGATGCGCAAACCCGCCAGCGCGCGGGGGCTGCTCGCGGGCCTGCCGGTGCCGATCAAGGATCTGACCGACGTTGCGGGCGTCCTGAACACGCAGGGCTCGCCGATCTTCAAGGACAACATTCCCGCCAAGTCCGACCTCATGGTCGAGAACCTCGAGGCCAACGGCGCGCTCGTCTACGCCAAGTCCAACACGCCGGAGTTCGGCGCCGGCGCCAACACCTTCAACGAGGTGTTCGGCGCGACGCTCAATCCCTGGGATATGACGAAGTCCGCAGCCGGCTCCTCCGGCGGCGCCGCGGTGGCGCTGGCCACCGGCATGGCCTGGCTGGCGCAGGGCTCGGACATGGGCGGATCCTTGCGCAGCCCGGCAGCCTTCTGCGGCATCGTCGGCATGCGGCCGAGCATCGGCCGCGTCGCGCATACGCCGAAAGTGGCGATCGATCGCAATCTCGGCGTGCAGGGCCCGATGGCACGCAATGTCGAGGATCTCGCGCTGCTGCTCGATGCCATGAGCGGCGATTATGCCGACGATCCGCTGTCGCTGCCGGCGCCGGCGACCTCGTTCCTAACATCCGCGCGGTCCGGCAAGAAGCCGAAGCGCATCGCCTATTCAGCTGACCTCGGCATCACCCCTGTCGATCCCGAGGTGAAGGCGATCACGCGGAAGGCGGCGGAACGCTTTGCCGAGGCCGGTGTCATCGTCGAGGAAGCGCATCCGGACTGGCGCGAGGCGCATGAGTGCTTCCACGTGCTGCGCGCCTTCGATTTCGCGATCAGCAAGGCGGAGCTGCTGCGCACCAAGCGCGACCTGCTCAAGCCCGAGGTGATCTGGAACATCGAGGAAGGCCTCAAGCTCACCGTGGAGCAGCTCGCGCGTGCCGAGGCCCAGCGCGTCGGCATGACCGCGCGGGCGGTCGAGTTCTTCAAGACCTATGATCTGCTGCTGACACCCACCACGATCGTGCCGCCCTTCCCGATCGAGCACCGCTACGTCGCCGAATGTGCCGGCAAGAGATTCGAGAACTACGTCGAGTGGCTCGGCATCGTCTACGCCATCACGCTGGCCTGCTGCCCCTCGCTCTCGCTGCCCTGCGGCTTCACGGCCTCGGGCCTGCCGGTCGGCGTGCAGGTGGTCGGGGCGTCCAGGGGCGACGCGGAGGTGCTCGCGGGCGCCAAGGTGCTTGAGGATATTTTGGGCCTGCGCGGAACGACGCCGATCGATCCGAAGGGTTAAGACGTAACACTTCTTCGCACGACGAACTCCGCAGTACCCTCTCCCCTTGCGGGAGAGGGTGGCTCGCCGCAAAGCGGCGAGCCGGGTGAGGGGTTCTCTCCACGAGGAACTCTCTCACCGTCTGAATACGGCGACAGAACCCCTCATCCGGCGCTTCGCGCCACCTTCTCCCACAAGGGGAGAAGGAAGATCATCTCCTGCTCGTCGCCTCCAAGCCGCGGCTGTACCGCGACATCGCAAAGCAAAAGACAAAATAGATCGCGGCGACGAAGATGTAGACCTCGACCGAGAACTGCTGCCAGGCCGGATCGATGATCGCGGTCTTCGCCGTCGTCAGCAGGTCGAAGATGCCGATGATGAGGACGAGGCTGGTGTCCTTGAAGAAGGCGATGAAGGTGTTGACCAGCGGCGGGATGACGTGGCGGATCGCCTGCGGCAGGATGATCAGCCGGTTCTTGCGCCAGTAGGACAGCCCGAGCGCATCGGCCGCCTCGTATTGTCCGCGCGGCACGGCCTGGAGGCCGCCGCGGATCACCTCGGCGAGATAGGCGCCCGCGAACAGGATGATGGCGATCTGCGCGCGCAGCAGCTTGTCGATGTTGAACCCGCTTGGCATGAACAGCGGGAACATCACGCTCGCCATGAACAATAGGCTGACCAGCGGCACGCCGCGGATCAGCTCGACATAGAGCACGCTGAGCGAGCGGATCGCCGGCAGCTTCGAGCGCCGGCCGAGCGCGACGAGGATGCCGAGCGGAAAGCCGAATGCGAGCCCAAAGGTCGCGAGGATCAGCGTGACCGGCAATCCGCCCCAGCGGTCCTGCGAGACAAAGGAGAGCCCGAGCACCCCGCCCCACATCAGCACGCTGATCAGCGCCAATACGCCGATCCAGAGATAGACCAATTCGCGCCGCCACAGGGCGCGGCGGCTCGAGAGATAGAACAGGGCGACGAACAGCAGCACCGACAGTGCCGGCCGCCATTGCTCGTCGAACGGATAGGTGCCGAACAGGATGAAGCGGTACTTTTCGGGAATGATGGCCCAGCAGGCACCGACGCCTCGCACCGCGCGGCAGGCGCTGGAATCGTTCGCGGGCGTCAGCCACACGGCGTTCGCGACACCCCACTGCACGAAGCTGAAAACGCCCTTGGCAAGAATCGCCAGCAGCACGACAGATAAGATGCCGTTCGGGATCGACGAGAACAGATTGGCGCGCAGCCAGCGCAGCACGGGATTTCCAATCTGCGGACGGCGGGCGCGGCGCGGCGCATCGGGGATATCGGCGATCACCGTCATGATCAGCGCTCCACCAGCGCAATGCGCGCATTGTACCAATTCATGAAGAAGCTGATGGAAAGGCTGATGGTCAGGAACACCGCCATGATCAGCGCGATCGCCTCGATCGCCTGGCCGGTCTGATTCAGCGTGGTGTTGGCGATCGAGACCACGTCCTGATAGCCGATCGCGACCGCGAGCGAGGAATTCTTGGTCAGGTTGAGATACTGGCTCGTCATCGGTGGCACGATGACGCGGAGCGCCTGCGGCAAGATGATCTGCCGCAGCATGAAGCTGCGGCGCAGGCCGAGCGCGTTGGCGGCGTCCCATTGCCCGCGCGGCACGGACTGGATGCCGCTGCGGA
Source organism: Bradyrhizobium sp. WYCCWR 12699 (assembly GCF_032144035.1). Lineage (NCBI taxonomy): Bacteria > Pseudomonadati > Pseudomonadota > Alphaproteobacteria > Hyphomicrobiales > Nitrobacteraceae > Bradyrhizobium > Bradyrhizobium sp. WYCCWR 12699. The sequence goes on from NZ_JAVTJN010000039.1 coordinate 1,056,172, forward strand.
CGATCTCGGCAATGAAGGCCGAGGTGTAGGTCACGAGCGCGATCAGCAGCGCGAAATATTCCGGAGCGAGCGTCAACCCGCCGACGAAATTGAAGCCGCGCAATTGGGGCCACTCGATCGTCCAGGGCACGCCAAGCACCAACGAGACGGCCGCCGGCGGCCCGATGATGAGGCCGAGCGCAACCGGCCAGGCCGGTCGCGGCTTGCCGTCGCGCATCTGCTGCGCGATCAGCCGCCGCCTGACGAGATAGAATACGGCAGCTCCGAGCACGGCGGCGCCGAGGACCCAAAGCTGCAGCGGGCCAATCGGAATGGCCGGCAGGATCAGGCCGCGATTGGACAGGAACACGCCCTCGATCGGCCGCCATGCCGCACGTGCGGCCGGCAGCGCCTGCATCAGCACGTACCAGAACAGCAGCTGGAGCAGCAGCGGGATATCGCGGAGCGTCTCGACATAGACGGCGGCAAGCCGCGACAGCAGCCAGTTGGCCGATAGCCGCGAGATACCGATCACCGTGCCGAGGACGGTCGCGAGCACGATCCCGATGACGGCAACGCGCAGCGTGTTGCCGACACCGACGACGAAGGCCCAGAGATAGGTGTCTCTCGGATTATAGGCCAGCAAACTATCGGCAATGGGCATGCCGGCCTCGCGGCCGAGGAAGGCAAAGCCGGTCGTGATGCGGCGAGCCGAGAGGTTGGTGACGGTGTTGGACCAGAGGAAGCCGATCACCGCGAGCGCGATCCCGACCACCAGCACCTGCCAGAACAGGCCTTGCAGCTCGCGGCGTCCCCATGCGCCGAACAGGCGGCGCGGCGGCGGTCTTCGAGCATCGGTGGTCACAGCGCAAAAATCCTTCTCGACAGGGACGATTTCCGGCAGCGCACGTCAACTGTTGCACTGATATAAAATTCATGCAACAAATGTTTCATGGCCGAGCCCGCGAAATCCTCGCCGTTGAGCGAACTGCGCATTGCATTGCCATCGCTCCCGATGCGGCTACAGGAGGTCGGTCGCTTCGTCGCCGCCAACGATTACGACGCCACCACCCGTTCGATGCGCGACCTCGCGGCGGAAGCCGGCGCCGATCCCGCCGCGTTCACGCGCCTCGCCAAGGCGATCGGCTATTCGGGCTGGGATGAATTGCGCGCGGCGCTGACCGAGGCGCGGCGACCGTCGCAGACCTCGCCGTTCTCCGGCCGCGCCAGAGGCCGCAGGCCTGGCCCGAACGCCGATGTCGCGCTCGTCACCGACAAGCTCGAGGCGGAGGCCGCCGGCCTGCCACGGATCCCGGCCCAGCCCATTGCGGAGGCGGCCCGCGCGTTGCACGAGGCCAAGCGCATCTGGATCGCTGGCTATCGCAGCTGCCGCAGCGTTGCAGAGCTCTTGAACTACGAGCTGCGGCTGTTCCGCCCGGAGCAGGTGCAGCTCGTTGGCGTCTCGGGCCCCGACGATCTCGACCTCGGTGCGTTCAGGCCCGGCGAGGCCGTCATCGTCATCGGCTTCCTGCCCTATACCCATGCGAGCGTCGGTGTCGCACAGGCCGCCTATCGCAGCGGCGCAACGCTGATCGCGATTGCGGACAGCCTCTCGGCGCCGATGGCCGAGGGCGCCGACCACGTGCTGCTGTTCGAGGCGGCCTCCTCTCCCGGCTTCTTCCCCAGCCTCACCGGCGCGATCGCGATCGCGCAGTCGCTTGCGGCGGTCACATTCTCGCTCGGCGGTGTCGCCGCGAAGAAGCGTCTGGAAAATACCGAGGCGCGTCTCACTGCTGCCGCCACCTACGTCTCGGAGAAAGGTTGATCCATGAGCACTCGCACCAGCCGCGTGCTGCACCGTTCGCTCCGCGAAACGCCGCCCAAGGCGGTCGGCGGCGAAGGCGTCTATCTCTTTGCCGAGGACGGACGACGCGTGATCGACGCCTCCGGCGGCGCAGCGGTCTCATGCCTCGGCCACCAGCATCCCCGCGTGATCGCGGCGATGGCCAAGCAGGCCTCGACGCTGGCCTATGCGCACACCGCCTTCTTCTCGTCCGAGCCCGCCGAAGCCCTCGCCGAGGCGCTGGTCGGATACGAGCCCGGCGGTCTCGCTTATGCGTATTTCGTCAGCGGCGGATCCGAGGCGATCGAAGCCAGCATCAAGCTGGCGCGACAATATTTCATCGAGCGCGGCGAGCCACAGCGGCAGCATTTCATCGCACGGCGACAGAGCTACCACGGCAACACGCTCGGCGCGCTCGCCGCCGGCGGCAATGCCTGGCGCCGCGCGCCCTACGCACCCCTGCTCTCCGGAGCCTTCAGCCACGTGACACCGGCCTTCGCCTATCACGAGAAGCACGACGGCGAGTCGGATGCGCAGTTCGTGGCGCGGCTGGCGGCCGAGCTGGAAGCCGAGTTCCAGCGGCTTGGCCCTGAGACCGTGGCGGCGTTCCTGGCGGAGCCGGTGGTCGGCGCCACCGCCGGCGCCGTGGCGGCACCAGACGGCTATTTCAGGGCGGTGCGCGAGATCTGCGACCGCCACGGCGCGCTGCTCATCCTCGACGAGGTCATGTGCGGCATGGGCCGTACCGGCACCACGCACGCCTGGGAGCAGGAAGGCGTGACCCCCGACATCCAGGCGATCGCAAAGGGGCTCGGCGGCGGCTACCAGCCGATCGGGGCCATGCTCGCCAGTGGCAAGATCATCGACACCATCCGCGCAGGCTCAGGCTCTTTTCAGCACGGTCATACTTATCTCGCACATCCCCTCGCCTGCGCGGCCGCACTCGCGGTGCAGGATGTGATCCGCGAGGATCGCCTGCTCGACCGCGTCAAGGAGCGCGGCAAGCAGCTCGAGCAGCGGCTGACCGAGCGCTTTGGCAATCACCGCCATGTCGGCGATATCAGGGGCCGCGGCCTGTTCTGGGCGATCGAGCTGGTCGCTGATCGCGCCAGCCGCACCCCGTTCGACCCCGCGCTCAAGCTCAATCAGAAGATCAAGGCGGAAGCTTTCGCTGGTGGGCTCGGCTGCTATCCGGGCGGCGGCACCGTGGACGGCGTGCGCGGCGACCACGTGTTGCTGGCGCCGCCCTATATCGCTTCCGCCGACGAGATCGACCTGATCGTCGACAAGCTCGGCACGGCTGTCGACAAAGTGTTGCGTAGTGTCAATCACTGAGGGGAGTAGCATGATGAGGAAAGTGGTTATCGCGGCGGGCGTGCTCGCTGCATCGACAATTGTCGCATCCGCCGCAACGTTGGACACGGTGAAGAGCCGCGGCACGCTGGTTTGCGGCGTCAGCGCCGGCTTTGCCGGCTTCTCCGCGCCGGACTCGCAAGGTAATTACCGGGGTCTCGACGTCGACTATTGCCGCGCGCTCGCAGCCGGCGTGCTCGGCGATGCCAGCAAGGTGCGCTACGTTTCGCTGACCGCACAGAACCGCTTCACCGCCCTGCAATCGGGCGAGATCGACGTGCTCTACCGCAACTCGACGCAGACGTACTTGCGCGGCGTCACGCTCGGCCTGCGCCAGGGACCGATCAACTTCTACGATGGCCAGGGTTTTGTCGTGAAGAAGGACCTCGGCGTCAAGGAGATCAAGGACCTCAAGGGCGCCACCGTTTGCGTCGCTCAGGGCACCACGCACGAAGTCACGCTCGGCGATTACGGCCGTGCCAACGGCATCGACTGGAAGCCGCTGGTGTTCGACCGCGTCGACACCATGTATCAGACCTTCTTCGGCGGCCGCTGCGATGCGATGACCCAGGACGCCTCCGCGCTCGCCGGCGCCGTGACCACCGCCGCGCCGAACCCGGCCGATTACGTCGTGCTGCCGCAGACCATCAGCAAGGAGCCGCTCGGCCCCTTCACCCGCAACGGCGACGAGGTCTGGAGCGACATCATCACCTGGCTGCATTACGGCCTGATCGAGGCCGAAGAGCTCGGCGTCACCCAAGGCAATGTCGAGGAGATGACGAAGTCGCAGACGCCCGCGATCCAGCGTCTGTTAGGTGCCTCCGGGGATCTCGGCTCCCGGCTCGGGCTCGACAACAAATGGCTGGTCACCGCGATCAAGGCCACCGGCAATTACGGCGAGATCTACGAGCGCAATGTCGGCAAGGCGAGCCCGCTCAAGCTCGATCGCGGCCTCAACGGCCTCTGGAGCAAGGGCGGCTTGATGTACGCGGTGCCGTTCAAGTAAATGTCTCCCGTGTCCCGGACGCGCCGCAGCGTGCAACGCTGCTGCGCAGAGCCGGACCCAGGAAGCCACGACTTTTAACGCCAAAAAGGATGGGCCCCGGCTCTGCAGCGCAATACATCGCATTGCGCTGCGTCCGGGGCACAAGACCACCCAGGTAGCCACCTTCAATGACGACGCCCCCACGCATCGCCCTGATCCATGCCCTCAAGCACTCCATCGCTCCGGTCGAGGCGGCGTTCGCAAAGGCGTGGCCGGCGGCGCGGCTGATGAACCTGCTGGACGACAGCCTGTCGGCGGATCTCGCCCGCGACGGCAAGCTCGACGATGCCATGACCGAGCGCTTCCTCGCGCTCGGCGACTATGCCGCGGCGACCGGGGCGAATGGGATCCTGTTCACCTGCTCTGCCTTCGGCCCCTGTATCGAGGCGGTCGCGCGCGCGCAGGCGCCGATGCCGGTGCTCAAGCCGAACGAAGCGATGATCGAGCGTGCGGTGACGATGGGCAGGCGCATCGGCCTGCTCTCGACCTTCCCGCCGACCCTGGTCTCGATGCCGCCGGAGTTTCCGGCCTCGGTCCAGGTCGTTCCGAAACTCGCCGAGGGCGCGCTGGCGGCGCTCGACCGCGGCGATCGCGCCACGCACGATCGGCTGATCGTCGAAGCGTCAAGGGACCTGCGCGATTGCGACGTCATCGCGCTGGCGCAATTCAGCATCGCCGCCACTGCTCCAGGGGTCGCGGAAGCCACCGGCCGTCCCGTCGTGACCACGCCCGACAGCGCGGTCGACAAATTGATGAACATGCTGAAGGCGAAAGCCTAAGCGCCGGTCTTCTTCCGACGCCGCGCGTCCTTGATCGCCACGGCGAGGGCCGCCTTCGTCTCGTTGACGAAATCCTCGACCAGTTCCTCGCGCGTGGTCTGTGCAGCCTCGCCGGTGAACAGGCCCTGCTCGGCCAGCATCACCACGCCGTGCAGCGCCGCCCAGATCTTGAGAGCCTGCCGTTCGCGCAAATAGCCGACGGCAGGTACCTCCAGGGCCTCGATCACGAGCGCAAACGTTTCGCGCGTGGCCTCGTGCAGCTCGCTGCCCTTGGCCGCACACGACACGGTACGAGACGCGAACATCAGGCGATAGATGCCGTTGCGGCGCAATCCGAAATCCAGCATGGCCTGCGCCAGCCGCGACAGCTTCGACTGCTTCGACGGTTTCGCCATCGCCGTCCGAAAGGTTGCGCTGAGCTGCCGGAACGCCTCCGCCGTCACCGCCGCAAGCAGCGCCTCGCGATCGGCAAAATGCCGGTACGGCGCCGGCTGCGAGACCCCGAGCTGCTTTGCCAGCGCCTTGATGCTGATCGCCTCGGCGCCGCCCTGCTCCGCCTCGCGTAGCGCGGCCTTGATCAGGGCGTCGCGGAGATCCCCATGATGATAGGTGTTTTCGGGCTTGCGGGCGAGTTGAGAGCGCATGTTGTGGCCAAGCCTACAAGTTTGCGCTTGACAGGGAAAGCCGGTCGCGAATGTAATAGCATATAACTTAAACCCTGCGGCAGATGCCGCGGATAAAATCGACACGAGGAACGCGCCGCCCTCCCGGGCCACGCGCATACGACCAAGGATGCCGCCATGACAGAGCGATTGAGGGTTCACGTCGACCCCGACAAATGCCAGGGCCACGCACGCTGCAAGGCACTCGCGCCGGAACTTTTCGAGCTCGACGAATTCGGCAACGCGCATGAAGCCGGCGACGGCACGGTCCCGCCCGGGCTCGAAGACAAGGCCTGGCTCGCCAAATCCAATTGCCCGGAAATCGCAATCGATGTGATCGAGGAGTAGCGCGGCCTCGCCGCTTGCGTCCTGTCAGCGACCACGAGCCAAGGATTTCCTGCCATGTCCGACGTCAGCCAGCCTGTCGCCCATCCGCCCGTCATCGACTGGGTCAACGATTTCGACCACACCGATCCGCAGTGGACGGAAGACCCGTTTCCGATCTGGGATGAGCTGCGTGCCGCAAGTCCGGTCGTGCACACCGACCGCTTCCTCGGCTGCTACATGCCGACGACCTATGAGGCCGTGCGCGAGATCGCCAACGACACCGAGCATTTTTCCTCACGCCGTATCATCGTCCGCGACGTGCGGCCGGAGATCGCCAGGAACGCAGCCCCTCCGATCACCTCGGATCCGCCCGTGCACAAGCCGGCCAAGCAATTGCTGCTGCCGCCCTTCACGCCGGATGCGATGAAGAAGCTGGAACCGCGGATGCGCGCGATCTGCAACGAGCTGATCGACGGGTTCATCGCCGACGGCAAGGTCGACGCCGCCGCTCGCTACAGCAAATACATCCCGGTTCGGGCGATCGCGCACATGCTGGGCATCCCCGAGAGCGACAGCGACCTCTTCATCAACTGGATCCACATGATCCTCGAGCTCGGCATCAGGGACGAGACCAAGCTGCTCCAGGCTGTGCAGGAGATGAGCGCCTATTTCAGGACGCATATCGAAGACCGCAAATCGAGGCCGACCGACGACCTCATCTCCTACCTGATGAACGCCAAGGACAAGGAAGGCCAGCCGCTGGAAGAGTCCCACGTGCTGGGCTCGCTGCGCCTGCTTCTGATCGCCGGCATCGACACCACCTGGAGTGCGATCGGATCTTCGCTGTGGCATTTGGCGAGGGTGCCGGCCGATCGCGAGCGGCTGATCGCCGAGCCCGCATTGATCCCGACCGCGGTGGAGGAACTGCTGCGCGCTTATTCCCCGGTGACGATGGCCCGCGAGGTCGTCAAGGACACCACCATTTCGGGCTGCCCGGTCAAGGCGGGCAACATGGTGCTGTTGTCCTTCCCCGCCGCCAATCGCGATCCCAAGATGTTTCCGGATGCTGACAAAGTCGTGATCGATCGCCGCGAAAATCGCCACGCCGCCTTCGGCCTCGGCATCCACCGCTGCGTCGGTTCCAATCTCGCCCGCATGGAGATGCAGGTTGCGCTGGAGGAATGGCTGAACCGCATTCCGGACTTCGCCCTTGATCCGGCAGGCACGGTGACCTGGTCGCAAGGCACGGTGCGTGGGCCTCGCCAGTTGCCATTTTTGCTCGGAAAGGCGATGTAAAGCCTTTCTAGACAGCGGAGAGGCCGGACGTGACGGAGCAAGCAACCCAACCGGCCTCTGACCACATCGACCTCGCCGATGCCAGGCGGCGGATCAAGGCGATCTTCATCGGCTCGATCGGCAATCTCGTCGAGTGGTATGATTTCTACGCCTACACGGCGTTCGCGCTCTATTTCGCGCCGGCCTTCTTTCCCGGCAACGACCCTGTCGTGCAGCAGTTGAACGTCGCCGTCGTGTTCGCGGCGACCTTCCTGATGCGCCCGCTCGGCGGCTGGTTCTTCGGCTATCTTGCCGACCATTTCGGCCGGCGCATCTCGCTGACCCTCTCGGTCGTCTTCATGTGCTTCGGCTCGCTGATCATCGCGCTGACACCGACCTATGCCACGATCGGCTTCGCCGCGCCGGTGATCCTGGCGCTCGCCCGCGTGATCGAGGGCCTCAGCCTCGGCGGCGAATATGGCGCCAGCGCCACCTATCTCAGCGAGGTCGCCGATCCCAGGCATCGCGGCTTCTATTCCAGCTTTCAGTACGTGACGCTGATCGGCGGCCAGCTCACCGCGATCATCGTGCTGCTGCTCCTGCAAAAGGTCTTCCTCACGCCGGAGGAGCTGAAAGCCTGGGGCTGGCGCATCCCGTTCGCGATCGGTGCGGCGCTCGCGATCTTTGCCGCGGTGATGCGGCGCGGCCTACATGAAACCGAGGCGTTCGAGGAAGCCAAGAAGGTGGTGAAGCCCACCGGCTCGATCACCAATCTCCTGCGCTATCCGCGCGAGCTCCTGCTGGTCGTCGGCCTCACCGCGGGCGGCACCGCGGCGTTCTACACCTTCACCACCTACATGCAGACTTTCGTCAAGCTGTCGGTCGGCTTGACCGAGGACCAGACCACGCTGGTGATCTTCGGCACCCTGATCTTCGCGACCATCCTGCAGCCGATCTATGGCGCGATCTCCGACAGGATCGGACGCAAGCCGCTTCTGATCTTCTTCGGCGTCGCCGGCACGCTTGCGACCGTTCCGCTGTTGATGACGCTGAAGGAGACCAAGTCACCCTTCGTCGCCTTCATCCTGATCTGCTGCGCCTGGCTGTTCGTCGCCGGCTACACCTCGATCAATGCGGTGGTGAAGGCCGAGCTGTTCCCGACCAATGTCCGCGCGCTCGGCGTCGGCCTGCCCTATGCGATCACGGTCTCGATCTTCGGTGGCACGGCGCCGGCGATCGCGCTCTACTTCAAGAGCATCGGGCACGAAGACTGGTTCTACTTCTATCTCAGCGCCATCATTTGCGTGTCGCTGATCATCTATTCCACCATGCGCGACACCAAGCATGCTTCCGCAATGCACCGCCACGAGTAGCCCATGTCCGACGACAACGAGCCGCCCGACACCAAGCTGACCCGCACCAAGGAGAAATGGGCGCGCGAGGGCCGCTTCCTCACCGGCAAGATCACGCGTCCGGAGGAGCAACGCCTGCCGCCGGGCCAGCACCTCACCAAGGATTGGCCGGTGCTCGACCTCGGCGTCGTGCCGCCGGTGTCGCGCGAGCGCTGGCGCCTCGACGTCTACGGCGCGGTCGAAACGCCGGTGTTCTGGACCTTTGCGGAGTTCGCGGCGCAGAAGCAGGCCCGCTTCACCTCCGACATCCATTGCGTCACCACCTGGTCGCGCTATGACAACGAGTGGGAAGGGCTTGCCACGCGCGAGCTGCTGGCCGCCTGCCAGCCGCGCGAGGACGCGCGCTTCGTGACGCTGCATTCCTACGACGGCTATACCACCAACCTCGCGCTGGAAGACTTCGCCGCGGAGGACGCGCTGCTCGCCCATAGCTGGTCCGGCCAGCCGCTGACGAAGGAGCATGGCGGGCCGGTGCGGCTGGTCGTGCCGCATCTCTATTTCTGGAAGAGCGCGAAGTGGCTCCAGGCCATCGAATTCCTGACCGAGGACGCGCCGGGCTTCTGGGAGGTCCGCGGCTATCATAACCGCGGCGATCCCTGGGCCGAGCAGCGCTATTCGAACGATTAGCATTCAAGCAAGAATCGGGGAAAGCCCATGCCGACGGAACGTTTTCAATTCACCGGCGAAGGCGGCCATCAGCTTGCGGCCGCGCTGGAATTGCCGGACGGCGAGCCCGCGGCCTACGCGCTGTTCGCGCATTGCTTCACCTGCGGCAAGGATACGCTTGCCGCCAAGCGCATCGCCGTCGCGCTCGCGGCCAAGGGTATCGCGGTGCTGCGCTTCGACTTCACCGGGCTCGGCTCCAGTGAGGGCGATTTTGCCAATTCGACATTTTCGTCCAACGTCGCCGATCTCGTCCGCGCTGCCGATCATCTGCGCAGCGTCAGCAAGGCGCCGTCGATCCTGATCGGGCACAGCCTCGGCGGCGCCGCGATCCTTGCGGCCGCTGGGAAGATTTCGGAAGCCAGGGCGGTCGTGACCATCGCGGCCCCCTCCGATCCCGCGCATGTGACCGGCCTGTTCAAAGAGCATCTCGACGACATCCGCGCGCAAGGCGAGGTCGAGGTCTCGCTTGCGGGACGCCCGTTCCGGATCAAGCGCGAATTCCTCGAGGACATCGCCGAGCACGAACTGATGAGGGATATCACCGGCCTGCACAAGGCGCTGCTGGTGATGCACTCGCCGGTCGACGACACCGTCGGGATTGACAATGCGACCAAGATCTTTGTGGCAGCGAAGCACCCCAAGAGTTTCGTCTCGCTCGACCACGCCGATCACCTGCTGAGCAGGCCGGCTGACGCGCTTTACGCGGCCGACGTGATCGCCGCCTGGGCCAGCCGCTACGTCGACACGACAAAACCCGCGAGAGCGATGGATCTCCCGGAGGAACCACGGAAGGTCGTGGTGCAGGAGACCCGCAAAAGCAAGTTCAACCAGGCCATCACCGTCGGTCCGCATCATCTGGTGGCGGACGAGCCCGTTGCGGCCGGCGGCGCAGATGCCGGGCCCGGCCCGTATGACTTCCTGCTCGCTGGCCTCGGGGCCTGCACGTCCATGACCATGCGCCTCTATGCCGACCGCAAGTCGCTGCCGCTCGACCGCGTCACAGTCACTTTGAAGCACTCCAAGATCTACGCCAAGGATTGCGCGGAGTGCGACACGCGCGAGGGCATGCTGGACCAGATCGAGCGCGACATCACCATCGACGGCGCGCTCAATGCCGAGCAGCGCAAGAAGCTGATGGAGATTGCAGACAAGTGTCCGGTGCACCGCACGCTGACGTCGGAGATTCGTATCGTGACGAAGGCGGTGGGTTAACGCGCCAGGCCATTGTTTGAGTATGATCTTGTCGGAAAACCGCTGCGCACTTTTCCGGATCATGCTCTAGAAGCACGAGGCCATCGTCCGCACGGCGGCGCTGATCTCGCTCTCGCGCCACGCCGCAAAGCCCAGCAGCAGGCCGTGATCTCGCGGCCGTCCGAGCGTCAGGCTCGACAAGGCGCGCGTTTCGACCCCTGCCTCGACCAGTCGTTTGACTGCTGCCTGATCGGCGCGGCCGCGCTTGAGGCGCGCCACGAGCTGGATGCCGCCCGAGGGCACCTCGACCGTGAGCACCTCGCCGAGATAGCGCTGCAGCCCCTCGACGAGATGATCGCGCCGCGCGTGATAGAGCCGGCGCATCCGCCGCAGATGTGCGAGGAAATGCCCGTCCGCAATGAACTCGGCCAGCGCGTCCTGGACGGCGCTGGCGGCGATCAGCCCGATATGCCGCTGCACGATCTCCAGCGTAGAGACCAGCGCCGGCGGCGCGACGAGATAGCCGAGCCGGATGTCCGACGTCATCGCCTTGGAGAAGGTGCCGACATAGAACACGCGGCCGTGGGCGTCCAACCCCTGCAACGCCGGTACCGGCCGGCTGTCATAGTGGAATTCGCCGTCATAGTCGTCCTCCACGATCCAGGTCTTGCCGGGCCTACTCAGCTTCAGAAACTCGGTGCGGCGGGCCAGTGACATCAGCCGCCCGGTCGGATGCTGGTGCGACGGCGTCATGAAGATCAGTGTTGGAGGCGCCAGGCCCGCCATCCGCTGCATCCCCTGTTCGTCCAGACCGATGCCGGTCACGCGCGCGCCGGACGCACGAAAGGCGGCCGCGGCACCGGGATAGCCGGGATCCTCGACCCAGACCTCGTCGCCGGGCGTGATGACGGCAGCCGCAATCAGGGTGAGCGCAGCCTGCGCGCTCGGCAGGATCAGGATCTGCTCCGCGTCGGCGCGAACACCTCTACCGGTCGCGAGGTAATGCGCCAGCGCCGCGCGCAAGCGCGGCCGGTTGACCGGACCGGGCTCACGCCTGGTTGCCCCCACGGCACTCCGGCGCAGGCAGCGCCCCCAGATTTCGTTCGGAAACTCTCTGGCGTCGCCATGCCCCGGACGCAAGGGCTTTAGCGGCGCCAGATAAGACATCGGCCAGTCCGTCTGCTCGAGCTTTGAGGCCCAAGGGGAGAGCCGCGGCTTACCGGAGCGCGGGCGCGATGCCGCTGCCCCTGCCGCATCCAACCGCCCAGCACCGTCCACGGTCACGACCGCGCGCCGCCCTTGCGACGCAGCCAGATAACCCTCCGCGGCGAGCTGCTCGAACGCGTAGGTGACGGTGTTGCGGGACACGCCGAGATCGCTCGCGAGCCGGCGGCTCGACGGCAGCTCATGGCCCTTACCAAGTCGACCACTCGCAATCAGGCTTCGGAGCTGCCCCGTCAGCCGCGCCGTCAACCCCTCGTCGTCGGCGCGATCGAGGTCGATCAGGCCCGCGATCATGGCCTCGGACACTGGCACCTCATTCTTCTCCAATCTGGCACTTTTTCAGGTGCCAAGCAGAATGCTATCCGCCGCACTGGACTGTTTCAAGGACCATCGAAATGAACGCCCTGTCCCCGCGCACCGCCGTCGGCCTGTTCCTCATCGTCGTGCTGGCATGGGGCGTAAATTGGTCGGTGACGAAACAGCTCGTCCAGTTCCTTCCGCCGCTGTGGACATCGGCGATCCGGAGCTGGATTGCGCTGGCTGGCTTGTTCGTGATCCTGGGGCTCAGCAACAATCTGGTGATTCCGGAGCGGCGCGACATTCCGGTGGTCCTCAGCGTCGCACTGCTGCACATGACGATCTTCTCAGTCCTGGTCGCGGCCGGCGTGCGCTTCCTGCCCGCGAGCAAGGCCATCGTGCTCGGCTACACCACGCCGCTCTGGGTCGCGATCGCCGCGCCCTTGCTCGGAAAGGACACGCTGACTGCGCCAAAAGTCGCCGGCGCCTTGCTCGGACTGGCCGGCCTTGCCGTGATCCTGAATCCCACCTCGATCGACTGGACCAATAGCAGCGTCGTGCTCGGCGCCGGCATGGTCATCCTGGCCGCGATTTCCTGGGCCGCGAACATCATCTACATCCGTGCGCACCGCTGGATCGCCTCACCGCTCCAGCTCCTGATCTGGCAAGTGCTCGTGGCGACGATCGTGTTGACGGGATCGGCGGTGGTCACGGACGGCCTGCCGCACGCCGAATGGTCGTGGCGGCTCGTCCTGCTGTTTCTGTACGCCGGCCTGATCGGGACGGCGCTGGCCTATTGGGCGATGTCGATGGTCAACAAGAGCATCTCGGCCCTGACGACGGCGCTCGGCACCACGGGAACGCCGCTCGTCGGCATTGCCAGCGCCGCCATCCTGCTCGGTGAGCCCGTCGATGTGAGTCTCGCCGTCGCGGCCGGGCTGATCGTCAGCGGCATCGGTCTTGCGACGCTAGGCGACCGGTTCCTGCGAAGTCAGGCTGTAGCGAGAGGCTGAACCCGCAGCCCGCCGCGCAGGCCTGCCGCAGTCCCGAGCAGGATGCCGGCGATCGCGACGAACGAGCCCAGCGCGAGGGTCGAGACGCCCGTGAGGCCCTGCCCGATCGAGCAGCCGAACGCCATCACGCCGCCGATCCCCATCAGCGCAGCGCCGGTGCCCGAGCGCAGCATGTGGCGTGGCGATGAATAGCCTTCGAGCTTGAAGCGGCCGGTGGCGAGCGCCGTCGCCAGGCTGCCGACGAAGACGCCGGCAACCGTCGCGATGCCGAAGTTGAGCGTCAGGCCGGTCGAGAGCATGGCGTATTGCAGGCTGTCGGCGATCGGCGCGATGAAGGTGAGCGAGGTCACCGGGATGGGATTGAAGTCGTCGGCACCGAGCCAGCCGGTCACGTACCAGCCGCCGGCAACGAGGAGGCCCACGATGATGCCCGCGACGATCTGGCCGGGCGAACGGCGGAACGCCGGATGCGCGAAAGCAAACAGCATCAACGCGACGACGATCGTGACGGTTGCGAGCGCGCGCGAAAGCGCCTCCGTGAGACCGAGCGTCGCCAGCAAGGACGGCAGCGAATTCGCGTTGACCGTGGTTTGCGAAGCCTGGACCAGCGCGATGCGCGCCGGCGCGATCAGGCCCTTGAGCGTCATCTGCGCGGCGATGGCCAGCACGACCACGACGACGAAGGAGCGGAGATTGCCGCGGCCGAGCAGCACCAGCGCGCGCGAGCCGCAGCCGTTCGACAGCACCATGCCGTAACCGAACAGCAGGCCGCCGATGAACAGCACCGGCACCGAGAACGACGGTTGCAGGTAGATCGTCTTGCCGAGATCGACCATGCCGTTGCCGGCGAGGAATTGGCTCGCGGCGATTGCGACCGCGATCGCCAGCGCATAGGTCCGCACCAGCCGCCCGTCGCCGTCGGCCAGCCAGCCGCGCATGCTGCTCATCAGGCAGAAGCCGCTGAGCAGGCCGACGGCGCCGTAGACGAGACCGATGCCGAGGCCGGCGAGGATGACGAGCAGGGAGGACGATTCCATGATTACGGCTTCAAAATCACCCGGTCGCGCGAGGAGCCGGCGACCGCCACATAGGCCTCCTTGGCGCGATCGAGCGGATAGACGGCGCTCGCTTTGATCGGGAACGGCTCCAGTTGGCCGCCGGCAAAGCCCGGGCCGAGATCGCGCAGCACCGCACCGGTCGCGGCCGAAGACAGGCCGAGCGTGTCGATGCCAACATAGGTGTGCTGGCCCCGATAGAATTCGAGGATGTTGAACTGCACGATGCGGTCGATCGCGGCAATCAGGATCTGGCGACCGCGCAAGGCGAGCGACTTGTGTGCCGCCTGGAAATAGGGATCGCCCACCGTATTGAAGACGATGTCGGCGCCTTTGCCGTCGGTCAATTCGCGCACGCGCGCGGCAACGTCGGTCGTGGAGGCATCGACCACCTCGATCGGGGCGTTGCTGTGGCCTTCATAGGCTTCCGCCTTGCGCACCACGCCGATGACGCGCGCGCCCTGCCAGGTCGCGATCTGCACCGCAGCCTGACCGACCTTGCCATTGACGCCGAACACCAGCACGGTCTCGCCGCTCTTCGGCACGCCGGCGCGGCGAAAACCTTCCATCGCGGTGACGAAGGGCACGCCGATGCCGGCGGCCTCCTCCCACGACAACGTCTTCGGCTTCTCGACGACCGCCTCGGCCTCGACCACGAGATGGCTGGCATGGGTGCCGTCGCGGCGGATCCCGAGATCGCCGGAAGAGCCGAACACCTCGCGGCCGGCGGTGCCTGCCGGCCCGTCGATGACGATGCCGGCATAATCGCGGCCCGGCGTGCGTGGGAACACGGCATAGGGCATCAGCCCGGTCGCGGCCTTGACGTCGGACGGATTGACGGCGGCGGCCTTCACCTCGATCAGGAGATCGTTCGGACCGCGCGTCAGCATTTGATGCTCGACCACCGGCGCAAGCGCGGCGGCGTTCTCGGCTTTGGCATTGAGGCGCACGCAGCGCGCTTCGACGGTTTTGGCATCGGCTGGCGACATGAAAAGACCCGCGATTTCTCGCGGGCCTTGTCGCCTCTGGGACCGGTCAAGTCAATCCGCCAAGTCGATCCGTCAAGTCAATCCGCCAAGTCGGTCCTTCCAATCAGTCCTTGGGCCGCTTGTCGTAGAGCCGCTTGGCCTTGCCGAGCGAGCGTTCCAGCGTATCCGGCGCGACCACCCTCACCCTGGAGCTGATCCCGATCGTGTTCTTGATGTGGGTCGAGATCCGGTCGGCGTGGTCGACGAGGCCTCGTCCGTCCCAGCTTTCGGACCGCGCCTCGGCGATGATGGTGAGCTCGTCCATGCGGCCTTCGCGGGTCAGCTCCAGGATGAAATGGCCGCCGCACCAATCGGTCGCGAGCAGCACCTCCTCGATCTGGGTCGGGAACAGATTGACGCCGCGCAGGATGATCATGTCGTCCGAGCGTCCCGTGACCTTCTCCATGCGCCGCATGCCGGGTCGAGCGGTGCCGGGGAGAAGCCGCGTCAAATCGCGGGTGCGATAGCGGATCACCGGGAACGCTTCCTTGGTGAGCGAGGTGAAGACCAGCTCGCCCTTCTCACCGTCGGGCAGCACCGCGCCGGTCTCGGGGTCGATCACCTCGGGGTAGAAATGATCCTCCCAGATGTGCAGGCCATCCTTGGTCTCGATGCATTCCTGCGCGACGCCTGGGCCGATCACTTCGGAGAGGCCATAGATGTCGGTCGCGTCCATGTCGAAGGCGTCCTCGATCTCGCCGCGCATCGCATTGGTCCAGGGCTCGGCACCGAAGATGCCGACCTTGAGCGAGCATTGGCGCGGATCGAGCCTCTGGCGCTTGAACTCGTCGAGGATCGCCAGCATGTAGCTCGGCGTCACCGTGATGATATCAGGGCGGAAATCATTGATGAGCTGCACCTGCCGCTCGGTCATGCCGCCGGAGATCGGCACCACGGTGCAGCCGAGCTTTTCCGCACCGTAGTGGACACCGAGCCCACCGGTGAAGAGACCGTAGCCATAGGCATTGTGAATGATCATGCCGGTCCGGCCGCCGGCGGCGCGGATCGATCGCGCCATCACGTCCGACCATGTGTCGATATCGGCCTGCGTATAGCCGACCACGATCGGCTTGCCGGTCGTGCCGGAGGAGGCATGCACGCGCACCAGCTTTTCGCGCGGCACGGCGAACATGTTGAACGGATAATTGTCGCGCAGATCCGTCTTCACCGTGAACGGATATTTCGCAAGGTCGGACAGCTCGCGAAAGTCGGACGGATGCACGCCGGCTTCATCGAACGCCTTGCGATAATGTGCAACATTGTCATAGGCGTGCTTGAGCGACCAGGCGAGCCGCTGCTTCTGCAGCGCCATGATCTCGTCGCGCGAGGCGCGCTCATGCGCGTCCATCTCGGCGCTATAGCCGCCGCCGTCTTTCAACCTCGTCAAAGCCATCCTCGCTTCCCCACAACATTGATTTGTTCTTTTCTTGGTTGGTTATTGCTCTTGTGTCGGCAGCCACGTGCCGGGAATGACGCGCGAGTGTCCGCGGAATTCCGCGATCACGGTGTCGCCTGCAGTGACGCGCACGTCATAGATGCCGGAGCGTCCGCCGCGCGTGATCTCGCGCGCCCTGGCAACGAGGCGATCGCCGAGCTTGCCCGGCTTGATGAAGGTGATCTGGCCCTGCGCGGCAACGACGCGGTCGTTGTGCGAGTTGCACGCAAAGGCGAAGGCGGAATCGGCGAGCGTGAAGATGAAGCCGCCATGGGCGATGCGCTGGCCGTTGACCATGTCCGGCCGCACCGTCATCGCCAGCGTCGCGAAGCCCGGACCGATCTCCACGATCTCCATGCCGAGTCCCTTGGAGGCATCGTCCTCCGCCCACATTGCGTCGGCGCAGGCGCGGGCAACATCGTCAGGCGACACAGCGGCTTTGAGGTTCACGCGCCTCTCCCGGTCAAATGCTTGCATATAATGTTCTGCTGGTTGGCCAGGACTGTCAAATAATGCGACGCATTTGCAACGTCAGGCACTGATACGCCCGCTCAGACATGGTCATAATCGACCACGACGCGCTCCGACGATGGCTTGGCCTGGCAGGTCAGGATGAAGCCCGCCTTCAGCTCCCACGGCTCCAGCGAATAGTTGATGTCCATCGGCGCTTCGCCTTCGACCAGCTTGGCGCGGCAGGTCGAGCACATGCCGCCCTTGCAGGCGAAGGGCAGATCGACGCCGGCGCGCAGCGCGGCATCGAGGATCGCCTCGTCCTCGGCCACCGGCACGTCGCGCCGCTTGCCGTCGATGATCAGCGATGCGATCGCCTTCGGCGGCGCGTCGGGCGCAACCAGCTTCTTTGGCCCGGGCTTGCCGCCGAATTCGGAGACGAAGCGCTCGACGTGGATACGGTCCTGCACGATGCCGAGCTCGCGGCACGTTGCCTCGATATCCTCGCTCATGCCAAGGGGACCGCAGACATAGGCGTGATCGACGCTTCCCGCCGGCACCAGCGAGCGCAGCAGCACCCTCACCTTGTCGCCGTCGAGCCGGCCATGCAGGATCGGGATATCCTGCTCCTCGCCGGAGATGACGTGGAAGATCGAGAGGCGGTCGATGAAGCGGTCCTTCAGCTCCTCGAGCGCTTCGAGGAACATGATGTTGTCGGTGCTGCGGTTGCCGTAGAACAGGAAGAAGCGGCTGCCCGGCTCGCGCGCGAGCACGCCCTTCACGATCGACAGGATCGGCGTGATGCCGGAGCCCGCGGCGAAGCCGACATGAACACGCGCGCTTTCTGCCGGCGGGACCACGCCGAAGCGGCCCGTCGGTGTCATCACGTCGAGCTCGTCGCCGCATTTGAGATCTTCGGCTGCCCAATTCGAAAACGCACCGCCGTCGACCTTCTTTACGGCGATGCGGATCTCACCGTCGTCAGGGCCGGAACAGATCGAATAGGAGCGGCGCACCTCTTCTCCATTCAGCGTGGTGCGGAGCGTCAGGTACTGTCCGGGCGTGAAGGCGTAGTCGCCGGCGAGTTCGCCCGGGATGGCGAAGGTCATGGAGATGGCGTCGGAAGCCTCGCGGCGGAGATCGTTGACGGCCAGGCGATGAAAGCGCGGTGCGGCTGCTGCTGACATGCTCAATGACACTTGAAGTAATCGAACGGTTCGCGGCAGGACTTGCAGCGCCACAGCGCCTTGCAGGAGGTCGAGCCGAATTCGGATAAAAGCTCGGTCTTGTCCGAGCCGCATTGCGGGCACGTGATGGTCTGCTCGCCGAACAGCGCGCGGCGCGAGTTCGAGGCTTGCGGCGGCGCAATACCATAGGCGCGCAGCTTCTCGCGTCCCTCCTCGCTCATCCAGTCGGTGGTCCAGGCGGGCGACAGCACCGTGTGCACCTTCGGACGGCTAAAGCCGGCGCGCTCCAGCGCCAGCTCGATCTCCAGCGCGATCATGTTCATCGCCGGACAGCCAGAATAGGTCGGCGTGATCGCGACCTCGACATGATCGCCGGCCAACGCAACCTCGCGGAGCACACCGAGATCGGCGATGGTCAAGACCGGGATCTCCGGATCGACCACGCTCGCCGCAGCGTCCCAGGCGCGCTGGCGCAGCTCGCTATCGCGCTCCAGCACGCTCACCATGTCTGCCCCGGGAAGGTGCGCTGCATCGATTGCAGCTCGGACAGGAGATGGCCGAGATGTTCGCTGTGCCGGCCCGTGCGGCCGCCCTGCTGCATCCAGTCGTTCTGCGGCAGCACCAAGGTGGCCTCGCTGACGACATCGGAAAGCGTCTGCAGCCAGCGACCGCGCAAGGTGCCGGGATCGGCGGCGAGACCGGCATGGATCAAAGCGCGTTCGGCCTCGTCGACGGCAAACATCTCGCCGGTGAAGGCCCAGAGGTGATCGACCGCGGCCTGCGCGCGTGCGTGGCTCTCGTCGGTGCCGTCGCCGAGCCGGATGATCCACTCCGAGGCGTGGCGCAGATGATAGGCACTCTCCTTCTCCGACTTGGCGGCAATCGCAGCCAGCGTCGCATCACGCGAGCTCATCATCGCGCGCCAGTAGAGGTCGGCGAACGCCGAATAGAAGAACTGCCGCACCAGGGTGTGCGCGAAATCGCCGTTGGGCTGCTCGACCAGCAGCAAATTGCGGTACTGCCTGACGTCGCGCAAGTAGGCGAGCTTGTCCTCGTCGTTATCCCTGCCTTCGACCTTGGCGGCGTAGCTGTAGAGCTCTCGCGCCTGGCCGATCAGATCGAGCGCGATGTTGGAGAGCGCCATGTCCTCTTCCAGCATCGGCGCATGCCCGCACCATTCCGACAACCGATGGCCAAGGATCAGCGCATCGTCGGCGCGGCGCAGCGCGTAGAGCACCGAAGGCGTTTCGGAGACCTCGATGTTGGCGGTCGCCATCACATGTGCCCCACTTCCTCGGGCACCTCGTAGAACGTCGGATGCCGGTAGATCTTGGATTCCGCCGGCTCGAACATCATGCCCTTCTCGGCGGGATCGCTCGCGGTGATCGCGGTCGACGGCACCACCCAGATCGACAGGCCCTCGCCACGCCTTGTGTAGATGTCGCGAGCGGCCTGCAGAGCCATGGTGGCATCGCTCGCGTGCAGCGATCCCACATGCTTGTGGGCGAGCCCGTTGCGGCTGCGAATGAAGACTTCCCACAGCGGCGTGTTCGGCGTGGCCATATCGATCTCCCTATTCGGCGGCTTGCGCGGTCTGGCGCTGTGCGCGCTTGGCGGCATAGGCTGCGGCCGCCTCGCGCACCCAGGCGCCCTCTTCGTGGGCCTTGCGGCGCGCGGCCATGCGGTCGCGATTGCAAGGGCCGTTGCCGGCGAGCACCTGCTTGAACTCGGTCCAGTCGATCTCGCTGTAGCGCCAGTGCCCGTCGGCATCCTGAATCATGCCGGGATCGGGAATGGTGAGGCCGAGATATTGCGCCTGCGGCACGGTGGCATCGACGAACTTCTGGCGCAGCTCGTCATTGGAGAAGCGCTTGATCTTCCATTTCGTCGAAGTGTCGCTGTGCTGGCTCGTCGCATCGGGCGGACCGAACATCATCAGCACCGGCCACCACCATCTGTTCAGCGCGTCCTGCGCCATCGCCTTCTGCTCGTCCGAGCCGCGGCACAGCGTCAGCATGATCTCGTAACCCTGGCGCTGGTGGAACGATTCCTCCTTACAGACCCGGATCATCGCGCGCGCATAGGGGCCGTAGGAGCAGCGGCACAGCGGGATCTGATTCATGATCGCGGCGCCATCGACCAGCCAGCCGATGGTGCCGATGTCGGCCCATGTCAGCGTCGGATAGTTGAAGATCGAGGAATATTTGGCTTTGCCTGCGAGCATCGCGTCGACCAGCTCTTCGCGCGAGGTGCCGAGCGTCTCGGCAGCGGCGTAGAGATAGAGGCCGTGGCCGCACTCGTCCTGCACCTTGGCGAGCAGCGCGGCCTTGCGGCGCAGCGTCGGCGCGCGCGTGATCCAATTGCCTTCGGGCAGCATGCCGACGATCTCGGAATGGGCGTGCTGGGAGATCTGGCGAGTGAGCGTCTTGCGATAGGCCGCCGGCATCCAGTCGTTCGGCTCGATGCGCTCCTCGGCATCGATACGGGCCTGAAACTGCGCGGCCCTGCCGGCGTCCTCCAGACCGCGGTCGTCGGTCTCGGCCGTGTTCAGCGCCTGGGTATACATGCGCATCCTCCCGATTGATTGGGAGAGAATATATAACAAGAATTACTTCATGCAAGATATTTCTGTAACATAAATCTCAAGCGCCAAACCTCCGTTCCAGCAGCTTTCGCGCCGGCGGCAATGGCCCCTTTTCGTTGGTTCCATGATCATCGAGCCATTGCTCGGAGGGAGCGAGCAGGGCGCGATAGATGTCGCCGCAAAGGTCACGGGCCGCCCTGCCCGGCCAGTCCGCCGGCAGCAATTCGCCCGGCAGCAAGGGATCACGCAGCACGACACGGCGATAATGGTGGATCAAGAGGATGCGCGCGGCGAAGGCGTCGGCCTCGGACAGATCCGTGCCGCGCGCGATCGCGGCGCGGAGCGGCTCGAACGTTTTCATGAATTTCAGATAAGCGTCCGCGGTGCGCTGCAGCGGCCAGCTCGCGCTGAGCAGACGGCGGCCGCTATCGTCTTCGGCGGAGACTTCCAGACGGATGGCGCCCGCGGCTTCGTCCGGCACCGGCACACCCGACGGCGCGACCCAGACGCCCGGCAGCGGACTGCCGAAGCCGGCGTTGCGAAGCGCCTCGCGGGAGACGTCACGGTCCTCGCCGTTGCCGATCAGGAGCAGCTCGAAGCGTCCGGTCCAGTCCGACGGCGGCGGATCGTAGATGTGGCGCGTGGCAGCTTCAAACGTCTGGCGTCCCTTGCCGGCAAGCCGGTAGAAACTGTTGCGGCCGACCTTTTCGCGCGTCAGCCAGCCATCGGCGGCAAGGCGCGACATTGCGGTGCGGACGACGCCGCTGTCGATATCCAGGCGTTGGAAGAATTCCAGCAGCGTGCCCAGCCACACGGATCCGCCGCGCGGCACGATGGCATCGCCGAACACGGTGATGACGATGGAGCCGGTGCGCGACGGTTCACGCTTGAGCTGGTCGATGATGCGGGAAAGCGGATGCGCCATGCGGCATGGCATAGCGCGTTTGGTGCGGGCGCGACAATGGATGGAAGCGACAATGCCTCCACTCCTTCTCCCCGTTTGGGGGGCCGCGACGAGCTTCGCTCGCGCTGAGAAGGTCGGGATGAGGGGGAGTCTCCGCGGAGTCGGCGAGAATTGGACTCGTGGAGAGTCTCCCTCACCCGGAATCTGCTTTTCGCAAATTGCGGCCTCTCCCCGCGAGCGGGGAGAGGCGAGAAATCACCTGTGCGGATCGGGATACACCACGCTGCGCCAGCCGCTGCGGTCGAACGGACGCCACTGGCCTTCCCTCTGTGCGAGGCGGTCGGCCACCGCATAGACCGCGGCCGGATGATGGCCCATGCCGCAATGGCTGCTCTCGATCTCGATGCTCTCGGTCTGCGCGCCCGATTTCTCCATGCAGCCTTGCCAGGCGCAGACGCCGTCGGTGCGGCTGAAGATGGCGGTGGTCGGCACCGGCGGCGGGACGGCAAGCTCGCCTCCGAACTGCGGATCGACCTCGTCGGACTTCCGTCCGCTCGCCCATTCATAGACGCGCCAGGCGTTGGTGGAGCGGGGATTGCCGGCGAAGGGGCTGCCGAGCGTAATCACCTGGCGCACACGCTCCGGCATCATCTTGGCGAGCTGGCGTGCATAGAGACCACCGAGGCTCCAGCCCACAAGACTGATCTTGCGGCTGTGATTGTCGCTGAGCTCCTGGACCAGATCGACCATCGCGTGCTGCACGCCATCGCGCAGGCCGTAATTGCGGCCCTGGCGCCAGCCGCTCACCGCATAGCCCTTGCCGGTCAGGAAGGTGCGCAGCGCGCGCGTGGACGCGTCGGAGGCGACGAGGCCCGGCAGCACCAGCACCGGATGCCCATCGCCGCGCGGCGCGAGGCTCAGCAGCGGCAGCGCGCCGAGGAATGCGCCGAACTCGTGGATCGCGCGCCCTTCCAGAAACATCAGAGTACGGGACGGCGGACGCAGCGTCTGGGCAGTAGCGGTCATCAATGGTCCCCTGGAAGAATTGCTGAAAAGGTGGCCGGACGAGGCCGGCAAATGCATGGAGATTCCAACTCGCCGGCTTCTTGATCGTTCCGCAGCGCAACATGAATCAGCTAGGCGGCCGGTTCCCGACATTCAAGCGGGAGAGATGCGGGGCGACAATAGGCCCGCGTGTGAATGCCACCGGCCGTGACGCAAAAGTCACAGCCATCTGAGCAGGGATTCTACGGAGTAGAGCGCGAGCCCGGCGAGGCCGCCGATCAGCGAGCCGTTGAAGCGGATGTATTGCAGGTCGCGCCCGATGTTGATTTCGATCAGCGAAATCAGCTGCGCCATATCCCACGCCTTGACCTGGTCGGAGATGAAGATCGAAACGCCGCTCTTCTGGTCGGCGACGAAGCTGCGCAACACCGTCACCAAGCCCTTGTTGATCTCGCCGCGCAGTTCGGCATCGCCCGCGAGCGCTTCGCCGGCCGCGACGAACATGCCGGCGAGATGATGCTGCAGCACCTGCGTCTCGCCGCTCGCGCTGCGCTCGATGAAGGAGCGCGTATTGGACCAGACGGTGCGGGCAAGATCCGCGAGCTCGGGCCGCGCCAAGAGATCGCGCTTCAAGCCGTCGATGCGGTCGATATAGGCCTGATCGGTGCCGAGCCGGTCGACGAAGCTCAGCACCATGCGGTCGAACTCGCCGCGGAACGGATGCTTGGGATCATTGCGCACCTCGTTGAAGAACGCGGTGGCGGACGCCACGATCTTGTTCACCAGAAACTTGTCGGCGCGATAGAGCCGGAGCAGGGTCGGCAACTCCGCGCGCACCTTCTCGCGGATCATCCCCATCGTCTCTTTCTGGTTCAGCGTCTCATGCATCACGCGCAGGAGATCGTCGAACAGGATCTGGTGGCGCCCTTCCGCCACGAAGCCGCGCAGCGTGCCGGCCGCGAGCGGCGCAAGGTCGATCGCCTGGAGCTGCGACGACATGCGGCGGATGATGAAGGTCATCAGGCCCGAGCTCTCCGTCGCAGAGACGGCCTCGGGCAACAGGCGTAGCGCAAAGCGCGCCAGATCGTCACTGCGCTTGCGATCACGCAGCCAGTCGGCGACGAAGGAGCCGAAATCGATCTCCTTCAGCTTGGCCTCGACCGGGCCGGCCTCGAGGAAATGCACCTGGATGAACTCGCCGAGCTTGTCGGCGATGCGGGCCTGATTGCTCTGGATGATCGCGGTGTGCGGGATCGGCAGGCCGAGCGGCCGCTTGAACAGGGCAACCACGGCATACCAGTCGGCGAGCCCGCCGATGGTCGCGGCTTCCGCGAAGGCGGCGATGAAGCCGAAGACGGGATGCACGTTCAAGAAGATCTTGGCGACTATGAAGAGCCCAAGCGTGGACGCCAGCACCAGCGTCGCCAGCGCCTTGACGCGGCGCAACTCGGCCGCACGTTCGGCATCGCCGGGAGTGTTGAAGGAGAAGGTGATAGGCGGAGTCATGAGGGATACTTAGCGCGTCGGTCTCTTCGTGTCCCGGACAAGGCGCAACGCGCAGCGCTGCGAGGCAGAGCCGGGACCCAGCATGGCCCCCGGGATCAGCAGTGCACCACGCCACCTGGACGATGCATCGCATCGCCAGGGGCGCGCTGCACTGCATCCGGGGAACGCAGCAGACAAAAACAAAAGGCCCGCCGAAGCGGGCCTCAAATTTCAGTTTGCACTCAGGGCGCCGGATCAGGCGGTCTTGTTGTAGACCTTGGCGAAATTGTCCTGAGCGGACTTCGCACCGTTGGCGGCGAGCTTGCCGAAATAGTCGGCGGTCGCCTTGGCACGCGAGACGAACACTTCGCCGCGCGAACGGAGCAGGCCCGACTGGATCTCGACGGCCTCGCTGAACGACTTGGCGGAAGCGAGCTTGTCGATGCTGGAGAAGAACGCCTCGGCGTCCTCGTAGATCGCCTGCTGGATATTGCGGCTGATCTTGCCGGCTTCAGTGACGGATTCGGTCACCGCGTTCTCGACGGCGGCGGTCACGCGCTCGGAACCGGCGAAAGCCTCGGCAGCACGGTCCTTGGCGGTGTTGGCGGTCTTCTTGACGAACTCGCGGGCGGCCTCGGGAACTTCCAGGTTCTGGATGTTCTTGAAAGCGTCCTTGAAGCCCTCGAAAGCGGTGTTGGTTTCAGTGGTCATGGGGTTCTCTCCATCCTCATTGGGTTGAGCTATGGGCTCACCCCGTCCGTATCGGCCCGGGGCACGTCCTATATGGCATAGTTAATTGTGCAATGCAATATCCATATTGCAGTGCGATATCACGAATTCGTGAACAGCCTTAATGGGAGGCACTTCGATGCCTCCCTGGCCAACGGGTTCTCAGCGGAGCTTCCGGCGCCGGCTGCCCGGCCCTTAGTGCTGCACCGCCCCCGGCAGCCCATAGGCCTCCATTTGGGCCTGAACCTGCGCGATGTTGTGGCCGAGCACCACGATATCATGGGTCTTGCCCTCGACGTCCCGGACGTGGTCGCGCAGCAACGCTTCGGCCTTGAAGCCGAGGCTCTCGAACAGGGCGATGGCGGCCTGCTGGTCGACCGTCATCTGGACCGAGAGCTTTTCCAGGCCCGCGCCAAGTGCGAGTGCAAAGGTCTCCTGCGACAGCGCCCGCCCCACTCCCTTGCCCCGCACATCGAGCGAGACCACCATCCGGATCTCGCCGACATGGGGCGACCATGAATGAGGATCGCGCACCAGCGTGCCGCAGCCGACGACCTTGCCGTCCCTGACCGCGAGCAGGCTTGTGATCGCGCCGCGCTCGATCTCCTTGACCCAGGCCGACAGCACCTTCGGCTCGCTGATGTTGCGCGGCAGGAACAGCAAATCGTGCGTCGGCAGGCCCTTGCCGAAGGCGAGCACCGCGGCTTCGTCTGAAGGTGCCATCAGGCGAATCTCGATATCGCCGGCGTCGGTCTTGACGTGACGCGGATAGGAACGCTGCTCGCTCATATCGATCTCTTTCCCAGCCAGGAATCCAGTTTCGGCCACAGCCGCTTCACGGCGTTGGCGCCCGCGACCAGCGAGACGTGACCGCCTTTCAGCATCACCTCTTCCTTGTCCGCAGATCCAATCTTCGTAATCAGGTGCTTGGCGGCCTCATACGGCACGATGTGGTCGTGCTCCGCCACCGCATGCAGGATCGGCACCTTGATATTCTCGAGCTTCGCCGCGCGGCCACCGACCGACATGGTGTCGTTGAACAGCTTGTTGTCCCACATCAGGTCCTTGGTGATGGTGCGGAAATACTCGCCGGCCAATGGCAGCGTATCGGTCGCCCAGCGGTCGAACATCCGGTAGGATTTGACGAACTCGTCGTTCCAGATGTTCTCCCAGAGCTGGATCTGGCTCACGGTACGCGAGGCCGGGCGCAGCATCTCGAACGAGGACAGGATCATCTCCGGCGGCACGTTGCCGACACTGTCGACGAGATGGTCGACGTCGAAATAGCGACGGTCGGAGAAGTTCGAGAACAGCTTCATCTCGCGGAAGTCGATCGGCGTGGTGAAGCAGATCAGGTTCTTCATCGGCCCGTCCGCGTGGATCGAGCCATAGAGCAGCGACAACACGCCGCCGAAGCAATAGCCGATGACGGAGACGTCCTGCTCGCCGGAGTCCGCCTGCACGCGGCGAACGCAATCCGGGATGAAGTCGAGGACATAGTCCTCCATCCGCAGGCTCTTCTCCTCCGGCCGCGGCGCGCTCCAGTCGAGCATATAGACGTCGTAGCCGCGCTTGAGCAGGAACTCGATGAAGCTCTGGCCGGGGACGAGATCGAGAATGTAGCCGCGGTTGGTGGTGGCCATCACGATCAGCACCGGTACGCGGTAGATCTCGTCCGACATCGGCCGGTAGTGATAGAGGCTCATCGTGCCGCGCGAATGCAGCACGTCCTTCGGTGTCGAGCCGAGCGAAGGGCCCGAGGTCGAGAAATATTCAACGCCCTTGATGCTGCGCTGGATGGCGCGCTGCACCTCGGACTGGATGCGCTCCGGGATGGATGCGAAATCGAGTCCCGTCGGCGCGTTCATGTCGGCTCTCCGTTCTCGGAGGGCGGACGCTTGGTGCGCGGCGGCCGCGGCGTGCCATCCAAGCCTTGCGCGATGCCGGAACTCGCCGCCATCTGGTTCAGCATCGACTTCATCTCGCCGATCTGGGCCTCGATCGACTGCAACCGCTCCGCAAGACCCGTGACCTGCTCCCGGCTCGGCAGGTTCATCGTGACGAGGTATTTCTCCATGAGCTCGCCGAGCTGCTTCTGAGCACCTGCAGCAACTCCGCCCGCACGGTTCATCGCTTGCGAAAATTCCGGCGACGACATGGCCTGATTGGCGAAAGAGTTGAACCCTTTCTCCATCTCACCAACCATCTTCTGCCACATGGCAACGGGGTCGTTGGTCTTGTCGGTCATCGGCGTCCTCCTGAAATCGAGAGCTGCGATGCCCTTCTTTTCTCGCCATACCACACCGTTGCGCGATGCCGGTCAACCGGCAAGCACGCCCGCCACTTGGCACGCCGCTTCTTTGAGACGGGAAACCGTGCGATACAGCATCGATCAGCAGGAGGGACCCGTGACCAGCCATCAGCCGCCCGACACCGTCCGCGCCAACGGCATCGACATCTGCTACGAGATCTTTGGCAACGACAATTCCGAGCCGCTGCTGCTGATCATGGGGCTCGGAGCGCAGATGATCCACTGGGACGATGCGTTCTGCGAGCAGCTTGCCGCGCGCGGTTTCCGCGTGATCCGCTTCGACAACCGCGATATCGGCAAGTCCAGCCATCTCACCGGCGGCAAGCGCCTGACGCCGCTCGAGCTATTGAAGCTGCGGTTCCTCAGGATTCCCGTCGCCGCGACCTACAGACTGATCGACATGGCGAAGGACACGGTCGGGCTGATGGATGCGCTCGGCATCAAGTCGGCGCATCTGGTCGGGGCATCCATGGGCGGCATGATCGCGCAGGAGGTGACTTTGTCGTTTCCGCACCGCGTCCGTTCGCTGACATCGATCATGTCGACGACAGGCAATCCGCGCATCCCGCCGCCGTCGCGCGAGGCTGCCGCGATGCTGATGGCGCCACCGCCGCGCAGCAAGGAAGAATTCATGGTCCGCTACGGCCAGACCTGGAAAGTGCTGCGAGCTGGACATTTTCCGGAGGAGGAAGCGCTGGACCCGGGTCGCGCCGAGCGCGTGTTCGCCCGCGGGCTCAATCCGGCCGGCGTCGGCCGTCAGCTCCGCGCCGTGCTGGCATCCGGCAGTCGCAAGGAAAGGTTGCACGCCGTGCAGACGCCGACACTCGTCATTCACGGCACCGTCGATCCGCTGGTGCGCCCCGAAGGCGGCAAGGACACGGCGGCGTCGATCCCGAATGCAAAGCTGCTGATGATCGAGGGCATGGGCCACGCGCTGCCGATGCGGTTCTGGCCGGAGATCATCGGCGCCATCGACAAGCACGCGCATGGCGCGGCGGCACAGGCCGCTTAACTCTTCCTCGCGATCCAGATCACGTGGCGCGCGCCGCCGCCTCTGCCGGTTGCGCGGACAGCGACTTCGTTGACGTACAAGCCGACGCGCTTGAGACGCTTGGTGAATGCGGGGTTGGGTCCGGACGACCACACCGCCAGCACGCCGCCCGGCCGCAGGGCCGTCTTCGCCGCCGTTAGCCCGCTCGCATTGTAGAGCGCGTCGTTGCCCCTTCGGGTCAACCCCTCGGGCCCGTTGTCGACGTCCAGGAGAATGGCGTCGTAGGCTGCGCTCTTCGCACGGATGATCTCGCCGACGTCGATTTCCCTTATGTCCACCCTGGGATCATCGAGGCTGTCGCCGAAGACCTCCGCCATCGGGCCTTTCGCCCAGCTCACCACCGCCGGCACGAGCTCGGAGACCACGATCTTCGCCTTGGGGCCAAGCACGGCGAGCGCCGCGCGCAAGGTAAAACCCATGCCGAGGCCGCCGATCAGAACGACGGGTTTTGCGACTTTCTCGATCTGCTTTGCGGCAAGCGTCGCGAGGGCGGCTTCCGACCCGGACAGGCGATTGTTCATCAGCTCGTTGGTGCCGAGCTTGATGGAGAACTCCTTGCCCCGTCGCATCAGGCGAAGCTCTTCGTCGGAGCCGGGGATCTTGGCGGTGTCGATTTTTTCCCAGGGAATCATGGGCGACGTTTAGCACGATCGGACGCATAATCACCCGCCCGCCCAGACGTCGAGCACATAGCGGTTCTGCGTCCCCATCTCCTCGATCCAGCGCGCACTGGCGGCGGCATCGCTGCCGCTCTTCTCGCGATGGATCGCAACCAGCGCCGCCTTCACGTCCGGCTCCATCTTGCTGCCGTCGCCGCAGACATAGATGATCGCGCCCTGCTCGATCAGCGGCCAGACCTTGTCCTTTTGCGCGGCCAGTACGTGCTGCACATAGGTCTTCGGTCCGTCGGCACGCGAGAACGCCGTGAACAGCTCCGTGATGCCGCTGGCCGCCAGCGCCTTCAGCTCCTCCGCGTAGAGAAAATCCTGATCCGGATGGCGGCAGCCGAAAAACAGCATGGATGGCCCGAGGCTGGCCCCCTTCGCCTTGCGCGCGGCGCGCTCCTGCAGGAAGCCGCGGAACGGCGCAAGGCCGGTGCCCGGGCCGATCATGATGATCGGCACGGATGGATCGTCCGGCAGGCGGAAGCCAGCCTTGGTCTCACGCACGGTGGCATAGACCGTGTCGCCCACGCGGCGGTTGGCCAGATAGTTCGAGCAGATTCCCTTGTAGACCCCGCGGCCGGAGGCGGCGGGACCTTCGACCACGCCGACCGTGACGCTGCAGCGCGCCGGGTCCACCGACGGCGAGGACGAGATCGAGTAATAGCGCGGCGCCAGCAGCGAGAGCATTTCCAGATAGACGTGGAACGGCAATTCGCAGGCGGGATATTCGAGCAACAGATCGAACACCGATTTGCGCCTGGCCAGGATCTCGGCGCGATAGCGCTCGAGCGGCTCCGTCTCCTCGCCGACGAAGGCCAGCAACTTCGGCTTGGTGACGGGACAGCGGGTGTGCTCCGCCATGATCTGGATCTGCTTGCGCGTCGCGACCTGCTGCAGCTCGACGAACTCGCTCAGCAGGCGCCCGACCGACACGGCATCTCCCACCGGCAATTGCGCGCGGCGGCCTTCGGCGACCTGGAGCCTGATCTGGTCCGCCGGCAGGAAGCCGAAGCGACGGGCGACCGAATCCACCAGGGTCGGATCGTTGCGCGGGACGACGCTGAGGTGATCGCCGACGCGGTAGCTGACGTTGGACGGCAGCTGCACCTCGATATGGCGCGTCGAGCGCTCCGACGGATTGGCCCCGCTCTTGTTCTGAAGCTCGTCGTTGGCGAGCACCTTCATCGCCACAGCGCCGCCCTGGGCGACGATGGTGTTGACGGCGGTCACCGCCACAGGCTCGATCGCGTAGAGCGGATCGTCCTCGGCGGTGCGGGTGAAATTCCAGTCGATGCCGAATTCCTTGGTCGCGACCTGGGCGGCGGCCGGGAACCACTTCTGGAACTGGCCGTCGAGATCGCTGCGCGCATCGCCCTCGCCACGCGGATAGACCGCACGTGCGCCGTGCTTCGACAATTGCTCGTCGATCAGGCGCGGCACCGATTGATAGGTCGCAGCCCAGTCGCTGTTGCCGCAGCCGAACACGGCATAGCGCACACCTGCAAAGGCATCCTTCGGCAGATCGTCGCCGAGCCATTTGACGAACTGCGTCGCGTTGTCGGGTGGCGCACCATTATAGGAGGCGCAGATGATGAGCACGCCACCCTCCCGCGGCAGCTTGCCGACATAATCGTCGAGCGGGCCGAGATGCACGGCAAAGCCGTTGATCTCGGCAAGGTCGGCCATGCGCGTCGCGAGCTCCTCGGCGGTGCCGAGGTTGGATCCGTACAGCACCAGCATCGGCGTGTTATGGCCGGGTCGGGCCGTCGGCTGACGCGGCGCCTTCGGCGCTGAACCGGTAGCCGCAACGGGCCCTCCATAGGCCCCCCGCTCGCGATCGGCGCGCGGACGTACCTTGATCTTGAAGCCTTCCGGCTTCATCGTCAGCGTTTCCTTCAGATGCATCTGGTAGCGCTGGTGGTCGATCAGCTTGAAGCGCTGCAGGATCATGCCGAGCGCCAGCGCGGCCTCGTGCATCGCAAAGCCGCGGCCGATGCAGGCGCGCTGGCCGTTTCCGAACGGCTTCCAGGCATTGATCGGCCGCTTCGCCTCCGCCTCGCGGCTGAAATTCTCGGGATCGAAGGCATCGGGATTCGGCCCCCAGACGGAGGGATCGCGATGCAGCGCGGTCACCAGGATCGTGGTGAAGGTGCCTTTCCGAAGCTTGTACTTGCCGTCTCCGATGGTCTCGTCGTTCAGCGGGGAGATGCCGTAGGCCGGCGCCGGCGGCCACAGTCGCAGCGCTTCTTTCAGGATCTGCGTGATGTAGGTGAGCTGCGTCACCTGCTGATAGGTCGGCTTCGCGTTGACGTCGGGACCGAAGACGCGGTCGACCTCGTCATAGGCCTTCTTGAGAATGTCCGGATGCTTGAGCAGCGCATAGAGCGTGTAGGACAACAGCCCGCTGGTGGTCTCGTGGCCCGCGATTAGGAACGTGTTGATCTGATAGCGGATGTTGACGTCGTCGAGCTGCTCGCCGGTCGAGCGATCGACGCCGGTCATCATCGCGGCCAGCATGTCCTTCTTGTCGTCGATCCCCTCCGCGCTCTTGCGCCGCTCGGCGATGATCTCGTCGACCATCTTGTTCATGAAGGCGACGTCTTCGGCCAGCGTCTTGCGCCGCTTCTGCATCCAGATCTGCTCGAACGGCAGACCGCGCGTCATCATGATGGTTTCGAGCGAGCGCACCAGCGACTCGACGAAGGGATGGTAGTCCCGCCGGTAGAACGAATTGAAGCGATAGTCGAAGCCGCACAGGCCGATCGTATCAAGCGTCAGCGCGGTCATGTCGTGGACGACATCGATCTCGTCGTCGGCGTTGAGCCGTTCCCATTTCTGGACGAGCTGCTCGGCGATGTCGACCATGCTCGAATGGTAAGACTGCATGGCGCGGTTGCCGAAGGGCTGGAGCAGGATGTTGTGCGCCTTGCTCCAGTTCGGCTCCTTGGTGTCGGCCGTGAACAGCCCGTCGCCGCCGACCGCGCGCACGCGCCGCAGCGCGCCGCGCACTGTCTTGTCGAACCGCTTCTCGTCGGAGAGCTCGTCGACGAGGTCGTGGCCTGACACGACGACGATCGGCGAGCCCATCATGTCGAGCCAGAAGATCGGGCCGAGCTCCTTGGCGAGCCGCGTCAGGTGCTGCACGGGAGCGGCCGAATCCAGCGACAGCATGTTGCCGACCACGGGCTTGGTCGGCGGATGCGGGATCGGGTCCAGACGGTTCTTGGATGACATTTAACTTCGCTTCCCCCTCTTGCCGTCATTCCGGGCGATGCGCAGCATCGAACCCGGACTGTCGAGGTTCCGGGTCTGGTCCTCTGGGTCGCCTCGCGATCCCTTCGGACCATCCCGGAACGACGGTGCCACTTACCTGGACGACCGCGTCGTCAACCAAACCGCCTTCTACGCCATTCGATCAGCTTGGCACTGACCTCTTCCGGCTTCTCCTGCTGCGTCCAATGGCCGCTATCCTTCACCAGATATTTCTCGAGATCGCCGATCAGCTTCTCCATGCCGTCGGCCGCGGACGGCGGCAGCACGGCATCGTTCTCCGCCATGATCATCAGCGAGGGCACATGGACGTTGTGATCCAGGCCCTTCGACCGCTCCCAGTTACGGGAGAAGTTGCGATACCAGTTGATACCGCCGGTGAAACCAGTTTTCGTGAAGGTGTCGACGAACACCTTCTTCTCGTCGGCCGACAGGATCGGTGCGCGCGGATCGACTTTGGCATCGTAGGCTGCGATCATTTGCGGAAACGCCAGATTGGTCTTCGACGAGGCGCCGACACCCGCGATGGGCGGCTCATCAGGCTTTGCCGGCGGGCGCGCCAGCGGTTTGCGCATGAAGGCGTCGAACGTCTGCTCGACGCGGCTGCCGAAGATCCTGTCCGGCCCGCGCGCGGGATCCTGGAACTGGACGATATACATCTGATCGCCGAAGCGCTGGCGAAACAGGGCGATGGGGTCGATCGGCGTGCGGTCCCAATGCGGGGTGTTGACGCCAACCACACCGGCGACGCGCGAAGGGTGACGCAACGGCATCTGCCAGACGACGAAGCCGCCCCAATCGTGACCGACGAAGATCGCCTCGTCGATATTGAGATGATCGAGCAGACCGACGAGATCGCCGGTCAGATGCTCCATGTCATAGTCCTCGACCGGCTCGGGCCGGTCGGTCGCGCCATAACCGCGCTGGTCCGGGGCGATCACCCGGATGCCGGCCTCGCTCAGCGCCTTGATCTGGTGACGCCAGGAGAAGGCGAGCTCGGGCCAGCCGTGACACAGCACGATCGGCGGCTTGTCGTCGGCCGGGCCCGCCTCGTAATAGCCCATGCGGATTCCGTTCGTCTGCGCGAACTGGAGCGGCGGCATTTCAATCATCACAAACTTCCTATTCCGCGGCGCCCTTGATCTCGGCCGCCGGTGGCGCGTAGGCCGCCTCCAGCGCGGCGAACTCCTCCGGCAGCATGTCGCACATCACCTGCACATGCGGAATGATGTTGGCGCCGACGATGAAGCCGAAATCGAGCTGGTCGCGGTAGCTCTGCACGGTGATGTTGAGTGCCTGCCCGTGCGTCGAGATCGACACCGGGAAGATGTGCAGCAGCTCGGCGCCCGCGGCATAGAGCGTCTGCCGCGGCCCCGGCACGTTGGACACCGTGATGTTTGCGGCCGGCGGCAGAACGTCCGAGAGGTTCGAACGGCTGTAGAGCAGCGCCAGGATCTGCACCATGATCGGTGCGCCCAGCATCGAGATGTTGGAGACCTGCGGCATCAAGGCACGCAGCGGATGCGACATCTCCTTGGATTTGGTCGACTGCGCGATGATGGCCTCGAGCCTCGCCTTGGGATCGTCGATATTGGTCGCAATCGCGCAGATCATGCCGAACACCTGGTTGTTGGCCTCGGTGTTTCCCTCCTCACGTAGCGAGATCGGCACGGCCGCCGTCAGCGATTTCGCAGGCAGCGTGCCGTATTGCAGAAGATAGCGGCGGACCACGCCGGAGGCGAGCGCCAGCACGACGTCGTTGAGCTTGCCGCCCGCCCGCTTGGCCAGCGCCTTGGAGCGCGACAGCGAGATCGACACGCCGGCAAAGCTGCGCTCCGAGGAGATGGTCTTGTTCAGCATGGTCGGCGGCGACACCATGCTGGCAAGGCTCTCGCGCGATTTCGGATCGGAGACCTTGCCCAGCACCTCGGAGACGCTCTTGACCATGGTCGGGATATTGCCCGCGAAGCGCACTGCGCTCTCGATCTGGTACATCGCGTTGTCGAACAGGATCGAGCCGATGTCGCTCTTGCCGGTGCGCGGCAGTTGCAGGTTCTGGGCGGCCTTGCCGGCATCGAGGGGCTGGTTGAACAGCTGCTGGTAGGAATCCAGCAGGTTCGCCGCGATGTCGCGCGGCTCCTGCCCAGGCTTGCTTCCGGCCGTCGGCGGCTCGACCTGCCGCGGGATCGGCGAGATATCGTAGATCATGTTGGTCAGCGCCGCGCCGGCGCCGCCGTCGATCGCGGCATGGTGCATCTTGGAATAGAGCCCGACCTCGTTGTCCTTCATGCCCTCGAATACGTAGAACTCCCAGAGCGGGCGGGCACGGTTCAAGAGCTTGGCATGCATCCAGCCGACGATGCGCTCGAGCGTGGCGCGGTCGCGTGGTTGCGGCAGGCTGGCGCGGAAGATGTGACGATCGATGTCGAACTGATCGTCCTCGACCCAGGAGGGATGGTCGATGTCGAGCGGCGCCTTCTCCAGTCGCGCCTTCAGGATCGGCGCGATGTGCAGGCGCGAGACGATCATCGCCTTGAAGTCTTCGAAGAAGTCGCCCTTGTAGTCGTCGGGCAGGCGAAAGATCGCCATGCTCCCGACATGCATCGGCATCTCAGGCGTTTCCAGATAGAGAAACGACGCGTCCAGCGACGACAGCTTCTTACCGTCAGCCATAGTTCCCTCCCGCAAGATTTGACGGGCGCCTTTGGCCGGCGCTTCTCGTCAGGCCGATATTGCCTGTTCCGGCGGGGCATATGCAATGGCAAACGGCCCTGCCCGGTCAAATGGCGAGAATTCCCCCTCCGGCTGGGCCAGACGATCGGCCACGGCCCACAGCGCCGCGGGATTGACCCCGAGGCCGATATGGCTCGCCAGGTGCACCTCGATGTTCTCGGCACGGTCGGAGGGACGCAGCAAGCAGGTCCGCCAGTTCACCACACCGTCGGCACGCGAATAGATCGAGGTTGTCGGCACGGGCAGATCGCCGGCGATCGCCTCGCGCGCTTCCGCAAGATCCTCGACCCGCTCACCGGATAGCGCTTCGTAGAGCCGCGTGGCGTTGGTCGCCCGCACGTCATTGGCAAAGGGGCTGCCGAGCGTGACGACGTAGCGGACCATGTCGGGTGCCCACAGCGCGAGATCGCGGGCATAGACGCCGCCGAGACTCCATCCGACCAGGCTGACCTTGCGTCCGCTCGCAGCATGAATCTCGGTGAGACGGGCACGCAAAGCGTCCCGCATCCGGCCGAGACCGCCGAGATTGCGGCCCATCCGCCAGGCCTGTGCCTCATAGCCGAGCTCGCTGAGATAGCGCCGCATCGGCACCATTGAGAGGTCGCTGGCCAGAAAGCCCGGCAGTGCAAGCACCGGATGGCCGTCGCCCCTCGGCGCCCGCATCAGGATCGGCGACAGCAGCAGGCTCGCATTGAGCTCGAACAGGCCGCGGGCTTCGGCGAGCAACAGACCGAGACCCGGCGGACGAAGCCGGCCTCTCTCCTGCCCCTCCTCCTGCCCGGGCGACACTATTTCTTCTTGTCGCTGCTGCGCGTGCCGCCGAGGCCCGCCATCGTGACGAACATGTCCTGAAACCGCTCGGCGATCTTCGGATCGAACGTGAACCAGCTCTGGATCAGCGATTCCGGCGAGACCTTCTCGATGTTGCTGAGCACCTGCTGCTGCAACTTGTCCATCACCGCCGTTTGCATCGGCCCGACGTCGGGCAGACCGAAGAACTGGCGGGCCTCGAGGGGGGTGCAGTCGATTTCGATGTTAACTTTCATGTCCCCTCCAGATGAGATTCGAGCGGCTTGGCGGGAGTATCGCCGCGACACGGTGTGCAACGCAAGCGACCTGAGGCGGACGGCAAGGCGCCGGCTTCCGCAATCCAGGGGTATGGTCAATCAACCCCCTTAGCGCCGTCCCGCGGCAGAGGCGTCACCGCACTGCCCCGGGGAATGCACAGGTCGAAAGTCGAATATCTCCCACGGGCCTCCACCCCAAATCGCTGGCCAGCATTGCTGCACAGCGGTGCAACTTGGCGCGTTCCTTGCTGGAATGGCGCTTGCACCGGTCGAGAACTCTGGGCAACATGGATTAATCGGCCGGCCGAACAATCAAAAACCACCGGCACGGCGGCGTGGAGAGGGTCAAGAATGTCTGTATGTCGAAGTCTGTTTGCGGCGACGCTCGCCGGTGCATTTGCGTTGACGGTCTCGCCGGCAACCAGCCAGACGCTACGCTATGCCAACCAGGGCGACCTGAAGTCCCTTGATCCCTACACGCTCAACGAGAGCACGACACACGCCCATCTCGGTCACGTCTATCAAGGCCTCACCGCGCGCGACAAGGAGCTCAAGATCATTCCGGCGCTGGCGGAGAGCTGGGAAACCCCCGAGCCGACCCGCTGGCGCTTTCATTTGCGCAAGGGCGTGAAATTCCACAACGGCGACCCCTTCACCGCCGACGACGTCGTGTTCTCCGCCGATCGCGTCCGCAAGAAGGGGTCCAATATGCAGACCCGCCTTGCGCCCGACGTCAAGGTCGTCAAGGTCGACGACTACACCGTCGATTTCGTCCTGCCTTCGCCCAATCCCATCCTGCATAATTCGTGGGATGTCTGGTACATCATGGACAAGAAATGGGCCGAGGAGAACAACGTCGTCGATCCGACGCCGGTGGCGGCGACCACGCCGAGCTACGCCTCGCTGCACGAGAACGGCACTGGCCCCTTCATCATCGAAAGCCATCAGCCCGGCGTGAAGACGGTCTTCAAGGCCAACCCCAATTACTGGGGCAAGATGGAAGGTAATCTGAAGGAGATCATCTTCACCCCGATCTCCTCCGACGCCACCCGTGTCGCCGCGCTGCTCTCCGGCGAGGTCGACGTCATCGAGCCGGTGCCGATCCAGGACATCTCCCGCGTCGATTCCAGCCCGAACGCCCAAGTACTGAAGGGGCCGGAGCTGCGCACGATCTTCATCGGCTTCGACCAGACGCGCGATGAGCTGCTCTACTCCAACATCAAGGGCAAGAACCCGTTCAAGGACGCTCGTGTCCGCGAAGCCTTCTACAAGGCGATCGACATCGAGCTGATCAAGACGCGCGTGATGCGCGGGTTGTCAACGCCGTCAGCCCTGATGATCGCGCCCGAGCTGTTCGTGCTGTCCAAGGAGTTCACGCGGCCGAAATTCGATCCTGACGGCGCCAAGAAGCTCCTGACCGAGGCCGGTTACCCCGATGGCTTCGAGGTCACGATGGATTGCCCGAACGATCGCTACGTCAACGACGCCGCAATCTGCCAGGCCGTCGTCGGCATGCTCGCCCGCATTGGCGTCAAGATCAACCTTTTGGCGCAGCCGAAGGCGCAGTACTTCGCCAAGGTGCTCAAGCAGGGCGGCTATCAGACCTCGTTCTACCTGCTGGGCTGGACGCCGAGCACGATGGACTCGCACAACGTGCTCTACGACATCATGGGCTGCCGCGACGATGCGAAATCCTCGCGCGGCGAGGCCAACCTCGGCGGCTATTGCAACAAGGAGTTCGACGCCATCACCGACAAGGTGCTGGTCGAAACCGACACCGCCAAGCGCAACCAGCTGATCAAGCAGGCCTACGAAATCAGCATCAAGGACTGGGCCTACATTCCGCTGCACCAGCAGGCGCTGGCCTGGGGCGTATCGAAAAAGGTCAACCTGCCGCAGCGCGCCGACAATCTGGTGATGTTCCACTGGGCGACCAAGAAGGAATAGAAGTCGATTGATCACAAGGTCCCGGCAGCGCGAGGCTTCCGGGACCTTTCCTTTTTCCGGCTGACAAAGTCGTCGGCCGCAGGCTCACAAGGACAGTGGAAGGCATGCTCGCTTTCACTCTTCGCCGCGCCCTTCAGGCCATCGGCGTCATGTTCGCCGTCGGCATCATCGCCTTCTCGATGTTCCGTTTCGCCGGCGATCCCGTCAACCAGATCGTCTCGATCGACACGTCGGCGGCCGAACGCGAAATCGTGCGCAAATCGCTCGGCCTCGACGACCCCGTGCCGGTGCAGTTCGTACGCTATTTCGCCGATGCCGCGCAGTTCAAGTTCGGCGTCTCCTATCAGTTCCGCCAGCCGGTCTCAACGCTGTTGATGGAGCGTATGCCCGCCACGCTGGAACTTGCGATCTGCGCCACCG
This sequence comes from Bradyrhizobium sp. WYCCWR 12699, assembly GCF_032144035.1. Classification (NCBI taxonomy): domain Bacteria; kingdom Pseudomonadati; phylum Pseudomonadota; class Alphaproteobacteria; order Hyphomicrobiales; family Nitrobacteraceae; genus Bradyrhizobium; species Bradyrhizobium sp. WYCCWR 12699. Next base: position 1,094,564 of record NZ_JAVTJN010000039.1, read on the forward strand.
TCTTTGCCATGGTGTTCGGCATTCTGATGGGCGTCTATTCGGCGCTCAGGCGCGATACCATGTTGGCCAAACTATTGCAGGCGGTTTCGTTGATAGGCATCTCGTTGCCGACTTTCCTCATCGGCATTCTGCTGATCTATCTGTTTGCGGTGACGTTGGGCTGGTTGCCCTCGTTCGGCCGCGGCGAGGTGGTCAAGCTCGGTTGGTGGAGCACGGGCCTGCTCACGCTGTCGGGACTGAAGGCCTTGATCATGCCCTCGATCACCCTCGGCCTGTTCCAGATGACCTTGATCATGCGGCTGGTGCGCGCGGAGATGCTGGAAGTGCTGCGGACCGACTACATCCGCTTTGCCCGCGCCCGGGGCCTCACCACCCGCGCCATCCATTTCGGCCACGCGCTGAAGAACACGCTGATTCCCGTGATCACGGTGGCCGGGCTCCAGTTTGGCTCGGTTATTGCATTTTCCATCATCACCGAGACCGTGTTCCAATGGCCGGGCATGGGGCTGCTCTTCGTGCAAGCCGTGCAAAACGTCGACATCCCGATCATGGCCGCCTATCTGCTGATGGTTTCGCTGATATTCGTCACCATCAATCTGGTGGTCGACATCCTCTACACCGTGGTCGACCCGCGCCTGCGCGCGACGGTCGGCCGCGCCACATAAGGCAATCCTGCATGTCCGACGCAGTCGCCTCCAGTCCCGACAAGCCGAGCGCACCGCCTGCGCATGCCGGCCGCAGCTGGCTGAGCCGCGCGCTCGACAGCGACATCTTCTATTCGTTCCGCCGCTCCAAGCTGACCATGGTGGCGGCGGCCATCACCGTGCTGTTCTTCCTGCTCGCGATCTTTGCATCCGCGCTCGCGGTTCAGAATCCGTTCGATCCGGCGCAGCTCCAGTTGATGAACTCGCGCATCTCGCCGCTCTGGACCGCCGACGGCCAGAGCCCGTTCCTGCTCGGCACCGACGAGCAGGGCCGCGACGTGTTCTCGGCCATCCTCTACGGGATGCGCATCTCGCTTGCCGTCGGCGTCGCCGGCGTGATCTTCGCGGGTGCGCTCGGCATCGCACTCGGCCTGATCGCCGGCTATTTCGGCGGTGCGGTCGATGGCGTGATCATGCGGATCGCGGACGTGCAGCTCACCTTCCCCGCCATTCTGATCGCGCTGCTCGTCAACGGCATCGCCAAATCGATCTTCGGCAACCGGCTGGATGCCACCAGCATGCTGGTGGTGCTGGTGATCTCGATCGGCCTGAGTTTCTGGGTGGGGTATGCCCGGACGGTGCGCGGCTCCGTGATGGTCGAGAAGAACAAGGACTACGTGGCGGCCGCGCAGCTGATCGGCCTGCCGGCGCCGAAGATCATGCTGCGGCACGTGCTGCCCAACACGATGGGTCCGATCCTGGTCATCGCCACCATCAACCTGGCGCTCGCCATCATCACCGAGGCGACATTGTCCTTCCTCGGCGTCGGCCTGCCCGACACGATGCCCTCGCTCGGCACGCTGATCCGCATCGGCAATAACTACCTGTTCGCCGGCGAATGGTGGATCGTCGCCTTCCCGGGCCTCGCGCTGGCCGGGCTGATTCTGTCGATCAATCTGCTCGGCGACTGGTTGCGCGACGCGCTCAATCCGAAACTCCGATGAGCAACACTTTGATGAGCAATCCTTCGATGAGCAATCCTTCGATGAGTACGCCTCGCTCATGACCGAACCCATTCTCTCCGTGCGTAACCTTCAGGTGGAGTTCGCCTCCCGCCGCGGCACGCTGCGCGCCATCGACGGCGTCTCCTTCGACATCGCCAAGGGCGAGGTGCTGGGCGTGGTCGGCGAATCCGGCGCCGGCAAGTCCGTCACGGGCCTTGCCGTGATCGGCCTGATCGATCCGCCCGGCCGCATCGCCGGCGGCGAGATTCGCCTTGCCGGCCAGCGCATCGACAATCTGCCGCCGGAGGAGATGCGGCGCATCCGTGGCAAGCGGATCGGCATGATCTTCCAGGATCCCCTCACCTCACTCAATCCGCTCTACCGGGTCGGCGACCAGATCGTCGAGACGATCAGGACTCACCTCAACCTGTCCGAATCCGCCGCGCGCCGCCGCGCCATCGACCTGCTCGCCGAGGTCGGTATTCCCGCGCCGGACAAGCGCATCGACGGCTATCCGCACGAATTCTCCGGCGGCATGCGCCAGCGCGTCGTGATCGCGCTCGCGATCTGCGCCGAGCCCGAACTGATCATCGCCGACGAGCCGACCACCGCGCTCGACGTCTCCGTGCAGGCGCAGATCATCTCGCTGATCAAGCGGCTCGGCCGCGACCACGGCACCGCTGTGATGCTGGTGACGCACGACATGGGCGTGATCGCGGAGACCTCGGACCGCGTCGCGGTGATGTATGCCGGCCGTGTCGCCGAGATCGGTCCGGTCCAGGATGTCGTGCGAAATCCGCTGCACCCTTACGCCAAGGGCCTGATGGGCGCGATCCCGACGCTGGCCGGCGACGACAAGCGCCTGCAGCAGATTCCCGGATCTATGCCGCGCCTCTCGGCGATCCCGCGCGGCTGCTCCTTCAATCCGCGCTGCGCCTTCGCGTTCGACCGCTGCCGGGTCGAGCGGCCGGAGCCGTTGCCGCGGGGCGCGCAATCGGTCGCCTGCCATCTCTATGACAGCGTGCCGGCGGAGAGCGCGGCATGAGCACTCCCTTCGTCCAGGCGACAAATTTGCGCCGGGTGTTCGACGTCTCAAAACCCTGGCTCAACCGCGTGCTCGAAGGCGGCCACCTCGAATTTCTGAAGGCGGTCGATCACGTCACCTTCGACATCAGGAAGGGCGAGACGTTTGCGCTGGTCGGCGAGTCCGGCTCGGGCAAGACAACGGTCGCTCGGATGGTCGTCGGCCTCTTGCCGCCGAGCGCGGGCGACGTGCTGATCGACGGCGTCTCGATGACCGATCCGCGGCAGGCGCCTGCGCGCCGCAAGCTGCGCCGCCGCATCCAGATGATCTTCCAGGATCCCTATGCCAGCCTGAACCCGCGCTTCCGCGTCGACGCCATCATCTCCGAGCCGATCCGCGCGTTCGACCTGATCCAGGGCGAGCGCGACATCCAGGCCCGCGTCGGCGAATTGCTCACCCTGGTCGGCCTGCATCCCGACGACCGGCTGAAATTTCCACACGAATTCTCCGGCGGCCAGCGCCAGCGCATCGCGATTGCCAGGGCGCTCGCCTCGGATGCCGAGTTCATCGTCTGCGACGAGCCGACCTCGGCGCTCGACGTCTCGGTGCAGGCGCAGATCCTCAACCTGATGCGCGACCTCCAGGACAAGTTCGGCCTGACCTACATGTTCATCAGCCACAACCTCGCCGTGGTCCGCCACATGGCGAGCCGCGTCGGCGTGATGTATCTCGGCCGCATCGTCGAGATCGCGGAGGGACGCGAGCTGTTCGCCAATCCTCGCATGCCCTACACCAAAATGCTGCTGGGCGCCGTGCCTGACCTTGCCATGAGCGGCCGCCAGCGCATTCCGGTGAAGGGCGAAATCCCGAACCCGATCAATCCGCCCCCCGGCTGCGCCTTCAATCCGCGCTGCCCGCTGGCGTTCGATCTCTGCCGCAAGGAAACGCCGGAACTGATCAACGGCGTCGCCTGCCACGCTGTTAACACCGCGCCGGTCCCAGCGTGACGCGCGCGTGCCATGCGGCCTGCGCATTTGGCATCCCAGCATCGGCTGTGATCAATTGCGCGCGCCGCAAATGAGGTAGCCCATGGCCAGCAACGTCAATCCCGATCCGTTCACGACACGCCCCGAAATCGAGGGCACCTTCGGGGTCGTCGCCACCACGCACTGGATCGCGACAGCCGTCGGCATGGCCATCCTGGAAAAGGGCGGCAACGCCTTCGACGCCGGCGTCGCCACCGCCTTCACGCTGCAGGTGGTTGAGCCGCATCTGAACGGCCCCGGCGGCGACGTGCCCGTCATCGTGCACGACGTGAAACGCGGCCGCACCGAAGTGATCTGCGGCCAGGGCCCGGCCCCGGCGCGTGCCACGATCGCGCATTACAAGAGCGAGGGCCTCGACATGGTGCCGGGCACCGGCCTGCTCGCCGCCTGCGTCCCCGGCACCTTCGAATCCTGGATGATGCTGCTGCGCGACTACGGCACGATGCGCGTGCGCGACGTGCTGGAGCCCGCGATCTCCTACGCCCGCGATGGCTATCCGCTCGTGGAGCGCGCATGCGCCACCATCCAGACCGTCGAGCAATTGTTCCGCAAGCACTGGCCAACCTCCGCCGCGGTATACTTGCCGAACGGCGAGGTGCCGAAGCCCGGCACGCTCTTCACCAACAAGACGCTGGCCGCAACCTACGCGCGGATCCTGAGCGAAGCCGAAAGCGGCGGCGGTGGCCGCGATGCCGAGATCGAACGGGCGCGCAAGGCCTGGTCGCAGGGTTTCGTCGCCGAGGCCATCGACAAGTTCTGCCGCACGCAAGAAGTGATGGACGTCAGCGGCTCGCCACATCGCGGCGTGTTGTCCGCCGACGACATGGCGCGCTGGCAGCCGACGATCGAAGCGCCGCTCACCTACGATTATGGCCGCTACACCGTTTGCAAGGCCGGCGTCTGGAGCCAGGGTCCGGTCACCCTGCAGCAGCTCGCACTGCTGAAGGGCTTTGCCCTCGACGGCCTGGATCCGACCGGGCCCGAGTTCATCCATCTCCAGATCGAATGCGCAAAACTCGCCTTTGCCGATCGCGAAAAATTCTACGGCGATCCGAAATTCAGCGAGATCCCGATCGCGACGCTGCTATCGGATGCCTATAATGACGAACGCCGCAAGCTCGTCACCGAGAAGGCTTCGCTCGATCTGCGGCCCGGGGCGGTCGAGGGCCTTGGCGGCGTGGTCAAGCTGCGCCGCGCTGAAGGCCAACGCGAAGCCGTTGGTGCTTTAGGCGCCGGTGAACCGACCGTGGGGCGCTTCGGCGAGGTGCGCGGCGACACCGTGCATTTCGACATCATCGACAAGGCCGGCAACATGGTGTCCTCGACGCCTTCAGGGGGCTGGCTGCAATCCTCGCCCGTCATTCCCGAACTCGGTTTCTGCCTCGGCAGCCGCGCACAAATGTTCGATCTGGAGGAGAACCAACCTAGTTCGCTCGCGCCGGGCAAGCGCCCGCGCACCACGCTGTCGCCGAGCATGGCGCTGCGGGATGGCGAGCCCTATCTCGCCTGGGGCTCGCCCGGCGGCGACCAGCAGGATCAGTGGATCACCCAATTCTTCCTGCGCCACGTCCATTGCAATCTCAATCTGCAGGAAGCCATCGACGCGCCGGCCTGGCATTCCGAGCATTTCCCGATCTCGTTCTGGCCGCGCACCGCGCGTCCCGGCGTGCTCGTGGTCGAGAACCGTGTGCCGAAGGCGACGATCGAAAACCTTCGCGAGCGCGGGCATATCGTCGAGGTCGGCCCCGACTGGTCCGAAGGCCGCCTCACCGCGGCCTCGCGTGTCGGCGTCCGCCGGCGCGCCGCCGCCAATCCGCGCGGCATGCAGGGTTACGCCGCGGGACGCTGATAGGCAGCACATGACCTGGTCGATCATCGCGAAAGATCCTGCCACCGGCCAGTTCGGCATCGCCGTCGCGACCCGGTTCTTCGCCGTCGGCGCGCGCGTGCCGTATATTGAGGCCGGCCTCGGCGCCATCGCGACGCAGGCCTTCGTCAATCCCTATTACGGCATCGACGGCGTCAAGCTCCTGCGCGAGGGCCTCAACGCTCACGACGTGCTCGCCGCCCTGCTCGCGGCGGACGACGGCCGCGAGAGCCGGCAGGTCCACATCATGGATGCGAGCGGCGAGGTCGCTGCACATACCGGGCGCGACTGCGTCGACTGGTGCGGTCACACCGCGGGCAGCGGCTTCTCGATCGCCGGCAACATGCTCGCGGGCGCCGACGTACTTGCCGAGACGGCAAAGACCTACCTCGCCAACGACAGCCTGCCCTTCCCGCGCCGCCTGCTCGCGGCGATGCGCGCAGGAGAAGCTGCCGGCGGCGACAAACGCGGCAAGCAGTCCGCGGCGCTGCTGATCCACGGCGAGGAGGAATGGCCGGCGCTGGACATACGCGCCGACGATCATCCCGATCCACTCGGCGAGCTCGAACGGCTCGAAGCGGTCAGCCATGAGCTGTGGGTGCACTTTCGGCCCTCGATGCCGACGCGGCAGAACCCGGCCGGCAACACCGATCGCAGCGTCATCGACGCCAGCATCCAAGCAGCGCGCGCAAGGCGATCATGAGCGCGAGCCCCCTCATCGAGATCACCGAGCTGCGCATCCGCTTCCATGGCGACGACGGCCGCGTCACCCATGCCGTCGACAGCGTCGATCTCAGCGTCGCCAACGGGGCGACGCTGGGCCTCGTCGGTGAATCCGGCTGCGGCAAGAGCGTGACGTCGCTGGCGATCATGGGGCTGTTGCCGAAACAAAGCGCGGAAATATCAGGCGCGATCCGCTTCGACGGCATCGACCTCCTGCGGACGCCGGACCAGACCCTGCGCGACCTGCGCGGCAACCGGCTCGCGATGATCTTCCAGGAGCCGATGACCTCGCTCAATCCGAGCTTCACCATCGGCGACCAGATCATCGAGACCATTTTGCGTCACCGCGGCGGTTCGCGGAAGAGCGCGCGCGAGCGGGCCGTCGAACTGTTGCGCCGCGTCCACATCCCCTCGCCGGAGCGGCGGATCGACGAATATCCGCACAAGCTCTCCGGCGGCATGCGCCAGCGCGTGATGATCGCGATGGCGCTGGCCTGCGATCCGCGCCTCCTGATCGCCGACGAGCCGACCACCGCGCTCGACGTCACCCTGCAGGCCCAGATCCTGGAACTGATGCGCGAGCTGAAGGCCGCGAGCGGCGCCGCCATCATCCTGATCACCCACGATCTCGGCGTCGTCGCCGAAGTCTGCGACGAGGTCGCGGTGATGTATGCCGGCGAGATCGTCGAGCGCGCCGCCGTCGATGAGCTGTTCTCCGCGCCGCAGCACCCCTACACCGTCGGCCTGCTCGGCTCGATCCCACGGCTCGACCATCGCGCCGAGCAGCTCGCCACGATCCAAGGCATGGTGCCGAACATGGCGCAGCCGCCGGCCGGCTGCCGCTTCGCCGCGCGCTGCCCGTTCGTGCTGGAGGCCTGCACCAAGGCGCCGCCGCCCTTGATCGAAGTCAGTCCCGGCCACCTCTCGCGCTGCATCCGCGCGCCGCTCGAACGCCTGGTGTCGTGATGGCGCTGCTCGAGGTGACCGGCCTGGTCAAGCATTTCGTCGCCCAGCGCTCGCTGTTCGGCCGGCCGCTGGCGCACGTCAAGGCGGTCGATGGCGTGTCCTTCTCGCTCGATGCCGGAAAGACGCTGGCCCTGGTCGGCGAATCCGGTTGCGGCAAATCCACCGTCAGCCGCCTCGTGCTGCGGCTGATCGAGCCGGATGCAGGCACTGTGCGCTTCAATGGCCGCGACCTGCTCGCGCTGGATGCCGACGGCTTGCGAAGATTCCGTCGCGAGGCGCAGATCATCTTTCAGGATCCCTACGCCTCGCTCAATCCGCGCATGACCGTCGGCCAGATCCTGACCGAGCCGCTGGCGCTGCACGATCTCGTGCCGCCGGCACAGCGGCGCGAGCGCGTCGCGGAGATCCTGCGGCTGGTCGGGTTGGAACCAAGACTGGCGCGGCGTTATCCGCACGAATTCTCCGGCGGCCAGCGCCAGCGCATCGCCATCGCCCGCGCGCTCGCGGTCGAGCCGAAGCTGATCATCTGCGACGAGCCGGTCTCGGCGCTCGACGTCTCGATCCGCTCGCAGATCCTCAACCTGTTGCGCGAGCTGCAGGACCGGCTCGGTCTCGCCTACATCTTCGTCTCGCACGACCTCGCCGTGGTCAAGCACATCGCCGACCACGTGGCGGTGATGAATCTCGGCCAGATCGTCGAGACCGCGGAAGCCGACGCGCTGTTCGCATCGCCGCGCCATCCCTATAGCCGGGCGCTGCTGTCCGCGATCCCGCTGCCGCAACCGAAGGCGAAACGAGCGACGGTCCTGCTGCAGGGCGAGATCCCGAGCGCGCTCAATCCGCCCGCGGGCTGCCGCTTTCACACCCGCTGCCCCTTCGTGATCGAGCGCTGCCGCAGCGAAGCGCCGAAGCTCTTGGCCGACGGCACCGGCCATGCCACCGCCTGCCATCGCATCGCGGAGCTGCCGCCCGCCGACGCCATCCTGCCGGCCGCCGGCGGGTTTTCGCCAACTCTTGCAAAATTGGTCGCGGCCTTCAGCCAAAAGACGGAAGGCGGAAGCCTCGCCGGGGTTGGTATACAAGGCGCCGCGTCCACAACGACATAGCCGAAGCAATGGGGATTGACCGATGAAGATGTTTCGCCTGGCCGCAACGGCCGCCGCCATCCTGTTGTCGATCGGAGCCGCGCAGGCCCAGAGTACGTTGCGCATCGGCCTCGCGGAGGACCCGGATATCCTCGATCCCACGATGGCGCGAACCTATGTCGGCCGCATCGTGTTCTCCGCCTTCTGCGACAAGCTGTTCGACATCGACGAGAAGCTCAACATCGTGCCGCAGCTCGCGCTATCGAGCGAGACCGCCAACGACGGCAAGGCGCTGGTCATCAAGCTCCGGCCCGGCGTGAAATTCCACGACGGCGAGCCGTTCGACGCGGAAGCCGCAAAGTTCTCGCTGGAGCGGCATCTGACCTTCCCCGGCTCGTTCCGCAAACCGGAGCTGGCCTCGGTCGATCATATCGAGGTCGTCGATCCCCTCACAATCAAGCTGGTGCTGAAGTCGCCGTTCTCGCCGCTCTTAGCCCAGCTCACCGACCGCGCCGGGATGATGGTGTCGCCGAAGGCGGCGAAGGAAGCCGGCGACAAGTTCGGCCTGCGCCCGGTCTGCGCCGGCCCCTACAAATTCATCGAGCGGGTGCAGCAGGACCGCATCGTGTTCGAGAAGTTCGCGGACTACTGGAACAAGGACAATATCTTCATCGACAAGATCGTGTTTCAGCCGATCGTCGATGCCACCGTGCGGCTCGCGAACCTGAAGTCCGGCGGGCTCGACCTGATCGAGCGTGTACTCGCCACCGATCTGAAGGACGTGCGCGCGGATTCGCGGCTGAAGGTCGCGACCGCCATCGAGCTCGGCTATCAGGGCATCACGCTCAACATCGGCAAGGACAAGGCCAAGGGACCGCTCAGCCAGTCCGCCAAGGTGCGGCAGGCACTCGACCTGGCCATCGACCGCGAGGCGCTCAACCAGGTCGTGTTCAACGGAGAGTTCCAGGTCGGCAATCAATGGGTCAATCCAGACCATCCCTACTATCAGAAATCGCTCCCGGTCCGTCCGCGCAACGTCGAGAAGGCCAAGGCGCTGCTGAAGGAAGCCGGTGTGACGCCGCCGGTGAGCGTCGACTTCCTGGTGCCGAAGGGCGCGGAGACCGAGACGCCGGCGCAGGTGATCCAGTCGATGGCGGCGGAAGCCGGGTTCGACATGAAGATCCGCCTCACCGAGTTCGCAACCGGACTGAAGCAGGCCGAGGCCGGCGACTACCAGGCCTACATGCTCGCCTGGAGCGGCCGCGTCGACCCCGACGGCAACACCTTCGTGTTCCTGCATAGCGGCGCGCCGCAGAACTACGGCGCGTGGAACAATCCGCAGGCCGACAAGGCGTTGGAAGATGCCCGGCTGGTGACCGACCCCGCCAAGCGCAAGGCCAGCTATGAGATGCTCGCCAAGCTCGTACAGGACGAAGAGCCGCTCCTCTACCTCTACCACCGCCGCATCATCATCGCGCACACGACCAAACTCGAAGGCTACAAGCAGATGCCCGACGGCCTCGTGCGCGTGGTCGGCCTCAAGCTGAAGTGACGACGAGAGGATGCTGAACTTCCTCGCCCGCCGCCTTGCGCAGATCGTGCCGACGCTGTTCTTCGTGTCGGTGCTGATCTTCTCGCTGCAGCAATTGCTGCCGGGCGATCCCGCCCTGGTGATGGCGGGCGAAGAGCGCGACCCCGCGGTGATCGAGCAGATACGCCGCCAGTACAAGCTCGATCAGCCCGTCCCGGTGCAGTATGCCTACTGGATCAAGGGCGTGCTGTCGGGCGATTTCGGCGAGTCGCTGCGCAACAAGATGCCGGTGCGCGAGCTGATCGCACAGAAGCTGCCGGTGACGCTGCAGCTCGGCTCGATGGCGATCGTGATCGCGTTCCTGATCGGCATTCCCGCAGGCATCGTCGCGGCCGTGAAGAAAGGCTCGGCCTGGGACTATGGCGCAAACCTGTTTGCGCTATGGGGCATCTCGACGCCGAACTTCTGGCTCGGGATCATGCTGATCTTCCTGTTCTCGATCGAGCTCGGTTGGCTGCCGGCGTCCGGCTACGTGCCGCTCACCGAGAACTGGCGCGCCAGCCTGGCTGCCACCATCATGCCGGCTTTCGTGCTCGGCAATGCGATTGCCGCGGTGCTGATGCGGCATACGCGCAGCGCCATGCTTCAAGTGCTGGAAAGCGACTACGTCCGCACCGCGCGCGCCAAGGGATTGTTGGAGCGCTCGGTGATCCTCAAGCACGCCATGCGCAATGCGCTGACGCCCGTTATCACGCTCGGCGCGCTGGAGCTCGGCACGCTGTTGTCCGGCGCCGTCCTGACCGAGCAGATCTTCTCCATTCCCGGCTTCGGCAAGCTGATCGTGGATGCCGTCTTCAACCGCGACTACGCCGTGGTGCAGGGCGTCGTGCTGGTGACGGCGACCGTCTACATCACGCTGAACCTCGTTGCCGATATCGCCTACATCCTCGTCAATCCGCGGCTTCGAGGCTAGATCAATGACCGACGCCGCGCTGCCGAGCCCTCTCACCCACGCCGACGAGCTGGATAGCCCGGCCCGCCGCGCGCGCCGGCGGCTGTTCAAGCGCAAGGCGGCGGTGTTCGGGCTCGTCGTGCTCGTGCTGGTCATCGCGCTCGCCGTGCTGGCCCCGCTCATCGTGCCCTATGATCCCATCGCGACGAGCTGGAGCCTGGTGCGCAAGCCGCCGACCACAGCGCACTGGTTCGGCACCGACGAGCTCGGCCGCGACATCCTCAGCCGCGTCGTCTACGGCGCACGCGCCTCGCTGCTCGCGGGCCTCATCTCGGTCGCGATCGCGCTCGGGATCGGCGTGCCGCTCGGCCTTCTCGCCGGTTATCGCGGCGGCTTCCTCGATGCGCTGATCAGCCGGATCACGGACGCGATGCTGGCCTGCCCGTTCCTGATCCTGGCGATCGCGCTCGCCGCGTTCCTCGGGCCGAGCCTCGGCAATGCCATGATCGCGATCGGCATCTCGGCAACGCCGATCTTCGTCCGCCTGACCCGCGGCCAGGTGCTCGTCGTCAAGGCTGAGGATTATGTCGAGGCTGCGCGCGCGCTCGGCAATCCGCCGTGGCGGATCGCGCTCTCGCATATCCTGCCGAACATCCTGCCCGCGCTGCTGGTGCAGGCGACGCTCTCGATCGCCGCCGCCATCATCGCCGAGGCCGCGCTCTCGTTCCTCGGCCTCGGCCAGCAGCCGCCGGCACCGTCCTGGGGCAGCATGCTCAACGCGGCGCAGCGCTTCCTGACGCAGGCGCCGTGGATGGCGATCTGGCCGGGGCTTGCGATTTTCCTCGTGGTGCTGTCGCTGAACCTGCTCGGCGACGGCCTGCGCGATGCGCTGGATCCCAGGCAGCGCTGACGCTGAAGGAACGAGCCTCGCTTGGCGCTCCGACGAAAGGGCCTTCCCTCCTCAGCACAAGGACCTCAAATCACCACCTCCCGCATCACGCGGCGGCAATCCATCTCGTATTCGAGATCGACCACAGGCGGCCGTGCGAAATGCCAGGTCAGGCCGGAGCGCAGCGCGCCGCGGCGGACCAGTTCATCGACGAGCGCGTGGTGGAAGTCGTGGACGGAATAGGCCTGCACGCCGGTCGTGTCCTTCCAGCCGAAACCGAACGCCGCCATCCGGTTCTCCATCTGCGACGTCGTGGTGAAGCGCACCTTTTCCCGCAGCCCCTCCGGGCTGAGATCACGGTAGCGCACGGTGCGCTCGACATAGGTCCCGCTGCCCTCGCGCGCCTCGGCGCCGCCGGCGATCACGAAAGACGGTGCCTTGGAGCGCGTGGGGCGGGTGAAGGAGAACGCATAGAACGACGGCTCGGCCGGCGGATCGATCTCAGGGCAGACATTGCTGCGTGCCACCGGGTTGGTGGTGCCGTCGAAGATGCCCCATTCCGACAGCGTCTTCACATAATGCAGGTTGAACGCGCGAAAGCCTTCCTCGCTGAAGGCCGCCGGCGAACGCAGTTCGCAGGCGCAGAACGCCGTCAGGGGACGACCCGCCTCCTGGATGAACTTTGCCGCCATCGCAAAGCCTTCCGCGAGCGGCACCAGGCGATCGAAGCGGACGCGCTCGATCTCATAGCCCTCATCCGCGGCTGCGCCCGCAGAATATTGAAACACGGACGGAATGAAGCGGTAATTGCCGGCAGAGAAATCAGGAACCATGACGCACTCCTATTCAAGCTGCATGCGAATGCCCTTGGCGCCGTTGAGCAGGCGCTTCAGGTGAAAGCCGGCCAGGGAATCGTCGGCATGCATGCCGACCAGCGCGGCAAAGGCCGGCATGGCCGCGGCATCGCCGGCTTCCATCTTGGCGAAAGCCTCAGAGTACAGCGCCGTTTCCGGCGCTTCGAATTTGCCCGGGGGCAGCGGCTCGAACGCGCGTAGCGGCTCGCTGCGCCCACGCAGCATCAGCTCGCCCACGGGGCGGCCTTGAAAATTCCCAGTCGCCTCGGCGACGCCAGCGCTGACGCAAAGGCGGGTGCCCAGATGCTTGTTGGCGGCCTCCAGCCGCGCGGCGATGTTGATGGTATCGCCATAGGCGGTGTAGTCGAAGAAGCGGTTGCCGCCGAAATTACCGACCAGCGCCGGGCCGGCGTGAATGCCGATGCGGGTGGCGCCAAAGGCAACACCCATGGCACTCTGGCGCGCGCGAAAATCCTGCGCCCAGGCATCGAGCTCGTGGGCGCAGGCGACCGCGCGCGTGGCATAATCCGGTTGATCCCCAGGCGCGTTGAAGAGCACCTGGATCGCGTCGCCGATGATTTTGGCGACCGTGCCCTCATGCGCAAAGATGACCTCGGTCATGCCGCCGACATACTCGTTGAGCAGCTTGCCTAACGTCTCGGGCGGCGCGGTCTCGACCAACGAGGTGAAGCCGGTGATGTCGGTGAAGATGGTGGCGACGTCGCGCCACTGCACTTCGATGCCCTCGCCCTCACCGCTGGCGGCCAGACGCCTGGCGAGCTCAGGCGAGAAATGACGCGACAGCGCGGCGTGGGCGCGCTCGGCTTCCATCTGGCGGCGCCTCACCTCGCGCAGCATCTCGATATGACGGATGGTCTTCCCGATCGTGGCTTCCAGATCGGCAAAGTCGATCGGCTTGGTCAGGAAGTCGAACGCGCCCCGGTTCATCGCGGTTCGGATGTTGCTCATGTCGCCATAGGCGGAGACGATGATGGTCGACTTCTTGTCCTCGGCCTCCTGGAGCTTTGCCAGCAGCGACAGCCCGTCCATCCGGGGCATGTTGATGTCGGAGACCACCATGTCGACTTGCGGATTCTGCTCGAGTGAGGCCAGCGCCTCGATACCGTCGCGAGCGAACATGATCGTGACCTCTCCGCCGCGAATCTGCCTGCGGAACTTTTGCAGGACCAGCGCCTCGAGATCCGGCTCGTCATCGACGAAGAGGATGGTCGCGCTCATGCGGCTTGCTCGAGCCTCGTGTCGATCTCCTGCCGCAGCAGCGCGAAATCGATCGGCTTGGTGAGAAGCCCGACGGCGCCGCGCTCGATCGCCTTCCGCCGGGTCTCGGCGTCGCCATAGGCCGTGATCATGATCACGGGAACGTCCGGGTGTGCGGCGCGAACTTTTGGCAGCATGTCCAGCCCGCTCATGCCGGGCATATTGATGTCGGACAGGATCAGGATCAACGAGGGGTCGCGAACCTCCGCAGCGCGCTTGAGCGCATCGGGCGCTGAAGAGGCGAACTCCATCTGGAAGCGGCCGGCGCGCAGCTCGCGGCGGAATTGCTGCCGGAACAGCGCCTCGACGTCGGGCTCATCGTCGACGACCAGGATGTAAACGTTCAAGACTTGCCTCCGGAAGTGTCGCCTGCCGTCATCGTGCGCGGCAGGGTGATGACGAATTCGGTGAATACACCGGGTGTGGAGTTCACGTCGATGGTGCCGCCGTGCTGTTTCACGACGATATCATGGCTCATGGACAGGCCGAGGCCGGTGCCCTCGCCGGCCGGCTTGGTGGTGAAGAAGGGATTGAACATCTTCTCCATCACGTCGGACGGAATGCCGGTGCCGTTGTCACGGATCCGGATTTCGACCCTGGCGCCGAGGTCCTTGGTCGCGGCGCTCAAGGTGGGCTCGAACGCTTCGCCCGCGCTCTCCTTGCGCTTGGCGGCGGCATAGAATCCGTTGGAGATCAAATTGAGGAGGACGCGCGTGATCTCCTGCGGATAGATGTCGACCATGCCGGCGGCGGGATCGAGGGCGCGCTGAAGTGCGACGTTGAAGGACGGTCGTTCGGCGCGCGCGCCGTGATAGGCGAGGTTGAGGCTCTCCTCCACGACCGCATTGATATCGACGGCGCGATGCTCGCCGGAGCCCTCGCGCGAATGCAACAGCATGTTCCTGACGATGGAATCGGCTCGCTTGCCGTGCTGCACCACCTTCTCGAGGTTGCCCTTGAGCATGCGGGTGAGCTCGTCGACCTCTTGTTTGGTCTTGCCGTCGAGGCCTGCCGCTTCGAGCACTTCGTTGAGCTCGTCGATTAGCTCGGTCGAGAGAGCTGAGAAATTGTTGACGAAGTTGAGCGGGTTCTTGATCTCGTGCGCGATGCCGGCTGTGAGCTGGCCGAGGGACGCGAGCTTTTCGGTCTGCACAAGGCGGTCCTGCGCGGTCCGAAGCTCGTTGAGGGATTGCCGTAGTTCGGAGGTCCGCTGCTCGACCTTCTTTTCGAGGTCGGCATAGGATTCCTGCAAGCGCGCGCCCATGTCGTTGAACTGGTCGGCGAGCCCTTCGAGCTCGTCACCCGTCCGGATCGAGATGCGCTGCGAGAAATCGCCGCCGCCGATCCTTTCGGCGCCGCTGCGCAGCGCCTGGATCGGCCCGACCATGCGGCGCGCGAGGAATATCCCGGCAAGCACTGCGAAGATCGACGCCGCCAGCAGCACGATCGCGAGCCGCTGCAGCGAGGCGTAGAGCGAGGCATAGGCCTCCTCGACCGGCAGCTCGACGAACATGGTCCAGTGCAGCGGCTCGATGGGGGCCGATGCCGTCAAGACCTTCTGCCCCTGGATATTGCGCGCTTCCTCGAGCGCATTCGGCATCGTGCCGCCGGCAGCCTGCGCGGCGCGCACCTGTGCGAGGCCGGACATGTCGGTGTTGCGCAGCACGAGACTGATGTCGGGGTGGGCGATCAGGCGGCCTTCCGGGCCAACCACATAGGCGTGCCCGCGCTGGCCGACCTTGATCTGCGAAACCACGTCCCAGATCAGCTTGAGATTGACCTCGGCGATGCTGACACCGGCATCCTTGCGCGCGCCGGCCAGCGCCAGCGTCATGTAGGGCTCGGACTCCCGGCGGAAATAGACCGGCCCGTAATAGACCTTGTGGGCGACCGCCTCGATGAACTTGGGGTCACCGGACAGGTCGGTCCCGCTCTCGATCGCGTCCATCGCCAGCCGCGAGACCCGCAACCGTTCCTTGCCGGTCGAATCCACCTGGGCAAGCTCAGTGATGGCAGGTACCTGACGCAGCAGCCGCAGCGCGTCGAACCGGCGCTGCTCGATCGAGCTCGCCGACCACGGCAGTTGCGTGGTCCAGCCGAGCTGGCTCTCGATCTCCTTGACGAACTGGCCGATCTTGGCCGCAGCTGCTTCGGCCTGCTCATGCTGGACCTGGATCAGCGAGGCCTTGTGCTCACGATAATAGAAGAAGACCTCAAACAGGCCGTTGGCCAGCAGCGCGATGGCGACGACGGCCACGAACAGCGCAACGTATTTGGTGAACAGCCGCGTCCGGATCCCCCGTCCCGCGACCGCGCCGGAGGCGGCCCCAGCCGGAGCCGCGCTCGGCAGCGTCCTCGCTTGCGGGGTGTCAGGATGGAGGGAAAGGCTCATCCCGCGAAACTAGCAAGAAGCGCGGACCTTGTCTCTTGCGAGCGCAGGAGGCCGCGCCCCCAGGGCTGCGGCGTCGACTGCGGATGCGGTGGCGCAACGAAAAAGGGCGGCAGCGGATGGACCGCTGCCGCCCCCTGGTTCGCTTGCTGACAGCTTCAGGTCGGCCGCAGGGCCTTGGCGTCGAGATCGAGCTCGGCAACCTGCTTGTTCCGCTCGGAATCGGCCGCGGCGCGGTGGTCGGTCGCCAGCACCACATACACCGCCGGCAGCACGAACAGCGTGAACAGGGTGCCGATCGACATGCCGGCGACGACGACCAGACCGATCGAGAAGCGGCTGGCCGCGCCCGCGCCGGTCGCGGTCAGGAGCGGGATCAGGCCGGTGACCATCGCGGCCGTCGTCATCAGGATCGGCCGCAGGCGGATGCGAGCCGACATCTCGATGGCCGAGCGGCGGTCGAGCCGCTCGTTGACCTGGAGCTCGTTGGCGAACTCCACCATCAGGATGCCGTGCTTGGTGATCAGGCCGACCAGGGTCAGCAGCCCGACCTGGGTGTAGATGTTCATGGTCGCGACGCCGAAGAACAGCGGGATCAGCGCGCCGACGATCGCCATCGGCACCGAGATCATGATCACCAGCGGGTCGCGCAGGCTCTCGAACTGCGCCGCGAGCACCAGGAAGATGATGATCAGCGCGAAGCCGAAGGTGATCGCGAGCTGGTTGCCTTCCTGAACATATTGCCGGGAGTCCGCCAGATAGTCATGGCTGAAGCCCTGCGGCAGCTTCTTGGCCTCGCTTTCGAGGAAGTCGACCGCCGCGCCGACCGTCACGCCGGGCATCGGCACCGCAGAGAACGTCGCCGAATTGAGCTGATTGTAGTGCGTCAGCGAATTTGGATCGGTCTTGGTCTGGATCGACACCACCGTCGACAGCGGAAGCTGCTGGCCGGTATTGGTCGTCACGTAGTAACCGCCGAGCGATTCCGGCGACAGCCGCTTGGCGCGCGGCACCTGCGGGATCACCTGATAGGACCGCCCCTCGAGATTGAAACGGTTGACGTAGTTACCGCCGAGCAGCACGGCGAGCGTCGCACCGAGGTTCTGCATGTTGACGCCGAGATCCTGCGCCTTGCTGCGATCGATCGTCACCTTCACGTTGGGCTGGTTGAAGTTGAGATCGCTATCGGAGACGATGAACATGCCGCTCTTGCGGGCTGCGTCCTTCAGCTTCTCCATCTGCTCATAGACCGTCTGGAACCCCGCGGTGGAGTTGATCACCATCTGAACCGGCAGGCCGCCGGGCCCGCCAGGCAGGGGCGGCAGGTTGAAGGCGAACGCTTGCACGCCCTCGATCTTGGAGAGTTCGGCCTGCACCAGCGGCTTCAGCGCGATCGACGAGCGCTTGCGCTCGTCCCAGGGCTTGAGCAGCATGCCGGCGATGCCGCCCTGCGGACCGTTGATGCCGTTCAGCACGAAGCGCAGATCGGTCTCGGGGAATTGCTGGAATTTCTCGTCGAGTTTCTCGCCGTAGAAATCGACATAGTCGATATTGGCGTATTTCGGTGCCTTGGTGACCGCGAACACGATGCCCTGGTCTTCCTCCGGCGCCAGCTCCTTCGAGGTGTGCATGTAGAGGAAGCCGACGAGCCCGAGGATGGTGATCGCGAACAGGCCCGTGATCGCCTTGTAGTCGAGCGAGCGGTCGAGCTTGCGGCCATACCAGCGCGTCAGCGCGCCGAACACCCGGTTGACGAGCTTGGCGAAGCGGCCCTCTTCGGTGTTCTTCAGCAGCACCGAGCACATCATCGGCGACAAGGTCAGCGCGATCACGCCCGACACGATCACCGAACCCGCCAGCGTAAACGCAAACTCGCGGAACAGTGAACCGGTGAGGCCGCCGAGGAAGCCGATCGGCGCGTACACGGCGGCCAGCGTGATGGTCATCGAGATGACGGGACCGACGATCTCGCGCGCGCCTTGCAACGACGCCTGGACCGGCGTCTTGCCCTCCTCCAGATGGCGATGGATGTTCTCCACCACGACGATGGCGTCATCGACCACGAGACCGATCGCCAGCACCATCGCGAGCAGCGTCAGAAGGTTGAAGCTGAATCCCAGCGCCAGCATCAGGGTGCAGACGCCGATCATCGACAAGGGAATCGTGACGACCGGGATGATGACCGACCGCAGCGAGGCCAGAAACAGGAAGATGACCACGATCACGATGATCACGGCTTCGCCCAGCGTCTTCTCCACCTCGTCGATCGAGGACTGGATGAACTTGGTCGAGTCGTAGGCGACCTTCATCTTCATCGACGGCGGCAGATTGCGTTCGAGCTCGGGGAACAGCGCGCGCACGCCCTTGACCAGCGTCAAGGGGTTACCCTGTGGGGTGGCCTGCACACCGATGAAGATCGCGTGCTCGCCGTTGAAGGCGACGCTCGCATCGGTGCTTTGGGCGGCGAGCTCGACGGTGGCGATGTCCTCCATCCGCACGAAGCCGCCGTCCTTCGCCTTGACGATCATCTTCTTGAACTGGTCGACGTTGGTCAGGCCCGTATTCGTCGAGACGTTCGAGACGATCAGATAGCCCTTGGCCTGTCCGGCCGCGGACTGGAAGTTGTTGGCCTGGATCGCCGACGCCACGTCCGCCGGCGACACGTTGCGGCCGGCCATCTTCTCGGGGTCGAGCCACAGCCGCATCGCGAAGGTCTGGCCGCCGAGGATGTCGGCGGAAGCCACGCCATCGACGGTCGACAGCACCGGCTGAACCACGCGCGTCAGATAATCCGAGATCGCCGAGCCCGAGAGCTCCTCGGACGAGAAGCCGAGATACATCACGGCCGTGGTCTGGCCCGTGGTCTTGGTGACGATCGGGTCGTTGGATTCCTTCGGGATCAGATATTTGACCGAATTCGTCTTCGCCAACACCTCGGTGAGCGCCTGGTTCGGATCGAAGTTCAGCTTGATGTAGACCTGGATCGTCGAGGTGCCGAGCACCGAGGACGACGTGATGTAGTCGACGCCCTCGGCGGACGCGACCGCCTGCTCGATCGGCGTCGTGATGAAGCCCTGGATCAGGTCCGCAGATGCGCCCGGATAGACGGTCGTGATGTTGATGACCGTGTTCGACAGCTTGGGATATTGCCGGATCGGCAGCACCATCGCCGCACGCAGGCCGATCAACAGAATCAGCAGGCTGACGACGACCGACAGAACCGGGCGCTTGATGAAAATATCGGTAATGGCCATCGCGGCGATCTCGATTTCTTTGTCTCAAGAGAAGTGATCCGGCGAGGCCGGATCACTCGAATGTCATGGATCAGTAGCGCGGCGGCTGCGCCGGGATCTGCGGAACCGGGTCGGTCGAAATCGACACCGCAGCGCCCGATTGCAGCTTGAGCTGGCCGACGGCGACGACCTTGTCGCCCGCCTTCAGACCCTTGATGATCTCGACGCGACCTTCGACCCGGCTGCCGGTCTGCACGAAGGTGCGCACCGCGGAGAGACTGGTCTTGCCATCCTCTCCTTTCTTCTCGGTGATCACGAACACGGAGTCGCCGTACAGCGTGTAGTCGACCGCCGTCTCCGGCACGGTGATCACGGCCGGCTTGTCCGGCAGCACCACCGTGGTGTTCACGAACATGCCGGGCTTCAGGATCTTCTCCGGATTGGCAACGGTCGCCTGCACGCGGATGTTGCGGGTGTCGGCCGAGATCTGCGGCTCGATCGTGGTGATCTTGCCCTCAAAGATCCGGCCCGGATAGGCATCGACCTTGAGGCGGACGGTCTGGCCGACCTTGAGGCTGCCGGAATCCTTTTCGGTCACCGTGAAGTTGGCCCACAGTTCGGAAAGGTCGGTCAGCGACACGATCGCCGTGCCTGCCGTCAGATATTGACCGACCTCGACCTTGCGGACGCCGAGATCACCGGCGAAGGGTGCGCGCACCAGCTTCTGCGAGATCAGCGCTTCAGTCTTGGCGATGCCGGCCTGCGCCTGGTCATAGGCAGCCTGCGCGGAATCGACGGTGGCCTGCGGCCCGAACTGGCGCGAGGCGAGCTGCTTGGCGCGATCGAGCGACAGCTGCGCGACGGTTGCCTGGGCCTTGTAGTTGGCGAGGTCACCCTGCTCCGGGGCGTCGAACAGTTGCACAAGCGGCGTGCCGGCCTCGACACGCGTGCCCGGCTCGAACTTGATCTCGGTGACGCGGCCGTTGACGTCGGCGCTGACGTCGACCTGGTGCACGGCGACGAGGCCGCCGACCGCGGTGAGCAGGTTCGGCACCACCTCGGACTTCGCCTCCGCCGCGCTGACCGCGGTCGGCGGCGGCTTGTTGTTGGCGAAGAACTGCTTGATCATCTGGCCGCGGAAATAATTGAACCAGACGAGGCCGCCGACGAGCGCGGCCAGCAGCGTGCCGACGATGATGAACCAGAGCACCGGCCGGACCGGACGCTTGGGAGCCTTGTTGTCGATCGGTTCGCCCGAAATCTTGTGTTCGGTTACGATGTTCATGTCATGCACTTTCTGCAATCGCCGTCCTGCCGGCATCCGCGGCCTGATCGTGGCCCAGATGCGAAGCAATTGCGGCGTCGTTAAGTCCGATACCCCTCAGGAGAAACTCACACAGCTGCCGCTCGAGGTCGTCAGCCTTGCCGTAGACCAGGCAAGGCGTGGCCGAAAGTCTGGTCAGCGCCGTGGTCATCACCGTGTGATGCGCAAACCAGAACAGGTTGAGCGGATCGCCGCTGCATGGCCGCGCGTCCCCGGCGACAACGGCACGTTCGAGCGAGGCGACGAAGATCGCCCCGATCAGCGTCTCGATCTTGGCATACAGCAACCGGGCGAATTCGCCATCATCCAAATGGCTCGTGGCCATCAGTCGCAACCGCTGCGCCTCTTCTTGATCGGGACCATCGGCGATGTGGAGGAAATGCTGGACCATGCCGCGGATCACCTCGACCAGTGTGGCGGTCGAAGGCTCCCGTTCGAGAAGTTCGGTGAGCGCCGGATCGGCCTCGCATTCGTCGCTGAGGATTTCGGCGTAGAGCGCCGCCTTGGACGGGAAATGCTTGAACAGCAGCGCCTCGGAAATGGCAGCGGCGGCCGCCACGCTCTTCGTCGTGGTGCCGGTATAGCCATGTCGGGCAAAGCAGCGCTTCGCGGCACCGAGGATCAATTGACGCCTCAGGTCGCTCGTCATACGCAATGAGCTCATGCTGGGTGAGTAAGCACTCACCCACGCAGAAGTCAAGCATTATGTTGCATCGCAACCTAAGTGCGTTGTAAATTCAGTGGAAATTGATCCCGCCCGCTCGGGTCGCATGCAGGCCCTAGGCGCCACCGGAAGGGACAGGCCCGCCCTAGATCGGCTGGAAGCCGAGGTCGCCGCGGATCCGGTTGAGGATGTAAGTCCCGTCCCGGCTTGGCAAAATCCGCTCCAGCTCGGCGCTGCCGATCTTGATATTGGCAAAGCGCGGCCCGGCCGAGACGTCATGGACGGCTTCGGCGAAGGCCTCGACCTCGGCCATGGTCGTGACAGAACGGCTGTCATTGATGCCGCAGGCGCGGGCGACGCCGACGAGATCGGCGGCCGCCGAAGTGTGGCTGGTCTGCCCGCCCGTCTCGCCATAGGCCTCGTTATCGAGCACCGCGATCGACAGGTTGGACGGCTTCTGCAGGCCGATGGTGGCAAAGCTGCCCAGGCCCATCAGCATCTCGCCGTCGCCGGTGATGACCAAGACCGGCAGCTTCGGCTGCGCCAGTGCGAGGCCGAGCCCGATCATCGCAGCGCCGCCCATGCCGCCCCAGAGGTAGAAGTTACGGGCGTGGTCGCCGGCCGCGCACATGTCGTTGGTGGAGGCCCCGAGGCCGCCGATCGCGACGACGTCCTTGCGGTTCGCAAGCAGCGTGGAGACCACCTGCCGGCGGTCGAGGAGATTGGCCTTGCTCATTTGGTGAAAACCTTGGCGCCGATCAGGCGCTGCGACAGGAGGACAGCGGTGGGCGTCAGCGCGTTGTAGGCCTGCGATGCAGCAGCCTCCAACACGGCCGGCACCTCGGCCGCGTGCGAGGCGCGCAGCACCTGGACGCCCGAGAGCTCGAACACGCCCTGGGTGGTCGATCCCATCGGCACCTGCCACGGATTGAACTCGCCCCACTCGCCGCGCATGGTCACGAGGGTGAGGAGCGGAAAGCGCAAGATCGGGATCAGCGACAGCATGTTGATGCAATTGCCGACGCCGCTCGACTGCATCAGCAGCACGCCGCGCTGCCCGCCGGTCCAGGCGCCGGCGAGGAGCGCAACACCCTCCTCCTCCGTCGTCAGGGGAATGCCGCGCATCGTCGGTGAGGCCAGCACGCGGTTGATCAGCTTCGAATGGCCTGCGTCAGGCACATAAGGCACCTGGCGGACGTCGAAGCGTTGCAGGGTTGCAAAGATATCATCGGGCCAAAGAACGCTTGATTCTGGGGCCGTGTCGGGAGCGTCAGCGCGCGCGTGCATTTTCCTGTCCGGTCGGCTAGCAGTGTTCGAAGACTGTAGACGCATGCTCGCGTCGACCGAACAACAAAAATGGCATATCGGCTTTAACCGGCGAGTATAACGGGATGAACGCAGATGCGAAGGAGCTGGCGGCAAGCTTCGACCTCGAGAAGCTGACGCCCGAGTTCTACGACAACCCCTATCCGACCTATCGTGCACTGCGGGAGAACGAGCCGGTCAAGCGCCTGCCGAATGGCACCGTGTTTCTGACCCGCTACGACGATCTCGTCACGACCTACAAGAACACGAAGTCGTTCAGCTCGGACAAGAAGCGCGAGTTCGCCCCGAAATACGGCGACACCCCGCTCTACGAGCACCACACCACCAGCCTCGTCTTCAACGATCCGCCGGCGCACACGCGCGTGCGGCGCCTCATCATGGGGGCGCTGTCACCGCGTGCGATTGCTGGGATGGAGGGCGATCTCATCAAGCTGGTCGACGGCCTGCTCGACGCCATCGCAACCAAGGGCGCGTGCGAGCTGATCGAGGACTTCGCAGCCTCGATTCCGATCGAGGTGATCGGCAATCTGCTCGACGTGCCTCATGAGGAACGCGGGCCGCTGCGCGACTGGTCGCTGGCGATCCTCGGGGCGCTCGAACCTGTGGTCTCGCCTGAAGCCGCCGCGCGCGGCAACAAGGCGGTGACGGATTTCCTGGCCTATCTCGAAACGCTGGTGGCGCGCCGGCGTGCGAAGCCGGGCAATGCCGAGCGTGACGTGCTGACGCGGCTCATCCAGGGCGAGGAGAATGGCGAGCGGCTGACCGAGAAGGAGTTGCTGCACAATTGCATCTTCCTGCTCAATGCCGGCCACGAGACCACGACCAACCTGATCGGCAACGGCCTCGTCGCGCTGGACCGCAATCCCGACCAGAAGCAGCGCCTGATCAACCAGCCGGACCTGATCAAGACGGCCGTCGAGGAGATGCTGCGCTACGAGAGCTCGAACCAGCTCGGCAACCGCATGACAACCGAGCGCGTCGAGCTCGGCGGCGTCATGCTCGAAGCCGGCACCTCGGTGACGCTGTGCATCGGCGCGGCCAACCGCGATCCCGCGCAGTTCCCCGATCCTGAGCGCTTCGACATCGCGCGCACGCCAAACCGGCACCTCGCCTTTGCCACCGGCGCGCATCAATGCGCGGGCATGGCGCTGGCGCGGCTGGAAGGCGCGATCGCGATCTCACGCTTCCTGGCGCGCTTCCCGAACTATGCCGTGAGCGGACAGCCAGTGCGCGGCGGCCGGGTGCGGTTTCGCGGCTTTTTGAGCGTGCCCTGCTCGATCGGCTGAGGCGCCAAAACAAAAATTGCGAAAACAACCCCATGCAAAGTAGCCAACCCTCTGATTCATCTCGTCAATCAGACGAGCAGGCGCACGGTGTCGAATTACCTACACCACCGTCTTGTGCCTGGTGATGCAGGTGCTGAGCACCTCGTCCATCGGCTTGCCCCACCAGTCGTTGGAGAAGATCTCGATCTCGGAATAGCCGGCAAAGCCCTGCGCCTCGACCGCAGCACGCACTGATTTGATGTCGATGACGCCGTCACCCATCATGCCGCGGTCGTTGAGGATGTCCCTGGTCGGCACCAGCCAGTCGCAGACGTGGAAGGCGAGCAGGCGATCCTGGCCGGCGCGCGCGATCTGGCTCATCAGCTCGGGGTCCCACCAGATGTGATAGACGTCGAGCGCGACGCCGAGCATGCCGGTGCGGCCGGGGTCGAGCCGGTCGCAGATATCGAGCGCCTGCTTTGTCGTGTTCACGCAAGCACGGTCGGCCGCGTAGGCCGGATGCAGCGGCTCGATCGCCAGCGGCAGCTTTGCCTGTTTGGCATAGTCGAGCATGTCGGCCAGCGCCTCCTCGACCTGCCCGCGCGCTGCCGCGATATCCTTCGACGCCTCGCTGCCCGGCCGCGAATATTGCGGCAGGCCGCCGACGACGAGAACGATGCAGGGCGCACCCAGCGCCTTGGCTTCGTCGACGCAGCGCCTGTTGTCGTCGCGCACTTCGCTCCGGCGCGATGCATCCGAGGTGAACATGCCGCCGCGGCAATAGCCTGACAATTCGAGACCGGCATCCCGCACCGCGCGCGCGGCCCGCTCCAGACCGACGGATGCAACCTGGTCGCGCCAGGGATCGATGGCGCGGATGCCGTGCCTGGCACAGGCCTCGATGATCTCGACGAGGTCACCCTGCTTGCGGACGGTCGCCGTGTTCAGCGACAGCCAGCGATGGTCGGACGAGAAATCGCGCATCAGGATTCGATACCGTGGGTAGCGAGCACGGTCTTCATCCGCTGCGTCGCGAGTTCAGGATTGGCGAGCAGGCCGGCCTTGTCGGCCAGACGGAACAGCTCGGCGAGATGCAGCGTGGAGCGCGTGCTCTCCTGTCCCCCGACCATGGTGAAGTGATCCTGGTGGCCGTTGAGATACGCCATGAACACGACGCCGGTCTTGTAGAAGCGCGTCGGCGCCTTGAAGATGTGGCGCGACAGGGGCACGGTCGGCCCCAGCACGTCGTGGAAGCCGGCCTCGTCGCCAGCAGCTAACCGCGACAGCGCATAGGACGCCGCCGGCGCGATGGCATCGAAGATGCCGAGCAGCGCGTGCGAAAAGCCTTCGCTGTCGCCGGCGATCAGCTCAGCATAGTTGAAGTCATCGCCGGTATACATCTTGATGCGCTTGTCGAGACGACGGCGCATGTCGATCTCGCGCTGCTTGTCGAGCAGCGAGACCTTGACGCCGTCAACCTTGGCGGCGTTGCCGTTGATGATGGCGACGGCCGTGTCCATCGCCTTGTCGAGGTCTTTGGTACCCCAATATCCTGACAGCGCGGGATCGAACATGTCGCCGAGCCAATGGATGATCACGGGCTCGCGGACTTGCGACAGCACGCGGTCATAGACCTTGGCGTAGTCGTCGGCGTTGCGGCCGAGCTTCGCCAGCGCGCGCGACGCCATCAGGATGATGCGGCCACCGACCTTCTCGACGGCCGAAATCTGCTCCTCATAGGCGCGGATCACATCATCGAGGCTCCTGGCGTCCTCGACCGCGAGATGATCGGTGCCGGCGCCCGAGAACACCAGCGCGTTGCGCCGCTTGGCGGCGCCGACCGAGCGCGTGATCAGCTCCAGCGAGGTCGGCCAATCCAGCCCCATGCCGCGCTGCGCGGTGTCCATCGCTTCGGCGACGCCGAGGCCGAGGTCCCAGACGTGTTCGCGAAAGGCGATGGTCTTGTCCCAGTCGACGGCAACCGACAGCCAGGGATCATTGTCCGCGAAGGGATCGGCCACGGTATGCACCGCGGAGAACGCGATACGGTTCAGCGGCCCCTCGAGCTTTGCGGGAAACGTGCGCGAGGCAGCTAACCGGTAGGTCTCGATCGAGCGATCGGCCTTCGGCAGCTTCAGAGACAACGACGACATGGGTTGGACGGGCTTGTTCATGTGTCCCTCCTCAGGCCTTGATTGGCGCGACGTCGATCCAGCGCCGCTCCTTCCAGCTCTTCAGCGCGCATTCGGCGAGTTGCACGCCCTTGACGCCTTCGAGCAGCGTGAACTTGTAGGGGGCATCCTCGTAGACGTGGCGGATGAACATCTCCCACTGCTCCTTGAAGCCGTTGTCGTAGGCGACATTGTCGGGCAGCTTCTGCCAGTCGCCGTAGAAATCATGCAGCCGCTTCTCGTCGGGATTCCACACCGGCCTCGGGGTCGCCTGCCGCGCCTGGATCATGCAGTCGGAGAGGCCCGCGACCGCCGAGCCGAGCGTGCCGTCAACCTGGAAGGTGACGAGGTCGTCGCGATAGACGCGCGTCACCCAGGACATGTTGATGTGGGCGATGATGCCGCCTTCGAGCTGGAACGTCGCGTAGGCGGAATCGTCCGCGGTCGCCTTGTACTTCTTGCCCTGTTCGTCATAGCGCTCGGGAATGTCGGTATTGCCGATGCAGCTTACGCTCTGGACATTGCCGAACAGATTGTCGAGCACATAGCGCCAGTGGCAGACCATGTCGAGAATGATGCCGCCGCCGTCCTCGTCGCGGTAGTTCCAGGACGGCCGCTGCGCCTCCTGCCAGCCGCCTTCGAACACCCAATAGCCGAACTCGCCGCGCACCGAGAGGATGCGGCCGAAGAAGCCGGAGTCGCGCAGGAAAGCGATCTTCTTCAGGCCGGGCAGGAACAGCTTGTCCTGCACCGTGCCGTGCTTGACGCCCTTGGCGTTCGCAAGCTTCACGACCTCGAGCGCCTCGTCGAAATTCGTCGCGATCGGCTTCTCGCAATAGACGTGCTTGCCGGCATTGATGGCCTGGGTCAGCAGTCCCGGCCGCGCCTGCGTGGTCGCGGCGTCAAAGAACATGGTGTCGTTCTTGTCGGCGAGCGCGGCATCGAGGTCGGTGGTCCAGCGCGTGATGTTGTAACGCTTGGCAAGCGCCTCGACCTTCTCGGCGCTGCGGCCAACCAGGATCGGATCCGGCATGACGCGGTCGCCGTTCTTCAGGCGCACCCCGCCCTGCTCGCGGATCGCGACGATCGAGCGGATCAAATGCTGGTTGAGCCCCATGCGGCCGGTGACGCCGTTCATGATGAGACCGAGGCGTTGGGTGGTCATGCCAATTGCTCCCTAGGTGATTTTGGCTGTTCGAGCGGGCTGAGCGCCGACCAGTCCGGATGGACCGACGTCGCAAAGCCCGCAGCATGGAGCGATCCCGTCAGGAGATCGCCGTCGTGAATGGAGAGGCGGATGCCCTGCCCGGCATCGGCGTAGAGATCGGGATGCGAGGTGACAAAGGCCTGGGCTTCGGCGAGAGGCGTTTCACCGAAGCCATCGACATAATGATGGCCGTTGCGCTCGGCGTGGGTGACGCCGATAAACGCGCCGAGCGCGAGGTCCTGCTGCACGGCAAGGCCGGCCTGGCATGTGAGATCCTCGCCGGAGACGAAGAACTGCTCGCCTTTCCCGCTCCACTTCGCTGCGCGCGTTGCATTGACGATGGATTTGTAGAGGCCCTTGCAGGACTTCGAGGAGATGCCGCGATAGCCGAGCGCCCGCGCCGCCGGGAAGGCATCGTAGGAATCGTCCGCTTCGTCGACGATGAAACCGCGGGCGGCTAGAGCGCCGAGCGGGGATTGCCGCGTGATATCGCGCGGCATCGGCTGCTCGACATAGAGCAGCCGCGATGCAATCGATCGAAGGTCGACGTCGTGATCGAGCCGGCCCATCAGCGCGCCCAGCGCGGCGAGATCGGCGTACTGCTCGTTCGCGTCGAGCGTCACCTTGCAGTCGCGCCCGAGCGTATCGAGCTCCTTGCCGATCCGCGCCAGCCGCACCGCATCCGCTGTGGGATCGCCCGACAGCTTCAGCTTGAAATAATTCGCACCGCCGTTCTCGCGGGCGTCGGCAACACCACCCTCGCCTTCGACGGTATCGTCGAGGCCGACGGTATGCCTGATGGCAACGCGCGGCAGCGGCTTGCGGCCGGTGAGAAAAGCCGTGAGATCCGCATCGTTCAGATCAGGCGAAAGCCGCGCGTCGATGGCTGCGATGTTGCCAGCCATCCCGTCGAAGAAGCTCGTCCCGACGGCGCGCAAGAGCGCATCGAGGATCGCCTTGTCGATTTCCGCGGGACCATAAGCCGCAGCGAGCGCTGGAATGTTCTTCTTCGCGCAGGTCGCGACTTGGGCACCGATGCATGAGGCATGCAGATCGAACGCGGTATGGAACCCGGTCCGCGCCAGATAGAGACCGCGCGCGATGTCCAGCGACCGCCGCAAGCCATCGACCGTCTCCGCCGGAGACAACTCCGGCCGCTTGTCGAACCATTTCGGCACCAGCAACTCGGCGCTGGCGCCGACCTCAACGCCCCTGCCCTCGACCTCGATCTCGACCCGCACGAACAGCTGCGGCGTCGCGTGAAGCGTGATGGCGCCGAAGCGGAACGGCCGCGCGAGATGCACGGGACGTTCGAAGAAGGCGATGTCTCGCAGCTTCAGGCGCGGCGCCATGGTGTTAGTTCTTTCCCGAGATGCAGCTCAGGCGGCAGTGCACCTCTCCCGCTTGCGGGAGAGGTCGGCGCAAAGCGCCGGGTGAGGGCTTTCTCTTCCGGGGGGTTCTCGCGAGTGGAGACACCCTCTCCCCAACTCTCCCCCGCAGGCGGGGGAGGGAGCGCACCGCGCTTGAGGCGATCAATGAGAATCCGATGACCACTCTAATCCAACGCCCCTTGCGAGAAGAAATGCTTGCGAATGCGCTGCACGAGTTCGGTGAACACAGGGTCGGCCATCACGTCGAGCGAGCGCGGGCGCGGCAGCGGCACGTCGTAGATCGCGGCGATTGCGCCGGGGCGCTCGGTCATGACCAGCACGCGGTCGGCGAGGAACACGGCTTCCGGAATCGAATGCGTGATCAGCAGCACGGTCTTCTTCGTCTCGCGCTGGATTCGCATTAGCTCGACGTTCATGCGCTCGCGCGTCAGCGCATCGAGCGCGCCGAATGGCTCGTCCATCAGCATGATCCTGGGATCGTGCACCAGCGCTCGGCAGATCGAAGCGCGCTGCTGCATGCCGCCGGAGAGCTGCCAGGGCAGCTTCTTCTCGAAGCCTTCGAGCCCGACCAGCTTCAACAGTGACTTGGCGCGATCGAGGTATTCCTGCCGCGGCAGTCGCTTCATGTCGATCGGCAACATCACGTTGCTCAGGATGTTGCGCCAGGGCAGCAGCAACGCGTTCTGGAAGACGATGCCGACGTTGCCGTGCGGCGTCGTCACCTTCTCGCCTTCGACCAGGATCTCGCCCGACGTCGGCGGCAGCAATCCCGAGATCAGCTTGAGCAGCGTGGACTTGCCGCAGCCGGAGGGGCCGACCACGACGAAGAACTCACCGTCATTGATGTGGAAGTCGAGCGGCCGCAGCGACGGCACGTCGCCGTCGCGCGTCCGGTAGGTCTTGGACACGCCTGATAGTTTGATGCCCGAGGCATCGCCCGCACGGTCTGACACCAGGCGCAGATGGGCGGACGGTTGCATATCGATTGGCTTGGTCGCTGGGTTCATCTCACCTCTCTCCAATTGTCGTCCCTGCGAACGCAGGGACGACAGCGGAAAATCATCGCTCACGAGCCGCTCTTCGGCAGGTAATCATTGGTGTAGAAGGCCTTCGGGTTGTCCTTGGCCTTGGCATCCAGCCCGCCATATTCAACCAGCAGATTGACCGTTTCCGTCATGTTCTGATCGGTGACCTGGAAAGGCCGCTTGGTCTTGGTCTCCGCAGTCCGGTAGAGCGGGATGGTCAGTTCGAAACCTTGCGTCAGCGTGTCGATCTTGCCGCCCTTGGGGTTGGCATCGAGGATCGATTGCGCTGCCGCCTTCGGCTCCTTCTCGGCGGCCTCGACAGCCTTGGTCGTCGCCGACATGAAGCGGCGGACGAGGTCGGCATTGGCCTTCACGTAATCGGTGTTGGCGATGATTCCGGAGGAAACCATGTTGATGCCGTAGTCGGCGAACTTGATCGGATAAACGTCCTTGCCGGTGGCGTCCTTGATCTTCATGGACTGATCCATGACATAGCCGAGCAGCAGATCAGCCTGGCCGTTGATGACGGCATTGAGCTTGGTCTGGCCGTCGCCGGCAACCGTCTGGAAGTCGCTCTCCTTCAGGCCGGTCTTCTTCAGGAACAGCGGCCAGATCTGGGTCATGGAATCCGCGGGCGTGATCGCCACCGTCTTACCCTTGATGTCCTCGGGCGTCCTGATGTTCTTGTCGACGAAGCCCATGGCGGACATCGGTGAGGTCTGCAGCAGCACACCGGTCGCGACCACGGGCGCGCCCTTGATCGCCGCGCGCATCATGGTGGGCACGTCGACATAGCCGAAATCGGCGGTCTTCGCCGCGACGGCCTGCGTGGTCGCAGCCGAGCCGCGGCCTTCCTGGATCTCGAGGTCGATGCCCTCGGCGGCATAGATGCCCTTGGCCTTGCCGTAATAGAACGGCGCGTGCTCGCCATAGACGTACCAGTTCAGCATCAGCACGACCTTGTCGGCTGCCTGCGCGGGCATGGCCGCGAACAGCATCAGCGCCGCTGACGCAGCCCCAATCAAACGCTTCATCGTCACTCTCCCTTGTCGTTATGTTTCAGCCGTTGACAGCCGTTGCTTAAGTTAAGAGGCGAAAATCACGTCCTCGCGCTGGCTGACATGCCAAGGAATCACCAGCTTCTCGATGCGGTCGACGATCCAGAACAGGACCACGCCGAGCAGAGCGAGGATCACGAGCGCTGCGAACATCGTCGGCAGGTCGAACGTGCCGATCGAGCGCTGCATGACGTAGCCGATGCCGGAATTGGAGCCGACGAACTCGCCGACGACGGCACCGACCACGGCGAGCGTCACCGACACTTTCAGCCCTGAGAAGATCGCCGGCAGCGCGTGCGGCAGGTTCACCGCGCAAAACACCTGGAAGCGGCTGCCCTGCATGGCGCGGGCGAGATCGACCATGTCAGGGTCGACCGATTTGAAGCCTTGCACGGCGGAGACGACCACCGGGAAGAAGCCGAGCAGGAACGCCGAAATCACCTTGGGAATGATGCCGAAGCCGAACCAGACCACGAACAGCGGCGCGATCGCAATCTTCGGCACGGATTGCGAGAACACCAGCAGCGGATAGACGTAGCTCTCCACCGTCTTCGAACCCGCGATCAGCATCGCGACGGGAATGCCGAACAGCGCCGACAGCAGGAAGCCGCAGACGGTCGCGTAGGTGGTCGGCCAGGACTGGCGCAGCAGCTCCGGCCATTCGGTCCGCAGCACGGCGACGACATCGAGCGGCGACGGGATCTGGTAGGCAGGGATCCTGAACAGACGGATCGCGAGATCCCAGGCAACGACGATGAAGACCAGGAACAAGAACGGCCGAACCCAGGCTGCATTCAGCATCTTGGAAACAGCGTTTTGCGGCTTCGGCTCGGCCAATTTTCACTCCCGGCAGTCTTCTTCGTTGTGGGGAGAAATTAACCCGTTGGATAAATACTGTCCAGCGCTTTCCCCGTGACGTTTTGCGGCGGGTTCCGTTGGGGTGGCGGGACGGTCGCGCCTATGTCCCGGACGCGCAGCAGCGTGACACGCTGCTGGGCAGAGCCGGGACCCAGCGGTCACGCTCCGTGGATGAA
The DNA here is from genome assembly GCF_032144035.1 of Bradyrhizobium sp. WYCCWR 12699. Classification (NCBI taxonomy): domain Bacteria; kingdom Pseudomonadati; phylum Pseudomonadota; class Alphaproteobacteria; order Hyphomicrobiales; family Nitrobacteraceae; genus Bradyrhizobium; species Bradyrhizobium sp. WYCCWR 12699. The sequence continues at coordinate 1,126,514 of NZ_JAVTJN010000039.1, forward strand.
TGGGCCACGGCTCTGCAGCGCATCACTAGCGTGCTGCGCTGCGTCCGGGGCATGAGAGCGCCCCACCCTCGGCGTCATTCCCCGCGAAGGCGGGGAATCCAGTACGCCCGGCTTCTCGGCTCAATCACAACCGCCTCTGGAATACTGGATCGCCCGATCAAGTCGGGCGATGAGCGCGGAGAGAGTGGCAACGGAACGTCGCTAGACCGTCTGCGCCACCGCGGTGCGCGACTTCGGCGCCTTCGCGATCTCGAACAGGGCGACGGACTGCCCGGTCAGCGCGGCCAGCACCAGGCCCACCATGTGCGCCAGCCGCTCGTCCTTGGCCTTCTTGTCCAGGAGATCCCGGCCGAAGATCACGCTGAGCGTCGCCGAGTTGGAGAGATAGAAGAAACAGAGCCCGGCGATCGAGATGTAGAGCTGCACCGGGTCGACCGCGACCTGGAAGTCGCCGCTGTCGACGCCGCGCCGCACCACGGTGCGGATCATCTCGACGAAGGGCGAGTGCATCGACTTGACCTTGGTCGACTTCTTCAGATGCTTGGCGCGCGCGAGGTTTTCGGTCTGGAGCAGCGACAGGAATTCGGGATTGCGCAGGAAGTAATTCCAGGTGAACTCGATCAGGCGCCTGATCGCTTCGGGCGGATCGAGATGTTCGAGATCGAGCCCGCGCTCCTCGCTGCGGATCTTGTCGTAGGCGCCTTCGAGCACCGCGAGATAGAGCTCGTCCTTGTTGCCGACGTGATAGTACAGCATGCGCTTGTTGGCGCCGGCCTTGGCCGCAATGCGGTCGACCCGCGCACCGGCGAGACCATGGGCGGAGAACTCCTGCTTGGCGGCTTCGAGAATGCGCAGCCGCATCCCCTCGGGGTCACGCTGCCATTTCAGAGTTCGCTTTGCCTTCGCCAAACCGTGTGCTCGCTGGGTGGTCTCTCGTCAGCTGTAACACGCGGGCGAGCGTTTGAGAACGATCTCGTGCCCCGGACGCAGCGCAGCGCTTCTTCAGCGGTGCGCTGCAGAGCCGGGGCCCATGTTGCAGCGGATTCGTGGAGAGATGGGTCCCGGCTCTGCGCAGCAACGCCAAGAGCGTTGCAGCGCGTCCGGGACACGAGAGTGAGGTCCCTCACTCGACCGGCTTTGGCGAGCGCTCGAGCAGCACCGTCTGTATCCCGCAAGTGCCGTTCCGCACCGTCATGATCCGCGTCCCCGGCTTGCGGCCTTTGCGGACTTCGGTGACGTCGAGGCCGGCGGCGATCAGGCGGGCGCGGGTGGCGTCGATGTCGGAGACGCGCCAGCTCAGGCCCCAGAGACGGTCATGCGCGAGGTCGCTGCCGGCGACGGGCCGGCGAACCACCTCGACGATGAGGTCGCCGCAGCGGAAGAACATCAGCTGGCCCCAATCCTGGTGCGAGCGGTCGAGCGCCAGATCGAGGCCGAGCCGCGCGCCGTAGAGCGCGGCGGCACGTTCGGAATCCTCGGTGGTGACCACGACGTGGTCGAGCGCGTCGATCGGCGCGATGTCGGTCGCGAGGGAGAGCGGCCGCTCGTCGGCGAGCTCGAGGAAGAACATGCGCACACCGCGCGTGAGTTCCGTGGCGGCGCGTGTACGCTTCCAATGCAGGACATTGCCTGTTTCCGTATCGCTGCTTTCGACCTCGGCGACCGGATCCGGATTCAAGGCCACCCGCTCCAGCCGCCGGTGCATCCGGCTCATGTCCGCGACACGAAAGCACAGGCTGGCGAGCACGCCCTCCTGGTCGTCCAGCAGCGCGCGCATGCGATCCGCCGTCACGCTGAAGCCGCTGGGCGCCATCAACTCGATCGTCATGTTTGCGAGGGTGAACAGCACGCGGTCGGCGCCCTCACCCGAATTCTGCCAAGACGGCGCACGGGCCAGCAGCGTCTGGTAGGCCGCCTTTGCCGCCCCGATGTCCCTCACTAGAACGACGACATGATCGAGGCCGGTGATCATCTTTCCCCCTCTTGATCGCCCCGTTCAGGGCTCTGGAACCCCCGGGCAGAAACACGGCGTTTGTCCGGGCTTGGCATTGCCCGGTGATGGTCGTATTCCCTGACCATGCTGACCTCAAGCGCTTCGGGCGGCAGATTTGCGAATAATTTCAGCGTCCCGCCGGAGCGGAACCGGTGCTACAGTAGGCGTACCGGCCGGGACCACAAGCGCATGACGGACAAGCAATGCAGGCTCTCTTCATCGGACAGACCTATATCGACGTCGTCTTCATCACCGACCACATGCCGACCGGCGACGAGAAGCACGTAGCCTCGGACTACGCCGTCTCCTTCGGCGGCAATGCGGTGACGGCGGCGTTCTGCTGCGCCAAGCTCGGCATCGTCCCCGATCTCATCGCCACCGCGGCCAATGACTGGCTGGGACGCATGTTCCAGGACATGTGTGCGAAATACGCGATCTCGCTGCACGGGCGGAAGGTCAACCAGTCCTCGCTGTCCTTCATCATGCCCAAGGACGGCAAGCGCGCCATCGTGCGCTGCCGCGACGACGAGCACATCCATCCCTTCCCGATGCTCAATCTCGGCGGCTGCCGCGCGCTGCATGTCGACGGCCACCAGCCGGACGCCGCGATCCATTATGCCAAGGTGTGCCGCGAGGCCGGCATCCTGACCTCGCTCGACGGCGGCGGCCTGCGCACCAACACCCATGAGCTGCTGGAATTCATCGACGTCGCGATCGTCGCCGAGCGCCTGTGCGAACAGATGGACCTGACGCCGGAGAAAATGCTCGACTATCTCAAGAGCCGCGGTTGCAAGATCGGTGGCGTCACCATGGGCGAGAAGGGCCTGCTCTGGTTCGACGAAACCGGAACGGTGCAGGTGATGCCGGCGATGCCGATCCCGCGCGAGCGGGTGATCGACACCAACGGTGCTGGCGACGTCTTCCACGGCGCCTATGTCTATTCCTACCTCGCCCACCCCGGCAAAAGCTGGCGCGAGCATTTCGATTTCGCGCGTGCCGCCTCGACCTACAAGATCCAGCGCCTCGGCAACGAGGCCGGTCTGCCGACACTGGTCGACATCGCCAAGGTCAGGCACGAGTTCGAGGTCAGAGTCTAGCGTTCGCCGAGGTTTCCCATGGGGCGCGTCTTTGTCGCCGGCAGCATCAACATGGATGTGGTGGCGACGGCCGATCGCCATCCCCGCGTCGGCGAGACCGTCGCCGGCCGGCAGGTGCTATATTTTCCGGGCGGCAAGGGCGCGAACCAGGCGGTGGCGGCGTCTCGGCTCGGCGCCGGGACCACGCTGATCGGCCGGCTGGGCAAGGATGCCTTCGGGGCCGAGCTGAAAGCCTTCCTCGGCGACCAGGGCATCGACCTCGGCTATCTCAAGGAGAATGCGGAGGCCCACAGCGGCACCGCGATCATCACGGTCGCCGAGGCCGACAACACGATCGTCGTCATTCCCGGCGCCAACGCGCTGGTGAGCGCTGAAGACGTCAGCGTCGTGCCGCTCCTGAAGGGCGATGTCGCGGTCAGCCAGTTCGAGATTCCGCTGCCGACGATCGCCGCGTTCTTCCACCGGGCGCGCGAGGCCGGCGTCGTCACCGTGCTCAACCCGGCGCCGGCGCAAAAAATGTCCGATGAGCTGCTCGCGCTGGTCGACATCCTCGTGCTGAACGAGACCGAGCTCGGCTTCCTCGCCGGCATGGAGCTGTCCGAAGACGATACTGCCAAACGGATCATCGACGTCGCACGACAACTTCAGGCGCGCGAGGACCAGACCATCTGCATCACGCTCGGCAAGCGCGGCGTGCTCGCGCTGGCCGGGCGCGAAGAGTTTTCGGTGCCCGGGCGCGTCGTGAAGGCGGTCGACACCACCGGCGCCGGCGACTGCTTTGTCGGCGCGCTGGCGGCGCAACTGGCTGACAGCGTGCCTCTGCGCGCCGCCCTCGCCTTCGCCAACGCAGCGGCGTCGATCAGCGTGCAGCGCATGGGCGCGGGGCCGTCGATGCCGACGGCCGCGGAGGTTGAAGCTGTTCTCGCCGCTGGTTGATCACGCCAGCGCGCTCTTCAGATCAAAACTTTCGTTCGCTGCCTGCTCCGGCGTGATCGAGCGGTCCATGGCCTGCAAGCGGCGGCCGAACATGTGATCGCCGGCGCGGTTGATCGATTCGATGCCGAGCAGCCTGTCGCCCTTGTAGCAGAACGCCGAGAACGCCTTGTTGGCAGGGCTGCCGCGCAGCACGACGTGGTCGTAGCCGGTGGTGAGGCCTGCGATCTGCAGCTTGTCGTCGCCCTGGTCGCTCCAGAACCAGGGATGGCCGTCATACGGTTTCTTGTCGCCGGTCAGCCGCGCGGCGAGACAGCGGGCGTGATCGGTAGCGTTCTGCACCGATTCCAGCCGCAGCGATCCGCCGAATCTGGGACTCGCGAACAGCGCGCAATCGCCGATCGCGGAGATGTCAGGATCGGCCGTTGCAAGATATTCGTCGACGATGATGCCGGCTGCGACCGGCAAGCCCGCCTCCGCCGCGAGCTCGATGTTCGGCAGCACGCCGACGCCGACCACGACGAGGTCGGCCGGCAGATGCCGTCCGTCGCTCAAGGACACGCCGGTGACCTTGCCGTTCTCGGCCTCAATCGAGGTCGCCTGCACGCCGAGATGGATGCGGATGCCTGCCGCGCGATGCCGCTCCTGGAAATACTCCGACACCTCCGGCGTCACCGCGCGCGCCATCACGCGCGGCGCGAGCTCGAGCACGTCGACCTCGAGGCCCTTGATCCGCGCGGTCGCCGCGAATTCGAGGCCGATGAAGCCGGCACCGATGATCACGGCGCGCGTCTTCGACGGCATGATCGCCCGCAACGCCTCGCTCTCGTCGAGGATGCGCAGATATTTCACGTCGGGCAGATTGGCATTGGGCAGATCGAGCAGCCGGTTGCGCGCGCCCGTCGCCAGCACGAGGTGGCCGTAGCCAAGCGTCTCGCCCGAAGCGAGATGAACTTTCCGCGCCGCGCGGTCGATCGACGCCGCCCGGCCGGCGATCAGCTCGATCTTCTGGTCCTGGTAGAATTTTTCGGGCCGGAACATCAGGCTCTCGGGACCGGCCGAGCCCTTGATGTAGGCCTTGGACAAAGGCGGCCGCTGATAGGGCAGATGCGCCTCGTCGTTGATCAGGCAGATGCGGCCTGCAAAGCCCGCCTGCCGCAGGGATGCCGCGACCTGGTAGCCGCCATGGCCGGCACCGACGATGATCACCGGACCGTCGCTCATCGGACAGCCCATTTCCGGAAGACACGAGCGTGACCCATGCCGTCTCCTCTCTCGCTGATTTTGGTTGCTGACCTTACGAGGAGCCGGCGCTCGTGTCCGTCCCTTGGAAAAGGCGGGTCCATTTGAGCCTATCGTTCCGCCCAGTGCAAGGGCGCAGCGCGGGGATTGTCTCCCCCGCCCATCTGCGATTTAGTCGCTGCCAGCCACCTCATGCCGGGGATATCCAGATGCCAGCTCCCATCTCCCAGCCCGACGATCCCGCCTTGCTCAAGGTCGACGGCCCGATCGCGACCATCACGCTCAACCGCCCCGCCGCGTTCAACTCGATCAACCTTGCGATTGCGCAGAAGCTCGAGCAGCTCGCCGCCTATATCGAAGGCGACGACGCCATCAAGGTCCTGGTGATCGAGGGCGAAGGCCGCGCCTTCTCGGCCGGCGGCGATCTGCAGACGATCGGTGCGGCCGCCGAGGCCGGCACCGTGACACCGGTCGTCGGCGAGCTGTTGAAGCACTATCATGCCTTCATCGAGATCATCAGGCGCATGCCGAAAATCTCGGTGTCGAGCGTGCACGGCTCGGCCGCCGGTGCCGGCATGGGCCTCGCCTTCGTCACCGATCTCTGCATCGCCGCCGACGATGCCAAGTTCACGCCGGCCTATGCCAAGATCGGGGTATCGCCGGACGGCGGCTCGACGGTCGGAATCGTCGGCACGGTCGGCTCGCGCCGGGCGCTGCAGATCTTCCTTGCCGAGGACAATTTTACCGCACGGCAGGCCCATGAATGGGGCCTGGTGGCCAAGGTCGTTCCCGCCGGGGAATTGAAGGCGGCGACGCGGCAGCTCGCCGAGCGGCTCGCGCAGAACCCGCCGGCCGCGATATCAGGCACCAAGTCCCTGGTGTATCAGGCCGCCACCACACCGGTGAAACAGCAGCTCGATGCCGAGGAGCACAAGATCATCATGGCGATGAACACGGAAGACTTCCGCACCGCCGTGAAGAAGTTCACCAGCAAGGGCAAGTAGCGCCTATTGCGGACAGATATAGCCCGTCCCCGCCGGCGACTTGAAGCAGCCGACCGACTCCGGCAGCACGTGCCGCGGCAGCCACAACACCACGCTCGGGAAATAGATCGCGAACGCGATCGTCGCCAGGAACACGACATAGATCGGCAATGCCGCGCGCAGCGCCTTGGCGAAGCTGACGCCGACGAATTTCGAGCCCATCAGCAGCACCAGCCCGTAAGGCGGCGTGATCAGGCCGAAGGCGAGCGTCGCGATCAGCACTACGCCCATGTGCACGGCGTTGATGTCGCCCGCTTCCGTCAGCGCGTTGACCAGCGGCATGAAGATGATGATGGTGGGCACCGGCTCGATGAAGTCGCCGACGATGGTGAACAGCAGCACCATCAAAAGCATGATCAGGTGCGGGTCGGTGCCGGCGATCGAGGTGATCCACTCGGCGATATAGGTCGCCCCGCGCAGATACGCGAGCATCCAGCCGAAGGCATTGGCGGCGCCGATGGTGATCAGCGGCAGCGAGAAGATCAGGCCGGCCAGGCAGAAATCGTAAGGGATCTTCTTGATGTGTCCGCGGTTGAGCGCGGGGATGACCACCAGAATGATCCAGACGACGGCAACGACGCCGGCCTCCGTCGGGGTGAACCAGCCCGTCAGGATGCCGCCGAGCAGGATCACCGGGATCATCAGCGGCAGCGCCGCATCGCCAGCCGCGAACACCACCTGTCGCAGCGGCGCGCGGGGCTTGCGCAGGCCCGAGGGGCCGAAGAAATAGCAATAGATCATCAGACCGAAGCCGATCATCAGGCCGGGCACGACGCCGGCCATGAACAGGCCGGCGATCGAGACATTGCCGACGGCGCCATAGACGACGGCGGTGATGCTCGGCGGCACCAAAGCGGCAATCGTCGAGGCCGAGGCAATGATGGCGGCGATGAAGGCGGGCTCATAGCCCTCGCGCTTCATCGGGCCGCCCAGCGCGCGGCTCATCACGGCGACGTCGGCGGTGGTCGAGCCCGACATCTCCGAGAAGAACATGCTGAAGACGACCACGACTTGCGACAGCCCGCCCCTGATATGGCCGACCAGCGATACCGAGAGATTGGCTATTCGCACAACGACGTTGGCGGAGCTCATGAGCTCGCCGACCAACAGGAAGAACGGGATTGCCAGCAGCGCTTCGGAGTCCACGCCGTCGAAGATCTTCTGGATGATCGCGGCGAGCGAAACATCCGACAGCAGCGCGCCGACGAAGACGCCCGCCATCAGCGAGAACGGCACGGGCACGCCCAGATAGCCGAAGAACAGGAAGCAGAACGTCATCAAGGTCAGGACAACAGGTGCGCTCATAGCTGAGCCCTCGCCTGCGCGTCGGTGACGATAGGCGTTCCGTCCTCCTCGGGCGGCTCGGGATGGTCAAAGCCGTTGCGCAGGCCGTTGACGAGCTGCTCGATGGTGAACAAGCCGATCAGCACGCCCGACAACGGAATGATCGCATAGAGCGAGGCGATCGGCGTGCCCGACGGCAGCCGAAAGCTGCCGAAGCCGCGCAGATAATTCTGATAGCCGTACCAGACGAGGCAGAAGGCGACGCCGAGCACCACGATGCGGATGATCACCTCGACGATCAGCCGCGAGGTACCGTGCATCGCCTCGGAGATCGCGGTGAGATAGAGATGGTCGTTGCGGCGCGTCGCCGCGGCCGCGCCGACGAAGATCGCATAGATGAACAGCGTCGAGGTCACCTCCTGCAGCCAAAGCCAGGGATGACCGATGGTGCGGGTGACGATGTCGGCGGTGACCGACAGCGAGAAGCCGAAGCACAGCACGCCGCAGAGGATCATCAGCGCAAGCTCGAGCCAGTCGAGCGCGCGCCATTTGAGATGGCGTTGGCGTTGCACGAGCAGTTTGTCGGCGATGGCCATGATTGTTCCCGGCTGCGGCTTTCCGTCATGGCCGGGCTTGTCCCGGCCATCCACGCACTCGGCGCGGACTCGAAGGAAGAACGTGGATGCCCGGGACACCTGGCGCGAAGACGCGCTTCGCGCTTCTGCCCGGGCATGACGACCTTCTGGGCGGTCAGTTGATCGACCGGATCAAATCCTTGATCTTCTCGGCGTGCGGGCCGAGCTCCTTGGCGAGCTGGTCGAGATAGGGATCGGCGATCGCCGTGAAGCTCTTCTTGTCGACGTTGTCGACGATCTTCACGCCCATCTTCTTCAGCTTCTCGGCCGCGCTGCGCTCGAGGTCGAACGCCTTCTGCGGCTCCTTGGTGCTGACCTCGTTGGCCGCGGCCTGCACCCAACCCTTCTGCTCGGCAGACAGGCTCTGCCAGAGCTTGTCGGAGATGAACACCAGCGCGTTGTTGGCCTCGTGCTCGGTGATGTTGAGGACCGGCGCAACTTCGTAGTGCTTGTTGACGAGATAGACGTTGATGCTGTTCTCGGCGACGTCGACGACACCGGTCTGCAAGCTGGTGTAGACGCTGCCGAACGGCATGTGCACGGTCTGGGCGCCATAGGCCGGGAACATGGTGTCCTCGGTTGCGGTCGCCTGCACGCGGATCTTCGCGCCCTTGATGTCGCCCACGTTGCGGATCTCTTTCCTGGCGTACATGTGGCGCACGCCCTGCGAGCCGGTCGCGATCACATGCAGGCCCTGCGTGGTCTCGTCGATCATGGTCTTGAGCGCTTCGAACACGCGGGGATCGGCCAGCCCCTTGACGACGTGGTTCTCGTCACGGAACAGATAATGCAGCGACATCACGCCCGCCTGCGGCGAGATCGTTGCCGTGTTGGCGGAGGAGATGATCGAGAATTCGACGTCGCCGGCTTTCACGAGCTGGAGCACTTGTGGCTCCTGCCCGAGCTGTGCACCGGGATATTGATCGATGATCATGGTGCCCTTGCTCAATTCCTTGAGCTTCTCGGCAAACAGGTCACCCGCGATGGAATAGCCGGTATTGCGCGGCTGGTCATAGGCGAAGCGATAATGCTTCACCTCCTGTGCCCCCGCTCCGGTGACGACAAGCATGGCGGCCGCGGCCGTCAACCCATGGAAGAATCTCGGCATGGATCGTGCAATCATCGTTTCCCCCTGTTGTATCGCCCGCCGCTTTAAGCGGTCTGAGCGTTCGTCGTTCGGTCAGCTCGTCTCGGTCTTCCCAGTCCTCTGCATGAAATCGAAATCGCAGCCCTCGTCGGCCTGCATGATGGTCTCGTTGAACAGCCAGGCGTAGCCGCGGCGTGCTTCCTCCGGCGCCGCAGCCGGCTTTAGCGCAGCACGGCGCCGCTCCAGCTCGGCCGCGTCGACCAGCAGCTCGATGCTGCGCTTGGCCACGTCCAGGCTGATCATGTCGCCGTTCTGCACCAGTGCCAGCGGCCCGCCTACGGCGGATTCCGGGGTGATGTGCAGCACGATGGTGCCGAACGCCGTGCCGCTCATGCGCGCGTCCGAAATGCGCACCATGTCCTTGGTGCCGCCGCGCGCGAGCTTCTTCGGGATCGGCAGATAGCCCGCCTCCGGCATGCCAGGCGCGCCCTTCGGGCCGGCATTGCGCAGCACCAGCACGTCGTCGGCGGTGACATCGAGATCGGGATCGTCGACGCGCAAGGTCATGTCCTCGACGGATTCGAACACCACCGCGCGGCCGGTATGCTTGAGCAGCTTGGGGCTTGCAGCCGATTGCTTGATGACGGCGCCGCGCGGCGCAAGGTTGCCGTGCAACACGGCGAGGCCGCCTTCCTTTTTGATCGGATTGTCGCGCGAGCGGATGGCGTCCTGTCCCGGCACGTCCTCGGCATTGGCGACGACATCGCGCAGCGTCTGGCCCGAGATCGTCCTGGCATCGAGATCGACGAGGTCGCCGAGCTGCGCCAGCAGTTTTGGTACGCCGCCGGCGTGATGGAAATGCTCCATGTAGTGCTCGCCCGACGGCTTGAGATCGACCAGCACCGGCACCTCGCGGCCGATCTGGTCGAACACTCCGAGATCGAGCCGGTGCGGCGAGCGATGCGCCATCGCGGTGAGATGGATCAGGCCGTTGGTCGAGCCGCCGATGGCCTGAAGCACCACCTGCGCGTTCTTGAAAGACGCCGGTGTCAGCAGCTCGCTCGGCTTCGGCCCCTTGGTCTTGGCCATCTCGGCGGCGACCTTGCCGCTGGCCTCGGCAAGACGGAAACGCTCGGCATGCGGCGCGGGAATCGTCGCGCTCATCGGCAGCGACAGGCCCATGGCTTCGATCATGCAGGCCATGGTCGAGGCGGTGCCCATCACCATGCAGGTGCCGACCGACGGCGCCAGACGCCCGTTCACCGCCTCGATCTCGGAATCGTCCATTTCGCCGGCGCGGTATTTGGCCCAGAGACGGCGGCAGTCGGTGCAGGCCCCCAGCACTTCGCCCTTGTGATGGCCGACCACCATGGGGCCGACCGGAATGACTACGGTCGGCAGGTCGGCGCTGATGGCGGCCATGACCTGCGCCGGCAGCGTCTTGTCACAGCCGCCGATCACGATGACCGAATCCATCGGCTGGGCGCGGATCATCTCCTCGGTGTCCATCGCCATCAGATTGCGCAGGTACATCGAGGTCGGATGCGCAAAGCTCTCGGCGATCGAGATGGTCGGGAACACGAACGGCATCGCGCCCGACAGCATCACGCCGCGCTTGGCGGCTTCGATGATCTGCGGAACGTTGCCATGGCAGGGATTGTAGTCGCTATAGGTGTTGGTGATGCCGACGATGGGGCGCTCCAGCGCGTCGTCGGAATAGCCCATGGCCTTGATGAACGCCTTGCGCAGGAACAGCGAGAAGCCGGCGTCGCCATAGCTCGTCAGACCCTTGCGCAACCCACTCGTCATCATGCCACTCCTCAATTTGCCATTGTGGTACAGCCTGCGTCCTGATTGTCAATAAGATTGGTCCATATTGTCGCATTTTCGCGCCTGGGACACCGCCACGGACTTGGATTATTGACAATCTGCCTTGTCCCTGCTCCACAGGGCAGACCGGCCGCAGCCGGAGGCCGAGGGCATGTCCGACATTCATACCGCAGACAGCAAGCCCGTCCGGCGCGACGATCCGGACAACGTCGTCGCGCGGCTGGAGGAAGACATCATCTTCGGCCGTCTCGCACCGGGCGCGCGCCTGACCGAGGACGCGCTGATGTCGCGTTACGGCACCTCACGCCATTTCGTGCGCCAGGCGCTGGTGGACGCGGAACGACGCGGCATCGTCCGTCGCGAGAAGAACGTCGGCGCCACCGTGCGGTTCTACTCGGCCGAGGAGGTCCGGCAGATCTACGAGGTCCGGGAGATGCTGACCCGGCAGGCCGCGCTGATGATCCCCCTGCCCGCGCCGCAGGGCCTGATCGACGAGCTGACCGCGCTGCAACGGCAATATTGCGCCAAGGCGGATGCGCAGGACCTGCGCGGCATCCATGAAGCCAACGATGCCTTTCACCTCGCGCTGTTCACCGCCTGCGGCAATCCCTATCTGGTGCGCTCGCTGCAGGACTACATGAACCTGACACTACCGATGCGGGCGAAGAACCTCGCCGATCGCGACGGCCTCGCACAATCACGTCGTCAGCACGAGATGATGATCGAGCTCCTGCGGGGCCGCGACAGCTGGGCGCTGGCGCAGCTGTGCGTGGACCACATGCAGTTCAGCAAGAGGGATTATCTGGGGAGGATTGGAGGAGTTCGCGCGTAGATCGGTCGAGCTGTGGTTAGAATGACGCCGAAGACCCCTTCAATACCGCCTCAACAGCCCGCGATCCACGCCCGCCTCGCCATATTCGGCGCAGGCCCTTTTCGGGTTCCTGATCAAGTCCGTCCGAACATGCCTGAACGTTCTGCTGGCCGCATCGGACACCTCGGGACGGAATTTAGCGGGATCGTAGCTCTCGCCATCGCGGGCCTTGATGGCCGCGGCATAGGCGTCGATCATGGCCATCGCCGCATCAGGACTGCCGAGCAGCCGGGCGCCGAGCTGAACGCTGCCGCTGCCATCCACCTCGTAACCGTCGCATCGCTGCTCGAGCACCACGGATGCGATGACCATCTGGTCGAGGAACGTCGCCTCGGCGTCGGAGAGCGTTCCGGCTTGCGAAGGTTCGGAAAGGATCATCGCGAGGATCGCGACTGCTGACAATTTGATTTTCATTGTCGGGGCTTTCGCTGCTGCCGTCGCGCCGCCAGTAACGCAACGGGTGCTGGTGACGGTCACACAGATCGAAAGCCGGAAGGCTGGAGCACCGTTGATCCATATCAACAGGCAGGACGCCAGAGCAGGCGGCGGCCAGTTGAACAGGAGAAAACATCACGTAACGCTGAACAGGCGGGGCGCGGACCGCGGACCGTCGCTAGGCAGCTCGTCCCGTCGCTCGCGTATCGGCCTCGCGTCGCAAAGCCGCACACGCAGCCTCGAACTTCCGCGAACCGAGTTCGCCAGCCGCGAGCTGGGCTGCGTGAATCTCCGCCGATGCGCCTCGCACGTCATCATGAGCCAATTGCAGCTTTGCGATCCGCAATCTCAACCTGACGGCCTGCACTCGCCCGTCGATGCTCGACCACAATTGCCGGGCGAGATGCAGATGTCGCAGCGCTGCCTCATAGTCATCGCGCGCGTGCGCGAGCACCGACTGCGCTTCATTCGTCAATGCCCGGATCGACGGCATCGGCCATCGGTCCGGACTTCCGGAAAGCTCTTCGATCAGCTCCCGGGCCTGCTCATGGCGGCCTGTGTGCGCGGCGGCGAGCGCCAGATGCGCGAACAATATTCCTCGCCGCTGCAGGGTCCACCAGGATTTTCCGATCAAGCTACGCTCGAGACTGCTGTAGGCGGCTTCGGCTTCGCCACGTTCCAGCAAGAGCATGGCGCGGCCGGGCTCGGGACACCAACCGAGGGCATAGGCCTTTTCGTAGGCCTCGAGCGCGGCGTCGTCATTCCCGATCGCAGCCTGAATGTCAGCGAGCACGCGATTGGCATCGCCGGTCGCCCATGGTGCATCACTGGTCAGCCGTGCCAGCGAATCTTGAATGCGCGACAGGGCTTCGCCGAGCGAGCCCCTGACGCCAAGGACTTCTGACCGATGAAGCTGGCAGGAGCCGGTTAATTCCATCCCGCTCTCGGTGCAATATTTCTGATAGCCCAGCGTCCACTGGTCGGCCCTCGCCCAATCTCCGAACATCCGCGCCGCCCACAGGATGTTGCAGTAGAGGATGCCTCCAATGATTGGATCGATATCGCCGCTGGAGAGTGCCATCGCAGCGGCGAGGTCCTGATCCGCCAGTCCTGCGCGTGTATCGCCCAGACACAGCCGGTAGAACCCGCGATAAGCAAGACTCAGGGCCTCGATGCCAAGAGCGTTCTTGTGCCGGACCGTGCTGTACGCGACATCGGCAAGCGAAAGCGCCTGTTCGGGCTCGCCTTCGAACGCCGCGACCTTCGACTTCATCCAGAGAATAAGCGCAGTCGTGGCGGGATCCTCGACTTCGCAGGCCCAATCCTCCGCCCGTGCCAGCCAGCCCTTGGCAATCGCCGCCTGGCCGCGCTCGAAGTGCAAGCCGGAGAGTGTGACGGCATCGACGACAGCCAGCGGAACGTTGCCGGCTCTGGTATGGGCGGCAACTGCGCGAGCTAGGAGCGGAAGGGCTGCATCGGCCTTGCCGGTGCACTGCAGGGCCAGCGCCCATTGATGCAAGTCCGCGCCCTCGAGCGGTTGAACGGCATCGGCCGCCTCGAACAGTGCTGCGGCTTCGTCCCAGGCTTGCGCGGCAGCGGCACGCTGCGCTTGCGCCCGCATGTCCGGAACTTGCTCATCCCCTGCCCCGGGAGCGGCGACCTGCAGCTCCGATACGCCTTCGATACAGAAACGATAACCCCTGCCCGGCATATTCCGGACGGCGCCATCCATGCCACCCTTGCGCAGCACGCCACGCAGCATGCTCACCGCCCGTTGCAAGGAATTGTCGGTGACGGTGACATCAGGCCACAGGGTATCAAGCAGCTCTGCCTTGGTGACGACCCGGTCGCGGTTGCGGGTCAGGTAGACCAGCAGATCGAACACACGCGGCTGCAACGGGACTTCCCGCTGCGCATGGATGAGCGCACGGCTCTCTTCATCGAGCTCGAAGGGTCCAAACCTGAGGGTCATATCGTTAAGTCCAGGCAAGGTCGAAAAGGTTCAGACAAGGATCAGGCAATGATCAGCCCACGGTAAGGACGGTCAGCGCTAGCCGCGCCTATAGCTCCTCACGGCCTGGGTCGCTCCCGACCCGCAGGCGACAACCCCTGAGGAGATGTTTGATGGAACTCTATGTCATTCGCCGCCCGAGCGCCTGGGCGAACCTGAACGAACTGGAAGCCGCCGGCGCGAAGTCCGCGCGGATCGGCAACGAACAGATGTCCGACCGCGTCCGTTGGATCCGCAGCTACGTGGTCCATGAGGCCGACGGGCGCATCGGCACCTTCTGCATCTACGAAGCGCGCGACGGGGAGTCGATCCGCGAGCATGCGCGGCGCGTCGGCATGCCGGGCGAGGAATTCTACAAGGTCGCCACGACCGTGGTCGTCCGCGACGATCCCACACCGCAGACGGCTGCCGCCGAATAGCAATCAGCGCGGGCGCCGTCATCGTCTCGTGAGTCCACGAAAGGATAAGGAAATGTCCGTTCAGTCTCAGGCGCCGCCCGCGCCAAGCCCTCTGCAGCGACATCTCGCCGCCATCCTGCTGCGGCTTCGCCGGCTCATCAATCGGTCTGTCGCCAGCATGTTGGCGAACCGCGAGAAGGCCGCAATGCAGTTCGCGAAGGGGTGCAGCACCACAGCCAACGACCACAGCACGGCTCGAGACACACTGCAGAGCATTTGCATTCCCCACAACGATTTCATTTCGAGGACATAGTCATGAATTCCTTCATCCACCCCGAGGCCGAAGCCAGGACCTCCGATTTCAAGATTTCCATGCTCGGAAATTTCAAGTTGAGAACCGCCGCGCTGGCGATCGGGACAATCGGCGCCATCATGATGTCGCTGGTTCTGGCTTCGACCGCAACGACGTCAGACGACCTTCGGCCCGAGGCGGCGAGTGCCGCAAACGCCCGGAAAAGCGCCGGCAAATGCAAGGCGCCCATGGTCCCGACAGTCCTTGCAATGTGACGAAAGCAACAGTGGCACGCCCCCAACTCGGCCATTCAATGTCCACCACAAGATCGGAACCTTATCATGTCCATCACTCTGCATAACGGACCAGCTCAGACCACAAGCTCGCTGGCGGCACGAAGCTTCGTGCTTGGCTACGGCGTGCTCGCTTATCTCATCTTCTTCGGGACTTTTCTTTACGCTGTCGGCTTCATTGCGCAGCTCGTCGTGCCCAAGACGATCAACAGCGGCGCGACAGGCTCGACCGGACAGGCCCTCTTGATCAACCTCGCGCTGATGTCCCTGTTTGCCGTTCAGCACAGCGGCATGGCGCGCCAGGGCTTCAAGAAGCTGTTCGCCGCCTTCGCCTCGCCCGCGCTCGAGCGCAGCACCTATGTGCTGCTGGCAAGCCTGAGCCTGGTCCTGCTGTTCTGGCAATGGCGGCCGATCACGGCCATCGTCTGGGAGATCGAGACGCCGATGGCAGCTTACGCCGCGGTCGCTGGCAGCTTCGCCGGCTGGCTGATCGTGCTGTACAGCACATTCCTGATCAGCCATTTCGAATTGTTCGGGCTAACGCAAGTCGTCAGCCACTTTGCAGGCCGGCTTGCCGAGCCGATGAAATTCAGGACCCCGGGCCTCTACCGCCTGATCCGGCATCCGATCTATCTCGGCTTCATCATCGCGTTCTGGTCGACGCCCACCATGACCCTTGGGCACATGCTGTTCGCGACGGTGACGACGGCCTACATCTTCGTCGGCATCTGGCTGGAGGAGCGCGACCTGGTCACCCTGTTCGGAGATCAGTACCGGCACTACAGGCAGAAGGTGGCGATGTTGATCCCCGGCCTGTTCTGATCCCGCGCGAACGTCCGGTGAGAGCGGCCAGGCAGAGCTTTGGCCGCTCTCACCATGTCGAGCGCGCTCCCTACCGCTTGGTCCAATCAATGATCCGGCTCGGATCAGCGTCGAACTCCATGCTGCAGAACGTGCCGCCCTGGAAATAATCGCCGACCGGATCCGGCTTCAGCTTGGCTTGCTCGGCCATGGCGTGCTCGCGGAAATCTTCGGCACGGCCCGTGGGGCGGTAGCCGAACTCGTAGGCGCGGTGGTTGTCCCACCAGGCGCGCTCGTTGAGGGAGGCGCCGTAGAACACTTCGAAATGGATGTCGGGATGCTCGAGCCCGATGCGGCAGAGCTGCACGAGGTCGTCTGGCTTGAGCCAGATCGAGAGCCGGCGCTGGTCGAGCGGCATGTCGCCGAAATTGCCGATGCGCAGGCACGTCACCTTCAGCCCATGCTTGTCGGCGTAGAGCGCACCGACGGCCTCGCCGAACACCTTGCTGACGCCGTAGCGCCCGTCGGGGCGCGGGGTCACGTCGGTGCCGATCTTGTGGTGGCGCGGATAGAAACCGACGGCGTGGTTCGACGAGGCGAACACCACGCGCTTGACGCCCTTGCGGTAGGCGGCCTCGAACAGGTTGTAGCCACCGATGATGTTGGCCTGGAGGATCTGATCCCAGGTGCCTTCGACCGAATAGCCGCCGAAATGGATGATGCCGTCGACGCCCTCGCAGATCGCCTCGCATTGCGCGAGGTCGGCGAGGTCCGCCGCCTTGAATTTTTCATTCGCGCCGAGATCGGCCGGCGGCTTGATGTCGGAGAGCAGGAGATCCGGATAGATCGGCGGCAGCAGTTTTCGCAGGCTCGTGCCGATTCCGCCCGAAGCTCCCGTCATCAAGATACGCGGCATTGTCGTCCCTCGCCGTTAGTGACCAATTTGCGGTCACGTGTCTCTAATGATAGCAGAATTGTCCAGAGGGAACGAAACGAGAGAACCGACATGAATGAGGCATCGTCCCACTCCCCGGATTTCGGCCAAGGCTGGCGGCCAGCGACCTATTACCCCGACCCCGCGATCAGGGCATTGGATCCCCGCTTCGAAAAATACTGGCTGAAGCTGTCGGCGGTGGAGCGGCTCGCGACCGGCCTGCGCTGGGCCGAGGGTCCCGTGTGGTTCGGCGACGGGCGCTATCTGCTCTGCAGCGACATTCCGAACCAGCGCATCATCAAATGGGAGGAGGAGACCGGCGCGGTCAGCGTGTTCCGCAAACCCTCCAATTTCGCCAACGGCAACACGCGCGACCGGCAGGGCCGGCTCGTCACCTGCGAGCATGGCGGTCGGCGCGTGGTGCGCACCGAATATGACGGCAGCATCACCGTGCTGATGGATCAATTCAACGGCAAGCGGTTGAACTCGCCGAACGATGTCGTTGTTAAATCGGACGGCTCGATCTGGTTCACCGATCCGACCTTCGGCCTGCTCGGCAATTACGAGGGCTACAAGGCCGAGCCGGAGATCGAGCCGAATGTCTACCGGTTCGATCCCGCGACGAACAAGGCAACCATCGTCGCCGAGGGCGTGCTCGGGCCGAACGGGCTGTGCTTCTCGCCGGACGAGAAGATCCTGTACGTCGTGGAATCCCGCGGTGTGCCCAACCGCAAGATCCTCGCTTACGACGTCTCGGCTGACGGCACGACGATCTCCAACAAGCGCGTCCATATCGACGCGGGCCCGGGCACGCCCGACGGCATGCGCTGCGACATCGACGGCAATCTCTGGTGCGGCTGGGGCATGGGCGATCCCGAGCTCGACGGCGTCGTGGTATTCGCGCCCGACGGCGTCATGATCGGCCGCATCGCGCTACCCGAGCGCTGCGCCAATCTCTGCTTCGGCGGCGTCAAGCGCAACCGCCTGTTCATGGCGGCGAGCCAGTCGATCTACGCGCTGTATGTGAACACGCAGGGAGCGTTGGGGGGATAAGTCTCGTTCTCTCCACCGTGGGACGCGCCGTCTTCGGCGCGAACCATGGTGCGCAATTGCGCACCTGAGAATCCGTTGTGCAGCAGAGGCTGCGGACAAATGGATTCCGGGCTCGTCGCTACGCGACGCCCCGGAATGACGAGAGAGAGGTCAACAAAAAACGCCGGAGCGGTTGCCCGCTCCGGCGTCATGTCCGTCAGTCGCGTGCGCTTACGCCGCGTTGAAGCCGGCAACCGCCTTCACTTCGAGGAAGTCCTCGAGGCCGTACTTGCCCCACTCGCGGCCGTTGCCGGACTGCTTGTAGCCGCCGAACGGCGCGGTGCGGTCGTTGGGCACGCCCTGCAGGTTGACGTTGCCGGCGCGGATCTGCCGGCCGACGCGCTTGGCGTCCTCGACCGTCGCACCCGTGACGTAGCCAGCGAGGCCATAGGGCGTGTCGTTGGCGATCTGCACCGCCTCGGCTTCGTCCTTGGCGCCGATGATGGTCAGCACCGGTCCGAAGATCTCTTCGCGGGCGATCGTCATGTCGGGCGTGACGTCCGCGAAGATGGTCGGGCGGACATAGAAGCCCTTGTTGACGCCTTCGGGCAGGCCCGGACCACCGGCGACGAGCGTTGCGCCCTCGTCGATGCCCTTCTTGATCAGGCCCTGGATCTTGTCCCACTGGCCGCGGTTGACGACGGGGCCGATGGTGGTGCCTTCGGCGCGGGGATCACCGGCCTTGGTCTTGTCGGCGACGGCCTTCGCGATCGCAGCGACTTCCTTCATCTTCGCGGCCGGCACGATCATGCGCGAGGGCGCGTTGCAGGACTGGCCGGAATTGTTGAACATGTGCATCACGCCGCCGGTCACCGCCTTGGTGAGGTCGGCACCTTCGAGGATGACGTTCGGCGACTTGCCGCCGAGCTCCTGGCTGACGCGCTTCACGGTGGGAGCAGCGCGCTTCGCCACATCGATTCCGGCGCGGGTCGAGCCGGTGAAGGAGATCATGTCGATGTCGGGGTGCTCGCTCATGGCGGCGCCGACCTCGGGGCCGAGGCCGTTGACGAGGTTGAACACGCCCTTGGGCACGCCGGCTTCATGGAGGATTTCCGCGAAGATCAGCGCCGAGGTTGGCGTGAACTCGGATGGCTTCAGGATCATGGTGCAGCCGGCGGCAAGCGCGGGCGCGACCTTGCAGGCGATCTGGTTCAGCGGCCAGTTCCAGGGCGTGATCATGCCGACCACACCGATCGGCTCGCGCAGCACCATGGCGGTGCCGACCGGCTCCTCGAAATGATAGTTCTTGAGCACGTCGAGCGTGGTCATGAGATGGCCGAGGCCGGCGCCGGCCTGCAGCTTCTCCGCCATCGGCAGCGGCGCGCCCATCTCGTCGGAGACGGCGGCGCCGATCTCCTTGAGACGGCCCTTGTAGACCTCGATGACTTTCGAAAGCAGCGCGACGCGCTCGTCACGGCTGGTCTGGGAGAAGGTCGCGAAGGCGCGCTTGGCGGCGGCAACCGCCTTGTCCACGTCGGCCTTGGAGCCTAGCGCAACCTCGTACATCGCCTCTTCCGTCGCGGGATTGACCACGGCGGTCGACTTCTTGACGGCGGGATCGACCCAGGCGCCGTCGATGTAGAATTGCATGCGATTGACCATCGTTAACCTCTTCTTGGGGGGCATGGTGGGGGCGTTTCGGCAGGCATCCTTGCACGAAAGCGCCAGCAATTGAACCCGCCATATGCGGGGCCAGCGTTGCGGCGGACGGGCGGAATATGGGACTTGGTTTGAACCGAGGCAAGCGCGGCCATGGGTCCCGGTTCAGCACCGCGGCACTTCGCGCCGCAGTGCGCCCGGGACACGAAATTAGAACGCGTGCAAATACTCTCGTGCCCCGGACGCCATTAGCGCGGTTACGCGCGTCTTTGACGCGCTATGGCAGCACTTCTTCAGTGATGCGCCTGCTGAGCCGGGGCCCATGCAGCCGGGTACCTCGACTACACCGCCATCTTCCGATGCAGCACCGGGGCGCCGGTGGTGAGGCTTTCGGCCGCGTCGATGATGGCATTCGCATCGATGCCGTAGTGCCGATAAAGGTCGGCGATGCTGCCGGTCTGGCCGAACTGCTCGACGCCGAGCGCCTCGACGCGGTGGCCGCGGACGCTGCCGAGCCAGCCGAGCGCGGACGGGTGGCCATCGATCACGGTCACGATGCCGCAGTCGCGCGGCAACGGCGCCAGCAACTTTTCGATATGGCTGAGATGCTGCACGCCGCGGCGGTCCCGCCGCAATTTTCGCGCGGCGGTCCAGCCTGCGTGAAGGCGATCCGCGGAGGTAATTGCAAGCAGGCCAATGTCGCGGCGGCTCTCGCCGATGAATCCGGTGGCCTCGATCGCTTCGGGCGCGACCGCGCCGGTATAGGCGATCACGAGTTCGGCATTCGGCCCCGGCCTGCGCAGCCAGTACGCGCCGTCGGTAATGCCCTGCTGCAATTCCGGTGTCATGATGCGCTGCGCCTGCTCGATGCTGCGCGTCGAGAGCCGCAAATAGAGCGAGCCGCCCTCGCCCGGATCGCGCTGCATGTGCTCAAAGCCCCAGCCCATGATCACGGCGAGCTCGTCGACGAAGGCCGGCTCGAACGAGGCGAGCCCGTCCTGTGCCATGCCGATCAGTGGCGTTGCGATCGACTGGTGCGCGCCGCCTTCGGGCGCGAGCGTGATGCCCGACGGCGTCGCCGCCACCATGAAACGCGCATCCTGATAGCAGGCGTAATTCAGCGCATCGAGGCCGCGCTCGATGAAGGGATCATAGAGCGTGCCGACCGGCAGCAGCCGCTCGCCGTTGATCTGGTGCGATAGGCCGAGCGCCGAGAGCATGATGAACAGGTTCATCTCGGCGATGCCGAGCTCGAGGTGCTGGCCTTTTGGCGAAGCGTCCCAATTGTAGGTGGATGGAATTTTCTCGCTGCGGAATAAGTCCGCCTTCTCGGCGCTGGCGAACAGGCCGCGCCGGTTCACCCAGGGACCGAGATTGGTCGAGACGGTGACGTCGGGCGAGGTCGTGACGATGCGCCTCGCCAGCTCGCTGTCGCCGCGGGCGATCTCGTTCAGCACGAGGCCAAAGCCCTGCTGGGTCGACATCTGCGGCGTCGGTTTGAACGCAAGTTGCTGGGGGACCTCGATGACGGGCGCGGTCAGGCGGCGGCCGTCCTGGTTGAACGGCACGCTTGCAAGGAACGCGTCAAGCTCGGCGGCGGATTGTGCGAGGCCCTCGTATTTGTCCCATTCGTGGCCGGGCCGGATGTTCTGGCTGTCGCGATATTTCTCCATCTGCGCGACCGTCATCAGGCCGGCGTGGTTGTCCTTGTGGCCCTGGAACGGCAGGCCGACGCCCTTGATGGTGTAGGCGATGAAGCAGACGGGGCGGTCGTGGTCGATCGACTCGAACGCCTCCAGCATGCTCGCCATGTCGTGGCCGCCGAGGTTCGACATCAGCGCCAGCAGTTCGTCGTCGCTGCGCTTGTCGATCAGCCTAGTGATCGGGCCCTGATCGCCGATCTCGTCGTGCAGATGCTTGCGGAACGCAGCGCCGCCCTGGAAGCACAGCGCGGCGTAGAGCGCGTTCGGGCAATTGTCGATCCAGCGCTTCAGTGCCTCGCCGCCCGCTTCCGCGAACGCCTCGCGCATCAGACGGCCGTATTTGACGATGACGACGTCCCAGCCGAAATTGCGGAACATGGTCTCGAACTTTTCCCAGAGCCCCTCGCGCACGACGGCGTCGAGCGACTGGCGGTTATAGTCGACCACCCACCAGGTGTTGCGCAGGCCGTGCTTCCAGCCCTCGGCGAGCGCCTCGAAGATGTTGCCTTCGTCCATCTCGGCGTCGCCGACGAGGGCAATCATCCGCCCTTCGCGGCGATCCTTCATCCAGCCATGCGCCTTCACGTAGTCCTGAACCAGCGAGGCGAACAGCGTCTGGGCGACGCCGAGGCCGACCGAGCCGGTGGAGAAATCGACGTCATCGACATCTTTGGTGCGCGAGGGATAGGACTGCGCGCCCTTGAAGCCGCGAAAGTTCTCCAGCTTCTCGCGGCTCTGCCGGCCGAACAGATATTGGATGGCATGGAACACCGGGCTCGCATGCGGCTTCACCGCGACGCGGTCCTCAGGGCGCAGCACATGGAAATATAGCGCCGACATGATGGTGGCGAGCGAGGCTGAGGAGGCCTGATGTCCGCCGACCTTGAGTCCGTCCGCGCTGGGACGGATGTGGTTGGCGTGGTGGATGGTCCAGGACGACAGCCAGAGCGCCTTGCGGGCCAGCGCTGTCAATGTGTCCAGACGGGCGGAATCAACGGGCATGGCAATGCTCCCGGAAAACAGGTGGCGCGATGATACGCCCGCGAGCGGGGCCAAACTTCTCAATTTTTCGCGCCATACCTGACGATATTGGGATATTTTACCAACCGAATGCCCAAATGACAGGTTTCATCCCAATGCCCGAGCTCGACGCCATCGACCGCAAGATCCTCAGCCATCTCCAGGCTGACAGCCGGCTGACCATGCAGGAGCTCGCCGACAAGGTCGGGCTATCGGTCTCGCCCTGCCATCGCCGGGTCAAGCTGCTGGAGGAGCGCGGCGTCATCTCGCGCTATGTCGCGACGGTGGACCAGAAGGCGCTCGGCCTGCATGTCAGCGTCTTCATCTCGATCAAGCTGGCGCGGCAGAAGGAAGAGGATCTCAACCGCTTCGCCCGCGCGATCTCGAAATGGGACGAGGTGCTGGAATGCTATCTGATGACCGGCAACCGCGACTATCTCTTGCGCGTCGTCGCGGCCGACCTCGCCTCCTACGAGACGTTCCTGAAGACCAAGCTCACCAGGCTCGACGGCATCGCCTCGATCGAATCGAGCTTCGCGCTCAGCCAGGTGAAGTATTCGATCGCGCTGCCGGTGTAGCCCCTCACCGCCACGGCTGCACGATGATCTTGGTGTGCGCCTCGGGATTGGCGAGATCCGCGAAGGCCCTGGCGACGCCGTCCAGGCCCACCTCCGCCGTCACCATCGCAGCCGCGTCCACCTGCCCTTCCGCGATCAGGCGCAGCGATGCGGCGAATTCCTCCGGCGTGTAGCCGAGCACGTATTGGACGTTGAGCTCCTTCATGATGCCGAGCATCGGCTCGTTTCTGTCGCTCTCCATGCAGACCCCGACAACGACGATACGCGCGTCGCGCGGCGCGCCCTCGAACACCTGCTGCAGCAGGCCGGGCACGCCGACGCATTCGAAGATGATCGCAGGCTTCAGCGCCGGCAGCATGGCCTGGAACGGCGGCCGCGCCGCCTTCTCGGCTTCCGACATCTGGGCGTGCTCGGCCCAGGTCGCATAGGGCTGCGACACGCTGGGATCGACGACGATGTCGGCGCCGAGCTTGGCTGCCAGCGCGCGCCGTGCCGGTGAATAGTCGGCCGCAACGATTGGATGCAGTCCCCTCAGCTTCAGCGCGGCGATCACCGCAAGCCCGACCGGGCCGCAGCCGATCACGAGCGGCACCTCGCCGCCGCGGATATTGGCTTTCGCCACGGCATGGACCCCGACCGCGAGCGGCTCGGTCAGCGCCGCGTGTTCCGGCGCCAGACCGTTCGGCACCTCGAGCAGCAGCGCTTCGCTCAGCAGCATCGCCTCGGCATAGCCGCCGATATTGTCGTTGGAATAGCCGATGCCTTCGATACCACCGGGCGTCACCAGCGCCGGCAGCGAGCAGACGCGGGTGCCCGGTTTGAGCTTGCGCGCGGTGCCGGGACCATGGTCGACGATCTCGCAGCAGAATTCGTGGCCGAACACGACGTCGCGGGTGAGGTCCATCGGCTTGCGCCCGGTCTTCCGCGCCATCTCCACCATGCGATGGGCGTGCTGGCGCGCGTGCAGGTCGGAGCCGCAGATGCCGCAGGCGAGCGTCTTGACCAGCACCTGGCCGGGCCCGGGCTTGGGTTCGGCCATCTCGCCGACGACAATCTCACCGTTCCTGAAAATCGCAGCGCGCATCCGGCTCCTCCCCTTTTCGTTGGAGGCATTGATAGCACGAAGCAGGCGGGGCGACTTGCGTCAGGGATTCGGGGAACGCTCTTCGAGCACCAGCAGCTGGGCCCGTCGGACCCGCTCGCGATGCGCGATGTAGAGGCCGCTGGCGACGATGAAGGCGGCGCCGACGACGGTCCAGACGTCAGGCACCTCACCGAAGATGAAGAAGCCCAGAATACTGACCCAGAGCAGTTGTGTGTAGGAGAACGGCGCCAGCACCGAGGCATCGCCGTAGCGATAGGCCAGCACGATGATCCACTGGCCGACGGTGGAGGCAACGCCGATCACGATGCCGAGACCGATCGCGGTCCAACTCGGCGTGACCCAGACGAACGGCACCATCACGGACAGGATCGCAACGCCGGTCAGCGCGGAATAGGCCATGGTGGTGAGCACGGCTTCGCGGCCGCTCATCATGCGCGTCAGGATCAGCGCGGCAGCCCAGCAGAATGCCGAGATGATCGGGAAGAACGCGGCGGCGTGAAACGCGCTCGTGCCCGGGCGCAGGATGATCAGCACGCCGGTCAGGCCGATCGCAGTGGCGATCCAGCGCCGCATGCCGACCTTCTCGCTGAGAAAGATGATCGACAGCGCAGTGACGAAAAGCGGCGAGACGAAACCGGTGGCGGAGGCTTCGGCAATGGGCAAGAAGCGCAAGCCCGTGATGAAGAACAGCGACGAGCCGAGCAGCGCGGCGCCGCGCATCAATTGCAGGCCGAGGCGATCGGTGCGCATCGCGTGGAGCGGCGAGCCCGGCAGCATCCCCGGCGTAAACATCAGCGCGAAGGTGACGAAGCGGATCCAGGTGATCTCGATCGACGGCAGGCTGGTCGAGAGGTATTTCGCGGTGACGTCGGAGGTGCCGAGAAACACCGTCGACAGCAGCACCAGCGCAATGCCCTTGAAGGGATGATCGACGCGCGCGGGCGCACGGCGAGCCTCCTGCTTCTTCTCCGGGGCGGGCATGGGAATACTGTCGAGCCTTGCGGCTACGGCGGGCGGCGGTGTCACGGCTGGAACCCGGGCAAAATGCGAATCGAGAGCGGTTGTAAAAAACGACAAATGCGCCGAGTTCACAACTTCCGAAAACAGGATGCCGATATGCGCGAGCCGCCGCGCGCGTCAATGCTCCGTTAACAATGGGCGTTTGTGCGTTACAGCATGGGCAGGCTGCGTGGCTTCGGGCCGCGCGGAAACGCCGCATCGAGCGCCGCAATCTCGTCTTTCGTCAGCACGAGGTCGCCGGCCGCCGCATTCTCGGCGGCATGTTCCGCGGACGAGGCCTTCGGAATCGCGAACACCGTAGTTGCACGGGTCAGGAAGCTCAGCGCGACCTGACGCGGCGTCGCGCGACGCGCTTCCGCAATCTTCGCCAGCACCGCACCGCCCTTGCTGCGCGCGTCCGGGAAGTCGTCGTGCCCGAGCGGCGAATAGGCGACCACCGCGACGCCATGCTGCTCGCACCACGGGATCACCGCGTGCTCGATCGCGCGCTCCTTCAAATGATAGAGCACCTGATTGCAGGCGATGCGCCCCTTGCCGGCGACGGCGAGAATCTCGTCGAGATCGTCGGCGTCGAAATTGGAAACGCCCCAAGACCCGATCTTGCCAGCCTTCACCAGTTCCTCGAACGCGGCGACGGTATCCTCGAGCGGATAGGAACCGCGCCAATGCAGCAGATAGCAATCGAGACGGTCGGTCTTCAGCCGCTTCAGCGAGCGCTCGCAAGCCGTGACGGTTCCGCGGCGCGAGGCGTTGCTCGGCAACACCTTGGAGACCAGGAACACCTCATCGCGACGTCCCGCGATGGCATCGGCAATGACGAGCTCCGCATCGCCATACATCTCGGCGGTGTCGATATGCGTCATGCCGAGATCGAGCCCGCGCTGAAGCGCTGCAATCGCGCGGTTGCGGTCGCCGTGGTCGAGATACCAGGTGCCCTGCCCGATCACGGAAACATCGGCGCCGGTTTTGCCGAAGGACTTGGTGTTCATGTCAGAGCTCACAGTCCACTGATATCCGCCACCAGCACGCTGCCGGTCGACGACTCCGTGATATAGAGACGATCTTTGCCGGCGCCACCGATCGCGACGTTGGTGCAGTTCGGCCCCGCGCATGACTTGATCCGCGCGATCAGTTCACCGTTCGGCGCGAACACGAAGACGTGGCCGAGCGAGGCATGGCCGACGAACAGGCGGCCCTTGGCGTCCATGGTCAGCCCATCGGGACCGCTGGTGCCGAACAGCGAGCAGAAGCGGCCGACCTTGGACACGCTGCCATCCTTCATGAACGGCAACCGCCACACCGCATTGTCGCGCGTCATCGCGACGAACAGCACGGTTTCGGTTGCGTCGAGAACCAGGCCGTTCGGGCTGATGCCGGTGTTGATCAGGCAATCGAGCCGGCCGTTCGACGCCAACCGATAGACCCGGCCGCTTGGATCATGCAATCCGGTCTGGCCCTGATCGGTGAAATAGATGTCCCCGTTGGAGGCGAGATGCAGATCGTTGCAGCCGCGAAAGGATTCCGAGTTGCGCGCGGTCAGGACCGGCGTCATGCGGCCGGCTTTGACGTCGAGCTCCATGATGCCGTGCATGTAGTCGGCCACCAGGACGCGGCCGTCGGCCGCGATCTTCAGCCCGTTCGGCCATCCCTCATATTCAGCGATTTGCGACCATTCGCCGTCAGGCGCGATACGGAAGATGCGGCCGAAGGGAATGTCGACGACGTAAAGGTTGCCGTCCTTATCGAAGGATGGCCCTTCGATGAAGCTGTCCGTGGCAATGCCCGGCCGGTTGGCGTCAGCCCAATCGGTCCGCACGCCCTTGCGGCGGAATTGTTCGGGCATGGCGGAGAAGAGTTTCGTCTCGATCAGACGCGGCGGCGTTTCCAGGTACATCATTGTTGTTGTGATTGTTGAGGGGAGCGCGCGGCACCATAAGGCACAATCGAGCGCGCGTCGAATGGGGCGAAGGCGCGGCGGAATCGCCGCTCACTCTCCTGTCCCGGACGCGCTGCAACGCGTCAGCGTTGCGGCGCAGAGCCGGGACCCGGAAAAGCCCAGCACTCGAGGCAACATGGGCCCCGGCTCTGCAGCGCACCGTCAAGGGGACGCTGCGCTGCGTCCGGGGCACGAGACCGTCATTTCGGCAGAGGAAGAGCGGTGGGTTACGCTGCGCTAAACCGCCCTAGGAAACCGACCCCACGGCCCGCGCGAGCTTGGCCTCTTTCGCTGGCACGTCCGTCGTCGCGATCAGGCGCTTCAACTCGGGGATGCAGGAGCCGCAATTGGTGCCGGCCTTGAGCTTCGCACCGATCTCGGC
Organism: Bradyrhizobium sp. WYCCWR 12699; assembly: GCF_032144035.1. Taxonomy (NCBI): domain Bacteria; kingdom Pseudomonadati; phylum Pseudomonadota; class Alphaproteobacteria; order Hyphomicrobiales; family Nitrobacteraceae; genus Bradyrhizobium; species Bradyrhizobium sp. WYCCWR 12699. The sequence continues at coordinate 1,154,128 of NZ_JAVTJN010000039.1, forward strand.
CGCCGTGCGCGCGCCAGCGGCGATGGTGTCGCAGATGGTGCCGCGGCCGACGCCGAAGCAGGCGCAGACGATCGGTCCGGTCGAGGCTGCCCCCTCCGTCGACTTGCCCGACAGCAACATACGGCGCTGCTCGTCGGTGACGTGATCGGCCGCAAAGGCGGTTCTGACCACCTCCCAGTCACCGGCGTCATGCCCGGGACCGACGAACAGACAAGCCTCGATCCGATCGCCGGTGAAAGAGGCCGCACGATAGATACCGCCGCCGAAATCGCGATATTCGGCGACATCCTCGCCGGCGACGCCGTCGAGCCAGGCCGGCCAGCGCGACAGGTCCGCATTGTCGGCGAACAGATAGCCGAAACCGCCGGCAACCGTGACACGTGTCCACATCAGGTTCGGCGGCAGATCGAGCTGCTGTCGCGACAGCGCAAAACCGCGGAAGACGTATTCATAGGGCGCGATCGCGGCCGGCGTCGCCTTCGATTCCGGCTGCCCCGAGAACGGATCGGTGAACGACTGCACCAGCGCCCCGACGCGGCCGTGCGAGGCATTCATCGCGCTCCAGTGGATCGGCACGAACAGAGCGCCGCGCTGCTGGCGATCGCTCACAACCGCTTTCAGGATACATTGGCCATAGTCGGTGGTGATGCGGGCGTAGCCGTCATGGACGATGCCATATTTGCTGGCGTCATCGGGATGGATCTCGACGAACGGCTCGGGCAGATGCGCACCGAGCCGCTGGCTGAGGCCCGTGCGCGTCATGGTGTGCCACTGGTCGCGGATGCGTCCGGTGTTCAGTCGCAGCGGACGCGATGGTCCGGTCTCGCTGCGCAGCGCCGGCACTTCCGGCGCGACGAAGCGACCCTTGCCGTCATTGGTGAAGAAGCCACCGCTCGCGAAGAAGCGTTCGCCGGGCGCCCCGCCTTCGCGCACCGGCCACTGCACCGGCTTCAACGCGTCGAAGGCTTCGTCGGAGAGTGAGGTCAGCGCGCCAATGTCGAAATCGCGGCCGCCCTCGTTCTCGAACGCCGAGAGCGCGGCATGCTCGCGGAAAATATCGGCGGCGGATTTGTAGTTGAAACTGTCGCCGAAGCCGAGACGCTTTGCGGTCTCGCTCAGGATCCACCAGTCGGGGCGCGCCTCGCCCGGCGCCGGCAGGAACGAGCGCTGTCGCGAGATGCGGCGTTCGGAGTTGGTCACCGTGCCCGACTTCTCGCCCCAGGCCAGCGCCGGCAGCAGCACATGCGGACCGGCCTCGACCGTGTCGTTGGACAGCACGTTCTCGGAGACCACGAACAGCTCGAGCTTCTTCAACGCCTCGCGCACGAAGTCCGCATCCGGCAGCGACACCGCGGGATTGGTGCCCATCACCCAGAGCGCCTTGACCTCGCCGCGATTGATGGCCTCGAACAATTGCACCGCCTTCAGCCCCTCATGGGTGGCGATGCGGGGTGCCTTCCAGAACCGCCTGACGCGGTCGATGTCGGGCGGCGTGAAGCCCATATGAGCGGCCAGCATATTGGCGAGGCCGCCGACCTCGCGGCCGCCCATCGCATTGGGCTGGCCGGTGAGCGAGAACGGCGAGGCGCCCGGCTTGCCGATGCGTCCGGTGGCGAGGTGGCAGTTCAGAATCGCGTTGACCTTGTCGGTGCCCTGCGCCGACTGGTTGACGCCCTGCGAATAGAGCGTGACGACCTTCTCGGTGTCGCGGAACATCTTGAAGAAGGTCGCGACGTCCTGCTCGGAGAGGCCCGTGGCAAGCGCAGTCGCGGTGACGCTGCCGGCAATGCTCCGCGCGCGCGCCAGTGCGTCGTCAAAACCGCACGTGTTCTGCGCGATATAGTCTTGATCGAGCGCGCCATTGTCGGCGAGATGGACGAACAGGCCGGAGAACAGCGCGGTGTCGGTGCCGGGCTTGAGCCCCAGGAACAGATCGACGTCATCAGCCGTGTCGGTGCGGCGCGGGTCGATCACGATCATGCGCGCGCCGCGCTCCCCGCGGTTCTTCAGCATGCGCTGGAACAGCACCGGGTGACACCAGGCCGCGTTCGAGCCGACGAAGACGAGCAGATCGGCCTGGTCGAGATCCTCGTAGCAGCCGGGCACGGTGTCAGCGCCGAAGGCGCGGCGATGGCCGGCAACCGACGACGACATGCAGAGCCGCGAATTGGTGTCGACATTCGCCGTGCCGACAAAACCCTTCATCAGCTTGTTGGCGACGTAATAGTCCTCGGTCAGCAGCTGGCCGGAGAGATAGAACGCGACCGCGTCGGCGCCGTCGCGGGCCACGATGTGCTGCATGCGATGGGCGACATGATCGAGCGCATCGCTCCAGGCGACGCGTTCCAATAGGCCCTTGCAGCGGATCATCGGATAGAGCAGACGGCCTTCCAGCCCGACGGTCTCGCCGAGCGCGGAGCCCTTGGAGCAGAGCCGGCCGAAATTGGCAGGATGATCGGGATCGCCGGCGATTGCCGCCCCGCCCCTGCCGTCGGGCGTCGCCAGCACGCCGCAACCGACGCCGCAATAGGGACAGGTCGTCTTGGTGGCGCGGAGCGTGGGATCGATCGCCGTCATATCAAGCCGCTTTCGAAGGAAGCGCGAGCGCGCGGCCGAACATCATGTCGGTGCGGATCGCCGCGACCTTGTCGCGATTGCGGATCAGCTCGAGATACCAGAGCGCATCGACGGTATCGCCGATCAGCACCGCACCGGTGAGCCGGCCGTCCGCGATCACGAGCTTCTTGTAGGTGCCACGCCTGCGGTCGGTCAGCACGAGGCTCTCGCTGCCCTCCCCACCCATGAAGTCGCCGGCGGAGAACACGCTGACTCCGGACACCTTCAGATTGGTCGAGACCACGCTGGCCTGATAGGCGGCGGGCCGGTCGGCCAGGTGCCGCGCCAGCACCCGCGCCTGCTCATAAGCGGGCTCGACCAGGCCGTAGCAGGTGCCGCGATGCTCGGCGCACTCGCCGAGTGCGAAAATGTCGGACGAGGAGGTCTGCATCACGTCGTTGACGACGACGCCGCGGTTGACGGCGATCCCCGCCTCTTTGGCCAGCGCGACGTTCGGCTTGATGCCGGCAGCGAAGATCACGGCGTCGGCCTCGATACGGCTGCCATCGGCAAGCTCGACGGCCTCGACATGTCCATCGCCATGAATCCGGGCGGTCGAAGCGTTGAGCAGGATGCGGATGCCCTTGCGCTCGACCAGCGTCTTGAGCAGATCGGCAGCCGGCCCGTCGAGCTGGCGCTCCATCAGCCGGTCCATCAGATGCAGCAGCGTCACCGGCGCGCCGGCCTTGGCAAGGCCATAGGCTGCTTCAAGCCCGAGCAGGCCGCCGCCGACGACGACGACGCGCTTCTTGGCCGCGGCCAGCGTCAGCAAAAGGTCGACGTCGCGCGTATCGCGAAACGTGTGCACGCCGGCGAGATCGGCGCCCGGCACGTTCAGCCGCAGCGGCGTCGAGCCGGTGGCGAGCACCAGCTTGGAATATTCCATGCTCTCTTCGCCGTCGATCTTCAACTCGCGGCGGCCGACGTCGATCTCGCTGACGCGATAGCCGTAGCGCACGGTGACGCCGCGATGGCGCCACCAGTCCGCCGGCCGGAGCTCGATCTCGTGCGAGCCGGTCTCGCCGGCCAGCACGGATGAGAGCAGCACGCGATTGTAAGCGAGCCGCGGCTCCTCGCCGATCACGGCGACCGCGTAGCGGCCGAGTGAGGTCTTGGCGAGCTCGTCGACCAGACGCGCGGCCGCCATACCGTTACCGACGATGACCAGCGGTTCACTCACGAGGCATCTCCTATTCAGCGGCCTGCGGCTGTGCGCCGTAGGCTTCGGACATCATGTAGCCGGACAGCACGCCGTAGGCGTCGGTCCAGGCCTTTGCCAGTTCGGGCGTCCAGGCTTCGCCAAGACCCTTCTCCAGGGTCCACAGCAAGGTCTCGCCGACCACGGGATAGTGCTCGGCCACCGCGCCGTAGGCGACGTGGCGCTTGGCCAGCGCGGAGGCCGCGGGAAGAATCGTCTCGAGGTTCGACAGGCCGCCGACGACGGCCGCGAGCATACCCATCAGCTTCTTGCGCTGCTCGGTCATGTCTTCGGGGAACATCGCGCGCACCGACGGCGCCACCTTGAAAAGACGATCGTAGAACAGCACCGCGGCCTGCTCCGATATCGGCGCGACCTTGGCGAAGCTCTGCTGGATGAGGGCGATCTGTTCTGGCGTCATGATGTTCTCCTGTCTGTTTCGGTCTGCCTTCGTCCGCGCCGTTGCGGAAAAAGTTCATGGGTCAAACGTCATCAGAGGGACTTCTCCCCGCGTACGGGGAGAAGCGAGATTCGTACCAAGTATCAGACCCTGGCTTGGGCGAGGCCTGAGGCGCCTTCGCCCTGCGGGCTGCGACGCAGGTAGAACCACCAGGTCAACGCGAGGCAGGTGGCGTAGAAGGCGAGATAGATCACGAGCGCGAGTTGCGGCCCACCGGTCATGGCGATCGACTTGCCGAAGCCGGTCGGGATCAGATAGCCACCGACCGCGCCGATGGCGCCGATGAAACCGACTGCTGCGCCGCTCTCGATGCTCGCCGTCTTGAGCGCCATCGCGCGCGCCGCATCGCCCTTGCCGCGCACCTTGAACAGGTTCTCCTCGCGGAAGATCGAGGGGATCATGCGGTAGGTCGAGCCGTTGCCGATGCCCGTCGTCACGAACAGGATCAGGAACATCGACAGGAAGCCGATGAAATCCTTCTGCCCGACGAAGTAGAGCACGCCGACCGTCGCGCCCGCCATCACGATGAAATTCCAGAACGTGATGATCGAGCCGCCGATCCTGTCGGCAAGCCAGCCGCCGAGCGGACGCGACAGCGAGCCGACCAGCGGCCCCAGGAACGCGATCGCAATCGTGACTTGCGGAAACTGAGTCTTGATCAGCAGCGGAAACGCGGCGGAGTAGCCGATGAAGGATCCGAACGTGCCGATATAGAGATACGCCATGATCCAGGTGTGCTTGCGCTTGACGATGGCAAGCTGGTTCTTCACCGACGATTTCGCCGTGGTGAGGTTGTTCATGAAGAACACCGCGCCGAACACCGCGATCGCGATCGGCAGCACCCACATCAGGCCGGCATTCTGCAGGAAGATGCCGTCGACGGGCGTTGCCTGGAACAGGTTGAAGACGGCGAGCGTCATCAGGATCGGGGTCAGCAGCTGCACGCTGGAGACGCCGATATTTCCGCCAGCCGCGTTCAGGCCGAGCGCCCAGCCCTTCATCCGGTCGGGGAAGAAGAAGGAGATATTGGTCATGCTGGAGGCGAAGTTGCCGCCGCCAAGGCCCGCGGTCGAGGCAACCAGCAGCATCAGCCAGAACGGCGTGTCGGGCTGGCTCACGAAATAGGCCAGCGACAAGGTCGGAATGAACAGGATCGCCGCACTGAAGATGGTCCAGTTGCGGCCGCCGAACGTCGTCACTGCGAATGTATAGGGAAAGCGCATCAATGCGCCGATCAGGCCCGGCACCGCGACAAGCTGGAACAGCTGGTCGGTGGTGTAGTGGAAGCCGGCCTGCGGCAGCTTGGTGGTGACGATGCTCCAGATCAGCCAGACCGAGAAGCCGATATGCTCGGCCACGATCGACCAGATCAGGTTGCGTCGCGCGATAGTCTTGCCAGTCGCATTCCAGAACGCCTCATCTTCGGGGCGCCAGTCTGAAATCCAAGTCGGATTCTTCGTCATTGAGTATCCCTTCCAGGCTCACCGCTGCGTCGTTGCAGGCTCAGCCTCCGGCCACGGAGGCACGCTCCGAGGCTTCACCCCGGTGGCGAGTTACGATGCTGATTGATGATGTTGAGGGACGTCGTCGTTGGCGTCGCGCAAAGACGTTTCAATTTCCGTGCCAGTTGCGCGCACGCTGGAAATACAGGGAATTCAGAACGTTATTCGCGTTGCCCGAATTTTTCGCAGGGCCTTTCCGCACGCTAAATTTGCGATTCGCTCAATCCTTGTGCGACGCACAAGGATTGAGCTTGATGTTGATTATTTGGGCGCACGCATCGTTCGCGTTAACTTCTGTTTTACGCGGCCTCGACGAAACGATGACGTTCGTAGAGGAATTCGAGCACGCGCTGGCGGCACTTCAAATAGGTGGTGTTGGTGGCCAGCTCGAGCCGCTTGCGCGGCCGTGCCAGCGGCACCTCCAGCACCTCGCCGATGCGCGCGCTCGGCCCGTTCGTCATCATCACGATGCGGTCGGACAGCAGCACGGCCTCGTCGACGTCGTGGGTGATCATCAGGATGGTGTTGCCGAGCTTCTGATGCAGCGCCATCACCGAGTCCTGCAAATGAGCCCGGGTCAGCGCGTCGAGCGCGCCGAAGGGCTCATCGAGCAGCAGCACTTTCGGCTCCATGGCCAGCGCCCGGGCGATGCCGACGCGCTGCTTCATGCCGCCGGAGATTTCGGACGGGCGCTTGTCCCTGGCATGGGCCATCTGCACGAGGTTGAGATTGTGCATGACCCAGGCGTCGCGCTCGGCGCGGGACTTGGTCCTGGCGAAGACCTTGTCGACGCCGAGCCTGACATTCTCGTAGACCGTGAGCCACGGCAACAGGCTGTGGTTCTGGAACACCACGGCGCGGTCGGGCCCCGGCGAGTTGACCTCGCGATTCTCCAGCAGCACGCCGCCCGTGGTGGCGCCGGTCAGACCTGCAATGATGTTGAGCAGGGTCGACTTGCCGCAGCCGGAATGGCCGATGATCGAGACGTATTCGCCCTTCTCGATCGTGAGATTGATTTCCTTCAGCACCTCCGTCGAGGTGGCGCCGCGGGTGAAGATCTTGTCGATGTGGTCGAGCTTCAGATAGGCGGTCATGGGCCCCTCTCCTCTCAGTTCAGCGCGGTGCCGCGGGTGACGACCTTGCCGAGACCCGCGATCAGGCGGTCCAGCACGAAGCCGACGACGCCGACATAGAACAGCGCCAGGATGATCTCGCTGATATGCGAGGAGTTCCAGGCGTCCCAGATGAAGAAGCCGATGCCGACGCCGCCGATCAGCATTTCCGCCGCGACGATCGCGAGCCACGACAGGCCGATGCCGATGCGCAGGCCCGTGAAGATGTAGGGCGCGGCCGCCGGGATCATGATCTTGGAGAAGAACTCGAGCGGGTTGAGCTGCACCACCGCGGCAACGTTGCGATAGTCCTGCGGGATATTGCGGATGCCGACCGCAGTGTTGATGATGATCGGCCAGATCGAAGTAATGAAGATGACGAAGATCGCCGAGGGCTGGCCGTCGCGGAACGCTGCGAGCGACAGCGGCAGCCAGGCCAGCGGCGGGATGGTGCGCAGCACCTGGAACAGCGGATCGAGCCCGCGCATGGCCCAGACCGACTGGCCGACCAGCACGCCGAGCGCGATGCCGGCGATCGCGGACAGCGAGTAGCCAAAGGCGACGCGCTGCAGGCTGGCGGAGAGATGCCAGAACAGGCCCTTGTCGATGCCGCCATGATCGAAGAACGGATCGAGGATCAGCTCCTTGGTGTCCTTGAACACTTTCGACGGTGGCGGCAGCGCAGAGCCGGCGCGGCGGCAGACCAGCTCCCACACCAGGGTCAAGAGAGCGATCACGACCAGCGGCGGGATCACGCGCACGGCGGTTTCCCTCGCCATGCGTGCATAGGCTTCCGTGCGCGGGGGACGCTTGGGCGTCAGCGCAACGACCGGCGCGGCACTGACCGCGGGCGTCGCGGCCTCGATCTCGATTTTGGCGGCAGGCATATTCATCGCAATATTTCTCCGGCTGCAAAAGACGATGCGGCCGCCCGAGGGCGGCCGCTGGCTCCATCAGACTTCGACGCGCTTGATCGCGAGCGACTTCAGATAGGCAGCCGGATTTTCGGGATCGAACACCTTGCCGTCGAAGAAGGTCTCCTTGCCACGCGAGGTGGAGGTTGGGATGTCGGCGGCGGCGACACCGAGCGTCTTGGCGGCCTCCTTCCAGAGGTCCTCGCGATTGACCTTGGCGATCAGCGCCTTGGTGTCGAAGCCAGGCTCGTACTTGCCCCAGCGGATGTCCTCGGTGAGGAACCAGAGGTCGTGGCTCTGGAACGGATAGGAGGCGTGATCGCGCCAGTACTTCATGATGTGCGGCGAGTTCTCGACCACCTTGCCGGGGATGCCGTAGTCGAACTTGCCTGCGCTGCGGTCGAGCACGTCCTCGACCGGGCAGTTCATCCACTGCCGCTTGCCCATGATGGCGGCAAGCTCCGCCTTGTTCTCGGCCTTGTCGGCCCATTGCTGGGCTTCCATCACCGCCATCAGCAGCGCCTTGGCGGCCTTCGGGTACTTGTCGACGAAGGCGGCGCGCATGCCGAAGGATTTTTCCGGATGTTTGTTCCAGAGCTCGCCGGTCGTGACAGCGGTATAGCCGATCTTCTGGTTGATCAGCTGCAGGTTCCAAGGCTCGCCGACGCAGAAGCAGTCCATGGTGCCGACCTTCATGTTGGCCACCATCTGCGGCGGCGGCACCACGATGGTCTCGATGTCCTTGTCGGGATCGATGCCGCCGGCGGCGAGCCAATAGCGGATCCAGAGATCGTGGGTGCCGCCGGGGAAGGTCATCGCAGCTTTCACGGCCTTGCCGGAAGCCTTCTTCTTCTCCAGCGCTGCCTTGAAGGGTGATGCGTCGACGCCGAGCTTGAGGTCGGCATACTCATTGGCGACCGAGATACACTGGCTGTCGAGATTGAGCCGCGCCAGGATGTACATCGGCGTCGGCTGGTTGTTCTGCGTCACCTTGCCGGCCGAGATCAGATACGGCATCGGCGTGAGGATATGCGCACCGTCGATGCCGTTGCCTTCCGAGCCGAGCACGAGATTGTCGCGCGTGGTGCCCCAGGAGGCCTGCTTCTGCACGTCGGTGTCGGGCATGCCGTATTTGGCGAACAGGCCCTTGTCCTTGGCGACGAAGAGCGGCCCGGCATCGGAGAGCGCGATGAAGCCGAGCTTGGCGCCCTTGACCTCAGGGCCTGCATCCTGCGCGAAGGCGCCGGCGGGGAAATTCAGTTTTGCTGCGGCGAGAAGTGCGGCGGTGGAGCCGGCGGCTTTCAACAATCGACGGCGGCTGAGGCCCGTCTCCGAGGGCCGGCGGGTGCGCTTGGTCATAGGCAGTGTCGTCCTTTGCATCGTTGCAGAATTGATTGGCGTCAGTGCACACGAGCAGCCCGTCCGTCCGGCGGCGCCGTCTTTGGCGCATGCGAACGCGCGACGGGGGAGACCCCCGTCTGGTGGCGTCGGCAAGTCGGATGAGAAGTCTCGCGGGACGGCTTCAATGGCGTCGGCCTGGAACTATTCAAGCTTCATGCCAAGGCCGGCATCGGGGAAACTATCGAAAAATCAGAATGTTGACGAAGCTGCGCCAGGCTGCCGCAGGCATGTTCCGCTTGCGAAATTCGCTGCCTGCTTAATACTTGTGCGCCGCACAAAGCTTGTGCAGCAGCTCATGCAAGAGGCCCCAGGGTTACCCCAGGATCCAGTCGGGCAAGGCATATCGCATTGATATCACCCCGTCTTTTCGACGCCGTCACGCGGCACGCAACTTGCATTTCCCTTGGCGTCAACGAAGACTGCGGCCTCGCCGCATTGTTGCAGCCTCTGGCGGCTGCATTTCCGGAAGCTCAACTGCTTCGCGGCCCTCGCCGGCTAAGTCCTCGTGACGCGATTCCCAAGGCTTCCAGACACCCATAGCCCTCGTGCGGCACGCCAGCCCCGCACGACCAACGACGTTCAGCCGCGCTCTCCCAGAGGGTGTGTCGATCTCACTTACGAAGCAAAGGAACCATTGATGTCGTATCTCGCGCCTTCGGAATTCGTCACCAAGATGGTGGATGCGGGCGAGTCCAAGATCTTCATGTCCACCCGGGATACCATCATCCGCGCCTATATGGCCGGCGCCATCCTGGCCTTGGCGGCTTGGTTCGCCGTCACGATCAACGTCAACACCGGCCAGCCGATCATCGGCGCATTGCTGTTTCCGGTCGGCTTCGTGATGCTTTATCTGCTGGGCTTCGACCTCTTGACCGGCGTGTTCGTGCTCTCGCCGCTCGCCCTGATCGACAAGCGCCCGGGCGTCACCTTTGGCGGCGTGCTGCGCAACTGGGGTCTGGTCTTCGTCGGCAATTTCGCCGGCGCCTTCACCGTGGCCTTCATGATGGCCTTCGTCACCACCTTCGGATTCACGCAGGCGCCCGACAAGGTCGGCGCGGCGATCGGCAACATCGGCGAGGGCCGAACGCTCGGCTACGCCGCGCACGGCGCGGCCGGCATGGCGACGCTGTTCATGCGCGGCATGCTCTGCAACTGGATGGTCTCCACCGGCGTCGTCGGCGCCATGATCTCGACGTCGGTCCCCGGCAAGGTCATCGCGATGTGGATGCCGATCCTGGTGTTCTTCTACATGGTGTTCGAGCATTCCGTCGTGAACATGTTCCTGTTCCCGTCGGGCCTGATGCTCCATGCGAAGTTCTCGATCATGGACTATCTGATCTGGAACGAGATCCCGACCGTGCTCGGCAACCTCGTCGGCGGCCTCGCCTTCACCGGCATGACGCTCTACGCCACGCATGTCATGACCAAGCCGAAGCGCCAGGTCGACAAGGCTGCGAAGCCCCGCGTCGCGGCCTGATCGAATACGTCTCGACAGGGGAGCCTCGCCCGAGCAGGGTGAGGCTCCCCTCTCATGGTGACGACGATGACCCGCGGACTCCTGATTTCGGTCGGCCAGCACTCCGACAAGGGTCGCAAGCCCGTCAACCAGGATTTCCACGGTGTCCTGATTCCCGAGGAGCCGCTGCTCGGCCTGAAGGGGATCGCCGCGGTTCTCGCCGACGGCATCTCGAGCAGCAGCGTGAGCCAGATCGCCAGCGAGTCGGCGGTCAAGAGCTTCCTGATGGACTATTACTGCACGTCGGAATCCTGGACGGTGAAGACGTCCGCGCGCCGCGTGCTCGATGCCACCAATTCCTGGCTGCACGCGCAGACGCGCAAGAGCCAATACGCCTATGACCGCGACAAGGGCTATGTCTGCACCCTCAGCGCCATGGTCATCAAGGCGACCACCGCGCACATCTTCCATGTCGGCGACTGCCGCATCTACCGCGTCGCCGGCAAGGCGCTGGAGCAGCTGACCGACGACCACCGCATCATCGTCTCGTCCGAGCAGACCTATCTCGGCCGCGCGCTCGGCATCAATCAGCAGCTCGAGATCGACTATCAGGCGTTCGAGGTCGAGGCCGGCGACACCTTCCTGCTGGCGACGGACGGCGCCTACGAATTCGTCGACGCGCGTTTCATCACGAGCGCGCTGAATGAGCACGCCGCCGAGCTCGACGGAGCGGCCAAGGCGATCGTCGAGGAAGCCTACCGGCGCGGCAGCGACGACAACATCACCGTCCAGATCATTCGCATCGATGCGGTGCCGCAGCGCGAGCCGGCCGGCATCTTCAATCAGACCTCGCAACTGCCGCTTCCCGCGCTGCCGGAGCCGCGCGCGTTGTTCGACGGCTATCGGATCGTCCGCGAGATCCACGGCAGCAGCCGCAGCCATATCTACCTTGCCGTCGACACCGAGACCGAGCAGCCGGTGGCGCTCAAGCTGCCGTCGGTCGATCTGCGCGACAACGCCGCCTATCTCAAGCGATTCCTGATGGAGGAATGGATCGCCCGCCGGATCGACAGCCCGCATGTGCTCAAGCCGCTGTCCCAGTCGCGGCGGCGCAGCTATCTCTACGTCGCGACCGAGTTCGTCGAGGGGCAGACGCTGAAGCAGTGGATGACCGACAATCCGCGCCCCGATCTCGAAACCGTGCGCGGCATCATTGAGCAGATCGCCGCGGGCTTGCGCGCCTTCCATCGCATGGAGATGCTGCACCAGGACCTCAGGCCCGACAACATCCTGATCGACAAGACCGGCACCGCGAAGATCATCGACTTCGGATCGGTCAGGGTCGCCGGCGTCGCCGAGGCCGCGCCGCCGGACGAATCCGACGAAATCCTGGGCACGGTGCAGTACACCGCGCCGGAATATTTTCTCGGGCAAGGCGGCTCGCCGCGCTCCGATATGTTCTCGCTGGCCGTGATCTGCTACCAGATGCTCACGGGAAAGCTGCCTTATGGCACCCACGTCGCCAGGATCCGCCGCAAGGCGGACGTGCGAAAGCTCAAATACCGTCCGGCCGACGACGACCGCAACGTGCCGGCCTGGGTCGACGGCGCGCTCCGCCGCGCGCTGCATCCCGATCCCTACAAGCGGCACGAGGATCTGTCCGAGTTCGTCTTCGAGCTGCGCACCCCCAACCCGGCCTATCTCGACACGCGGATCACGCCGCTGCTCGAGCGCAGCCCGCTGATGTTCTGGAAACTGACCTCGGCCGCGCTTGCCTGCGCGGTGGTCGTGCTGCTGGCGCTCTTGCACGCGCGCTGATCCGGGCTACCCGCTCACCACATGATCAGTGGCGAGCGATGCAGCCAGGCGCCAGCGCGCACCTGCTCGAGCAAGCCCTCAGGCCGAGGCCGTGATCTCGGCGACGAAGTCGCGATAGGAGCGCAAGGGACGTCCCAGGATGTCGGTCAGACGCTTGACGTCACCGGCTTCGGGGATCATCCCCTCCGTGACGAAGCGCTCGCTCATCACCCGCATGTCGAACGCCATCCAGCCGGGCATGAACTGCCTGAGATTCTTTTCGAATGCCGCGGCGTCGTCGCCGCCATAGGCGATCGAGCGTCCGAGCACGTCCGACCAGATCGCGGCCGCCTTGGCGCCAGTGATCGTATCGGGGCCAACGAGATTGATGCGCTCGATCGGAAGCGTCGCGGCGGACGTCTCGCGGCGGATCAATTCGATCGCCGCGATCTCACCGATATCGCGCGCGTCGATCATCGCGAGCCCCTTGCTGCCGATCGGCATGGGATAGACGCCATATCCGGTCACGGCATCCTTGATCATGAGCTCGTTGTTCATGAAATAGGCGGGGCGCAGGATGGTCGCATTGAAGCCCATTTGCTCGATCATCCGCTCGACACCGAACTTGCCGGCGAAGTGCGGAACGTTCACGTAGCGGTCGCTGTGAATGACCGACAGATAGACGAACCGTTCGATGCCGGCCTCGCGGGCAAGGTTGAGCGCCGTCAGCGCCTGGGTGAATTCATCGGGCACCACGGCGTTGAGCAGAAACAGCGTCGAAACGCCTGAGAACGCCGCGCGCAGGGAATCGACGTCCAGCAAGTCGCCCTGGGCGACGGCGACGCCTGCCGGGAAATTGGCCTTCGCGGGATTTCGGACCAGCACGCGCACATCGGCACCGCGCTTGACGAGCTGCTCGACGACGTGACGGCCGATCGTGCCGGTCGCGCCAGTAACGAGGATGGTCATGGGGATCACTCCGGTTTGGTTGAGACACTCGGAAATTAGTGATCCACATGTGGGCCGATAGACGCTATATCTGGACAGGCCGTCTCACTGGTGGAACAGATGGATTTGCTTGCGCTCGCCGACTTCAATCTCGTCGCCCGACACGGAGGGTTCGGAAAGGCCGCGCGCGCCGCGGGACGTCCGAAAGCGACCTTGTCCCGGCGCGTGTCGGAACTCGAGAGCAGCCTCGATTTGCGCCTTTTCGAGCGCGGCGGCCGCACGCTCAAGCTCACCCAGGAGGGACGCGCGCTGTACGAGCGGACGGGCGCGCTCCTCACCGAGCTCGACGAGGCGGCGGCGGCGATCGCCGCGGGCGGCGACAAGCCGAGAGGCAGATTGCGGATCAGCGCTCCCCTGCTCTTTTCGCAGACCGCGATGGGCCGGCTCGCGGCCGGCTTCGCGCTCAAGCATCCCGAAGTGAGGCTCGAGGTCACGACGGATGATCGCTACGTCGACATGATCGAGGAGGGTTTTGACCTCGCGATCAGGGTCAACCCCCATCCAGATGAAAGCCTGGTCGGCCGCATCTTCTTGCACGACCGCCTGGTGGTCGTGGCCAGTCCCAATCTCAAGCGACCGAAGGGCGATCTCGCCGTTCCTGTCGTCGTGCGCGGAGCGGACAACGAGGCTGCCGCCTGGAACATCAAGCGACCAAGCGGTACCTCGCGTCTCGCTGTCGACCCCGTTCTTCGACTGTCGTCGCTGATGATGGTTCGCGATGCTATTCGAGCCGGCGTCGGCGCTGCGCGGCTGCCCCTGTCACTGGTCAGCCACGACCTGGCCAGCGGCACGCTGCTACGCTGGGGCGACGTTGAGGGATCCGATATCGCCCTGTGGACGCTCTATCCCTCGCGGCGATTGCTGAGTGCTCGCGTCTCCGCTTTCCTCGATCATCTCAAGGAAGCATTTCCGAAGGGAACGCCCGACGAGTTGGCAGCCTACATCGGGGGATGAATCCGCGCCCTTACGCCGGCTCTCCGGCCTTCACGCCCAGCGGCTTCGGCGCCATGCCGCCACCGGGCTTGAGGTGGAATTCGTAAGACATCAAATGCCAGCGCCCGCTCGCCTTGGTACCGTCGGGCATCGTGGGGTCGGTGCGCGGCTCGACCTTGGCGACGAGATCGTCCTTCACGCCGAACACCACGTCGGAATCCAGATATTTGTCGCCGTCCATGAAGACGTGGGTGATCAGCGGCTCATAGCCTTTCGCATTCACCAGGAAATGCACATGCGCGGGGCGCATCGGATGGCGGCCCGTCTGCACGATCATCTCGCCGACCGGCCCGTCGGTCGGGATCGGGTAGCTGCATGGCAGGATGGTGCGGAAGACGAAGCGGCCGTCATCGTCGGTGATGAAGCGCGCCCGCGCCGAGGCGCCGACCTCGTCATAATTGGCCTTCTGGGAATCGTAGAAGCCGTCGTCATCGGCATGCCAGACGTCGACGGGCACGTTCGCGAGCGGCTTGCCCTTCAAATCCGTGACGCGGCTCTGCACGAACATCCGCTCGCCGGTCTGGTTGTTCGGCGAGATGTCGGTGCCGTGCGCCGTCACCTTGTGCTCGCCGACATAGAACGGGCCCAGCACGGTGGTCTGGGTGGCACCTTCGCGGTCGCGATGGTTGACCGCGTCGACCAGCATGGAGACGCCGAGCACGTCGGACAGGAGAATGAACTCCTGGCGGGTGTCGGTGCATTTCTGCCCGGTGCGGGTCAGGAAATCGATGGCGTAGTCCCATTCCTCGAACGTCAGGCCGGTCTTGCTCACGTAATCGTGCAGCGACTTCACCAATTCCTGGAGCAGGAATTTCGCGCGGGGATTGGGCGTGCTGTCGAAGCTCCTGACGACGGCTTCGGTGAGGTCAGTCTCGTTGAACTGGGTCATGATGGCTTGCCCTGTGTTTTTCTCGTTCGCCCCGGGGGCTCCTTGGAGGCGTTCCAGGGTCAGCCTACACCAGCCCGCCCCCCTGCGTTAAGCCAGAGCGGCTTGGAATGGGGCCGTCATTTGGCTATCAACGGAGCGACAAAACTGCCCGGAGGAACTGATGCTCGCGCCCACCCCCGCCTCGCCCGAATCCGTCGGCATGTCCAAGGCCGCGCTCGACCGCATCGATGGGCATCTCAAGAGCCGGTACATCGATGCCGGCCGCTTCCCGGGCACGCATCTTCTGGTCTATCGCCGCGGCAAGGTCGCGCACAGCTCGATCCAGGGCCTTGCCGATGTCGAGCGCAAGCTGCCGGTCAAGGACGACACCATCTACCGCATCTATTCCATGACCAAGCCGCTCACCAGCGTCGCCTTCATGATGCTGGTCGAGCAAGGCCTCGTCGCGATCGACGAACCCGTCGCCAAGTACATTCCGGAATGGAAGGATCTCGGCGTCTTCGTCGCCGGCACGTACCCGGCCTTCCTGACCCGGCCGCCGTCCCGGCCGATGCTGATCGTCGATCTCTTGCGCCATACCGCGGGCCTCACCTACGGCTTCCAGCAGCGCTCCAATGTCGACGCCGCCTACCGCACTGAAAAGATCGGCGAGGTCGAGAAGTCGGGCACGCTGCAGACCATGATCGAGGGTCTGGCGAAGATCCCGCTGGAATTCTCGCCGGGCGAAGCCTGGAACTACTCGGTCGCGACCGACGTGCTCGGTTATCTCGTCGGCAAAATCTCGGGCATGCCGTTCGAGCAATTCCTCAAACAACGCATCCTCGATCCGCTCGGCATGACCGACACCGATTTCCATGTGCCCGCTTCGAAGGCTCACCGCTTTGCTGCGTGCTATTCTGCCGACCCCGGCGGCGGCATGACGTTCCATGCCGGCCAGCGGCGCGAGGGCCTGACCCTGCAGGACGATCCGTCGACGAGCTCGTTCCTCACCCCGCCGTCCTTCATCTCGGGTGGCGGCGGCTTGTGCTCGACGGTCGCCGACTATCTCACCTTCTGCCGCGCGCTGCTGAATGGCGGCGAGCTCGGCGGTGTCAGGTTGATCGGACCGAAGACGCTGGCGTTGATGACGAGCAATCACATTCCGGGCGGACGCGCGCTGCCGGAGGTCTCCCGCTCGCTGTTTTCCGAAGCCGCCTATAACGGCATCGGCTTCGGCCTCGGCTTTGCCGTGACGATGCGCCCGGCCGAGACGCTGATCGCCGGCAGCCCCGGCGAATACAATTGGGGCGGCGCGGCCACCACCTCGTTCTGGATCGATCCGGCCGAGGAGCTGATTGCGATCTTCATGACGCAGGTGCTGCCGTCGAGCGCCTACCCGATCCGGCGCGAGCTGCGCAGCATGGTCTACGCCGCGATCACCGAGAGCAACCTGTAGCCAATTGCCTCGATCCCGCGGCCCTCGTCCGCGGGATCGCACTTTCAGAAGCTTATTTGCAGAAGCTCACTTGCAGAGGCTCATTTGAGCATTTGCGGCACGATCAGGCGCGGCAGGAACAGCGACACGCTGGGCCAGACGATGACGGCCGCCAGCACGAGCAGCATCGGGATCAGCATGATCACCGTGTCCTTCAGGGCATAGCGCAGCCGCACGCCCGCGATCGAACAGGCGATCATCAGACAAAGACCATAAGGCGGCGTCACCAGTCCGAAGGCCAGCGACACGATGGAAATGATCGCAAACTGGACCGGATGAAGATCGACCGATTTGGCGAGCGGCTCCAAAACGGTGCCGACGATGATGATGGCCGGGATGGCGTCGAGAAAGCAGCCCACCACCAGAAAGCAGAAGGAGATGAAGAAGCCGGCCGCAACGGCGCCCATGCCCCAGGTCGAGACATTGGCCAGGAGCTCCTGTGGGATCTTGTAGTAGGCGAGCAGCCAGCCGAACGCGCTGGCGGTGCCGACGCAGAACAGCGCCACGCCGGCAAGGCGCCCGGTGTCGAGCAGCGCCTTGTACAACTCGCGAATGCCAGTCTCGCGATAGAAGAATGCCGAGAGCGCCACGGAATAGAGCACGGCGACACAAGCCGACTCTGTCGCAGTGAACCAGCCGAGCAGAATGCCGCCCACGATGATGAACGGCGTCATCAGCGCAGGTATCGACTTCCAGATGGCGCAGCGCATCTCCACCCAGGTCGACTTTGGATAGGTCGGGTAGCCGCGTCGGACGGCGTAGACGTGCACCGTCGCCATCTGCGCGCCCGCGACCAGCAGACCCGGCACGATGCCGGCCAGATACATCGCCGCAATCGAGGTCGAGATCAGCCCGCCCCAGACGATCATGAGGATCGACGGCGGGATGATGACTGCCAGCACCGCGGAAACCGCGGTGATCGCGATCGAGAACGAAAGGTCGTAGCCCTCCTTGGTCTGGGCATCGATGAAGATTTTCGATTGGCTCGCCGCGTCTGCGGTCGACGAGCCCGAGATGCCTGCAAAGAACACCGACAGCACGACGTTGATCTGCGCGAGGGACCCCGGCCAATGCCCGACCATCGAGCGCGACAGCGTCACCAGACGGTCAGTGATGCCGCCGATGCTCATCAGGTTCGCCGTCAGCAGGAAGAACGGCACCGCCAGCAGGATGAAGGAATTGTAGGCATTGAAGGTCTCCTGCGCGAGCATCATCAGCGACAGGTGCGGCTCGATCAGCAGGATCGGCACGCAGGCGAAGCCAAGCGCGAAAGCGACCGGCACGCGCACGATGAGCAGGCCGACGAAGACCCCGAACAGCACCATCGCGGCCTGTCCGGCGGAGAGTACATTGCCGCTCATCGCCGTGCCCCGACCAGTACGCGCATTTCATCGACGATCTGTTCGCCCGCGAAGACAATCCACGTCACGCCGGCAACGGGCCATGCGACGTGAATCAGCCAGAGCGGCAGATCGGCCAGTTCCGACGTCCTGTTCCAGGCAAAGCGGGTGAACTCGATTCCGGCCGTTACGAACACCAGCGCCAGCGCCAGCACGCCGAGCCGCGCCAGGATCCGCACGGCAGCCTCCGATCGCCGCGACAGATCCGGCCACACGTCGACCTCGAAATGCTGCGCTTCGCGGACGCCGACCATGGCACCGATCATGATCGTCCAGATGAACAGGAAGCGCGCCATCTCCTCCGTCCAGATGTAGGACGGAATGAAGGGCGTGTAGCGCGAGATGATCTGCAGCGTGACCGGAACGACGAGGATGCCGACGCAGGCGGCCAACAGGAACTCCAGCAATTTCGCATAAGCCGCCGTAGCGCGGCGCCACAGCGACGGTGTGGACGGGACGGGCATTTCAGACATTGGGACTCCCAGCGGCAGCACATCCGCCACGTCCGGGCAAGAAGCGGGGCTTGCCCGGAGATGCTGTCGGCGGACGCAGAGATCTCAGACGACGTTGATCTTCTCGAAAATGCCTTCCGCGCCGATTTCCTTGGCGTAGGTGGCCATCACGGGGTCGGCGAGCTTCTTCATGGCGTCCCGCTCCTCGAAGGGAACGCGCTTGAGCTTGCCGGCCTTCTCGAGCGTGTCGAGCTTGACGACCTCTTCGCTCGACTCGAGCTGGCGGCCGTAATCGCCGGCCTCCTTGCCGGCCTTCATGATCGCGTCCTGCAGATCCTTCGGCAAGGTCTTCAGCGTCTTCACCGAGAAGCAGATCGGCCGGATCGACACGGCGTGCTGGGTCAGGCTGAGATGCGGAGCCACTTCGTAGAACTTCATCGCCTCGACGCCGGCCGCCTCGTTTTCGCCGGCGGCGATCACACCGTTCTGGATCGCGTTGTAGATCTCGTTATAGGCGATCACCGTCGGGCTCATGCCGACCGCCGCGAAGGTCTTCGACCAGATCGGTGCACCCTGCACGCGAACCTTGAGCCCCTTGAGATCGGCAAGGTTCTTGAGCGGCTTGTTGGCGAAGATGTTGCGGATGCCGCCGCCGGAATAGCCGATCAGGACCACCTCGGCCTTCGCCGCGACCTCGTCGGCGATCGGCGCCAGGATGTTGGCTTCGACCACCTTGTTCATGTGGTCGATGCCCTTGAACACGAAGGGCGCATCGATGAACGGGGCGGCCTTGGCGAAGGTCGACATATGGGCCGGCGAGACGATACCGTAATCGACCGCCTTTCCTTGCGACATGTACTCGAAATACTGCTTTTCGAGGCCGAGCGAGGAATTTCTGTGCAGGGTGAAATTGACGGGCTTGCCGTAATACTTCTTCACGAGCTCCTCGAACCGGAGCAGCGCCCGGTTGAAGGCGTGGTCGTCGTTGAACTGCACGGCTCCGTTGAGCGTGATCGGCGCTTGCGCCCTGAGGATCGACGGCATGCCGATCGTAGCCGCCGCAGTGGTCGCGCCGATACCAGCGAGAAATGATCTTCGCTTCATCGTCTCCCCTCCCTTTGATGCTCCGACCCTGTCGCCGGGGCGTGAGCGCAGCCGGTATGCGGCTTGCGAGGGCAAGCGTATGAAAAACCCCGGCCGGACGGAAGTCATTTCGCCTGCGTAGGAGCGACTCCTTCGTCGCAGGGCCACTGCTGCAGTGCAATCGGCCTCCAGCCGGCCTGCACTTCTGTCCCTCTCTTCAATACGCAGAGGCTTGCGCTCGACGCGAAAATCGTGGCGCAGCGCCAGTCCCGCCCGTATGGTCTGGCCAAAATCATACTCCGGCGCCGCCGCGCCGGAACCGGGACACTCGCGTTTGTCAAAGCTTACCCTGCCGGTCCGCCTCGCTCTTCTGGTCACGGGAACGATGTTGCCGCTGATCGTCTTCGCGGTCGGCATTGCCGTCTACAATTACCAACAGGACCGCGGCGACGCCACGCGCCGCGTGCTGGAGAACGTGCGCAGCATGCGCCTCGTGCTGGATTCCGAGGTTCAGCGCATGACCGGCGGCCTGCAGGTGCTGGCGCTGACCAATTCGCTGCGCAACGGCGACTTCGAGAGCTTCCGCCGCATCGCGCTCGGTTTTGTCGAGCAGTATGGCAAAGGCGGTCTGGTGCTGGTCTCCGACCGCAAGGGCCGGTTGCTGTTTTCCTCCGCGACGGACGACACCGCGAGCCTGCCGGCGCGCGGCAATCTCGCGATCGTCGAAAGGGTCTTTGCGAACAAGTCGCCGCAATATTCCGATCTGTTCACCGGTGCGATCAACGGACGGCAGGTGCTCACCGTCGAGGTTCCGGTGTTTCGCGACGGAGAGGTGATCTACGATCTCTGCTTCAGCCCGCCGATCAGCATCTTTCAGGACCTTGTCGAAAAGCAGCGGCCCGACCAGCTCTGGACCGTGTCCCTGGTCGACACCAAAGCCATCGTTTTCGCCCGCGTACCGAACCCGAGCGCGACGATCGGCAAGCAGGCGTCTGGCGCGATCTACGACGCGATGTCGCGCAGCTCGGAGGAGACCTTGTCGACGGTGTCGCTCGACGGCGTGGCGCTGTCTTCCGCCTTCACCACCTCGCACCTGACCGGCTGGAGGGTCGTGGCCGGCGTCGCCGAGAGCTCGCTGATCGCGCCGCTCTGGCGCAACATCGCGATCACCAGCCTGATCGGCGGCATCCTGCTGCTGACCGGCCTGACCTTCGCGGTCAGAATGGCGACGACGATCGCGCGCGGCGAGATGCTGCACAATCTCCTGATCGACGAGCTCAACCATCGCGTCAAGAACACATTGGCCTTGATGCAGGCGATCGCGGTGCAGACCTTCCGCAGCGCCAGCCGGGACGAGCGGACCAAGTTCGAGGGCCGGCTCGGCGCGCTGGCCGAAGCGCACAACCTGCTGAGCCAGGAGAAATGGGCCGGCTCCGAGCTCCGCGACGTGATCGCCCGCGCGCTTCAACCATTCCTGCTGAACAGTCCCGACCGCATCCGCATGGCCGGTCCCGACGTGCCGCTATCGCCGCGTCTTGCCGTGGTGCTGTCGATGATCGTGCACGAGATCGCCACCAACGCCGCGAAATACGGCGCGCTGTCCAACGAGACCGGCCGGGTGACGCTGAACTGGGAGGTCATCACCGATGCGCCGAAGCCGCGGCTCCGGCTGATCTGGACCGAGATCGGCGGACCGCCGGTGACGGCGCCGGTGCGACGCGGCTTCGGCTCGCGCCTGATCGAGCGCAGCGCCCGCGACCAGCTCGGCGGCGAAGCAACCGTCGACTTCCTGCCGCGCGGCGTGGTCTGCACGGTGGTCTGCACGCTGGACGAGGCACGGTAAACGGGGACGCCCTACCCGATCGTCTGCAGCGCCGGAAAGGTCTCCAGCAGCCAGATGCTCACATTGGAGACCGCGCCGGTGAGAAAGCCGATGCCGGTGATCACCATCAACACGCCCATGGCGCGCTCGACATTGACGAGGTGGCCCTTCATGCGCGCGAACAGCGCCGAGAACTGCTCGATCATCAGGGCGGCGATCAGGAAGGGAATGCCGAGGCCCGCGGAATAAACCGCGAGCAGGCCGGCGCCCTTCGTCACCGTGGCCTCGGCCGCGGCGATCGACAGGATGGCGGCCAGGATCGGGCCGATACAGGGGGTCCAGCCGAACGCGAAGGCAAGGCCCATGATATAGGCGCCCCAGAGGCCGACCGGCTTGGGAATGGGCAGCCGTCCTTCGCGCATCAACAGGCCGATGCGCGTCAGTCCGAGGAAGTGCAGCCCCATGACGATGATGACGATGCCGGCGAGGATCGACAGCTCCGCCGACCAGGCTCGGATCAGCCCGCCGACCAGCGAGGCGCTGGCACCGAGCGCGACGAAGACTGTGGAGAAGCCGAGCACGAACAGCAGCGCCGACATCATGATCGCGCGCTTGGAGGCCGAGGACGGCTCGTCGCTCTCGACATGCTCGATCGTGGCGCCCGTGAGGTAGATCAGATAGGGCGGGACCAGCGGCAGGACGCAAGGCGAGAGGAAGCTGACGAGGCCGGCAATCAGCGCCGCCGGGATCGAAACATTTTGCATGATGCCGTCTGAGCCATCTCAGGTGCCGGTACGGCGCGCGGGGAATGCGCCCGGCCCGGAGCCGAACCGGCTCAGGTGTAGCCGATGCCGGAGAATGCGCAACAGAAGCGCACGAAACCAGGGCTCCTCCCGATGCCGTCTGTGATCACAGGTGCGGCATCGGGACGCGCACAAATCTCGCCAAAAAGCGAGACTCGGCGGCGTGGCTATTTCACCACGCGGAGCAGCGGACGCCGGGGCTGGTCCTGCGTCTGCTTGGAAGGGTGCGGCGGTTCGCTCGCGGCGCTCCGCAGCATTTCGTCGCACAATGCCTTGAGATCGGCACTGTCGATTCCTTTGAGTTTCATCCTGACGTCGAGGATGACAATGGACAGCAGCTCGGCCGACTCACGGCTGTTGCACGCGTTGAGAACCTTGCGGCACTCCTCGAGCGTTTCCAGCACCGACTGCAACTGTTCGTCTGAATGCGACACCGGCGTTCTTTCCGTTAATTCGGCCTGCGAGACGTAATGGTGACGACCCCCTCGGCCCCCATGGAAGACCAAGGATAGCACGAGGCCGCTGTGCCTCTGAACCTGATTTCAGCGGGATTCCGCTGTGGAACCGCGGTTCCGGCTGCCATCGCCGCGTTGCGATGTCGCTCGGTTTCGAAATGATCGGCGAGGAAACGCTTGGAGCGCTGTGATTGATCCATCGAGGGAGACGGCACTAGCTCTCGCGCAACGGCATTCATTGCGGACAGTGCCTGCAATCCCGCAGCCATTTCACGGCTCGCAACGGAACTCACGCCACACCCCTCATCCGGGCGAACAGTCCGCCCGATTCCCAGCCCTTGGCAGCATTCTGATACCACCTACGGGGTAGTAAGGATGACGTTCAAAACTCATCATCCCCCAACCCGCAGTGGTTGTGGTTTGCGCCAGATTCTGCCAGTTTAGCTTTCCGAAGGGACTTGTATGCACTCCTTGGCGGAAAGGGGCGTTCCTGTGGCGGAACGCCCAAAGACAAATCTCAGCGGCCTCTCTGATTGGGATGCGGCCCGCATATTCCTCGAAGTCGTCCGATGCGGAAGTTTCCGTTCGGCGGCCGAACGCCTGTCGCTGTCCATCAACGCCGTGCGCCGGCGGATCGACGATTTCGAACGCCAGACCGGCACCACGCTGTTCACCCGCGATGTCCACGGTACCCATCTGACTGATGAAGGCGCGCTCGTGGTGTCCGCCGTCGAGCGCATGGAGGCTGCCACCTTCGACGTGCTGCGCGCCAGTGATTCGATGGCCAACGCACTGTCCGGCGAGGTCCGCGTCGCCGTCACCGAGGGGCTCGGCACGTTCTGGCTCGCCCCGCGCCTGGTCGAGTTCCAGCAGGCCTATCCGAAAATCCTGGTCGACCTGCATTGCGCGATGCGCTCGGCCGACGTCTCGCGCCACGAGGCCGACGTCGCCATCCATCTGTCGCGTCCCTCGGCGCTCGACATCAAGCTGGTGCGGCTCGGCCGCATGCACCTGATGTTCTGGGCCTCCGAGAAATACATCGAAAAGCATGGCGCGCCGCGTTCGGCGGCGGAATTGATCAAGCATCGCCTGGTGCTGCAATTCGCCGACCAGCTCGCCGCCAAGGAATCCTTCGAGAGCTTCTTCCCGGGCGTTTCGGAGCGTGACCTTCTGGTCATGAAGACCAACGTGTCGAGCGCCAATTATTGGGCGGTCGCGAATGGCGCCGGCATCGGCGTCTTCCCCAGCTACGCCATTGCGCTCGGCGGGAAATTGATTCCACTGGAGGTCGAGCTGAACCGGCCGCTGGATATCTGGTTGTCCTACCATCCCGGTAGCGGCCGTATTCCGCGCGTGCGGCACATGATCGACTGGCTGATCGAAGCTTTCAGTCCAGCTCGTTTCCCGTGGTTTAAGGAAGAATTCGTGCACCCGCATGAATTCAAGGACTCGTATATGGGCGAACCCCTGACCCAGCTCTTCGGGGGATTTTCAACCGAAGAACAAAGGTGAAAACGAAAATGAAAGCAGCGGCGAAGAGAATGAAGCAGCGTAGTGCCGGCAAGCCGGACATCGAGCTCGGCAAGCGGATTCGTCTGCGGCGCGTCGAGATGAAGATCTCGCAGGCCGAGCTCGGCGAAAAGCTCGGCGTCAGCTTCCAGCAGGTCCAGAAATACGAGAAAGGCGTCAATCGCGTCGGCGCGGCTCGGCTTCAGCAGATAGCCTCCGCCCTCGACGTGCCCGTGACTTTCTTCTACGACGGCGACAACAAGGCGCGCGAAGTCGAGAGCCTGCTGTTCCTCGATTCGGCCTTCAGCCTCCGCCTGCTGCGCGCCTACAGCAAGATCAAGGACCAGACGGTGCAACGCCAGCTCGTCTCGCTGATGGAATCGATCGCAGCGAACGAAAGCTGAGATCGACCGACGCTCCGGTCTTCAAGGCCGATCTTTCAATCCGCCGCGTCGCGGGGGCGCGGCCGGATTGAACGAGCATATTCCGGCCCGCGCACTCGCGCGTGGCCTTTCCGGGGCGGCTCGACCGCCCCTTTTTCTTTGCGCGCACGCCACTCCGGACGACGCGCCATGCAATCACCGCACAGGCGGATGCAAACAAGCCCGCCCGGCCCCGGTTGACCCCGCAAGGGCCGGCGCCCCACATTGCCCCCGGCCTACGACCAGCGAGCGCGCAATGCCCGACATCTCCCGTGAAATAGCCTACGCCGACGGCAAGATCCTCCAGCACGTCACCGACGGCGTCGGCGTGATCACCTTCAACAATCCCGACAAGCGCAACGCGATGTCGCTGGAGATGTGGGAGGGATTTGGCGAGGCGCTGACGGCCTTGCGCGACGACGATGCCGTGCGCGTCGTGATCCTGCGCGGTGCCGGCGGCAAGGCCTTCGTCTCCGGCGCCGACATCAGCCAGTTCGAGAAGACCCGCCATAACGCGGCGGCGTCCGAGGAATATGCCAAGCGCAGCGCCGCCCAGCGCGCACTGCTGGCCAACTATCCCAAGCCGACCATCGCCTGCATCCAGGGCTTCTGTCTCGGCGGCGGCATGCAGGTCGCGATGCTCGCCGATATCCGCCTCGCCGCACACGGCAGCCAGTTCGGCATTCCCGCCGCGAAACTCGGCATCGCCTATGGCTATGACGGCTTGAAGCATCTGGTGTCGCTGGTCGGCCCGTCCTGGGCACGGCTGCTGATGTACACGGGCATGCGCATCGAGTCCGCGGAGGCGCTGCGCATCGGCCTCGTCGAGCGCGTGTTCCCGGAGGGCGAGCTCTGGGGTGAGACGATGGCGATCGCGCAGACCATCTCCGAGAACGCCCCGCTGGCGATCAAGGCCGCAAAGATCACGATTGCAGAGGTGCTGAAGGACGAAAGCCGACGCGACATGGACGCGATCAAGTCGATCGGCACCGCCTGCATGGACAGCGCGGATTTCCGCGAGGGCCGGCAGGCCTTCATGGAAAAGCGCAAGCCGCAGTTCCAGGGCAAGTAGCTGAACCTTTGTTCAGGAAGATTAAATTCCTCGTGCGGCTCAGCGCGGTAGCAACCAGTTGATCCCGCGGTAGTTCTCCCGCCACCAACGAGGGAGATTGCGATGAAACTGAAATTTGCTGTGCTTGGTCTGGCTGCCCTTGGCGGCGCGGCGCTCGCATCAGGGCAAGCGCTTGCCGCGATGCCGAACGGCATTCCGCAGGCCGACCGAGTCGCGAGCGGGCCGGCCGCGAATGTCGATCAGGTGCGCTGGGTCTGTAACCCCTGGGGCCGCTGCTTCTGGCGCCCGAACTATTACGGCGCCTATGGCTATTATGGCGGCCCGCGCCGCTTCTACGGCCCGCGTCCGTGGGGCTGGGGTCACCGCCACCACTGGCGCCGCTGGTGAACGACAAAGGGGCCGTAAGGCCCCTTTTCTTTGAGATGAACTGGAGCCCTCGATTGCTTTTCAGAGCGCGCCCAGCACCGCTTTCGTGATGTCCGCGGTGCCGTTGCTGCCGCCGAACTCCATCGGCTTGATGCCGCCGGCATAGACCTGATCCACCGCACGCTCGATCGTCTCGCCCGCTTCCGCCGCGCTCTCGACGCCGTGCTTGTCGGCGAGCCAGTCGAGCATCATAGCCGCCGACAGGATCATGCCGGTCGGATTGGCCTTGCCCTGCCCCATGATATCGGGCGCCGTGCCATGGCAGGGCTGGAACACCGCGTATTTGTCGCCGATGTCGGCCGACGGCGCCATGCCGAGGCCGCCGATCAGGCTCGCGGTGATGTCGGAGACGATGTCGCCGAACATGTTCTCCATCACCATCACGTCGAAATCCCAGGGGCGCTTCACCAGCATCGCCGAACAGGCGTCGACATAGAGCCGGTCGGTCTTCACCCCAGGATGCTTCTTCTCGATCTCGTCGAAGATGCCGCGGAAGAATGCAAAGGCCTTGAACACGTTCGCCTTGTCGACGCAGGTGAGCATCCCCGGCTTGCCGCGCGCCTTGCGCCGCTCGGCCAGGCGAAACGAGAACTCGAACAGACGCTCGGAAGTCCTGCGCGTGATCACCATGGTCTCGCGCGCCTCCTCGTGGGTGACGACGCCCTTGCCCATCGAGGCGAACAGCCCTTCCGTGGATTCGCGGATCACGACGAGATCGATGCCGCGCTGGTCGGCACCGACGATCGGGCTCGGCACGCCAGGAATGAGGCGCGCGGGCCGCACGCCGGCATAGAGATCGAAGATGAAGCGCAGCTCGATCTGCGGCGCGATCTCGGTATTGTCGGGGTAGCGCACCGACGGCAGCCCGCAGGCGCCGAGCAGGATCGCGTCGGCCTCCTCGCAGAGCTTGATCGTCGAATCAGGCATCGATTTTCCGGTCGCCAGATAATTGGTGGCGCCAGCCGGCGCCTCGGTGAAGCGGAAGCTCAGGCCAGATTTGTCGCCGACCTTGCGCAGCACCTCGAGCGCGGGCGCCATGACTTCGGGACCGATGCCGTCACCGGCGAGCACGGCAATGTGGAAGGCGTTGTTTGCGGACATGGATATTCCTAAGACAAGGTGTCATTCCGGGGCGGTCCGCAGGACCGAACCCGGAATCTCGAGGTTCCGGGTTCGATGCTTCGCATCGCCCCGGAACGACAACTGAATTACGGCGTCAGCACCGTGCGCCCGACCACCGCGCCCTGCTGCAATTGCAACAGCGCATCGTTGGCTTTGGCGAGCGGCGCCGTCGTCACCGGGATCGGCGGCACCTTCTTGGTGCGAACGAGGTCGAGCAGCTCCTGCGTTTCGCGCAAGTTTCCGACATAGCTGCCCTGGATCGTGATCGCCTTGAT
The DNA here is from genome assembly GCF_032144035.1 of Bradyrhizobium sp. WYCCWR 12699. Lineage (NCBI taxonomy): Bacteria > Pseudomonadati > Pseudomonadota > Alphaproteobacteria > Hyphomicrobiales > Nitrobacteraceae > Bradyrhizobium > Bradyrhizobium sp. WYCCWR 12699. The sequence goes on from NZ_JAVTJN010000039.1 coordinate 1,181,789, forward strand.
CGGAATCAGCGGCAGCGCCCAGGTCGCGCCGCCGCCGAACAGGCCGACGATGACGAGCTTGCCGCCCTTGGTGAGGCAATCAAACCCGAGCTGGGTCGTCGCGGCGTTGCCGACGAGGTCGATCACGGCGCGGATCGGCCCGCCCGCTTTCTTGGCAAGCTGCTCCAGCGCGTCGGGCGCCTTGGGGTCGACGGTGGCAAGCGCACCGGCCTTCTCGGCGGCTTCGCGTTTCCTGGCGTCGATATCGACCATGATCGCGCCCTTGCCGCCCATCGCCTTCAAGAGCGACAGCGCCATCAGGCCGAGGCCGCCGGCACCGAACATCACGATCGGCGTATCGAAGTACTGCTCGACCTTCTTCAGCGCACTGTAGGTGGTGACGCCCGAGCAGGCATAGGGCGCGGTGGTCGCCGGATCGAGCCCTCTCAGATTGAGCAGATAGCGCGGATGCGGCACCAGCATGTGATCGGAATAGCCGCCGTCGCAATAGACGCCGAGCGAACGCGGCGTCAGGCACATGTTTTCGTCGCCAGCCAGGCAGGTCGCACATTTGCCGCAGCCAATCCAGGGGTAGACGAGACCGACGTCGCCGAGCTTGAGATCGCCCTGGTCGGTCGGCTTCACATCGGGGCCGAAAGCCAGGACTTCGCCGACGGTCTCGTGTCCCATGGTCAGCGGCAGATTGATGCCGCGGTCCTTCAGCGAGAGCGGCTTGCGGCCGTGACCGAGATCGTAGCCGCCTTCCCAGATGTGGAGATCGCTGTGGCAGACGCCGGCCGCCTTCACCTTGATCAGCACCTGCGTGCCCGACGGCTGCGGCGTAGCTTCGTCGAACTCCTGCAACGGCGCCTTGAAATCGGCAACCTTGAAACTCTTCATCGGCGTCCTCCCGCATGCTTCTTGTCGCCGCGCCACCATGCCATGGCCGGCAAGGTGAGACAAACCGGTCTTAGTTCAGGCCAGCGGATGATGGCAAGCCACGAACTGGCCGGGTGCGACTTCGCGCAACTCCGGTATCTCCGCGCTGCATCGCTGATCGGCCCGCGGGCAGCGGGTGCGGAAGCGGCAGCCGGACGGCGGTGCAATCGGCGATGGCGGCTCGCCGCCCGCGACACTCTCGGCGGGACGAACGTCCGGATCGGGCACCGGGATCGCCTGCAACAGCAGTCCCGTATAGGGATGCGCGGGCCTCGCGAACAATTGCTCGGAAGGGCCGACCTCGCAGAGACGGCCGAGATACATCACCGCGACGCGGTCGCTGACCGCTTTGACCACTGCAAGATCATGCGCGATGAACAGCAATGTCAGGCCGAACCGCGCCTTCATCTCCTCCAGCAGGTTGAGGATCTGCGCGCGAATGGAGACGTCGAGCGCCGAGACCGGCTCGTCGCAGACGATGAACTCCGGATTGAGCACCAGAGACCGTGCGATACAGATGCGCTGGCACTGGCCACCGGAGAACTCATGCGGCAGGCGGTTCGCCACGAGATCAGGATCGAGCCCGACCGCGCCAAGCACCTCGTAAACCCTGCGCTTGCGCTCGGCCGCATCCCTGACGCCGGCGATGATCAGCGGTTCGGCCACGATGTCGCCAATGCGGCGGCGCGGGTTCAGGGAAGCGATCGGATCCTGGAAGATCAGCTGCACGCGGCGGCGCATCTTGCGCAACGCCTCGCCCTCCATCGCGGTGAGATCCTCGCCGTCGAACAGTACACGCCCGGATCTGGCGCGGCGCAATTGCAGCACGGCGCGGCCCAGCGTCGACTTGCCGCAGCCGGATTCGCCGACCAGCCCCAGCGTCTCGCCGCGCGCGACCTGAAAGCTGACGCCGGAAACGGCATGCACCGTCTTGTTGCCGAGACCGTATTCTACGACGAGATTGTCGACGTTCAGGAGCGGTTCGGCGCGCACGGCAGGGTGCATCATGCGCCAACTCCCTCCGTCATCTGGATCGGATGGAAGCAGGCATAGAGATGTCCGGGTATCTCCGCGCGCGTCAGCGCGGGCTTGGCGTGGTGACAATCGCTCGCCGCATAGCGGCAGCGCGGCGCGAAGGAGCAGCCGCGCAGCGGTCGCGTCGGATCGGGCGGGCGGCCGGAGATGGCCGGCAGCGGCGTATGCGGCGCGGCATCCAGCTTCGGGATCGCCGCCAGCAACGCCTCGGTGTAGGGCATATGCATGCGCTTGAACAAGGCCGAGGTCGGTGCGCGCTCCACCACCCTGCCGGCATACATCACTGCGACCTCGTCGGCACGGCCGGCGACGACGCCGAGATCGTGGGTGATGATGATCATGGCCATGTGGCGGCGGCGTTGTTCGCGCGCGAGCAGATCCAGGATCTGCGCCTGGATGGTCACGTCGAGCGCGGTCGTCGGCTCGTCCGCGATCAAGAGCTTCGGCTCGCAGGACAGCGCGATCGCAATCGCGATGCGCTGTCGCATGCCGCCGGAACATTGATGCGGATATTGCGCGAGCCGCTGCTCCGGCGCGGGAATGCCGACCGCCGCCAGCAGCTCGATGCTGCGCTTCCGTGCCTCGGGCGCATCGAGCTCGAGATGCTCCTGGATCGTCTCCATCAACTGTGTGCCGATGGTCAGGACCGGATTGAGCGAGGTCATGGGATCCTGGAACACGACGGCGAGGTCGCGCCCGCGCAGGCGTCGCAGGCGTTCCGGCGCGAGCCGCACCAGGTCCTGGCCGTCGAACATCACGCGACCCGTGAGCTTTGCCTTTTTCGGCAGCAGCTGCAGCACCGCGCGCGACAGCATGGTCTTGCCGCAACCGGATTCGCCGACGATGCCGAGCGTGCGGCCCGCCTCCAGCGACAGGTCGACATGATCGACGGCCCGCAGCGTTCCGCGCGGGGTCGGCAGCTCGACCGCGACGTTCGCGATGGTCAGAAGGGGGCCGCTCACAGCGCCCCCTGACGCGGGTCGGTCAGGGCCCGCAAGGTGTCGCCGACCAGATTGAAGGCCAGCACGGTCAGGAACAGTCCGGCCGCCGGCAGAAACGCCAGCCGCGGCGCGACGTCGAGGCTGTCGCGCCCCTCGCCGATCATGCTGCCCCAGCTCGCCATCGGCGGCGGCACGCCGAGACCGAGGAAGGACAGCGCACCCTCGACGACGATGGTGACGGCGACGCCGAGCAGGAAGAAGGCCAGCAGCGGCAGGATCACGTTTGGCAACAGCTCGCGCAGGAGGATGCGCGCATGGCTGGCACCGAGCGCCTCGGCCGCAATCACGAATTCCCGCCGCGCTAGCGTCAGCGTCGCCGCCCGCGCGACCCGCATGAAGGCGGGAATGCCGAGCACACCGAGGATCAGGGTGAGGTTGGGGACCGACTGGCCGAGATAAGCGGTCACCGCGAGCGCAAAAATCAGCGGCGGAAAGGCAAGCAGCACGTCCATGCCGCCGACCACCAGCGTCTCGAACCGGCCGCGGAAATAGCCGGCGAGCAGGCCAAACGCGCCGCCGATAGTCAGGCCGATCATCGGTGCGATCAACCCGACCGTCAGCGAGGCCCGCGCGCCGAAAATCAGGCGGGCAAGCTCGTCGCGGCCGAGTCCGTCGGTGCCGAACCAATGCGCGCTGGAGAACGCCGCACGTCGCTCCAGCATGTCCATGTCGACGGGATTTTGCAGTGGCAGCACCGGCGCGAGGATCGCGAGCGCAAGGATGATCGCGAGCCAGGTGCTCGCGAGCCAGAACAAGAGGCCGAGCTGGCGCTTGCGGCCAGCCGGCACGGGCACCGCCTCGTCCTGCATCGAGAGCTCAAGCGCGGGCATGGCGGATCCTGGGGTCGAGCACGGCGTAGAGCATGTCGACGATGAAGTTCACGATGACGAAGCCGCAGGCGACCAACAGCACCACGCCCTGGAGAATGACGAGGTCGCGGGTGTAGATCGCACCGACCAGGAGACGGCCGATGCCGGGCAGCGCAAAGATCGATTCCACGATCAACGTGCCGCCGAGCAGGCGGCCGATATTGATGCCGGTCACCGTCACCAGGGTCAGGGACGACGGCTTCAGCGCATGCACGAACAGGATACGCGCCGGCTTGAGGCCTTTTGCCTTGGCGAGCGCGATATAGTCCTCCTGCAGGGTCGCGATCATGTCGGAGCGCAGCACCCGCATGATGCCAGGCCATTCCGCCAGCGCCAGCGTCAGCGCCGGCAGCACGAAGAAGCGCAGATTGCCCAGCGGCTCCTCGGTGAACGGCACATAGCCAGTCGCCGGCAGCCAGTGCAGCTCGACCGCAAACAAATAGATCAGCAGGATCGCCATCAGGAAAGACGGCATCGACAGCATCGCGAACGCGCTGCCCGTCATGAAGCGGTCGAACGCGCCGCCGGCCCGCGCAGCACAGGCGATCGCGACGGGAACGCCGATCAAGAGGCCGATGAACTCGGCCATCAGCATCAGCTCGAGCGAGACCGGAATGCGCTCGGCGACCGCCTGCAACACCGTCTGCCCGGTGCGGAACGAGCGGCCGAGGTCGCCTTGCAGGACGTGACCGAGCCAGCTCAGATAACGCCACCACAGCGGCTGGTCGAGCCCCATGTCGCGGCGCAGCGCCGCTACGTTCTCCGGCGTCGCCTGATCGCCGAGGATGACCAAAGCAAGATCGCCCGGCAGCAGCGAGGCGATCAGAAAGGTCAGCAGCGAGACCGCGAGCAGCACCGGCAGCATGGCAAGCAGTCGCCGAACGACGAAGTTCAGCATCGCGCCGTCATTCCAGCCAGGTCGTCGAAACGTCGATCACACCGTTGTAGATCTTCGGGAAGCCCTTCAGCTTGGCGCTCGACAGCGCGTAATAGGTGTTCTGGAACGTCCAGAACCAGATCGCCTCCTTGTTGATCAGGCGGCCGATGGCGCAGTAATCCTCGGTGCGCTGGCCGACATCGGCGGTGACGCGCGCGTGGTCCAGCAGCTTGTCCAGTTCGGGGTTCGAATACCCGGCGAGCGCCAGCGGGCTGCCGGTGCGGAAATTCGCGTACATTTGCGGATCTGGATCGGCGAGATCGACGATGCGCCACGGCGTCATCTGGAACTGGCGGGTGAAGGCACGCGAGGGAATGGTGGCCTGATCGACCTGCTCGATCTCCATGTTGGCGCCGACGCGCTTCCAGAACTGCTGCAGCACCTGGCCCACCATGCGGCCCCTAGGCGTCGCGGTCACCAGCGTCTTGAACTCGACCGGCTTGCCGTAATCCTTGATCAGCGCCTTGGCCTTCTCGACGTCGAACGGCAGCGCGCCGTCGTCCTTGCACTTGACCCAGGAGCCGTCGCCATAGGGGTTGGTCGCGGGCCGGCCGAGGCCATTGGTGATCGCCTGCGACATCTTCGGGCGATCGATCGCCATCACGAGCGCCTGTCGCACACGAACGTCGTCGAATGGCGCCACCTTGGTGTTGAAGGCGTAAACCTGCGCACCCGAGCCCTTGTAGGTGTGAACGGTGAGCTTGGGGTCCTTCTGCGCCTTCATGATGTTGTCGGCGTCGTTCTCGTCGTCCCAGATGATGTCGGCCTCGCCCGATTGCAGCGAAGCGAAGCGCGACTGCGCATCGGGCAACGGCTTCAGGACAATGCGGTCGAGATAGGGCCGGCCCTTGTCCCAGTAATTGGGATTCTTCTCCAGCACCATGCGGTCGCCGGCGGTCCATGATTTCAGGATGTAGGGACCGGTGCCGACGGGGTTGCGGTTGTAGTCGTCGCCCTTAGTCTTCCAGGCCGTCGGCGAATGCACGACATTGTTCTGACTCTGGATGGTGATCGTCGCCGGCAGGTTCACGGAGGGATCGGTCAGATTGAAGACGACGGTGTGCTCGTCCGGCGCCAGCACCTCCTTCATGTTGGTGATGTAGAAGGCGCAGCGGCACTTGTTGGCGGGGTCCTTCTGCCGGTCGAAATTCTCCTTGAAGGCCTGCGCATTGAACGGCGTGCCGTCGTGGAATTTCACGCCCTCGCGCAGCTTGAAGGTCCAGCTCTTGTAATCGTCGGAATGGGTCCAGGACACCGCGAGCTTCGGTGCCGGCTCGCCCTTGTCGTCGAGCGTTGTCAGCGTGTCGAAGATCGCGGCGGCAGCGGTGTTGGTCGAGGTGTCGTAAACGCCGACCTTGAGCGGGTCGAAGCCGGGGATGTCGAGCTCCTGGCCGACGGTGATGCTGCCACCGGACTTCTGCGCCTGCGCAGGCTCGGCCAGCGGAAGGATGCCAAATGCCGCAACAAGGAAAATCGGCGCGTGCTTGCGCGCCGCGGCAGCAATCTTCGTCATGGTTCCTCCCGGGATCCCTCGTCCGATGTTTCGGATCGCTGAATGACTGGAGGCGAGATTGACGACAAAAGCGCGCCGCGGCAAGAGGAACGCGCGCGAGATCACGCCGCATGTGCGACGCAATGCTGCTCACAATGTCGCGGCGGTTTTGCCTGTCGGAATTGACGCCTCGTCAGCGAGGCCGAGCTCCTCGCGCAGCGCATCCGTATGCTCGCCGAGCGCAGCCATCGTCTTGGCGGGCGTGGTGTCGGCGCCCGACATCCGGAACGGCAGGTTGAGCACCCGAAAGGAGCCGCCCTCGTCCTGCACGGACGTGAGCGCCTGCCGGTGCGCGAGCTGCGGATCGGCCAGCGCCTCGGACACGGTGCGATAGGCCGAAGCCGGCACGCCGGCCGCACTGAGCGCTGCGAGACACGCATCGGTCGTGAACTGCCGCGACCAGGCTTCGACGCCGTCCATCACCTCCGCCCAATTGTCGCGGCGCGGGGCATAGGTGGCAAAGCGCGCATCGGTGATCCATTCGGGACGGCCGATCACACCCATCAGCGCCTGAAATGTCTTCTCGCTGGCGACCGTGATCATGACATAGCCGCTTGCCGTCTCGGTCGGCCCGAACATCGGGCGTGGCGGCGGCTTCACGGCGAATTGCGCACTCTGTAATTCGGTCAGCGTCAGTGACAGCATCGATTCCAGCATGGACACGTCGATGTGCTGGCCGAGCCCGGTCACGGTCCGCTGATAGAGCGCGGACGCGATCGCGCCGAAACCATAGGTGCCGGTGACGACGTCGGCGTGATAGATGCCGCAATAATCGGGGCGATTGCGGCCGGGCTGGTAGGCGAGATGCGCCATGTCGTAGCCGGAGGCGGCATGGATCACCGGCGCGTAGGCCGGCAGCTCGGCCGAAGGGCCGCTCTGGCCGTAGCCGGAGATCGAGCAATAGATCAGCCTCGGATTGACGGTGCGCAGCCTGTCGTAGTCGAGCCGCAGCCGGTGCATCACGCCGGGGCGGAAGTTCTCGACCAGGATATCCGATGTCGCGGCCAGCCGGCGGACCGCCTCCTTGCCGTCCTCGGATTTGAGGTCCAGCACCACGCTCTTCTTGCCTACATTGAGCTGGCCGAACGTGGTACTATGACCCTTGCGCAGAGGCGGCCGGGTCCGCATCGTTTCGCCGCCGTCGGTCTCGATCTTGATGACCTCGGCGCCCATGTCTGCAAGCATCCGCGCGCAATGAGGACCGGCGATGGTGGTCGAAAAATCCAGGACCCTCAGGCCCGCGAAGGCCTTTGTCGTCATCCCCTCATGCTCATCTGCTAGCTGCATACTCGCTGCGTCCTCGGTCGCGTAGGAACAATCGATGTTCTCTCTTGTTGATGCGCCGACCCTAGAGGGCGGCGGCTGAGTAGGAAAGTCTTTACCGAACCGACGTGTCTCGTAGGCGGGCTTGGGAATTTCCGGGACAACTGGACCCGTTCTTGCATAACAGCAAACGGGATCGGAAGAGGGCAGCTGTTCTTGAGGGTCTTGTTCGTCACCACGGAGATGGACGACTTCGTCCGCGTCGGCGGACTCGGCGCCGTGTCTGCGGCCCTGCCCCGCGCCCTTCGCTCCTTCGCCGATATCCGGATCATGCTGCCCGGCTATCGCGACATCATCGAACAACTCACGCATATTCAGGTCGTTGGCCGTTGTCCGGCGTTCGCGGAAATGCCGGCCTGCTCGCTCGGCCGGGCCGCGACCAAGGACGGAATGCCGGTCTACGTGCTGCTCTGCTCGCAACTCTACGACCGGCCGGGCAACCCCTATGGCGACGAGTCCGGACGCGACTGGCCGGACAACGACATCCGCTTCGCGCGCTTTGCCTCTGCGGCCGCTGAGCTGGCCATGGGCAGGCTGGACAAGAATTGGGCAGCAGACCTGATCCATGCCAATGACTGGCAGGCCTCGCTCGTGCCGGCCTATCTCGCCTGGGGCGGCGCCAAGCTGCCGTCGATCCTGACGATTCACAACCTCGCCTATCAGGGCCTCTTCCCGAAGGAGGCGCTGCGGCGGATCGGCGCACCGGAGAGCTCCTTCCACATCGACGGCATCGAGTTCTACGACCAGCTCTCCTTCCTCAAGGCCGGCCTCGTCTACGCCTCGCACCTCACCACCGTCAGCGGCACCTATGCGCGGGAGATCACCACGGCCGAGTTCGGCTGCGGTCTGGAGGGCCTGCTCCGTCAGCGCTCGGACGCGGCCGAGCTCACCGGCATCCTCAACGGCATCGACGAGAGCTGGGACCCGCGCTCCTGTGCCCAGCTGGCCCAGCAGTTCGGTGCCGGTGACTGGGTCGGCAAGAGGGCCAACGCGGATTACGTCCGCAAGCAATTCGGCCTTGCGGTCTCGCGCGGCCCGATGTTCGGCATCGTCGCGCGCCTCGTGCACCAGAAGGGCATCGACCTCGTGCTGTCGGCCGCCGACGAGATCGTCGATGCCGGCGGGCAGATCGTGGTCACCGGCTCCGGCGAGCCGGCGCTCGAGCAGGCCCTGATCGACGCGCACCGCCGCCGCCCCGACGCCATCGGCGTGGTGATCGGCTTCAACGACGCTCAGGCTCGCCGCATCTTTGCGGGCAGCGATTTCACCCTGATGCCGTCGCGTTTCGAGCCCTGCGGCCTCAGCCAGATGTACGCCCAGCGCTTCGGCTCGCTGCCGATCGGGCACCAGACCGGCGGCCTCGCCGAGACCATCACCGACGGCGAGACCGGATTCCTGTTCTCGAAACCCTCGCGCGATTCCTTCCTCGGCGGCGTCCGCCGGGCCTTCTCGGCTTTCAGGGCGCAAGACCAACTCGACACCATGCGCCGCAGCGCTATGGGACGTTCGTTCTCCTGGAGCATCTCGGCGGGAAGCTACAGCGCGCTGTATCGCAGGCTGGCGTCGGTGTGAGGTAGGCTCCTCGCAATCACGGCGTTGAGAGAGTCTGCGCTCCACTCCGGCTTCGTGCCCCGGACGCAGCGCAGCGTCTCTCCGACGGTGCGCTGCTGAGCCGGGGCCCATGATGCGCCGGAGTTCGTGGCCCCTGGGTCCCGGCTCTGCGCCGCAACGCGCTTCGCGCGTTGTGGCTTGTCCGGGACACGAGAGATCAGGCTTTCACCCCTTCCCGCGCATGTCCATCTGCGGCCGACCGATCCAGGCGCGGTTGAGACAGCGCGTCATCCAGTCGGGCTGCGGTTCGCCGCGCAAGCGCGCCTGCGCTTCCTGAAAGGGCCCGACGTAGCGCAGCCTGGCCGGCAATTTCGGATAGACGCGCCGGATCCAGCGCAGCGCATTGTCGGCCGCCTTCTCGTCGCGCGCGTCCAGCTCAAACCCAAAGCCTGCACGTATCGGCTCCGGCAACATCTGCGCCGTCAGCGCGCGGTACCAGCGCGGCGGCCGCAGCCAAGGTCGCGCACCGCTGAAGATTTGCGTCGCGATCTCGCGTGCCGCCGGGCTGACGGTCAGCGTCTCCGACTGCGCCATCGTCGCGGTGTAGGCGGTAAAGCCCGACCAGTCCGCCGGCAGATCGTCCGAGGTCAATCCGAACAAGGCACCGAACAGCCGGCTCTCCATCCAGTAACGCTCGCGCTCCTCCGCCGAGAATGACGGCAGCACCAAATCGTGCGCCATCAGCGCGGACTCCACCAGCGTCGCGTGAACCCAGCGCAGCGACGGAATGTCGTTGGCACAATAGCGCGAGCCTGCCGCGAACGGGCCGACGGTCTCGGGCATCTCTCCGACGATCATGCTGTGACGACGGTGCAATTGCCGGGCCGATAGCAAGGCCCGGTCGAGCGAGCCGAACACCATGGCAAAGACGATGTCGAAGGTGCGATGGAAGCGGCCGATCGGATCGGCAAACGTGCTGGAATGCTCGGCGATGGCGGCAGCGACCCAAGGGTGGGCCAGCTGCAGCAACAACGCGCGGCCGGCGCCGAGAAAGATGATGGCCTCGCGGTCGATCCGCCAGGTCAGCGTGTCAGGGCCGAACACTCCGGCGACCGGCCCCGCTGCGCAAGCGCGGACCTGATCGAGCGTTGCCTCGAGATCGTTCGCGGACACCATCTGCACGCCCTTCGGCTGCGTGGGATGACCGACGATCGGCAAGCCCTGTGGCAATTCGATGAAGAGCGGCGCCGTCCCTATTCCGCTGCCATCGGCATCTCGTCCGTATGCTCGTGCAGCACCACACCGGCGAGCGGATCGAATTCGCCGATCCAGGGCTTGCGCGCCAGCACCGACTTCGTGTGAGCATAGCCGGCGTGCCAGCGCCGCGTGATCCCGGCCGGGCTGAAGTCGATATCCTTGGTATGGGTCTCGCGCTCGAGCTGCGGCGCCAGCAGCCGCACGACGTGCATGCGGGTCGGACAGCCGTAGCTCGTCAGCTCCCTCACCGCAGGATCGTTGCGTTCGCTCTCGGGGAGCCGCGCCGCGAGCTGGTTGATGACATGGCGCAGGCGATGCGCCTGCTGCTGACGGACGATCTGGCTCGCGATCCGGCTGGAATATTGCACGTCCTTGTGCCGGTTCAGCACCTCCGCCATCGTGGTGGGTTCGGGCCCGACCGGGTTCCACAGATGAACGGAGAAGATCAGCGAGTCCCTGCGTGGGTTGTCGTCGAACACCGCTTCGGTTGGCGTGTTCGAGAGGATGCCGCCGTCCCAATAGAGCTCGCCATCGATCCGCACGGCGGGAAAAGCGGGCGGCAGTGCGCCCGAAGCCATGACATGCTTCACCGTCAGTTCGCCGTCTCGGCTGTCGAAATAGCGCATCTCGCTCGTGCCGACATGAGCTGCGCCAACCGTCAGGCGCGGCGTGCAGCGGTTGGCGAGATCGAAATCGACGAGCTCGCACAGCGTCTTCTCCAGCGGAGCGGTCGAGTAATAGCCCGCGTGATCGGCACCGAGTGGGTAGGAATCGCCGGCATGTGCCAGCGGATTCGGGCGGAAGAAACCTGGAATGCCGTGGGTCACGGTCGCCCAATAGGCCAGCTTCTCGTTGAAGCCCGGAAACACGGTGCGCCAATCCCAGACCGGCTGCTGCTCCATCCGCTTCCAGAACTCCTTCAGGCGCGCAAGCCGGTGCTCGGGCGCGTTGCCCGCAATGAGGCTCGCATTGATCGCGCCGATCGAGGTGCCGATGATCCAGTCCGGCTCGATGCCGGCTTCGTGCAATGCCTGGTAGGCCCCGGCCTGATAGGAGCCGAGTGCGCCGCCGCCCTGGAGCACGAGAACCACCTGTCCCGGCAGGTCCTTGCGCTGGATGTCCGTCTGCGTACCATTCATGTGTCGCTCCTGATCAGCTTGCACTGCCGCTGCCGAAGGCGGCTTGTTACGCCGGCTCATGTTAGTGCGCGGTCCAGCCGCCGTCGACGGGAAGCGCGATGCCGGTGATCGAAGCCGCCGCGTCCGTCGACAGGAACACCGTCAGCGCGCCGAGCTCCTCGACCGTGGCAAAGCGCTTGTTCGGCTGCTGCGCGAGCAGCACGTCGCGGATCACCTGATCGCGCGAGATGCCGTGCGCCTTGGCCTGCCCGTCGATCTGCGCTTCGACCAGCGGCGTATAGACGTAGCCGGGACAGACCGCGTTGCAGGTGATGCCCGCCTCCGCGGTCTCCAGCGCCGTGACCTTCGTCAGACCGACGATGCCGTGCTTGGCGGCGACATAGGCCGCCTTGAACGGCGAGCCGACCAGGCCGTGCGCCGAGGCTACGTTGATGATCCGGCCAAAACCGTTCTGGCGCATCGCCGGCAGCGCGAGCCGCGTGGTGTGGAAGGCCGAGGTCAGGTTGATCGCGAGGATCTGGTCCCATTTCTCGACCGGAAACTGCTCGAGCGGCGCGACATGCTGGATGCCGGCGTTGTTGACGAGGATGTCGAGCCGGCCGGACTCGGCGATGGTCGCCGCGATCATCTCGGCAATCGATTTCGGTCTCGTCATGTCGGCCGGCGAGTAGCTCGCCTTGACGCCGAACTCGGCGGCGATCTGTTCCCGTGTCCGGCCGATCTCGGCGACGACACCGAGACCGTTCAGCACGACATCGGCGCCGGCTGCCGCCAGGGCACGTGCGATGCCAAGACCGATGCCGCTGGTCGAGCCCGTGACCAGCGCGACCCTGCCGGCGAGCGCGCGCGCAGGTTGGGATGTCTGCGGCTTCAGCGGTATGTTCATGACACGGTCTCCGTTGGCGATGACTGGGCTTCCGGCCTTCGCAAGACTTGAAGGATCGCCAGCCCAAACGGAAATACCGGCTGGCTTCCGACTCCATACGTCCGCGCTATTGCGGGCGGGATGTCATTTCCCGTTCCGATCGGCTAGATTCGAGCCCATCTTGCTGGGGAGCCGATCCATGGAAATGCACCAGGTCCGCTATTTCCTCGCGGTGGCGCAGCTTTTGAACTTCACGCGCGCGGCCGAGGAGTGCAACGTCACGCAGCCCTCGCTGACGCGCGCGATCAAGCAGCTCGAGGCCGAGCTCGGCGGCGACCTGTTTCGCCGCGAGCGGCCGGCGGCGCAACTGACCGAGCTCGGCCAGCGCATGCATCCGCTCCTGAAGCAGTGCTTCGACGCCGCCGCCGGCGCGCGCTCGCTCGCCTCCTCGTTCAGGAGCGGAGAGATCGGCGCGCTGCGCATCGCGCTGACGCATTCGATCGATCTGGCATTGCTGATCCCGCACCTCAACGAGATCAGGCGACAGTTCAACCGGCTCGAACTGCGCTTCCTGCGCGGGACGAGCCGCGAGGTCGGTGAATTCCTGAAGAAGGGCGAGGCCGAGCTCGGCATCGCCGCGGAGATCGACGAGGCCTGGGACCGGCTCGACGCCTGGCCGCTGTTCACCGAGAGCTTCGAGCTCGTCGTTGGCGACGGACATCGGCTGGCCGGACGCAGCAGCATCGAACTGGAGGATCTGCGCTCGGAGCAATTGCTGAGCCGGACGTTCTGCGAGCATTCGCGCCGCATCTCCGCCAGCCTGCGCGAGCACGGCATCGAGCATGGCCACGAGATTTCGAGCGAGCGCGACCTGATCGAGCTCGTCGAGGCCGATATCGGTGTCGCCATGATGCCGCACACCTCCCCCTTGCCGGAAACGCTGACGCGCGCCACTGTCGCCGGACTGGACGCCCGTCGCACCGTCAGCCTTTACGGAGTGGCCGGCCGGCAGCGCACGGCGGTCGCCAACGCCGTGATGCGCATGCTGCGCGGCGCCGACTGGCGCGAGATCGCGGGATAATAGGGACTGCTTTTTCTCTTCTCCCCTTGCGGAAGAAGGTGGCGCGAAGCGCCGGATGAGGGGTTCTGTCCGCGTATTCGACGCAAAAGATTCACGCGCGGAGAGAACCCTCACCCGTCTCGCCGCTTCGCGGCGAGCCGCCCTCCCCACAAGCAAGGAGGGGAAGAGTGTGCGCAGCCTCAACCCCTGCTCGCACTCTCCAGCGCCTCGAGCAGATCATCGATTTCCATGCGCTTGCGGAAATCGGGGTCGACGAAGCGGGCTTTGACGATCCCGTCGCGGCCGACCACGAACACGGCCGGGATCGGCAGCAACCAGCCGTCATTGCCGTGGAATCTCGCCATGTCCTGATACGACAACAGGCCCTGGATCTCGGCGCCGAGCCAAATCGCGAGATTGAGCGACAGCGCATAGCCGTTGTCCAGATCGGTCAGGATCGGAAACGGCGCGCCGGATTCGGCCTTGAGCTGCCGAGTGTATTCCTGCGTCTCCGGCATGACCGCGACGACCTGCGCCCCCATCGCCTTGATGCGATCGAGCGCCTGGACCACGGCGCGGACATTGAGCCGGCAATAGGGACACCAGTGGCCGCGGAAGAACATCACGGCGAGCGGACCGCGCTCCAGCAGCGCAGGCAGCGTGACGAGATGGCCGCCCTCGTCCGGCAGCATGAACGGCGGCATCGCATCGCCCGGACGCGGCGCGGTCTCGCCGCCGCCGTTACCGCCCAATCTCGCCACCAGGCGGTCGACGGCCTCGCCATAGGCCGGAAAGACCGCGCGGCTGGCATCAGCATAGGCGCGGAGCTGCTCGTTCAGCGTGCCGTCCATGTCGCGACAGCGCTGGAAGGCAAGCCTGAGCTGTTCGGCATCGGCTGGCGAGAGAGACGTCATCTTCTGCTCCGGCATTGCATTCGGTGAATATTATTTTCCCGGTTCGGCCGCCCGCAAGGGGCGGCCGCGATGCCAGGACCCGTTCAGTTCACGTAGAAATTGCCGGTCGGATCGAGCCGCCCCGAAGTATAGTACATCGATCCGTTGCTCATGAAGAAGACGGTGTTGTCGGGCACCTTCTTGGCGTTCTTCATCATCGCCTCGTGGTTCTTCTCGGCCGGGGCCATGGCCATCGCCGACATCTTGCCCGGGCCGCCATAGACATAGGCCATGCCGGCCTTGAAGTCCCAGGCGGCCTCCGAGAAAGCCGAGGTGGCGATAATGGCAAACGCTGCGGTGGCGATCAGGGTCTTGGACAATTTCGGCATGGGGGTGCTCCTCCGGATTGACGTGAACGCCCGCCAATCGGGCGCCCTGTCATCGGACGCCGAATGACGCGAAAGCGGAAATGCAATTGCCCAATCGGATCGATAGCCGCCGCGCATCAACATAGCACCGCGCTATCGCATCGAGAGCGAGCCGGCATTTCAGGATGGAGGCGATCTCGATGAAGCTCCCGTCATAGCCGGCAACCAGCGTGGTTGCGGTCAACACAGGAGATTTCTCATGTCCAAGCATCCCGGATTGTCGCGCCTGGCCTGGTCCGGCCTTGCCCTCGTCGGCGCACTGACATTCGTGTCGCAGCCGGCCGCCGCGGGCGAATGCCCCGCCGACAAGGTCAAGCCAAACGCCCAGCAGATGGTCGACTACAAGCCGGTCGGCGTCACCGACGTGACGCTGGGCGCCATCGACCTCGGCAAGCAGCCCGCCCATATCGAGGGCCGCGAGCTGCGCTTCCGCAAGCTGACCATCGCACCCGGCGGCATCGTGCCCTGGCATAGCCATGACGACCGTCCCGCGCTGATCTTCGTGCAGCAGGGCGAGATCGTCGAATACGCCTCGAACTGCGTCGATCCGATCGTGCACAAGGCCGGCGACATCCGTCCCGAAGTCCACGGCACCTCGCATTGGTGGAAGAACCTCGGCAAGGACACCGTCATTCTCTATGTCGGCGACGTCCGCAAGGATCCCAACGACCACCACATGTAACGAGCGCCCCCAGCCCCAGCGCGCTCGCTACGAGATGCGGCGCCCGGGACTTCCCCACCCTGGGCGCCGCATCCCTACAGGACGACCGACATGACCGATCTTTCCGCACTGATCAAACCGGCCACGCCGACAATGGAGGCGCACGCGCCGGGTCTGGCGCTGCGCTCGCTCGTCATCGGCCTCACCGCGTTCCTGACCGTCGTCGACCTCTTCGCGACGCAGGCGATCCTGCCCTCGCTGACGCGGCACTACGGCGTCACGCCGGCGGCGATGGGCTTTGCCGTCAACGCCAGCACCTTCGGCATGGCCACGGCCAGCCTCGTGGTCGGCCTTTTCAGCCCGCACATCGACCGTCGCAGCGGCATCCTGCTCAGCCTGGCGCTGCTGGCGATCCCGACCAGCCTGCTGGCCTCGGCGCCAAATCTTGCCGTCTTCACCGCCCTGCGGGTCGCACAGGGCCTTTGCATGGCGTCAGCCTTCGCGCTCACCCTCGCCTATCTCGGCGAGCAATGCAGCGCGATGGACGCCGGCGGCGCTTTTGCTGCCTACATCACGGGGAACGTTGCGAGCAATCTCGTTGGGCGGCTGATTTCGGCGGCGGTTGCCGACAGTCTCGGCCTCGCCTGGAATTTCTATTTCTTCGCGGCCCTCAATCTTGCGGGCGCGGCGCTGGTCTACGTCACGATCAAGCACGTGCCGCCCATGCATGCGGCGGCGCCGCCGGAACCGCCGCTGGCCGCCATGATCGCACATTGGCGCAATCCGCGGCTGCGCGCTGCCTTCGGCATCGGCTTCTGCATCCTGTTCGCCTTCATCGGCACCTTCACCTTCGTGAATTTCGTGCTGGTGCGGCCGCCGCTGGCGCTGGGGATGATGGATCTGGGCCTGGTCTATTTCGTCTTCCTGCCGTCGGTCGTCACGACGCTTCTGGCCGGCAGGGTGGCGTCAAAGCTCGGAACGCGTCCGACCATCTGGGGCGCGCTCGCCATTGCCGGGCTGGGCCTGCCCTTGATGCTGATGCCGCATCTGGGCGAAGTCCTCACCGGTATGGTGCTGGTCGGCGTCGGCACATTCTTCGCGCAGGCAGCAGCGACAGGGTTGGTCGGACAGGCGGCCGCCGACAACCGCGGCATCGCCAGCGGGACCTACCTTGCGTGTTATTTCAGCGGCGGGCTGATCGGTACGGCCGTGCTCGGACGCCTGTTCGACACCTTCGGCTGGCATGCATGCGTGGCCGGAATCGGCATGGCCCTGGGGGTCGCAGCCCTGCTCACCTTCGCCCTGAAGCGCTAGCGCTTGGCCGGGGCTTCCTGCGGCGGCTCGTCGTCGGCGATGGCGCGCCAGGCGGCCCCGTCGAGATCGTCGTACTGGCCGCTCCGGAGCGACCACAGGAAGGCGACGAGGCCGGCACCGCCGAGCATCAAGGCCAGCGGGACCAGGATAACCAGGATCTCCATCACACGATCTCCCGCGAGGCGCTGCGGGCGCGCAGCGAATTCAGCATGACCAGGATCGAGGATCCGCTCATCGCCGCCGCCGCAATCAGGGGCGTCACGACACCGCTGACCGCAACCGGCACGGCGAGGACATTGTAGCCGATCGCAAGCCAGAGATTCTGCCGCATCAAATGCAGCGCCTTGCGCGAGGCATCGATCGCGGCGACCACCGGAGCCAGCGGCCGGCCGAGGAAGACGAGATCGGCGGTGGCCTGGCTCAGATGCGCGGCCGAAATCGGGGACATCGAGACATGGGCCGCCGCGAGCGAAGGCGCATCGTTCATGCCGTCGCCGACCATCAGCACCTTGGCGCCGCGCTGCTTCAATTCCTCGATCCGCGCGATCTTGTCTGCAGGCGTCACGCCGGCGCGCCATTCGGGGATTGCGAGCGCATGCGCCGCCGCCTTCACCGCCGGCTCGCGGTCGCCGGAGAGGATCTCGATGCCGATGTTGCGCGCCTTCAGCGCTGCAATCACGGCCTGCGCATCCGGGCGAAGGCCCTGGCGAACCGAGAGGATGAAGCTTTCGTTGCCCTTGCTGAACGCGACGATGGAGGCTTCGGGATCGACCATGGCGCTGCCGACCAGCGCTTCAGCGCCGCAGAAGGAGGGGCGGCCAAGCCGAAGCGCGATGCCGTCTACGGTCGCATGGACGCCCTGCCCGGCCTCTTCGACCGCACCGACCACAGGCGACTTGGCGCCGGCGGCCTGCGCCACGGCGGCGGCGACCGGATGATGGCTCGACAGCGCGAGCCGGCCAGCGAGTTCGAAGATGTCAGTGGGAATGTCGGCGGCATTCATCACTTCGAGATCGGGCAGCGTCAGCGTGCCGGTCTTGTCGAAGATGACATGGTCGGCCTCGGCCAGCCGCTCGATCGCATCGCCGGAATTGAGCAGCACGCCGGACTTGAACATCGCGCCGGAGGCGATGGTCTGCACGGTCGGAATGGCAAGGCCTAGCGCACAGGGACAGGTGATGATCAGCACGGCAACGCCGGTCACGATCGCATCATGCCAGGACGCGCCTGCAACCACCCAGCCGAGGATGGTCAGAAGCGCGGTCGCATGCACCACCGGCGCGTACAGCCGCGAGGCGCGATCGGCGAGCCGCATGTAGCGCGAGCGCGCCTGCAGCGCGTTGTCGAGCAGCCGCGTGATCTCGGCGAGCAGCGTCGCCTCGGACGCAGCCGAGACCCGCACCCGCAGCGTGCCGGAGATGTTCATCGATCCCGCATAGACAGGCGTGCCATGCTCGGCCGTGACATAGAGCGTCTCGCCGGTGATCAGGCTCTGGTCGATTTCGGAGCGGCCCTCGATCACGGTGCCGTCGACCGCGCAGCGCTCGCCGGGCCTGAGCAGCACGATGTCGCCGGGATGGATCGCAGCGACCGGCACCTGCGAGATCTCGTCGGGACCTATGAACTTCGCGGCCGTCTCCGCCTTCAGCGCCGCGAGATTGCCGGCGACCGCGCGGGTCCGCCGCCGCATGTTCTGGTCGAGGAAGCGGCCGACCAGGAGGAAGGTCAGCAGCATGATCGCCGCGTCGAAATAGGCGTGCTCGGCGTGGTGGACGGTCTCGACCACGGACATGCCGAGCGCCAGGATCACGCCGATCGAGATCGGCACGTCCATGTTGGTCGTCTTCGCCGACAGCGCGCGCCAGGCCGAACGGAAGAAAGGCTGGCCGGCATAGGCCGCCGCCGGCAGCGCGATCAGCGCCGAGAGCCAGTGGAAGAAGTCGCGCTGCTCGGGCAGCATGTCCGAGACGTTGCCCGACCACACCGGGATCGACAGCATCATCACGTTCATGGTGGCGAAGGCGGCGACGCCGAGGCAGCGCAGCAGGAAGCGCGATTCGGCGACCTCCGCCACCTCCGCGCTCTCGGTCTCGAACGGATAGGCCTTGTAGCCGAGCTCCTCGAGCCGGTCGATGAAGCGGCCGGGGTCGAGCGTGCCCGCCTTCCATTCCAGCGCGACGCGGCGGTCGGTGAGGTTGACGCGCGCCAGCGTGACGTCGGGGATGGCGGACAGGCCGCGCTCGATCTTGGCCATGCAGCCGGCGCAGTGAACGCCTTCGACCGCGAGGTCGATATGCTGGACCCCTTCGCCCGCATCGCGAACATAGTGAGAGAAATCGCGCGTGACCTGCATGACAAAATCCTTCAGTTCAGGATCACGCGATTGCGCGACATGAACACGCGCGTCCCCCGCGCCTCGCCCTCGATCACCAGGTCCCATTGGCCCGGCGCGACGGACGCGGCATCGCCGCGATAAAGGCCGATGCCGGCCTCGGTGAGCTCGACGGCGAGATCGGCGCGCTTGTCGGTCGGCCTTTCCAGGCGTCCGCCGAATTTCAGCCCGGAGATCGGCTGGCCGCCGGCATCGCGCGCCTCGACCTGGACCATTGCGCCGCCGTCGTTGCGGCGCTCGATATGGGCGTTGACCTTCCATTTGCGCGAAGCCTGGTCGTGCGCCGCCAAGATCTCGCGCTCGTAGGTCAGGCCGGCGGCATAGGGGCTGTCGACGTCGGTGCCGGGCAGCGTCGCGATCGCCAGCTTCATCATGGTGACGTTGACGCCGATCACGAGGCCGAAGAAAGCGACCAGCATCAGGAAGACCTTGGTTCCAGTCAGCGGCTTGGATGACATGACGGTCTCCTGAACTTACGGCGCGACGAAATTGTCGGTGGCGCTCGCGGCGACGCCGAGGCCGATATCCATGACGTGGAAGCGAACCGGAATTGACTTCTCCGGGTTGTTTTCAGCCGGTGCGGTGACGAGCAGCCGCAGCTCGCTGGTGGAGTCGCGCGGGATCACGATGATCGGCCGATCCGGCGTCACCGAATCGACGCCGACGACGTGCATCGTGGGATTGACCGGCCCCTCGACGTCGATGGCGATGGCGCGATCGTAGCCGCTCTTGTTCAACAGCCGCACCGTGTAGGCGTTACGGATCGAGCCGTCGCTGAGCTTGACCGCGACCGGATTGCGGTCGTGCAGCACGTTGACGTCGAGCAGGCTGCGGGTCGCCAGCGTATAGACCATGAAGCCGCCGATCGCCGCGATGATCGCGCTGTAGACGATGGTGCGGGCCCGGACGATCCGGTAGATCGGCGCCTTGCCTTCCTGGCGGCGATGGATGTTGATGTCGTTGTCGTAGCCGATCAGCCGCTTCGGCCGGCCGATCTTGGCCATCACGTTGTCGCAGGCATCGATGCACAGGCCGCACTGGATGCACTCCATCTGCGGTCCATTGCGGATGTCGATGCCGGTCGGGCAGACCGCGACGCATTGGTAGCAATCGACGCAATCGCCGACCTGCTCGCCGAGCGCGCGCAGCTCGGCAGCCTTCTTGACCGAGGTGCGCTTCTCGCCACGGTCGTAGCGGTAGGTGACGTTGAGCGCCCATTCGTCGGTGAGCGCGGCCTGAATGCGCGGCCACGGGCACATATAGGTGCAGACCTGCTCGCGCATGTAGCCGGCGAGGATGTAGGTCGTCGCAGTGAGGATGCCGATCCAGATATAGGCGATCATCGGCCCCTGGAAGGTGACGAGCTCCTTCACCAGGGTCGGCGCGTCATTGAAGTAGAGCACCCAGGCGCCGCCGGTCCACCAGGCGATCATGAGCCAGATCGAATGCTTGAGCACGATCTCGGAGATGCGCTCGAGCTTCAGGGGGTCGGACGATTTGTCCTTCTTCATCCGCTCGCGCCGGTCACCTTCGATCAGACGCTCGACCGCGTAGAACAGGTCGGTCCACACCGTCTGCGGACAGAGATAGCCGCACCAGATGCGGCCGCCGACCGAGTTCATCAGGAACAGCGCCACCGCGGCCACGATCAACAGGCCGGTGAAGTAGTAGACCTCCTGCGGCCACAGCTCGATGAAGAAGAAGTAGAAGCGGCTGTTGGGAAGATCGATCAGCACCGCCTGGCTGGGGGCGCCAAGGCCGCGGTTCCAGCGCACGAACGGCAGGAAATAATAGACGCCGAGGCAGATCGCCATCAGGCCCCATTTGATCCGGCGGAAGGTGCCGGAGACGCTCTGCGGATAGACCTTCTTGCGGGCCGCGTAGAGCGGTCCGTTGTCGTCCGCAGGCTTCAGCTCGTTCGGGTTGACGGTCTTGTTCATCGCTTGGAACTTCTGAAAGAGGTGCGATTGAACCTAGACCCGACACCGCCGCATCAGTTGATCCAGCTCAAACGGGGGCACTTTTGTTCGCCCCCGCCTGAACCGTTCGAGCCGCGGATCCGCTATTTTCCACCGCCGAGCGAGTGGACGTAGACCGCCATCGCCTTGATGGTGGCGGGATCGAGCCGCCCTTCCCAGGCCGGCATCACGCCGGCACGGCCCTGGCCGATGGTCTCGATCAGGCTCGCCTCTTCGGAGCCGTAGAGCCAGATCTTGTCGGTCAGGTTCGGGGCGCCCATCTCCTGGTTGCCCTTGCCGCCGTCGCCGTGGCAGGCGACGCAGTTTTCCGCGAAGATCTTCTCACCCTTGGCTTTGTCGAAGCCCTGACGGGTCGACAGGCCCGACAGCGACCGCACGTAATTGGCGACCGTGACGATCTCGTCACCCTTCAGCACGCCGTCCTTGCCGAAGGCGAGCATCTGGCCCTCATGCGTCTTGGCATGACCAGAACGTGCGCCGAACTGGATGGTCTGCATGATCTGGTCGAGCGTGCCGCCCCACAGCCAGTCGTCGTCGTTCAGGTTCGGATAGCCCTTGGCGCCGGCGGCGCCGGAGCCGTGGCAGGGCGCGCAATTGTCGCCGAACACGGTCTTGCCCTTGGCGCGGGCGAGCGCCAGCAAGGCCGGGTCCTTCTCGATGTCGGCGAGCGAGGCCGCTCCCAGCGCCGTCATCTTGTCACCGCGGATCTTCTCGAGATTGGCGAGTTCGACCGCGACGTCGGCGCGCGAGGAGTAGCCGAACATGCCCGTGGTGTTGCTGGAGACGAGCGGCCAGGCCGGATAGACGACCCAGTAGCCGATCGACCAGACGATGGTGAGGTAGAAGCAGATCACCCACCAGCGCGGCAGCGGCGTGTTGAGCTCCTTGATGCCGTCCCACTCGTGCCCGGTCGTGGACTTGCCGGAGACGGAATCGATGTCGCTATGATGATCGGTCATGGTCTCTCACTCCTCCCGCAACGGCAGGTGTGCTGCTTCATCGAAAGCAGCCTTGTTACGGGGCCAAAATGCGTAGGCGATGATCGCGAGAAAGATCGCGACGAACACCGGCGTCCAGATCGTCGTCACGAGCTCGGACGCTAGATTGTGGACTGACAGGATAGCTTTCATCGTACGTGCCTTCTCAGCGTAGATTGGCTTTCTCGTTGTAGATCTTGAAGTCGACCAGCGTGCCGAGCATCTGCAGGTACGCGATCAGCGCATCCATCTCGGTCGGCGTGCCGGCCTTGCCGTCGAAATTGCGCACGACGGCCTTGGCGTAGCGCTTGTTGAAGGCGTCGGTGCCGGCGTTCTCCGGATCGGCCTGGGCCTTCATATCGGCGGCAGCATTGGCGATCTGCTCGTCGCTATAGGGCACGCCGACGACCCTCAGCGTGCGCATGTCGCCGGCGATCGCATCCGGGTCGACCTCGGTCTTGCTGAGGAACGGGTAGCCGGGCATCACCGACTGCGGCACGATCGCCCGCGGGTTGGTCAGATGGGTGACGTGCCAGTCGTCGGAGTATTTGGCGCCGACGCGGGCAAGATCCGGCCCGGTGCGCTTGGAGCCCCACTGGAACGGGTGGTCGTACATGCTCTCGGCGGCGAGCGAGAAGTGGCCGTAGCGCTCGACCTCGTCGCGCAGGGGGCGGACCATCTGCGAATGGCAGAGATAGCAGCCCTCGCGGACGTAGACGTTGCGCCCCGCCAGCTCCAGCGGCGTGTAGGGCCTGACCCCGTCGACCTTCTCGATCGTGCTCTTGAGGTAGAACAACGGGGTGATCTCGACGAGACCGCCGATCGCGATCACCAGCAGGATGCCGACGATCAGGACGATCGAGTTCTTTTCGAAGACTTGGTGGCGTGTCCAGAACGACATTGCTTTAGCTCCTCATTCCGCCGGCTGAAGAGCGACGGGCATCTGAACTTCCTGTTCGCCGACGCGAACGGTCATCCAGAGATTGTAGGCCATGATCAGCGCGCCGATCAGGAACAGCCCACCGCCGGCGGCGCGGATGATGTAGAAGGGATGCATCGCCTCGACGGTCTCGATGAAGGAATATTCGAGGAAGCCGAGCGAGGTGTAGGCACGCCACATCAGGCCCTGGAGGATGCCGGACACCCACATTGCCGAGATGTAGAGGACGATGCCGAGGGTCGCGACCCAGAAGTGCCAGTTGACGAGCTTCAGGCTGTAGAGGCCCTTGCGATTCCACGCCCACGGCACCAGGCAGTACAGCGCGCCGAAGGAGACGAAGCCGACCCAGCCGAGCGCGCCGGAGTGCACGTGGCCGATGGTCCAGTCGGTGTAGTGGCTGAGCGAGTTGACCACCTTGATCGACATCATCGGGCCTTCGAAGGTCGACATGCCGTAGAAGGCGACGGAGACCACCAGCATGCGCAGCACGGGGTCGGTGCGCAGCTTGTCCCAGGCACCCGACAGCGTCATCAGGCCGTTGATCATGCCGCCCCAGGAGGGCATCCACAGCATGATCGAGAAGGTCATGCCCAGCGTCTGCGTCCAGTCCGGCAGCGCCGTGTAGTGCAGATGGTGGGGACCAGCCCAGATGTAGAGGAAGATCAGCGCCCAGAAGTGGATGATCGACAGCCGGTAGGAATAGATCGGCCGCTCGGCGCGCTTGGGGATGAAGTAGTACATGATGGCGAGGAAGCCGGCGGTCAGGAAGAAGCCGACCGCGTTGTGGCCGTACCACCACTGGAACATGGCGTCCTGGATGCCGCCCCAGGCGACGTAGGACTTCGAGCCGAACACCGAGACGGGAAGCGCCGGATTGTTGCCGAGATGCAGGACCGCGATCGTCACGATGAAGGCGAGATAGAACCAGTTCGCGACGAAGATGTGCGGCTCCTTGCGCTTGATGATGGTGGCAAGGAAGACGAGCAGATAGGCGACCCAGACGATGGTCAGCCACAGATCGGCGTACCATTCCGGCTCGGCATATTCCTTCGACTGGGTGACGCCGAGCAGATAGCCGGTGCCGGCGATCAGAATGAAGAAATTGTAGCCCACCACGACGAACCACGGCGCGAGATCGCCGGCAAGGCGCGCGCGGCAGGACTTCTGCACCACGTAGAACGAGGTCGCGATCAGCACGTTGCCGCCGAACGCGAAGATCACGGCCGAGGTGTGCAGCGGCCGCAGGCGGCCGAAGCTGGTCCAGGGCAGATCGAAGTTCAGCGCGGGCCAGGCCAGCTGCGAGGCGATGATGAGGCCGACCAGGAAGCCGGCAATGCCCCAGAACATCGCCATGAAGGAGGAGAACTTGATCGGACCCATATTGTAGTTGGGGCGACCGTTGATCTCCTCCGGCGGCAGCGCCGCCGGGCGATCGAGGTAGCGGTTGACGATGACGAACACCGCGGCCAGGCTCGCCGCCGCGCTGAGCGCGGCATGGAAGGCGAAGGGCGCATCGAGCGCCTTGGCTGCGGCGATCACGCAGAGGAAGGCGGTGACTGCGAACACGACAGCCAGGCCGCTTTCACCGATGGTCATGGATTTGGAGATGGAGGGCTGGCTCATGCGGATTCTCTCTGAAAGAACACAGCGCCAAAAACCACATCCGCCCTCACCGGGAATTGATTTCAATCAAGAGCAGCACTTAAGTTCTTCGGATCCGTCGACGATCTTGCCGGTTCCCTCGAATATCTCGACGCACGAGGACGCCGGCCCGGCGTGACACGCGAACGGAAGCCGCCTCCGTAAATTCCCGGAGGCGACGATGAATCTCGATCAGGGATGGTCCGTCAGTCCTGCGCCGTCGCCTTGAGTGCTGCGATGACGTCCTCGCGGGCGATGATTCCGACCAGCTTCTGCGCGCTGTCGAGCACGATGATGCTCCGGATGCGGTGTTCGACCATGATCTGGAGCACGCGCGTCAGGCGCGTGTCGGGACTGACATAGATGAACTCGGGCGTCATGACGTCGCCGACCTTGCGGCTCATCAGGTCGTGATAGCGCGGCAGCATCTGGCTCGGCGTGAAGGCGAAGCACTTCAGGATGTCGAATTTGGTGACGATTCCCACCACCTGTCCGTCGTCCACGACCGGATAGGAGTTGAAATCGTCGGTCTCGAACATCTCGCTGAGCTCGAGCAGATCACGGTCGCGCTGCACCGCCTTGACGTTGCGCGTCATGTAGCCGTCGACGGTCTGTTCAAGAAATCTGTACACGGCGCGTCTCCTCGATTCGATTCCGGCCGGCCGTCAGTGCGACAGCAGCACGATGCGGGCGGTCTGCGTGACCAGATACTGGGTGACGCCTCCCAGGATCAGTTCGCGAAACCTCGAATGACCATAAGCGCCCGCAACGATCAGGCCGGCATCGACGTCGCCCGCGACTTGCTCCAGTTGCGCGGCGGCGGTCTCGTTCCGGGCGCCCTCGCAGATGCGCGCCGTCGCGGTGACGCCGTGACGGGCGAGCCAGGCGGCCACGTCGGTGACGCCGGCCGTCACGACCGAACGGTCGTCGTCGCGCTCCGGAATTGTGGCGATGGTGACGTCCCTCGCCTTGCGCAGCATCGGCAGCGCATCGGCCACCGCCCGCCGCGCCTCCGGCGTGTCCTTCCACGCCACCAGCACGCTGCGCAGATCGAGCCAGTTGGCCCGATCGGGGACGACGAGAAGCGGGCGACCGGCCTGCATCACCAGATCCTTGGGACTTGCGAGCGCGAACGCGTCGGAGAAGGCCGGGCTCTGCCCGCCGCTGACGACGATGTCGGCGCAGCGCGCCTGCGCCAGGGCGAATCGCGCCGGAAAGTCCATGGCGCTGCGCCACTCCGCATGTCCGCCACGATTCCTGGTCGCCGCACGGAATTGCGCCTCGAGGCCGGCCAGCCGACCCTTGACCGAAGCTTCGCCGTCGTCGATCAGCGCTTGCGCCTCGGCGCCGTCGGTGAAATAGAGCGGCGGTGCAAACTGCGCCGCGGCGACCCCGACGATGGCAGCCTCGAATCGTTCAGCAAGCTCACCGGCGACCTGAAGACGCGCTTCGTTGGGCTGATCGAGCGCCAGGGTGACCATCACCGTCGCGTATGTCATCGGAATTCTCCAGTGCAAAGACTTGGGTGAAGCTTACGCCTGCCTCCGCACATGGAGATGAGATAGATCAAGGAGGCCGCCGACGCCCGGCTTGCCGTCAACGGGCGGGCAACAGAACTTGCCTCCGGCCCGGCCTTGGGCGACATTAGGCGAGCGGTAATCCCGTCCGGGACCGCCGCGTCAGGACAGGAGCATCATTTGTCGCCGACCCGCGTAACGCACTCGCAGGACGACGGTCGGGGCGAACGCTTTCGCGTTCGGATCGAGGGCTTTGGCGTCGGCACCTGGGATCTCGACCTCGCGACACGGGAATTGGACTGGTCCGACACCGCCAGGGCCTTGCTCGGCATCGAGCGGGATCAACCGGCGACCTACGATCTCTTCCTGTCGCGGCTTCAACCCACGGACAGAGAGCGGGTCGAGAGCGCAATCAAGCGGGTTTCCGAGCGTGGCGGCAGCTTCGACGTGTCCTTCAGGGTCACGAACGCCTCCGGCAGCGGGCAGTGGATCCGCGCCCGGGCCGGGGTTATCAGGGACGACGCAGGGACCGCCCGGCATCTCACCGGCATCTTTCTCGACATCGACGAGGAAAAGCAGGTCGAGGAGGCGCTCCGCACGCGCGAGACCCACCTCCGCTCCATTCTCCATACCATTCCTGACGCCATGATCGTGATCGACGGCCATGGCATCATGCAGCTTTTCAGCACGGCCGCGGAGCGCCTGTTCGGCTGGTCCGAGCACGAGGCGATCGGCCAGAATGTCAACATCCTGATGCCGGAGCCCGATCGCACCCGGCACGACAGCTACATCGCCCGTTACCGCACCACGAGCGATCCGCACATCATCGGCATCGGCCGCATCGTGACCGGCAAGCGCCGCGACGGCACGACTTTTCCGATGCACCTGTCGATCGGCGAGATGGAATCCGGCGGCGAGCCCTATTTCACGGGCTTCGTTCGCGACCTCACCGAGCATCAGCAGACCCAGGCCCGGCTCCAGGAATTGCAATCCGAGCTCGTCCACGTCTCCCGGCTGACCGCGATGGGCGAAATGGCCTCTGCGCTCGCCCACGAGCTCAACCAGCCGCTGGCGGCGATCAGCAATTACATGAAGGGGTCGCGGCGCCTTCTCGCCGGTAGCAGCGATCCCAACACGCCGAAGGTCGAAAACGCGCTGGATCGCGCGGCGGAGCAGGCCCTGCGCGCCGGCCAGATCATCCGGCGCCTGCGCGACTTCGTGTCCCGCGGCGAATCGGAGAAGCGGGTCGAGAGCCTGTCAAAGCTGATCGAGGAGGCCGGCGCGCTCGGGCTCGCGGGCGCGCGCGAGCAGAACGTGCAGCTCCGCTTCAGCCTCGATCCCGACGCCGATCTCGTGCTCGCCGACCGGGTGCAGATCCAGCAGGTGCTGGTCAATTTGTTCCGCAACGCGCTGGAGGCGATGGCGCAGTCGCCGCGCCGCGAGCTCGTCGTCGCCAACACCCGCGTTGCCGACGACATGATCGAGGTGGAGGTCTCCGATACCGGCTCCGGCTTCCGGGACGACGTCATTCCAAATCTATTCCAGACCTTCTTCACCACCAAAGACACCGGCATGGGCGTGGGGCTCTCCATCAGCCGCTCGATCATCGAAGCTCACGGCGGCCGCATGTGGGCCGAGAGTAACGCAGCGGGCGGAGCGACATTCCGCTTCACCTTGCCGGCAACCGACGAAAGCTGATCATGACGACCAAGGGACACGTCTACGTCATCGACGACGACGCAGCGATGCGCGATTCACTGAATTTCCTGCTGGATTCCGCGGGTTTCGACGTCACTCTGTTTGATGACGCACTCGCCTTTCTCGATGCCCTGCCCGGCCTCGGCTTCGGCTGCGTTCTCTCCGACGTGCGCATGCCCGGCCTCGACGGGATCGAGCTGCTCAAGCGGATGAAGGCGCAGCAAAGCGCGTTCCCGATCCTGATCATGACCGGTCATGGCGACGTGCCGCTCGCGGTCGAGGCGATGAAGCTCGGGGCGGTCGACTTCCTGGAAAAACCGTTCGATGACGACCGCCTCACCGCCATGATCGAATCGGCGATCCGCCAGGCCGAGCCTGCCGCCAAGAACGAAGCCGTCGCGCAGGACATCGCCGCCCGCGTCGCGTCCTTGAGCCCCAGGGAACGCCAGGTCATGGAAGGTCTGATTGCGGGCCTCTCCAACAAGCTGATCGCGCGCGAATACGACATCAGCCCGCGCACCATCGAGGTCTACCGGGCCAATGTCATGACCAAGATGCAGGCCAACAGCCTTTCGGAACTGGTCCGGCTGGCGATGCGCGCGGGCATGCTCAACGATTGAGGCAGGTCAAGGCACCTTCCCGGCGCAATGCTAGCCAGACATCATGATCGAGGTCAGCTCACATCCTGCGCGGCCGTCATCCCCCGCACGACCCACCGTCTTTGTGGTCGACGATGACGCCGCCGTCCTGGGATCCCTACGGTTCCTGCTGGAGACCGACGGCTTTGCCGTGCGGACCTTCAGGAGTGGCACGGCGCTGCTCAACATCGGCAGCACGGCAGGACCGGACTGTTACGTCATCGACTACAAGATGCCGGACATCAATGGCATCGAGTTGGCCGGCCGCTTGCGCAAATCGGACCGCCATGTGCCCGTGATCCTGATCACCGGCTACCCCGACGAGAACATCTCGGCCCGGGCTGCGATGGCGGGCATCAAAGACGTGGTTTTGAAGCCGCTTCTCGACGAAAACCTGGTCAAGTGCATCCGCCACGCCATCCAGGACCATCCCCGCGCCTGACCTACGGGATTCTACGTAAGGCGCCCCCCTTAAGATATCGATCGAAATTTTCGAAGCGCCGGATACCGCGTACCAAAGCGCCATCACAACGGAGATGGCGAAGATGCTGACCCAGACGATCAACACCCCGGCGATCAACACCCAGATTATCGGCAAGGCTGCTCCCGCCCATCCCGTCACCGACCAGTTCGGCGCCATCACCGGCCATGTCGGTCTGGTCGCGACCGAATTCTCCTACCGCAAGGACGAGGAGATCTATGGCGAGGACGAGCCGGCCGAATATGTCTACCAGGTCGTCTCCGGCGCAGTGAGCAGCTACAAGCTGCTTTCCGACGGCCGCCGCCAGATCGGCGCCTTCCATCTTCCCGGCGACGTGTTCGGCCTCGAATCCGGTCCCGCGCACCGCCTTGCTGCCGAAGCCATCATCGACACCACCGTGCGCCTCGTGAAGCGCGCCAGCCTCGAGAAGGCTGCAGGCACCGACGTCCAGGTTGCCCGCAAGCTCTGGGCGATGACGGCTGGCGAGCTGCGCCATGCCGAGGACCACATGCTGCTGCTGGGCCGCAAGACCGCGATGGAGCGCGTTGCGACCTTCCTGCTCGAAATGGACCGCCGCCTCGCCGTTGCCGGCATGATGGCGCTGCCGATGTGCCGCCGGGACATCGGCGATTATCTCGGTCTCACCCTTGAAACCGTGTCGCGCGCGCTGTCACAGCTTCACACCCAGGGCATCCTGGGCTTCTCCGGCGCCCGCCAGATCGTGCTGCGCAACCGTCAGCGCCTGCAACATCTCGACGCCTGATCCTAGCTTTCCTCCTCCCTACAACTTGGCCGGCCGAACTCGTTTCGGCCGGCCATTTTCTTGAGGCGGCGATCATGCCGTGCGCCGCGTCTCCGGCATCACGAAGAGAATCAGCAACAGCCCCGTCGCGGCAACGCCGGACAACCCGATGAAGGCGGTCGCGTTGCCGAACTTGTCGCTGACATAGCCGCCGAGCACTGTGCTCAGGGACGCACCGATGCCGGTCGCGGTGCCGACGATACCCTGGGCCAGGTTGAAATGGCCGCTGCCGAAGGCGACGTCTGCCACGATCAGCGGAATCATCACCGCGAACACCGCCGCGGTGATGCCGTCGAACACCTGCACCGCGACCAGCAGATATGGATCGCGCACGGTCGCAAACAGCAAGCCGCGAATCATCAGCGCGCCGAAGCCGATCAGAAGTAGAGGCCGTCGGCCCCATGCCTGCGCCTTGCGGCCGACGGTTGGCGACAGCAGCGCCACGATCGCCTGCGGGACGACGATGCAAAAGGCGACAAGCACCGTCGCCCATTGCGCGGACCGCGCCGTCACGGCGCTTGCCATCAGCGGCATCATCGAGGCGTTGGCGAGTTGCAACAGCAGCACGCTGAGGGCGAAGATGATGAGCGGACGCTGCCGGATCAGGTGCCAGATGTTGGTGTCGCCGCGCACGGCTGCGTCAGCCGGCATCTCGCCATGACAGCGCCTGATGTCGACCTCATTCTCGCGGATGCGCGAAAGCGCGATCAGGGTCGGAATCGCGAGCAGGAAGGTCACCAGGAAAACCGAGCGGCTCGACAACAGATAGCCCGCGGTGCCCATCACCGCCGCCGCCACGCCGTTGCCGAGCGAGGCAAAGCGCGCATTGCGGCCGAGCCGCTCGCCGATCGCGAAGGGGCCGACGAGACCGAGGCTGATCGCCGCGATCGCCGGCCCCAGCACGCAGCTCGCCGCCGCGTGCAAGGTGGCCGCGGCCACCACGACGGGGAAGATCGGCATCGCGGCATAGGCCAGCGCGCAAGCGCCGATGGTCGCGATCGCAAGGGCGGCAACCAGTCGCTCCGATTTCGCGGCATCGATGATCGCCCCGCCCGGCATCTGCCCGATCAACGCGACGATGCCGCCGATCGACAGCACGAGACCGATCTCGACCTGGGTCCATTTCTGGGTGGTCAGATAGACCGCGATGAACGGACCGAATCCGGTCTGCACGTCGGCGAGGAAGAAGATGAACCAGTCGAGGCCACGCAGGCTCTGGCGCGACGGCGCCGGGGTGCTAGCGACCGATGGCGCGGCGACGTCGTCCTGTTCAACGCGGCCCTCGCGATCTGCATGGTTCGGCTTCCTCGACAACAGCACAGGCGGTCAGCCCTCCCCGCACCTCACTGGATTGCTTGCAGCGGTTGAAGGCTGCCGGACGCACCGAGCACGACGATCGGCGTGTCTTCCTTGTATTCCGGCGCGGCCGCGACCTGCGCCTTGGTCAATTCCAGCGTGATGCTGTCCTTCTTGTTGGCGATCTTGCCGAAGCGCAGCGCGTTCCAGTCCACCACGATCTTGCGGCTGCCGACGCCGAGAAAACCGCCGAAATCGATGGCTGCGGCGCGCACATGGCCGGTGCGATCGACGATGACGTCGACAATGCGGCCCATGTCCTCGCCGGCCGCACTGCGCACGTCGCGGCCGAGCACGCCATGGGCCTCGCTCGCGCCGATGATGGTCACCGACGGCGGCGGGGCGGCATCCTTCGGCGTGACCGGCACGGTCGAGGCCGGCGGTTGGGTCGCCGGCGCATTGGCCTCACTCGCGCTTGTGGGCGGTTCGTCCGCGGCGTGCGAGGTCGCGCCCGCCAGGCTCGCTACGATGGCTATGCCCAATATTCCGATCGCACGCATGACGCCCTCCATGCGCGCCGCTAGCGCGCCAGCACGATCGAGACCTGGATCTGGCCGCGCGTGCGCAACACCTCCAGCGCCACGTCGTCGCCATGGCGGCTGACGCGAAGATCGACGCTGGACTCGCCCAGACGCAGATCGCGCAGGATCACCTCGTTGAGGAACGCCGGCAGATGCGGGTTGCGCAGGCGAATCTCGCCACGCGCCACGTCGAACTCGATGCCAAGCGCCGCTTCCAGCAGCGTGAACGGCGTCGCGCTGGCCCAGGCCTGCGGCGCGCAGGCGACCGGATAGAGCGTCGGGCCGCGCCGCTTCTCGCGCCGGAAGCCGCAGAACAATTCGGGCAAACGGCGCAGGTCCATGTAGGTCGCCGCGTCGAACAGCCCCTTGAAGACGTGCGCCACCGAGTGCTTGAGGCCGTAGCGTGCGAGCCCGAGCGCGATCAGCGCGTTGTCGTGCGGCCAGATCGACCCGTCATGGTAGGACATCGGGTTGTAGCGCACTTCGCCCCGCGCGACGGTGCGGATGCCCCAACCCGAGAAGAAATGCGGCCGCATCAGATCGGCGGCGACGAGGCGGGCGCGGTCCTCGCGGATCATGCCGCTGAACAGCACCTGACCGGCATTCGAGGTCCGCACCTTGCAGGGCCGCTTCCTGCCGTCGAGGGCGAGCGCATAAGTGCCGAGCTCCTCGCACCAGAACGCCTTCTCGAAGCGTTCGGCCAGCGCCTTGGCGTCGGCCTCGAGCTTGCGCGCACGGTCCGGCTTGCCGAGCCGCAAGGCGCAACGCGCGGCGAGCTGCTTGGCGGCGTAGACGTAGCCCTGGACTTCGGCGAGCGCGATATTGCCTTCCGCGAGCTGGCCGTCGGCATGGAAGATCGCGTCATACGAATCCTTCCAGCCCTGGTTGGCCAGCCCCTTCTCGGTCGCGCGCTGGTATTCGACGAAGCCGTCCTTGTCAGGATCGCCCGGACCGTCGATCCAGGCCAGCCCCGCCTCGATCGCCGGCCATAGCTCGATCAAGGTCTTCTCGTCGCCGGTCCGTTCGAAATAGCTCCCGGCCAGCAGGACGAACAGCGCGGTCGAATCGACGCTGCCGTAATATTGCGCGAACGGCACCTCTCGCAGCGCCGCCATCTCTCCGCCGCGCATCTCATGCAGGATCTTGCCGGGCGCGGCATCGGCAAGCGGATCGACCGCCTTGGCCTGGAAATGCGCGAGCCGGCGCAGGACGCCCTTGGCGACGCGCGGATCGACCCACAGCATCTGCAGCGCGGTGATCAGGCCGTCGCGGCCGAACGTCGTGGAGTACCAGGGAATGCCGGCATAGGGATAACGCCCCTGCGGCGTCTCCGTCATCAGCATGTTGAGGTCGGCCATGGCCTGGCACAGCACCTCGTTGAAGATGTTGTTGGAGGTTTCGAAGCTGGCGGCGCCCATCGTGGACTGGCGCATCTCGCGGCGGTGGGCGAGTAAGCCCCTGAAAAAGCGCGCGGGCTTCTCCGCGACCGGCCGGTTGCAGGATACGGCCACGAACAGCGATTTCGATTCGTGAGGGTCCAGTTCGAGCTGCCAGGTCGCCGCGTTCACCGACAGCCGCGTCGGACGCGGGTCGAAATGCAGCCCCGTGGTGCGCTCAGTGTCATCGAGACCGCGATACTCGAACAGCACGTCGGTCGGCCCGAGCAGTCTGCTCGTGCCGGTCCCGCGGCGCGGCCTGCGCTCGCCGCGCACCTCGAACAGGTCGGCAAAATCGTTGTCGAACAGCAGCGTCAGCTCGAAGCTGGCGCGCCGCTCGCCATGGTTCTGCACACCGATGCGCTGATAGGCGGTGCCGCGCCACAGGAAGATCGTGCGCACGATGTGCAGCAGATCCTTCTGCAAGACCAGGCTGTCTCCCCGGTAAATGTCCGGATTGGTCAGATCGATGGTCAATGCCGAATTGTCGTCGCGCAGGTTGGAGCCGAGCAGCAGCGGCTGGAGATCGTCGAGCACCAGCTCTAGCCGCGCCAGATAGCGAGTATCGTGATGGAACAGGCCATCCGGCCCGCCGGCCGACGCGCCGATGTCGCCATGGCTGTCGAGCACGATGAACATGTCGTCGTGCTTGAGGGACCGCCGCGGCCGTGCCGAGGGCCCCGTCATTGGAATATAGAAGGGTTGCTCCGCGACCTGTTCCGAGGTCCGCGTTACGGAGACGAGTTGGGTTACGGCTTCAGCCGACATGAGCAGCTCCCCTGCGCTTGTTTTGAAACGCGACCGACTCGATAACGCGACTGTTGGCTTTACGCGGCGGCTTGCGCGAGCCGGCTCATTTCCTGCGTGACCAGTTCACGATAGGGGCCATGACCCTGCATGAGGCGCTCGGGCGATCCGTCTTCGATGATCTTACCATTTCTCAGCACGACAACGCGATCGAAATTGCGCAGCGTCGCCAGCCGGTGCGCGATCGCGATCACGGTGCGGCCGCGCATCAGGCGCGACAGCGCCTCGCGGATGGCCTCCTCGGACTCGCTGTCGAGCGCCGCGGTGGCCTCGTCCAGCAGCAGGATCGGCGCGTCCTTCAGGAAGGCGCGCGCGATCGCGATGCGCTGGCGCTGACCCCCGGACATCTTGACGCCGCGGTCGCCGACCATGGTGTCGAGGCCTTCGGGCAGGCTGTCGATGAAATCGCAGCGCGCCGCGATCGCCGCGCGCAGCACCTCGTCGTCGGTGGCATTCGGCCGGCCGTAGCGGATGTTCTCGCGGATCGAGCGATGGAACAGCGAGATGTCCTGCGGCACGACGGAGATCGCCTCGCGCAGGCTCTGCTGCGTGACCTTGGAGATGTCCTGGCCGTCGATGGTGATGCTGCCATCGTCGGTATCGTAGAAGCGCTGCAGCAGCGTGAACAGCGTCGACTTGCCGCCACCGGACTGGCCGACCAGGCCGACCCGCTGGCCGGGCTGAAGCCGCAGGCTGAAGCGCTCGAAAATCTTGTCGCCGCCGGGATAACCGAAGGTGACGTTATTGTATGCGATCGCGGCGCCGCTCTTGACGAGAGGTTCCGCCTCGGGGTGGTCGCGCAATTCGTGAGGCACCAGCAGCGTAGCGATCGCCTCGGTCAGCCGCGCGACGTGCTGGGTGACATCGACCAGCGCAACCGCGAGATCGCGCGTCGCGCTCAGGATGGAGATACCGAGCGTACAAACCAACACGACGTCACCGGTGGTCGCCTCGCTCTTCTGCCAGAGCGTGATGGCCCAGGCCATCAATGCGATCGTCAGAACCACAGTCACTGCGGCGTGCAGCAGCCGCAGTTTCTCGAGGTATCGCAGGCTGCGGCTCCGCGCCGTCAGTTCGCGGTTCACGGTCGCGTCGAACCGCTCATGCTCATGGCCGATGCCGCAGAAGGCGCGGACCAGCGGCATGTTGCTGATGACGTCGATCATCTCGCCGTCGACCGCGGCGGCCTTGTCGGCGAAGTCGTCATGCAGCGGTTTGCCGGCGGCGGCGAGGCGGAACATCGCGAGGACCATGCCGCCGGCGATCACGCTCAGGCCGAGCGCCATGTAAGGACTGACGGTTCCAATCAAGGCGATTGCCGCAACTGTGGCAATGCACGGCGGCAGCACGTTCCAGACGAACATGTTCTCGACCGTGAACACCGCGTTCGACGTCGCCGTGATGCGGCTCGTCAGCATGCCGGGCATGCGGTCGGAGAAGTAGCTCGGCGCGTGCCCGGTCAGATGACGAAATATGTCACGGCGTAAATCACCCGTGACCCGAACGAAGGTGAAGCTCGCCGTCCAGCTCGCAATTCGCCACAGGAAATTGTCGGCGGCGATCAGCGACATGAGTAAAATGAATGCCAGCCATACGCCACCGTTCTGCGACGGGCCAGCAGACAAGGCGTCGACCAGGGATTTGACCCCGTATTGCGTGCCTACGGAGCAGGCAACCGCTGCAACGACCGCGGTCAGGATCACCAGATGCGACGCCATTCGCATCCGAAGATAGCGCAAGACGAAGGCAAATGGTCTGCGCGCGTATCCAGAAAGATGATCCATGTGGCTATCGCCCCGTTATGCTTGGTTTTCGTTTGTTACTGATCGACTGAACATCGACCTCTTCGCCTCGGTTCCCGGGCCGGGCGATCACGACATGCGGATGCGGACGATCTGAGAAGATGTCGTGGCAGCATCGAGACGCTCCGCGGACGTGTCGAATAAGTAACGTTCGCAGGGAGGAACTTCGCAACTGCGGGAACGTTCCCTTGTCTGGCATGCCGGTGCCGTACTGGCGGGGGTTTCAACTTTCATGATCGCAGAGGAGATGGTGAGATGCGCATCGCGCAGGTAGCTCCGTTGACGGAGGCTGTTCCACCCAAGCTGTATGGCGGCACCGAGCGGGTGGTGCATTGGTTGACGGAGGAGTTGGTAGCGCTTGGTCACGACGTGACGCTGTTCGCCAGCGGCGATTCCCAGACCTCAGCCAAGCTGGATGCGCTGTGGCCGAAGGCCCTTCGTCTCGACGGTTCCGTGCGCGATCCCAATGCGTTGCACATGGTGCTGCTGGAGCGCGTGCGGCAGAAATGTGACGACGAGGAATTCGACTTCCTCCACTTCCATCTCGACTATTATCCCTGGTCGTTGTTCCACCGGCAGCCGACGCCGTTCCTGACCACGCTGCACGGCCGGCTCGATCTGCCGGAGCATCAGCCGGTCTTCAACACCTTCTCCAAGATGCCCGTCATCTCGATCTCCAACGCGCAGCGGCGGCCGGTGCCGCAGGCGAACTGGGTGACGACGATTCATCACGGCCTTCCGGAGAACCTGCTGACGCCGAAGCCGGCGAAACAGGAATATCTCGCCGTGCTCGGCCGCATCGCGCCCGAGAAGGGCGTCGACCGCGCCATCAAGATCGCGACTCATTGCGGCATTCCGCTGAAGATCGCGGCCAAGGTCGATCGCGCCGACCAGGATTACTACGACGAACTGATCCGGCCGATGATCGAGAACAACCCGCTGGTGGAGTTCATCGGCGAGATCAGCGATCACGAGAAGTCGGATTTCCTGAGCGGTGCGCTCGGGCTTCTGCTGCCGATCGACTGGCCGGAGCCGTTTGGTCTCGTGATGATCGAAGCCATGGCCTGCGGAACGCCGGTCATCGCCTTCAACCGCGGCTCGGTGCCTGAAATCATCGACGACGGGCTGACCGGCTTCATCGTCGAGGACGTGCTCAGCGCCGCCGGTGTCGTCAGCCGCCTCGCGCAACTCGACCGCGCCGCGATCCGCAAGCAGTTCGAGACGCGCTTCACCGCGCGGCGCATGGCGCTCGACTATCTCGCGGCCTACCGTAGCCTCGCCGAAAAACAGGCGCCGCGGATCAAGCTGGTGAGCAGCGCGGAGTAGCGCTGAGGCACTTGCTACTCTCGTGTCCCGGACGCGCTGCGCTGCGCCCGGGACACGAGCCCTCTACACCACCACCGTCCGCTTCGGCTCGACGATCTCGAACATCCTTGGAAACTCGTCCATCAGGCCCATCAGCTCGGCAAGCTTCATCGGATTGCCCGCGAGCTGGACCTTGCCGGCGGCGACGGCTTCCGGAAAGCTCGTCAGCTTGGCGATCACCTCGTCGAGCGTTGCGCGCGCCAGCGTGAAGCTGGCATCGGCGCCTTCCGCCTGCACGCCCTCGGTGTAAGTCAGCGCGCAATTCTCCAGATTCAGCACGAAGCTCTCGCCGGTGTCGGAAAAGCGCCAGTTCAAGACGATGTGCTTGCCCTCCGCCTTGGGGCCGTTGAGGCGGATACCCAGGACGTCCCAGAGCTGCGAGGTGCGCAGCGCGGCCAGCGTCTCGCGTGGCATCGGCGGACGCGCCGGCACCTTCGGCATGCCCTGCCGCAACTCCTGCGCGCCGAACAGATAGGCGTTGCGCCAGGTCGCGCTTTCGGCGGCGTAGCCGAGCTGCTCCAGCGTATCGGCAAGCAGATCGCGCGCCGCCGTGTTATCCGGTTCGGCGAAGACGAGATGGCCGAGCACCTGGGCGACGAAGCGGAATTCACCCTTGTCGAAATCGGTACGCGCCCGCGCCAGAATGGCCTCGGCGCCGCCCATATACGCAACATATTTCCTGCCTGACTCGACCGGCGGCAGCGGATCGAGATTGACCGGATTGGCGTCGTACCAGCCGAGATATTTCTGGTAGATCGCCTTCACATTGTGGCGGATGTGGCCGTAATAGCCGCGCCCGTGCCAGGCCCCCTCCAGGCTCTTCGGCAAGCGGATGGTCTCGGCGATCTCGGCGGCGTTGAGGCCGTGGTTCATCAGGCGGATGGTCTGGTCATGCGCGAATTTGTAGAGGTCGCGCTGCTGCCTGATCATCGTGCCGATGCGCTCGCGCCCCCACACCGGCCAGTGATGCTGGCCGCACATCGCCTCCGCCTTGCCGTCCCACAATTGCAGGGCCTCACCCAGATATTTCGACCAGGCCAGGGCGTCGCGCACGTCGGCACCGCGGAACGGCAGCAGATTGTGAAAATTATGCGTGCAGTTCTCGGCGAGGTTCAAAACCTTGTAGCGCGGGATGAAGAAATGCATCTCCGCCGGCGCTTCGCTGTTCGGCGCCATCTGGAATTCGAACGCGACGCCATCGATCACACGCGTATCGCCGGTCGCCATGATCAGGTCGGTCGGCCGCAGCAGCGCGACTGATCCTGCCGCCATCGACTTGCCGAGCCCGCAATCGACCTGTCCCCGCGCGCCCTTGGCGAGCAGCGAGCCGAACTGATACTGCGCCCGGCGCAGCATCGCCGGCCCCGCAATGATGTTCTCGGAAACGGCATGCTCCATGAACAGATTCGGCGCGATGATCGGCACGCGGCCACTTGCCAGCGCATCCTCCTCCAGCACGCCGCGCGCGCCGCCCCAATGGTCGGTGTGCGTGTGCGTGAAGATGACGGCCGCAACAGGCTTCACCCCCCGATGCCTGAAATAGAGATCGAGCGCGGCGCGCGCGCCCTCGATCGAGGTCAGGGTGTCCACGACGATGACGCCGCTGTCGCCCTCGATCAGCGTCATGTTGGCGATGTCGAGCCCGCGCACCTGGTAGACGCCGGGCACGACCTCGAACAGGCCGTGCTGCATGTTGAGACGCGACTGCCGCCACAGGCTCGGATTGACCGTGGGCGGCGCCTCTTCATTGGACAGGAAGCCGTAAGGCTGCAGGCTCCAGACCGTCCGCCCTTGCGGGTTCGTGATCGCTGCGTTCTCGACCGTGCCGAGGAAGCCGCGCGCGGCATCGTCGAAATCCTGCGTGTCGGAAAACGGCAGCGCGTTCAGCATCGCGTTCTGCTGCGCGATGACGGAAGGTGTCGCGTCCTTCGGCTCGCCGCTGCGTTCAGTCATGCTGGCATCCTCCCGGCTTGTCGCGCGGCATCTAACCGCATCTGGCGGATGATTGCCATTGCCGGCGGAAGGCGAAAGCAGCGAGGCAAGGGCGGTGCCCTCATCCTTCTCCCCTTGCGGGAGAAGGTGGCGCGAAGCGCCGGATCAGGGGTATGTCTCCACCCGCAACACTTTTCGTGGAGGATAGATACCCCTCACCCGTCTCGCCGCTATGCGGCGAGCCCCCCTCCCACAAGGAGAAAGGGGGCACCGTGCGCGCAGTTACATCCCCAGCAGCCGCGGCAGCCACAGCGACAAGCCGGGCCAATACGTCACCACCACGAGGAATCCCAGCATCGTCAGCAGCCACGGCCACACCGCGACCGTGAGTTCGGTAATCCCCATCTTGGCGATGCCCGAGGCGACGTAGAGGTTGAGGCCGACAGGCGGATGGCACAGGCCGACCTCCATGTTGACCGTCATCAGGATCCCGAAATGAATGGGATCGATGCCAAGCTTGATCGCGACCGGGAACAGGATCGGCGCCATGATCAGGATGATCGAGGACGGCTCCATCACGTTGCCCGCCACCAGCAGCAGCAGGTTGACGAGCAGCAGGAAGCCGATCCACCCCAGGCCCTGGTCGATCATCCATTGCGCGAGCGCCTGCGGCACGTTCTCGTAGGTCATCAGGAACGAGAACAGCACGGCGTTGGTGATGATGTAGAGCAGCATCGCCGACAGGTTCGCCGATGACAGCAGCACCCGCGGCACGTCGCGCAGCTTCAAATCCTTGTAGATGAACACCGCGACGATGAAGGCATAGACCGCGCTGACGGCGGCGGCTTCGGTCGGCGTGAACAGGCCGCTGTAGATGCCGCCGATCACGATCACGATCAGCAGGATGCCCCAGATCGACTTGCGGAAGGCATCGAGGCGCTCGAGGAAGGTGGCCTTTCGCATCCGCGGATAGTCGTTGCGCCAAGCGCGATAGAACGTCGTCATGCCAAGCAGCGTGGCAAGCACAAGCCCCGGCACGATGCCGGCGATGAACAGCTTGCCCACCGAGCTGTTGGTGGAGACGGCGTAGAGCACCATCGGGATCGACGGCGGAATGAGGATTCCGAGCGAGCCCGACGTCGTGATCACGCCCGCGCCGAATCGCTTCGGGAAGCCCTGCGCGACCATCGCCGGCAGGATCACCGAGCCGATCGCCACCACGGTCGCCGGCGAGGAGCCGGAGATCGCTGCGAACAGCGCGCAGGCCACCACGCCCGACAAAGCGAGACCGCCGTACCAATGGCCGACCAGCGAGGTCGCGAAGGTGATCATCCGCCGCGCCACGCCGCCATGGGTCAGGAAGTTGCCGGCGAGGATGAAGAACGGGATCGCCATGATCTCGAAATTCTCGATGCCGGTGAACAGCTTCAGCGCCACCGATTCCGTTCGCACATCGGTCAGCGTGAACATGAAGCTGAGCACGGTGAGACCCAGCGCGATCGAGATCGGCATGCCCGTGAGCATCAGGGAGAGCAGCAGCGCGAACACGATCGCGACGCGCAGGCCCTGCGGCAGGGTGATGATGTGGCCCGCATGCGCGAAGCAGATCGCGACGATCAGCACCGGCAGCAGCATCAGGATCCAGCCGAGCGGGCTGCGCTCGTCCCGGACCACTTGGGTGGGCGTGACCGGCGCCGGATGCACCGGGTCCACCTCGACGCCTTCGACGCCCGCCATGTCGTGATGCGGCAGCTCGCCGGTGTGGTAGAACGACCAGGCGACCTGCAGGAAACGGAAGCACATCAGGCCGGAGCCGAGCGGGATGGTGAGATACACCATCCACATCGGCGCTTCCAGATCGTTGGACTGCTGTCCGGTCTGCCACATCTGGCCGACGAAGGCGGCGCCGAAATAGGCGACGATGGCGGTGAAGAGCGCGCCGCACAACAGCCCGAAGGTGATGACGCGGCGGCGCGATCCGCCCGGAAGGATGTTGACGAGCACGTCGACGCCGACATGGATGCCGGTCCGCACGCCGTAAGCGGCGCCGAACTTCGCCATCCAGATGAACATGTAGATGCAGAGCTCCTGCGCCCAGGACAGATCGAGCGCGGCCAGCCACACGAACGCCGCGCGCGCCGGGACGGACAGGAAAGCCAGGTTGCGGGCTTCCGCCCATTTGGCGATGTCGATCGACAGCCCAGCGCCGTAACGATGCAGCACGGCGACGAAGATCAGCGACGTCGCAGCCGCGATCATCGTCGCGATCAGCCACTCCTCGAGATGATCGAGAAAACGATTCAGCACACGCAGCAACTTGGTCCCCCAGCATCGGCTCGTCGTTCAAGAGCGAAACGGCCGGGAGTGCGATCACCCCCGACCGTTGGTGTTGTTCTTATTGGGCCGCGGCCGTCAGTTCATCTTGACGTCGAGTTCCTTGGCGACGAGATCGAGCACCTCCTGCCCGACCCTGCCCTTGGCCCATTTATAGGTCGGCTGCATTGCCTCCTGCCAGGCCTTGCGATCGGCGTCGGTGAGGTAGTGCAGATTGGTCTTGCCCGTCTTCTTGATCTCGGCCAGCGCGTCCTCGTTCTCCTGGCGCGCGATCGAGTTGGTGTAGTCGGACGCCTCGGCCATCGCCTTGTCGAGCTGGGTGCGGATATCGGGCGGCAAGCCCGACCAGAACTTCGAATTGACGATGACGGCGTATTGCAGATGGGCGTGATAGGACACGGTGATGTCCTTCTGAACCTCGTAGAACTTCTGCGTCAGATAGTTGGACGCGGTGTTCTCGCAGCCGTCGACCACCCCGGTCTGCAGGGCCTGGTAGACTTCCGAGAACGCCATGATCTGCGGGATCGAGCCCATGATACGAAGATATTGGTCGGCGATCTTCGATCCGGAGATGCGGAATTTAAGACCCTGGAAATCCGTCGGCTTCAGCAAGGGACGATTGGAGGAGAGCATGTGGAAGCCGTTGTCCCAATAGGCAAGCCCGGTGATGCCCTTGGCCTCGAGCTTCTGGAACAGCCACTTGCCGAGCGTGCCCTTCATCGCGCTGGAATAGGTCTGGTCGTCCTTGAACAGCCACGGCAGGTCGAGTGCTTCGAACTCCTTGACGCCCAGCGGCGCGAATTTCGCGGTGGAGGGCGCGAGCATCTGCACCGAGCCGAGCTGCAGCGCCTCGATCTCCTCCTTGTCCTTGTAGAGCGTGGAGTTCGGATAGACTTCGACCTTGACCTTGCCGTCGGTGTATTTCTCGGCAAGCTCCTTGAATTTCAGCGCGCCCTTCCCCTTTGGGGTGTCGTTGGCGACGACGTGACTGAACTTGATGACGATCGGATTTTGGGCCTGCGCAACGGCAGGGGCCAGAACCAACGCGGCCGCAGCGACCGCGAGAAGCAGTTTGCGCATGAAGACCTCCCCAACAACTTCGAAGACCGGGTTCTTTTTGTTTTACAGGTCAGTAGTGGCAGCAATCCGCAAGCCGAACAACTAGACCTAAGCCCAATTTGCCGCAGCCAAGCTAGCTTGACGGGTGCGGTCGGCGCAACCCGGCACGCGCGCCCGGCCTTCCGAACGAGCGCTTATGTCGCATTGCGGCAATGCATCAGCCCTTGCGCTGGGCCACCATGAAGAGACGGCGGAACGGGAACAGGGTCTGCCCTGCCGCATTCTTCGGATAAGCCTTTGCAACGCGCATCCCATAGGCGGCCTCGAATGCGATCTTTTCATCGTCCGCCAGCACGTCGAGATAGCGCGTCAACCAGGTCCCCTTGGTCCATTCCTTGACGGGATTCTCGCCTTCGAGCACTTGCAGATATTCGGTCTCCCAGATGTCGATGTTATCGGACATCGGCGCCAGAAGATCGTGATAGAAGGCCGGCCCCTCGACCGGCGGCGAGGTGACGAGATGCTCGACCTTGGACCGCCATGGACCATCCAGCGCCGTCTCGCCGATCAGCACGTGCGAGGGCGCCAGGAAGTTGCGCGGCATCTGCACCGCAAGCATGCCGCCAGGCTTCACCTTCTCCATCACCGACGGAAACAGTGCCGCGTGATTGGGCAACCAGTGCAGTGCGGCATTGGAATAGATCAAGTCGTATTGCCTGGCGGGACGCCAATGGCCGAGGTCCTCATGCGACCATTCCACGTCGGGTGCGGCCTTGCGGCCCGCGGCAACCATCTCGGCCGAGCCTTCGACCCCCGTCACCGCCGCGGCCGGCCAGCGCTCCTTGATGAGCTTGGTCACGTTGCCGGCGCCCGCGCCGAGATCGGCAATCTCGCGCGGGCCGAAATCCGGAATCCGCATCAGGAGGTCGACCGCGGGCCGGAGCCGGTGGCCGGAGAATTTCAGATATTGCTGCGGATCCCAGACCATCGCTCAGGTGCCTTTTCTTTTTCGTGTTTCCTTCAACGTCGCTCTTGGTTACCACTGCTCGTCCCGCGGAGGCAATTCAAGGCCCGCGGGATGGGCAGGAAACGGACGGCGCAAAAACCAACAAGAGAGCGTGTGACCATGGACCTCGGGCTCAAATCGAAAACCGCTGTTGTCACCGGCGCGAGCATCGGCATCGGCCGTGCCATCGCCAAGGGCCTCGCCGCTGAAGGCGTGCGCGTCGTCGGTGTGGCGCGGCGCACCGATCTGCTCGCCGAGCTGGTGCAGGAGGTCGGCGGCGGGCTGATCACGCCGTTCGAGCAGGACGTCATGGCCAAGGACGCGGCGGAGAAGATCGCGGCCTTCGCGTTGAAGGAGCTTGGCCATGTCGACATCCTCATCAACAACGCCGGTGGCAGCCGGCCGCTGCCGGTCGATGCACCCGACAGCAAATGGGACGAGGCGATCGCGCTGAATTTCACCAGCTACCGCCGCATCGCGCATGCGCTGCTGCCGCAGATGATCGAACGCAAATGGGGCCGCATCGTCAACATCACCGGCAAGTCCGAGCCGGAGGGCCTCAACGCCGCGTTCGCCGCCAAGGCCGCGGTGCACGCCTGGGCCAAGGGCCTGTCCCGCGAGATCGGCGAGCACGGCATCACCATCAACTGCATTCCGCCCGGCCGCATCATGAGCGAGCAGATCCGCCGCAACTATCCGCCGGATTATCGCGAGCGTTTTGCGGAGGAAGAGATCCCGGTCGGCTATTGGGGCGAGCCGGAAGACCTCGCCGCGCTCGCGGTGTTCCTGGCTTCACCCGTGGCGCGGTACATCACGGGCACGGTGATACCGGTGGACGGGGGACTGCGGCGGTATCAGTTCTAGGGACCACCGCGAAGTCAAAACAAGGCTACCGGAAGTTGAATGGCGAGAGTCTGGACGACGCCCGTAGGATGGCAGGGCGCCGTGAACCCGACGACGGCTTTCGACACGGAGCATCTCGGGTTTCGCAGGTACTTCAGCCGTCCTTCGAGCCGCATTCAGAAAATTCGCGGATACAAATTAAACGAATCTTTTGCTTTTCATCCTCAGGTAGCAGCCGAACCTGCCCTGT
Organism: Bradyrhizobium sp. WYCCWR 12699; assembly: GCF_032144035.1. Lineage (NCBI taxonomy): Bacteria > Pseudomonadati > Pseudomonadota > Alphaproteobacteria > Hyphomicrobiales > Nitrobacteraceae > Bradyrhizobium > Bradyrhizobium sp. WYCCWR 12699. The sequence goes on from NZ_JAVTJN010000039.1 coordinate 1,226,368, forward strand.
TCGGAGAGAGCGAAATGGCATTCGGCAAGCGTCAGTCCGGAGTTGGTGCCGCAGCTCAAACGTTCGACGTCGGCCTAACCGCCGCGCCCGCACCCAGCCAGGCCACTCCCGGGACTGCAGTGGCGACAGGCAGCCCGCTCCGCTGGCTGGTTGCGCTGCTGGCTTGCGGCGCCATGCTCTACGGGCTGGTCGCAAGCTACGGCGCGGGCATTCTGCGCGACCATCGCCTTTCCGGCACCTGGCAACCTGCCTATGACCTGCGTGCCACCGAAGGGAAGTGCGAGCGAACGAACTTCGTGATCACCTTCTGCAGCACCAAGATCATTTCGGTCGCAAGGCCCGACCAGCCGGCCGTGACCTATAAGTTCATGATGCTCTTCAGCAGCGGCGGCGGGGAAACCCTGGTGCCGGCGCGTTCGACGACCGACCGCGCGGCGATCACGGTTCTCTATGCCGCGGAAACAAAGCTCTGGAACCGGACGGTATCGTTTGTTTCCGTGGCGGGCCTGGTGGCGTTGTTCACCTTCAGCTCGCTGCTCCTGTTCTGGCGATCGCTCAATTCGTGAACCTGGGCGAGTAGAGCATGTCACGGCTCGTAACCGTCCTCGGTGCCGGCGGCATCTTGCTGCTGTGGGGCATCTGTCAAATGCCGTCTGGTTCCAGGGAGGCAGCGTCATGCCAGACGCTGTCTATCAGCGAAGAGCCGGACCGCATCCTGCTCGGCTGGAGCGGCCCCGTCCAGGAGCCCATGAACGAGCGGGTCGGCGCTGCCCTTGATCAATTCAAGTCCGATCAACGCCGGCTCGTGCTGGTCCTCAACTCGCCGGGCGGCTCGATCGAGCACGGCCGCAAGGTCGTCGCCGCGATCCGCGCCCGCAACCGTGCGATGGACACGTTCGTGCAGAAGGCCGGCGTCTGTGCCTCCATGTGCGTTCCGATCTTTCTCGCGGGCACGAAGCGCGTGGCCGATCCCGACGCCTACTTCATGTTTCACGAGGCCAGCCTGACCGGCAGCGCCAGGGACATGATGAAGCGACAGGAATTAGGCGAGGCTAACAGGGCCGTGGTCGCGGAGGTCGTGAAGACCGTCGAGACGCAAGCCACCGACGATCTGTTCCACAAGGACATGGGCATTCGCCGCGTCAACACGGCCTGGCTCGCGGGACTACGCAAGAAGATTCCCGGCCGCGATATCTGGATGAGCGCTCAACAACTCGTCGACGAGGGCTCCGGCGTCGTCGACAGCCTGAGCGTCATACCGCCCCAATAGAGGCGGTGCTGCCTGACCCATTTCGGAATCGCGGCATGTCGGAAGGGTTCCTCGCGAATACGCGCGGCTCTATGCCGGAACGGTCGATCCGCCAACGCGTTAGCTCCCATATATAGATGGAGAACATCATGAGCGTTGAAGGCAAGATCAAGGAAGGCGCCGGTTACATCAAGGAAGAGATGAACGAGCACGGCAAGGATCCCGAGAGCCAGCGCAAGGCCCAGGAGGGGCGCGATCTTCGCAACGAGGGCCGCATGGAAGACGGCAAGCCGCCGAAGACCACCAAGCCCGGCACCGGCCACTGAGCCGATCTGATTCAACACCGCCTCCGGTCAAAGCCGGGGGCGGTTTTTTGTTTGAGCGATACGAGCGAGGAACGTGAGCCCCATCCTGCCGTTGCTCCAGCCTCATTGGAGGAAAGTTCATGCCCAAGACGTCGCTTGCCGAAATCGCGAAGGACATGGCCGGGATCGACATCGCCATTCTTTCGACCCACACCGAGAACGGCGAGATCGCCAACCGCCCCATGAGCAACAACGGCGATGTCGCCTATGACGGCACGTCCTACTACTTTGCCTATGAGCAAACGCGGACCGTGTCGGACATCCAGCGCAATCCGAAAGTCGCGCTCGGGTTTTCGTCGGAAGCGGGCCTGTTTTCGAACGGGATCTACGTCGCCGTCGAAGGGACCGCCGAGCTGATCCGCGACAAGGCGGCTTTCCAACAGCATTGGACCAGCGATCTCGACGATTGGTTCGACGACGGCATCGATACGCCAGGCCTCGTCCTGATCAAGGTCAAAGCCAACCGCATCGCTTATTGGAAGGGCGGTGAAGAGGGTGAGGTTAAGCTCTGACCAGCGCGGGAACGTGCGGCGATTTCTTGAGTGGTTCTTCAGAAACCGTGAAACTGGTGCCATCACCATCGCGCAGTGGCCGAATCTCGTCCTCTGGATCGTGATCGTTGCGGGGGTTCTGCTTTGGATCTGGCCTGCCGCAGGCAAATCCAGCGTCGCTTTGACGATCGTCATGAAAGCCGGACTGATCATCTGGGGCGCCGACGAGATCTTTCGCGGCGTGAACCCGTGGCGACGCTGTCTCGGCGCCGCCGTCGTCGTCTATGTGGTCACGACCGTTCTGCTGTGAAGCCGTGGACATGACCGGCGGGGGTGACCCTCAGGACGGACGAACGCCCTTCATCCCTGGCCCGCCGGCGGCACCACATAGAGCGTCAGCGCGAAAACCGCATAGATGAAGATCATCAGCGCGCCGACGAACCATGCCGAGCGGCCGCTGGCGGTGATGTAGGCCGACGTGACCGTCGCGATCATCACCATGGTGACGGCGCCCGGCCAGAACTGCAGGTCCATCGGCTTCGGCCCCACGACATAGCTGAGCAGCACCAGCGCGGGTGCGACGAACAGCGCGATCTGCGAGGCGCTGCCGAGCGCGATGCTGACGGCCATGTCGAGCCGGTCCTTGCGCGCCGCACCGAACGCAACCGCGAATTCGGCGGCGGCGCCGACCAGCGAGACGACGATGAAGCCGACAAAGGCCGGGCTCATTCCGAAGGTTTCCGCCGCCTTCTGCACTGATTCCACGAAGATCTCGCTGACCAGCGCGACCAGCACGGTGACGACCAGCAGCGTGCCCACGGCTAATCCGATCGGCCAGTGCGCCTCCTTGTCGTCGCCGTGATCGGCGCTGGCGAACAATTCCTTGTGGGTCACGAGCGAGAACCATAAACCGAGTGCGTAAGCGAGGATCAGGAGGATTGAAATGCCAAGGCTGAGCTTGTTCAGGACGCCCCCGTCCGGTGGCAGGTGCTCGAGATCGGCGACCGCCGAAGGCGCAAGCAACGCCACGGTTGCCATCAACAGCAGGCCCGACGAGAGCCGCGCGCCGGCGCGGTTGTACTCCTGCACGTGGTAGCGCAAGCCGCCGAGCAGCAGGCAGGCCCCCAGCATGAACACCGCGTTGGTGACGATCGCGCCCGCGATCGAGGCCTTCACCAGCATGTACTGGCCTGCGCGCAGCGCGGTGATGGCGATGATCAGTTCGGTGAGATTGCCGAGCGTGGCATTGAGCAGTCCGCCCACGGCATCGCCTGTCTTCGCGGCGACCGCCTCGGTGGCATGGCTGAGCAGCGCCGCGAGCGGCACGATGGCCAGTACCGCCAGCACGAACAGCAGCGTGTGGGAATGCGGGGCCGCCTTCTCGGCCACCAGCACGATGGGCACGAACACCAGCATCCAGAGCAAAGGAGTATTCCGGACTTCCCTGAGTAGGATCTGCATGTCGTCCGCTCTTTCCATCGATGCCTCATGGAAAGGTCCGCGAGCTTGCTGCGGGAGTGTTGATCTGGCTCAACGTCGGCCGACAGATGCGCGCCGCCATTGGCGACCGACCGGGCAAATTAGGTGGGAGTGCACCGTGCCCCAGTCCCCAGGGCCAGGCAGCGGCTCGGTGTTTTGCCTGACGGGTCAACTTGATCGCGGCTGCGGACGCCCCCTCGGAAACGTTTCGAAAATCCCTTATCAATCAAAGGACTTCTACTGTGCATGGGGTTGTTTTTCGACTTTTTGGTCTGGAGCCTCACCCCGCCTGCAGGATTTCCGCAATCGCCGCCCCCGCCGCGATGGTGCCGAGCTTGCCGCCGACATCCCGCGTCGCCCTGCCCTCGCCGATCGCTTTGGCCACCGCAGCCTCGATCGCACGCGCGGCCTCTTCATAGCGGACGGCGCCCGTCTTCTCGCCGTGCCAGGCGAGCAGCAGCGCGGTCGACAGGATCAGCGAGATCGGATTGGCGACATCCTGTCCGGCGATATCGGGCGCCGAGCCATGCGCGGCCTGCGCCATGGCGTAGCGCTCGCCGACATTGAGCGAGCCGCCGAGGCCGAGGCTGCCGGAGAGTTCGGCCGTAAGATCGGACAGGATGTCGCCGAACATGTTGGTGGACACGATGACGTCGAAACGGTCGGGACTGCGCACCACATGCGCCATCATGGCATCGACCAGGATGTCGTCGACCGCAAGCCCGGGATAGGCCTTCGCCGCCTCGCGGCAAATGTCGAGGAACATGCCGTCGCCGATCTTGAGCACATTGGCCTTGTGCACGATGGTGAGATGCCTGCTCCGCTTCATCGCCAGACGGCAGGCGGCATGGGCGATGCGTTCGCAGCACAGCCGCGTGATCCGGCGCAGCGAGATCACGACGTCGGGCGTGACCAGCATCTCGCCATTGCCCTGCTCCAGATTACGGTCTGCATAGAAACCCTCGGTGTTCTCGCGGACCACGACGAGGTCGAAATCACTGATGCGGCCCGGCCTCCCCGCATAAGTGCGCGCGGGCCTGATATTGGCGTAGAGGTCGAGGTTCTTGCGAAAATGACGGGACGGATTGATCTCGCCCCGCGCCTCGTCCTTGAAGTCGAACGTCGCGGTCGGGCCCAGGATCAGGCCGTCGGCGGCGCGGACGATGTCGAGCAGCTCTGGCCGCACCGTGGTGCCTGACAGCTTCAGGCTGGCATGCCCGACCGCATGCTCCTCGAGGCGCAGGTTGAGCTGGAAGCGCTCGGACGCCGCGCGCAGCACGCCCGTGGTCGCGGTCGTGATCTCGGGTCCGATGCCATCACCGGGCAGAACGACGATTTGCATGGCGCTTCCCTCATTGCAGCAGCTGGCGCGATCATACGCCCGCGCGAAGCACCATCGCCCAGCCTTCGCGCATACACATCATGCACGCATATGCCTGTGGAAGCACCGCGGGCCGTAGTACATGCCAATGTCCCCTCAGCGAGGCCGCCGGAGCAACGCGCGAACGCAATGACAATCACGTTACCTGCCGCCGCGCGCGAGCCCGATCATCCCATCGCCGACGGCCTTCCGGCCGCCCAGCGCCGCTGGGCGATCGCGGCGATCTTCACCGCGCTGGCGATGGGCTCGCTCGACACTGCGATCGCCAACATCGCGCTGCCCTCGATTGCCGCCGATTTGCATGTCTCGCCGGAGCAGTCGGTCTGGGTGGTCAACGTCTACCAGATCGCACTGGTGGCGACGCTGCTGCCGCTCGGGGCGCTCGGCGAGATCGTCGGGCACCAGCGCATCTATCTCGGCGGCCTGATCCTGTTCACCATCGCCTCGCTGTTCTGCGCGGTGGCGTGGTCGCTGGAGAGCCTCCTGGTCGCGCGCACGCTGCAAGGCCTAGGTGCGAGCGGCATCATGAGCGTCAACACGGCACTGGTGCGTTTCGTTTATCCGGGCCGGATGCTCGGCCGCGGTTTTGGCCACAATGCGCTTGTTGTCGCGACCGCCTTCACGTTCGGGCCGTCGATCGCCTCCGCCATTCTCGCGCTCGGCCCGTGGCCCTGGCTGTTCGCCGTCAACATCCCGTTCGGCCTCGTCGCGATCGGCATCGGCTTTGCAATGCTGCCGAAGACGCCGCGCGCCGATCATGGCTTCGATTTCCTCGGCGCGGTGCTGGCGTCGGCCTGCCTCGGCCTGTTCATCACCGGCGTCGGCAGCGCCGCGCACAATCTGTCGCCGGTCGTCGTCGGCATCGAACTGGTCGTCGCGCTCGCGCTCGGCTTGATTCTGACGCGGCGGCACGCCGATCATCCGGCGCCGATGCTGCCGATCGACCTGTTCGCCCGCCCGATGTTCGCGCTGTCGGCGGCAACGGCCGTGTGCTCCTTCGCCGTGCAGGGTCTCGCCTTCGTCTCGCTGCCATTCTATTTCGAGGACGTGCTCGGCCGCTCGCAGGTCGAGACCGGCTTCTTCATGACGCCATGGCCGCTCGTGGTCGGCATCATGGCGCCGATCGCCGGGCGCCTGTCCGACCGCCATGCGGTCGGCCTGCTCGGCGGCATCGGCCTCGTGCTGCTTGGCCTCGGCATGACGCTGCTCGCGACACTGCCGGCCAACCCCGCCATTGCCGACATCATCTGGCGGATGGTGATCTGCGGCATGGGTTTCGGGTTCTTCCAGGCGCCGAACATGAAGGCGGTGATGTCGAGCGCGCCGCCGCATCGCAGCGGCAGCGCCTCCGGCATCGTCGCCACCGCGCGGTTGACGGGACAGACGACGGGCGCCGCGCTTGCCGCGGCCTGCTTCGCGCTCGCCGGCCACGAGGGCGCAACGCTGGCGCTGGCGCTCGGTGCCGGCTTTGCCGCCCTCGGCAGCGTGATGAGCTTCCTGCGGCTGGCGGTGAAGTAATCCTCAGGCCAAATGGCGGGCCGCCGTCACGTCGACGGCCGCCGCCGGAACGATCGTCTCGTCGTCCAGCGCGGCCAGGCGCGCATCGATGGCATCGATGACCTTTCGCGAGAACGGCCCGAGATGCGCATAGGCCGCGATCATCTGCACCGCGATCCGCGCGGACGACGTGTCACGCTTGGCGCAATTCATGAACGTCTGCCACAGCGGCCCGCGCGCCTCGGGAATGGCCGTGACGACCTTGTGCACGGTCTCCATCGCGCCGACCCTGGCGCGGATGTCGCCCTCGGCCAGCTCGTGGCGCTGCCTGGAGCGGTCGAGCAGCGTCATCAGCTTGTCGACGCGGCCGGCGTAGGCCGCCGGGCTGTACACGCGCTCCAGCACGGTCTTGTAGTCCGTCAGAATGTCGCGCAGCGGCCGCACCGGATCGAAATTGATGCCGCCGGTGCACTGGTCGCCGCCCGTCGTCGAAGCCAGGTCATGATCCGGATGCAGCCGGCCCTCCTTGGCGAGCCGCCGCGTCAGCTGCGTGTTCGGCAACGCATAGAGCAGGCCGACCATGGCGACCGGAATCGCGGCTTCCTCGATGAAGTCGATCATCGCCTCGGCCATCGAGACCTTCTCGTTGTCGAAGCCGACGATGAAGCCGGCGGTAACAAGCATGCCGGCAGCGTAGATCTTGTGGATGCTCTCGGCGATGTTGCGCCGCGTGTTCTGCTTCTTGCGCATCGCGACCAGCGTCGCGGGATCCGGACTTTCGATGCCGACGAAGATGCCGAAGAAATTGGCGGCGCCCATCAGCTCCAGCAATTCAGGATCGTCGGCGAGATTGACCGACGCCTCGGTCGACAGTTCGAACGGATAGTTGTGGGCGCGCTGCCACTCGGCCAGCTGCGGCAGAAACTGGCGCAGCGATTTCTTGTTGCCGATGAAATTGTCGTCGACGAAGTCGAGATGGCCGCGGTAGCCCATGTTGTAGAGCGTCTCGAGCTCGACGAACATCTGCTCGGTCGTCTTGGTCCTGGGCACGCGGCCGTAGAGCTCGATGATGTCGCAGAACTCGCAGGTGAACGGGCAGCCGCGCGAATATTGCACACCGAGATAGAGATAGTCCTCGAACTTCAGGAGGTCGAAACGCGGCACCGGCGTCCCGGTGACGTCGGCCTGGAATTTCGGCGCGGTGAAGACGCCGGAGCGCGCTCCGCCCTCCCAGGCCGCGATGAATTCGTCGATTACGCTCTCGGCCTCGCCGAGCACCCGGAAGTCAGCCTTCTCATAGACGTGGGGGCTCGACGTGGGATCGGGACCGCCGACGACAACCGGCTTGCCCGCCGCACGGCATTTGTCGATCAGGTGCAGCGTATCCGCCTGCTGCGGCAACATGCCGCCGGTGAAGACGACGTCAGCCCAGGCGAGATCGTCGTCACCGAACGCTTGCGTGTTGCAGTCGATCAGCCGGACGGTCCAACTCGACGGCAACATCGCGGCGACCGTGATCAGACCGAGAGGAGCGGCGGGACGCCGGACGCCCATCAGCTTGCAGGATTCGCCGAAGCTCCAGAACGATTCCGCCGTGAACAGCGGATAGAGCATCAGCACGTTGCAGGGGCTCGGCACGATCATGGAACTCCTCTGGCGTCGTTCGCAGTGTAGCAAAGCATCGCCGACTTGCATCCCGACATTGGTGGCAAATTACGCCGGGCGGAACACCGGAACGTCGTCTCAGGCCGCCTGTTGGCGGCGAGAGAGAAGCCTCCGCTCGGGCACGGGCGGGCTTCGGCCATGACCCCGCTTGGCCCATGATCTTCCCACGCCCGCGAAAATTTTCGGCAGCCACCCCGCGGACTGTTGATTTGAACAGTTCCAGTTTGCCGGACACATTGCGCGCCTGCGTTCAATCGGTGGATTGGGCCAATCAGGGGACTGCGATGGCAAACCTAATAATCAACGGAAAAACCTTCACTCTCGACGTCGAGCCGGATACGCCGCTGCTCTGGGCGATTCGCGAGAATGCCGGCCTGACCGGCACCAAATACGGTTGCGGCATTGCACAATGCGGCGCCTGCACCGTCCACATCGAAGGCGTCGCCACCCGCTCCTGCGGCGTCTCGGTCAGCGAGGCCGAGGGCAAGAAGATCACCACGATCGAGGGGCTCGCCTCGGGCGGCACCCTGCACAAGGTGCAGGAGGCCTGGATCGCCCAGGACGTGCCGCAATGCGGCTATTGCCAGAGCGGCATGATCATGGCGGTCGCGGCGCTGCTGACCGAGAAGCCGAAACCGACCGACGCCGACATCGACGAGGCCATCACCAATATCTGCCGCTGCGGCACCTTCCAGCAGGTGCGCGAAGCGATCCACACGATCGCCAGCGCCTAAAGGAGCCGCCCCATGAACAAGCATGTTTCTCCCAAGATGAACCGCCGTGCCTTCGTCATCGGCAGCGCCACGCTCGGCGCCGGTCTCGCCATCGGCCTCGACATCCCCTTCGGCGGGCCCGCCATTGTGCGCGCGGCCGACGGCTCGCCCGAGATCGGCGCCTGGGTCGTGGTGAGACCCGACGACACCGTGGTGATCCGCATCGCCCGCTCCGAGATGGGCCAAGGCTCGCTGACGGGTCTCGCCCAGCTCGTCGCCGAAGAGCTCGAATGCGACTGGACCAAGGTCACGACCGAATATCCGACACCGGGCCAGAGCGTCGCACGCAAGCGCGTCTGGGGCGATTTCTCGACCGGCGGCAGCCGCGGCATCCGCTCCTCGCAGGACTATGTCCGCAAGGGCGGCGCCACCGCGCGCGTGATGCTGATCCAGGCCGCCGCCGACGCATGGAAGGTGCCGGCCTCCGAATGCACGGCTGAAAACAGCGTCATCACGCATAAGGCGTCGGGCCGGACCACGACCTACGGCAAGGTCGCCGAAGCCGCCGCGAAGCTGACGCCGCCGGCCGAGGTCAAGCTGAAGGACCCGAAGGACTGGAAGCTGATCGGCAAGGGCGTGAAGCGCCTCGACACCGTCGACAAAACCACCGGCGCCATGATCTACGGCGCCGACGTCAAGCTGCCGGGCATGCTGAATGCCGCGATCAAGGACTGCCCGGTGTTCGGCGGCAAGCTGAAGAGCTTTGACGAAGCCAAGATCGCCGGCATGAAAGGCGTCAAGAAGGTCGTCAAGGTCGGCGATACCGCGGTCGCTGTGGTCGCCGACACCTGGTGGCACGCCAAGACCGCGCTGGAGGCGCTGCCGATCGTCTGGGACGAGGGCGACAACGCCAAGGTCTCCAGCGAGTCGATTGCGAAGTGGCTCACCGAGGGCCTCGACGATTCTCAGCCGGCCTATGTCGGCAACAAGAACGGCGATGCCAAGGCCGCGATTGCGAGTGCGGCGAAGAAGGTCGAAGCCGTCTACTCCTATCCCTACCAAAACCACGCCACGATGGAGCCGATGAACGCCACCGCGCTCTACACCGCGGACAAATGCGAGGTCTGGTGCGGCACGCAGAACGGCGAAGCCGCCTTCGCTGCAGTGCTGGAAGCGTCCGGCCTGCCCGCGGAGAAGTGCGACGTCCACAAGGTGATGCTGGGCGGTGGTTTCGGCCGGCGCGGCCAGACCGACTATGTCCGCCAGGCGGTCGTCATCGCCAAGCAGATGCCGGGCACGCCGATCAAGCTGTTGTGGTCGCGCGAAGAGGACATGGCGCATGGCCGGTATCACCCGATCACCCAGTGCAAGATGACCGGCGCGTTCGATGCCAACAACAATCTGGTCGCGCTGCACTACCGCCTGTCCGGACAATCGATCCTGTTCTCGCTGCGCCCCGAGGCGCTGCAGAACGGCATGGATCCGGCGGCGTTCCAGGGCGTCGCTCAATCGGGCGAAGCCGCGTTCGGCTATTCGGTGCCGAACCTTCTGGTCGAGCATGCGATGCGCAACCCGCACGTCCCGCCCGGCTTCTGGCGCGGCGTCAACGTCAATCACAATGCGATCTACATGGAATGCTTCATGGACGAGCTGGCCCAGGCAGTAGGCCAGGACCCGCTCGAGTTCCGCCGCAAGCTGATGGGCAATCACCCCAAGCACCTCGCGGTGCTCAATGCGGTCGCGGAGAAGATCGGCTGGGACAAGCCGGCGCCGCAGGGCATCTATCGCGGCATCGCCCAGGTCATGGGCTATGGCAGCTATGTCGCCGGCGCCGCCGAGATCTCGGTGACCGACGGCAGCAAGATCAAGGTGCATCGCATCGTCGCCTCCACCGACCCCGGCTACGTCGTCAATCCGGCGCAGGTGGAGCGGCAGATCGCGGGCTCCTTCGTCTATGGCCTCTCCGCGCTGTTCTACGGCGGCTGCACCGTCAAGGACGGCAAGATCGAGCAAACCAACTTCGACACCTACAACTCGATGCGCATCAACGAGATGCCGAAGGTGGAATCGGTGATGGTGCCGAGCGGCGGGTTCTGGGGCGGCGTCGGCGAGCCGACCATCGGTGTTGCCGCGCCGGCGGTGCTGAACGCCTATTTCGCCGCGACCGGCAAGCGCATCCGCTCGGTGCCGCTGCGCGACCAGAACATCACCTTCGCCTGAGAAACGCCGCGGCGGCCACGATAGCCGCCGCGGCACATTTTTCCGGACAAGCCTCATGAATGTGCCGGTGACACGGCGGAATGCCGTCCTCGGCATCACCGCCGCGGCCGCATCGCTCGCCACACCTTCGATCCTGCGTGCGCAATCGGCAGGCCGCATCGTCGTGGTCGGCGGCGGCTTCGGTGGCGCGGCCTGCGCGCGTGCGCTCAAGCGCGCCGATGCGAACCTGCAGGTCACCCTGATCGAGCCGAACAAGGTTTTCACGTCCTGCCCGTTCAGCAACGAGGTGATCGCCGGCCTGCGCAAGATGGAGACGCAGCAGTTCGGCTATGACAGGATCGCGGCCGAGGGCATCGCCGTGGTCGCTCAGGCCGCGACGGCCATCGACCCGCAAAAGCGTAGCGTGACCACAGCCGATGGCACCGCGTTTGCCTATGATCGTCTCGTGCTCTCCCCCGGCATCGACTTCCATGGCGAGGCGCTGCCTAGCTATGGCGAGGCCGCACCGGAGAAGATGCCACACGCCTGGAAGGCCGGCGCGCAGACGCTGCTGCTGCGCAAGCAGCTGGAAGCGATGGCAGATGGCGGCACGGTCGCCATTGCGATCCCGGCCAATCCGTCGCGCTGCCCGCCGGCGCCTTACGAGCGCGCCAGCCTGATCGCGCATTACCTGAAGACGAACAAGCCACGCTCGAAAGTCCTGATCCTCGACGCCAAGGACAATTTCTCCCAGCAGCGGCTGTTCGAGAGGGCGTGGAAGGAGCTCTACGGCGACATGATCGAGCGCATCGGCCTGTCGCAAGGCGGCCGAGTCACCTCGGTCGATCCTGGGACCATGACCATCGTCACCGAGTTCGGCAATTACACCCCTGACGTCGCCAACGTCATCCCGCCGCAACGTGCGGGACGCATCGCCGCGATCGCGGGCGCTGCAGATACGACCGGCTGGTGCCCGATCGATCCCCTGAGCTTCGAGTCGAAACTCGTCAAAGGCATCCATGTCATCGGCGATGCCTGCCTCGGCGGCGGCATTCCCAAATCGGCGTCGGCCGCAAGCGGGCAAGGCAAGGCTTGCGCCACCGCCATCGTCCGTCTCCTCGCTGGCCGCGCGCCGGAAACGCCGCGGCTCACAGGCGTCTGCTACAATACCGTCGCACCCGGCTACGGCTTCTCCCTTGCCGGCAATTACCAGCCAAGAGGCGACATCTTCGCCGAGGTCGAAGGCGGCGCGACCAGTCCGGTCGATGCGCCAGCCGAATTGCGGGCCCGCGAAGCGGCGGAGGCGGAGCGCTGGTTTCAGACCATCACGGCGGACACCTTTGGCTAGAGCAATGATGGACCAAGCCTGCCGCGAACACCTCGGTGCGCTCCCTCCACCGCCTGCGGGGGGTGTCTCCACTCGCGAGAATTCCCAAGAAGCGAGAGCCCTCACCCTCGCCTTCGGCTCGACCTCTCCCGCAAGCGGGAGAGGTAAGTGGAGTTCGCGGCAGTCGCAGGCATCCTTCCCGACATTTGCAATTGCCGCATTCATCGTACTGGGCCTCGCCTTTGCCAGCGTTGTGCGCGCGAACGAACTCGTCTCCTACAACATCGTCGGTGACGGAATTCCGGTCTCGCTCACCGGCTCGCCTGGCGATGCCGCACGCGGACGAGCGCTTGTGCTCGCACGCAGCACGACCTGCATCCTCTGCCATTCCGGCCCCTTCCCGGAGACGCGGTTCCAGGGCGACCTCGCGCCTGACCTCACCGGGGCCGGGAACCGATGGACGGCGAGCCAGTTGCGGCTTCGACTGGTCGATGCCTCGCGACTCAACGCAGAGACCATCATGCCGTCCTATTATCGCAACGACGGCCTCGTGCGGGTCGGACGCAATTTTGCCGGCAAGCCGATATTGTCGGCCGCCGAGATCGAGGACATCGTGGCCTTTCTTGCAACGCTTCGTGACTAGGACTGTTCATGCCAACCACGCGACGACAATTCTTGAGCCTCGCCGGAAGCATCACCGCCGCCGGGACGCTCCCGATCGTCACCCTGCGTCCGCTTCAGGCAACGCCCGCGATGCTCAATGGCGCGATCCGCAACATCGTCGGCGAAGCATCTGTCCGCACCGGCAGGGTGAAGCTCGAGATTCCTCCGCTGGTCGAGAACGGCAACACCGTGCCGATGACGGTGAGCGTCGCAAGCCCGATGACGGCTGACGATTACGTCAAGAGCATTCACGTCTTCAACGAGAAGAACCCGCAGCCGAACATCGGCAATTTCTATCTCGGCCCCTCCTCCGGCCGGGCCCAGGTCTCAACCCGCATCCGCCTTGCCGACACCCAGAAAGTGGTGGCGATCGCGCGTATGTCCGACGACACGTTCTGGCAGGTCGTCGCCGACGTGGTCGTGACGCTGGCGGCCTGCACCGAGGAGATGAACTGATGGCCGCGCTCATCAACGTTCCCGCGAAGGCCAAACGCGGCGACGTCATCGAGATCCGTACGCTGACCTCGCACATCATGGAAACAGGCTTCCGCCACACTGTGGACGGCAAGCTGGTGCCGCGCGACATCATCACGAGCTTCATTTGCCGCTACAACGGCGCCGAGATCTTTCGCGCCGACCTGTTTCCGGCGATCGCGGCCAATCCCTATCTGTCGTTCTTCACCGTCGCCAAGGAGAGCGGCAAGTTCGAGTTCGAATGGATCGGCGACAACGGCTATTCGTCCACCGCATCGGCATCGATCACGGTCGAATGAGCGTTTGGCGCGCGATAGCCGCGGCGACCTTGTTCGCTATGGCCCCTGCCTTGCTCGCCGGTGAAATTCCGCCCGATGCGCGCCGGTCCGGCTATTCGTTCATGGGGCCTGACACCCGGGCGATGCAGGACGACGACACCTCCAATCCGGCCATGCTGTTCGTGCTCGATGGCGAACAGCTCTGGGCGAAGAAGACCGGCAGCGCGGCGAAGGCCTGCGCGGATTGCCATGGCGATGCGCGCGGCAGCATGAAGGGCGCCGCGGCGCGCTACCCTGCCTTCGACAAGGCGCTCGGCCGCCCCGTCACGCTCGACCAGCGTATCAATCTCTGCAGAGCCGATCATCAGCAAGCGACGCCGCTGCCCTACGAGAGCCGCGACCTCCTCGCGCTCTCAGCCTTCGTTGCCCATCAATCGCGTGGTGCCGCGATCACGGCCGGGGACGATCCGCAGGCAAAACCGTTCGTGGAGCAAGGCCGCGAGCTCTTCATGCGGCGCGAGGGTCAGCTCAATCTCGCCTGCGCCAATTGCCACGACGACAATTTCGACAAGCGCCTCGCGGGCGCGCCGATCACGCAGGGACAGCCGACCGGCTATCCGCTCTACCGCCTGGAATGGCAAACGCTGGGTTCTCTGGAACGGCGCCTGCGCAGCTGCATGAGCGGCGTGCGCGCCCAGGCTTATGAGTACGGCTCGCCCGAGTTGGTCGCGCTCGAGCTCTATCTGATGTCGCGGGCGCATGGCCTGCCGATGGAGACGCCGGCAGTGCGGCCCTGAAGCGAAAGCGGCCGGCACAGGCCGGCCGCTTCACGGAAGGCCGCGCTGTTCTGCTATTCCGCCGGCGCGGCAGACATCTCCGGATGCGCGGCATAATGTTCGCCGGCGCCGAGCCTGCTGGCCGCGAACAGGCCAGCGGCCATCGCGGCATAGGCCAGCGCGACCGCGGGCGTGACGCCGAACCCGCCGCCGATGCCGACCGCCTCGCCATGCATGAAGCCGAAATAGGTCAGCACGGCACCGACCAGCGCAAACGCCGAGGCTTTCTCGAAATCGCGCTCGATGATGAAGACGCCGATCGCGCCCAGGATGAGGCCACCGAGGATGGAGCCGCCGCCCATCACCTCGAGGCCGTGGTAGAACACGCCCTGCTGCGGCAGCGCGGCGATCGCGGCAGCCTTCACCGCGTCGGCCTTGTCGGCGGCCATCCCGCCGACGGTTGCCGCCGCATTCATGGTCGAGCCGAGCATCGTGTCGATCTGCAGCTTGGCCCAGGCGGCCAGATGTGGCGTCAGCGCCAGCACGATCGCGGGCGCGTGCTTGACCGGCGTGGTCTGGAACGCCTGCGCGCCGATCAGCATGCCGATGTAGAGCAGGATCGGCGAGATCGCGACCACGGGCACGAGTGCCAGTAGCACCGAGATGATGCCGAACCAGGCCAGCACGATCACCATGATGCCGGTTGCCGCCGAATAGCCGATGCGGCCGCCCATCGCCTTCCAGCCGGGATGGCCGATATAGACGGCGTTGATGAAGGGATTGCCCATCAGGCAGCCGATCAGGCTGACGACGCCGTCGGCCGTGAGCACCCGCGTGGTCGGATATTCGTCGCCCGCCGCTTCCGCGCTCTCGACATTGTCCATGGCCTCGACGAGGTCGTAGATGCCGAACGGAATGGCGGTGACGAGGATGATGCCGAGAAATTCGAAGCCGGAGAAGACGTGGCCAATTGCCGGGATCGGCACCGAGAAGCCGAAGTTGGCGAAGGCATCGCCAACACCCTTGATGCTCAAGCCGCCGAGCCCAAGCCCGAACAGGTTCGAGCCCCAGGCGATGACCATGCCGACCGCGATGGCGACGAGGCCTGCGGGAATGCCGCGCGGATATTTCACGCCGCCGAACCAGCTCACCAGGATGATGGCGAAGCAGACCAGACCAATCTGCGGCGTCATGTACATTTCCAGCGCAGGCCGCATCGAGATGAAGGTGACGGAGACGCCGGCGAGCGTGCCGAGCAGTGCCGCGCGCGGCGTGATCTTGCGAATGAACGGCGCAATGAAGCCACCGATCATGAGAATGAAGCTCTGGAAGAACACCCAGACCAGGCCCGCGGACCAGCCCTTGAGCGGATCACCGGTCTTCAGTGTGATCGGCAGCATGATCACGAAGGTGACGATGAACATGTGCGGCACGCTGACGCCCGAGGGCAGCGCGCAGACATCGTTGCGTCCGGTCTTCTGCGCCAGACGGTAGGCAAGGTAGGCGTAGTAGAACGTCGAGAGGCACATCATCAGCCCGAGCGCGGGCAGGATGCGGCCGAACACCAGACTGTCCGGCATCTTCAGGACGAAGCGCAACAGACCCGTGAGCACCAGCATGTTGACGAGGATGTTGGTGCCGAAGCCGAAAAACGCGTTCCAGTCGCCAGATGTCCATAGTACCGGCTTGAAACCGGACGTATCGGTCTCGGACTTGCCGGCCGTCCCCGTCAATGTGCTCATGATCGTCCCCCTGATGTGGTCGAAGTCTTCATTGCCTCCAGAACTGCGGCCGAGTCCGTGACCCAGCCGAAGATGCCGCCTTGGGCCTTGATCATCTTCAGGCCCATCTCGTGAAACTCGGGGAAGTAGGATGCGCAACCGTCCGACATGACGACGCAGCGGTAACCGCGGTCATTAGCCTCGCGCACCGTGGTGTTGACGCACACCTCAGTGGTGACGCCGCACACCAGCAGGTTTTCGATACCGTATCTCTCCAGGACGTCGCCGAGCTCAGTGGCGTAGAACGCGCCTTTGCCGGGCTTGTCGATCACGACCTCGCTGTCGAGCGGATAAAGTGCGGGAATGATGTCGTGGCCGGCCTCGCCGCGAATGAGGATGCGGCCCATCGGGCCGGGATCGCCGATGCGAAGACTCGGCGCTCCGCGCTCGATCTTCGCCGGCGGCGCATCGGAGAGATCGGGCAGATGGCCTTCGCGGGTGTGGATCACCAGCATGCCGGCGTCGCGCGCCGCCGCCAGCACCGCGCCGATCGGCTTCACCGCGCGCGCCAGCTGGCTGACGTCGTTGCCCAGCGTCTCGCCGAAGCCACCGGGCTCCATGAAGTCGCGCTGCATGTCGATGATCAGAAGCGCGGTGGCGGACCAGTCGAGTGCGATTGGCTCGGGCTCGGCGCTGATGACGCCCAATGTCGGCTTGCTCAAGTCCAGCATGACGCCCGCCCCTCGCGAGAACTGCGCCAGGAGTTCTGCAAGCGGCGTGCCATTGTGTACAATTGCGACGGCGCGCAGGCCGCGGAGGAATTCGAAGCACGCTCAGAAGGTTAGGAAGAATGCCTGTCCTGCTTATTCCCTGTGCGACGGCTTTGCGGCGTGCATTTGCCTAGAGGATGAGCGGCGCGACCTTGCCCTCCATCATTCCGAGGCAGATGGCACGCTGCGCCTCCGAGCTTCGGCGGCAACGGCGTCTCCGCCAGCAGGACAGGGATGGATGAAGCCGAGGCCCTGGCCGCGCACCCTGCCGCTTGGCGGGTGTCCCGTCCCCACCCGATCTTGCACCGGCCGACAAATCGGGTAGCATTCTCTCATTGCGCAACATTTGATTGTGGAGTTTTCCGATGGCCATTTCACTGGGCGACCTCGTCCCGGAATTCCGCTCGCTGGTCAGCGAGTTGCTTCAAGCCTGTGCGGCAAACGGCGTCACCATGGTGCCGACCGAAAGCGTCAGGACACCGGCGCAGCAGGCGCGCTACTGGCGGCAATCTCGTTCGATCATCGAGATCAACAATGCGATCGCGACGCTTCGGCAAAACGGCGCGTCGTATCTTGCGGACGTGCTGCAGTCGGTCGGCCCCCAGAACGGAGACGAGGTGACCAAGGTCCTTCCGGGCAACAGCTGGCATCAATGGGGCGAGGCCGTCGACTGCTTCTGGGAGGTCGAGGGAAGAGCCGAATGGTCCACGACCAGGAAGATCAACGGCATCAACGGCTATCAGGTCTACGCCCAGGAGGCGAAGCGGCTCGGTCTGACCGCAGGCCTGCTCTGGCCGCGGTTCAAGGATGCGCCGCATGTTCAGCTACGGTCCGACGACAATCCGATCTCGTCCGGTCTGACATGGCCGCAGATCGATCAAACCATGCGCGAACGCTTCGGCGGCGCGCCTGCCGTCGCCAATTTTGGTGCCGAAATGCTGGGGGTCGCGCCGGCGCACGACCCCATCCGGCTCGCCTATAGCGCTCCCGAGGGCTGGCAGGTCTACGAGACGACCGATGTCTGCGCGGCCGTCTTCCGCGGCCGCTTCGCGGTCGACGCAGACGGGGCGCCGAAGGCCTATCACCAGAACAACGCCATCGCGCTCGATTTCCTCGCGAACGCCGGACGGCCCGGAAACTGGTGGGCGCTCGTGACCGATGCGCACGGCGTTCCCAGGGTTCAGGACAATGCGGATCCGGCGCCCGGCTATTATGTCGCAACGACATCGCTGACCAACCCCGGCTTCCCTGCCGATCGGCCCAGCCACTACATCGATGCGAGCACCATTCCGTTCGTCGTCCTGCCCGGCGGCCGCTTCCGGCACTTCACCTCGGCGAAAGTGCTGCGGCTCGGCGACCTTGGGGTCGCCTACAACAAGCTGAACGGCAAGCTCTGCTTCTGTCAGTTTGCCGAGACGGGCCCGGCCGACAAGGTCGGCGAAGGCCCGATCGCGCTGGCTTCAAGCCTCGGCATCAATGCCGATCCCAAGCGGGGCGGCCTCGGAACGCGAGACGTGATCTGGACGGTGTTCGCCGGTTCGGGCGTGGGCCGAGGAATGTCGATTGCGGAGATCAATGCGACGGCACAGCCCATCTTCGAGCAATGGGGCGGGATGGCGCGCATGCGGTCATACGAACAGCTCTGACGTCGCCTGGCCTACGCGCCGTATAGCAGCCGATACTCTTCCTCGTACGGCGCGTAAGAATCCTTCAGCGTCGCCATGTTCAGCAGCATGGTCGCAACCAGCGTGTTCGTCTTGTCGAACACGCTGGTCCTGGCCCAGGCGCTTTCGGTGCGGCGGCTGCCGGAGAGCGCAACCACCTCGCGCTCGACCTGGTACTCCTCGCCCTCGAAGAGCGGGCCCTTCACCAGGCGGATCTGCTGGTCGGCGAACAGGCCGACGGCCGGTCCCTTGGCCGGCAATGGATCGTCCTTGGAGCGATACTGGAACAGCACGCTCAGCATCTCCATGGGGATGATGGCCCTGCCCCACGGATTGTCGGCGCCGGAATAATAAGGCGAACTCTCGGTGATGACCGCGAGCTTCTGCCTGAGGGAGAACGGATAGAGGTCGCCCATGACCTGGTCGAACGCCATCCGTACCGTCTGCCGCTTGCCGGTCACGCCGACCCGCACGTCGCGCAGGATCACGGGATCGGCCAGCGGTTTGAGCTCGGCAAGGCGGGCCTCCAGTGCCGTCGCTGCGTGGGGTTCACCGACGGACGCCGTGCCGCGCAGCACCTCCGTGCCGTCGCGCTTGACCATCTGGACCTGGCACTGACTGTTGCCGGGCAACGGCTTCGACAGGATTGCCTGCACCTCCTCGCCCTCATAGCAGACGCTGCGATAATGCGCGGACAGACATCCGGTCTCGAACCAGGCGCGGCCCCACAGACGCGCGCCCAGCGGCGCAAACTGGCTGAAATGCGTGGGCCCCTCGATGGTGCCGCCCTTGAAGCCGAGCTTCTGCGCGGTGGCGTCGTCGTGGATCGAGGCATGCGCGTCGTAAGTTTGGGCCTGCAGCATCTGGCGCGGCTGGCGCCATGGTCCGACCAGGGCCTCGGTCGTCTCGGTGATTTCAGTGTCGAATGCGTTTGCAGCCATGATGTCCTCCGCCGGCAAGCCATGACGAGCAGGAGCGCCACGGATGCGGCCAGCGATATTGACTTCGCCGGCCCATGCTCTTGACTGCGTATCTTCCGCTTCGCAAAGCCGCAAGCCTCCCGCGGCGCAAAATCCCTCCCGGACCAGGACAACAAGGACCTTGAAATGACGCTGTTGCAGGTCGAGCTGGACGACAAATACCGGCTCGAATCGAAGCGGATCTTCCTGTCCGGCACACAGGCCCTGGTCCGCCTGCCCATGCTGCAGCGCGAACGCGACCGGCTCCAGGGGCTGAGCACTGGCGGCTTCATCTCCGGCTATCGCGGCTCCCCGCTCGGCATGTACGACCACGCGCTGTGGCGCGCGAAGTCGCATCTCCAGCAGCACGACATCGCCTTCGTCCCCGGACTGAACGAGGACCTGGCGGCAACCGCGGTCTGGGGCAGCCAGCAGGTCGGCCTGTTTCCCGGCGCCAAGGTCGATGGCGTGTTCGGCATCTGGTACGGCAAAGGCCCGGGTGTGGACCGCTCGGTCGATGCGCTCAAGCACGCCAATGCGGCCGGCACCGCGCTCAACGGCGGCGTGCTCGCGCTCGCCGGTGACGACCATGGCTGCCAGTCCTCGACGCTGGCGCATCAGAGCGAGCAGGTGTTCGCGGCGGCGACGATCCCCGTGATCAATCCCGCGACTCTGCAGGACTATCTCGATCTCGGCCTGTACGGTTTTGCGCTTTCGCGCTTCTCCGGCTGCTGGGTCGGCTTCAAGGCGATCAGCGAGACCGTCGAGAGTTCTGCGTCGATCGACAGCGATCCCGAGCGTATCAAGATTGTCCTTCCTGATGATTTCGAGATGCCGCCCGGCGGCCTCAACATCCGCTGGCCCGATCCGCCGCTGGAAGCGGAGAAGCGCCTGTTCGGGCCGAAGATGGCGGCCGTGCAGGCCTTTGCCCGCGCCAACCAGCTCGACCGTATCGTGCTCGATTCCAAGCCGGCACGGCTCGGTATCGTCGCGACCGGCAAGGCCTATCTCGATCTGCGGCAGGCGCTGGCCGATTTGGGCATCACCGACAAGGACGCGCAGGATCTCGGCCTTCGCATCTACAAGGTCGCGCTGACCTGGCCCTTGGAGGAAAGCGGCGCCAAGCGCTTTGCGGAAGGCCTGCAGGACGTGCTCGTGGTCGAGGAGAAGCGCGGCTTCATCGAAGACCAGCTGATGCGCATCCTCTACAATATCGACGCCTCAAGGCGCCCGACCGTCACGGGCAAGCGCGACGAGCGCGGCGCGCCGCTGCTGCCGAGTGAGGGCGAGCTGACGCCGACCATCGTCGCGGGCGCATTGGTGGCGCGCCTGCGCAAGCTCGGTCATCACAGCCCGGTGCTGGAGCAGCGTCTTGCCCGGCTCGAGGCCTTCGACAATCCGGTCACCGCAAGCACGCAGATCAAACTCGCCCGCACGCCGTTCTTCTGCTCGGGCTGCCCGCACAACACCTCGACGCGCGTGCCCGAGGGCAGCCGCGCCATGGCCGGCATCGGCTGCCACGGCATGGCGCTGAGCATGCCGACCCGCCGCACCGATCTGATCTCGCATATGGGCGCCGAGGGCGTGAACTGGATCGGCCAGTCGCCCTTCACCAGCGAGACGCACATTTTCCAGAATCTGGGCGATGGCACCTACACCCATTCGGGCTTGCTGGCGTTGCGCGCGGCATCGGCCGCCGGCATCAACATCACCTACAAGATCCTCTACAACGACGCCGTTGCCATGACCGGCGGCCAGCCGGCGGAAGGTGCCTTCAACGTCGCGCAGATCGCACACCAGGTCTGGGCCGAAGGCGTCAAGCGGCTCGCGATCGTCTCGGACGATCCCGGCAAATACCCCCAAGGCAATTACTTCCCGCAAGGCGCGACCATCCATCATCGCCGCGAGCTCGATGCCGTGCAGCGCGAGCTGCGCGACATCAAGGGCCTCACGGTCGTGATCTACGACCAGACCTGCGCCGCCGAAAAACGCCGCCGCCGCAAGCGCGGGCTCTATCCGGATCCTGCCAAACGCGCCTTCATCAACGAGCTGGTCTGCGAAGGCTGCGGCGATTGCTCGCAGGCCTCCAACTGCGTCTCGGTGCAACCGCTGGAAACCGAGTTCGGCCGCAAGCGCCAGATCGACCAGTCGAACTGCAACAAGGACTTCTCCTGCGTCGAAGGCTTTTGCCCCAGCTTCGTGACCGTGCATGGCGGCAGCTTGAAGCGCATGAAGACATCGGCGGTGGATTCCGGCCAGCTGTTCGCCGATCTGCCGCTGCCGCCGGCGCGCGAGCTTGACGGCCCCTACAACATCCTCGTCACCGGCATCGGCGGCACCGGCGTCATCACCATCGGCGCCCTGCTCGGCATGGCCGCCCATGTCGATGGCCGCGGCTGCTCGGCGCTCGATTTCACGGGCCTGTCGCAGAAGAACGGCGCGGTGATGAGCCATGTTCGCATCGCCCCGAAGCCGGAAGATATTTCGGCAGTCCGCATCACCACCGGCGGTGCCGACGTCATCCTCGGCTGCGACATGATCGTCTCGGCAGGTCCCGCCGCGCTCAGCCGCGCCGAGCGTGGCGTGACCAAGGCCTTTATCAACGCCGATCTGCAGCCGACCGCGAGCTTCGTGCAAAACCCCGACCTCGATTTCGAGATGGGCACGATGCAGACCGTGCTGCGTGACGCCGTCGGCGACACGAACCTCGACATCATCGACGCGACAGGCATTGCCGCGGCGCTGATGGGCGACAGCATCGCCACAAATCCCTTCATGCTCGGCTTCGCCTTCCAGAAGGGCGCGATCCCGCTGTCGCTGGAGTCCCTGCTGCGCGCCATCGAGATCAACGGCGCCGCGATCGAGATGAACAAGCTCGCCTTCACCTGGGGCCGTCTCGCCGCCCATGACATGTCGCGGGTGCGCAGCGTGCTGCAGTTCAAGAACCGCGCCGCCGCGCCGACCAAGTCGCTCGACGACATCATCGCGACGCGCGCCGAATTCCTGACCTCCTATCAGGACAAGGCCTATGCCGACCGCTATCTCGCTGAGGTCGCCAAGGTGCGCAAGGCTGAGAATGCCGTCTCGCCGGCGTCCACGGAGCTGACCGAGGCGGTCGCCAAGAACCTGTTCAAGCTGATGTCCTACAAGGACGAGTACGAGGTCGCGCGGCTCTACACCGACGGCAGCTTCGCGAAGAAGGTGTCGGAAAAGTTCGATGGCGATTTCACGCTGAAATACCATCTCGCGCCGCCGATCTTTGCGAAGCGCGACAAGGTCACGGGCCGGCTTCAGAAGCAGGAGTTCGGCGGCTGGATGCTCCACGCCTTCCGCGTTCTCGCCAGGCTGAAATTCCTGCGCGGCAGCGCGTTCGATCCGTTCGGCCGCGCCGACGAGCGCCGGACCGAGCGCAAGCTGGTCGCGGATTATCTGGCGATGATCGATCAGCGGATCGTCGGGCTGAAGGCCGAGCAGATCCCGCTGCTGACGCGGCTTTCGCGCGTGCCCGAGACGATCCGCGGCTTTGGCCACGTCAAGGAAGCCAACGTCAAACTGGCGGCGGCCGAGACGGCGCGCCTGGAAGCGGAGCTGGAGAACAGCCGCTTCGCCGCCGCGGCCGAGTAGATTGGGGTCGGCTCACTCCACGTCATTGTAAGGGGCCCTTGCGACGATGCAATCCAGGCTGCTTCCGTGGAAATATCTCTGGATTGCTTTGCTTCGCTTCGCTCGCACTGACGGAGGATAGAGCGCGTTACAATCAGACGACCTTCTTCGCGGCGGTCGGCGCCACTGCCCCACCCTCCGCCAGATGCCTTCCCGCAATATATCCGAACGTCAGCGCCGGCCCGAGCGTGATTCCCGGCCCCGGACAATTCCCGTTCATGATCGAGCCCATGTCGTTGCCGCAGGCATAGAGCCCCGCGATCGGCGTGCCGTCCGCGCGCAGCACGCGGGCCTGCGCGTCTACCTTCAGGCCGATCGCCGTGCCGAGATCCGCCGGATAGATCCGCATCGCGAAGAACGGCCCCCGCGTGATTGGCGCGACGCAGGGATTGGGCTTGCGGCTGATGTCGCCGAGGTGGCGCTGATAGATGGTGCTGCCGCGGCCGAACTCGGGGTCGCGGCCCTCCTTCGCACCTTCGTTGTAGCTCGCCAGCGTCGCCGCGAGCACTGAGGGCTTGACGCCGATCTTGCCTGCGAGCGGTGCGATATCAGGCGCCTCGATCAACTCGCCGCTCGCCACGTAGCGCCGATAGCTGCGCGTGAACGGCTTGATGCGGCCAAGGCCATAGGTCCAGAGGAACGCGCGGTCGCAGATCAAATGGAACGGCCGGTCCGGCTCGCCATTGCCATCACGCAGCATGCCGAGCACGAATTCATGGTACGACAGCGCCTCGTTGACGAAGCGCCGGCCCGCGGCGTTGACGGCGATCACCCCCGGCTTGGCGCGGTCGGCTACGGTGTGCGGGAACACGCCGCGGCTGCCGCCGGCGCGGCGAAACAGCGAGGCCGGCACCCAATGGGCCGGGCTGGTCGCGTCCGTATTGAGCGCAGCACC
Organism: Bradyrhizobium sp. WYCCWR 12699; assembly: GCF_032144035.1. Taxonomy (NCBI): domain Bacteria; kingdom Pseudomonadati; phylum Pseudomonadota; class Alphaproteobacteria; order Hyphomicrobiales; family Nitrobacteraceae; genus Bradyrhizobium; species Bradyrhizobium sp. WYCCWR 12699. The sequence continues at coordinate 1,250,597 of NZ_JAVTJN010000039.1, forward strand.
TGTCGCTGCCGCAAGCCGCAGCCCGTCGCCGGTGCTGGAGGTGTGGGCCGCCGAGACAAATCCGGCCGCGGCCGGGAAATAACGCTTGCGCAACACGGCGTCGTGCGAAAAGCCGCCGGTCGCCAGCACCACGCCGCGGCGCGCCGCGATCGGCCGGTCGCAGGAGCCATGGCGGATCACCACGCCGCTGACGCGATCACCCTGCAGCGAGAGATCCTCGACGTCGGCGCTGAAGAGAACTTCAACCCGCCGCGCCAGCAGCGAGGCGTATAACTGGGCGGCAAGCGCGTTGCCGAGATGCAGCGTCGTGCCACGCGGGCTTCGCAGCCGCTGCAATGCATAGGCGGAGACGAGCCGCGCCGCCCGCATGGTCGAGCGCAGCGATCTTCCAACCCTGTGCAAATGCGGACTATCGAGGCGATTGACCATCATGCCGCCGAACAGCGTGAACTCCGGCAGCGGTGGCCGCAATCGCGCAAAAGCTCTGCCCAGCCGCGTTCCGTCGAACGCAACCGGCTCCAGCACGCGGCCGCCTGATGTGGCGCCCAGGCGTTCCGGATAATAGTCCGGACAGGCCTTCACCGGCTGGAGACGAACTTCCGTGTTGGCTTCGAGCCAGGCAATCGCCTCGGACCCGCGCGTGAGGAAGGCGGCGCGCAGGCCGGCATTGGCGGTTTCAGGGACCGTGCTCGACAAATATTGGACGGCATCCGCGATACTGTCGGAGAGCCCTGCCTCCTTCATCTTCGCGTTGGCGGGGATCCAGACCATGCCTTCGGACCAGGCCGTGGTGCCGCCGACGAACGCGGTCTTCTCGATCACCAGCACGCGCAGACCTTCGGCCGCGGCAACGGCCGCCGCCGTCATGCCACCGGCACCGGCGCCGATGACGATGACATCGTAGGTCTCATGTGTCGGCATCATGCGGCGGGTGTCCGAGGGCGAGGCATCACAAAGTCATACCTCGCCTCGCCCGTCCGGCGCTAGCGGGCGGGCTTCCGCTCTACGGGATCGATGTCGATCGCACGTAATCGCCCAAGCCGCAGCACGTCCATGGCGAGCCGCCGGCCGATCCGGTCGCGGTCGAGCACGCGGATCAGATCGTCGACGCCGTTGATCTCGACGCCGTCGAGCCTGATCACGACGTCGCCGGGCAGCAGGCCCGCCTTTGCCGCAGGTCCATCCGGCTCGATCTGCATCAGAAGCGCGCCCATCTTGTTCTCGACGCCGGCCGCGACCGCGTGCCGCCGCGGCACCGGCGCGGTCTGCCCGGCGACGCCGATATAGGCGCGGCGGACATAGCCGTGGCGGATGATCTCCGACAGCACGAATTGCGCGGTGTTGCTGGCGACAGCGAAGCAGATGCCCTGCGCCCCGTTGATGATGGCGGTGTTGATGCCGATCACCTCGGCATGCGACGACACCAGCGGTCCGCCGGAATTGCCGGGATTGAGCGCGGCGTCGGTCTGGATCACGTCCTCGATGGTGCGCCCGCTGACCGAGCGGATCGAGCGGCCGAGCGCGGACACCACGCCGGCGGTGACGGTCGATTCGAAGCCGAGCGGATTGCCGATGGCGATCACCAGCTGCCCGCGCCGCAAGCTCTTGGAATTGCCGAGCGAGGCATAGGGCAGATGGCGCGCGCCGTTGGCGCGCAGCAGCGCAAGGTCGGTGTCGGGATCGACACCGAGCACCTGGGCCTCGCCGACATGGCCCTCGACATCGCGCAGCCGGATCTCCTTGGACGTGCCGACCACGTGGCTGTTGGTGAGCACGAGGCCATCAGGCGAGATCACGATGCCCGAGCCGAGCCCGCCGCGCTCGCGTCTATCAGGCACCTTGGGCCCGGTCTCGACCCGCACGACCGCAGGGCCGACGCGGTCGGTCACGTCGATCACGGCATTGGAATAGGCGTCCAGCAGCGTTCCGTCATCGATCGGAGCAGCCGCCGCCGTTCGCGATGACGTTGCGTCATCGACGATATCTGAGGTGAAATCCAGCATGGCAAGAGTCCTTGAAGGCTCACACAGATGGTGGCCTGTTCCCTGCCGCGCAAGGTGCGCAGGGCTGGACTGCCCAGATGGCTAGGGCGCCCGCCTTAGCGAGCCGCCTCTTGCCTTGACCGGATCGAGCAGCGACCAGTCACCGTCAGGCAGCACATAGCCCTTGGGGAACGGCGCACGCAGCTCGAGCCCGAGCGAGCGCAGCACGCGGTCGTCGCGGTAATAGCATTGCAGGACGACGCGGACGAGCGTCGCCGCAGCAGCGCCGCCGTGCTTACGGAACTCCTGCGCGACGCCGTCGCGCGCGGCAGGCTCGAGGTCGGCAAACGGCATCCCCGCGAGCCGCGCCAAGTGATCGAGCGCTGCGGCCACCAGCCTGGTGTCACGGCCGAGCGTTGCCAGAATGTCGGCCTGGATTGCCGCATCGTCGGCGCCGGGCACCTTGTATTCGTCGCTGGCAGGAATGATCATCCCGGCAATGATACGGAGGTCATCGCGCTGCCGCGGCGTCAGTTGATTATCTGCGGACATGACGGCCTCAATCGAACAAATTGGCCAGGCGCTGCTTCATCTGGTCGGCGATGTAGAGCGCGAGGGCCTGGATGGTGGAGGTCGGGTTCACCCCGCCCGATGTGACGAAGATGCTGCCGTCGACGATGAAGAGGTTCTTGACGTCGTGCGAGCGGCCCCATTCGTTGACCACCGAGCGCTCCGGGTCGGTGCCCATCCGCGCGGTGCCGAGCAGGTGCCATCCGCCCCACGGGATCGGCGAGTTGATGCAGATATCGGTCGCACCAGCGGCCTCGAGCACCTCCCGCCCGCGGGCGAGTGCGTGCTCCATCATCTTCCGGCTGTTCTCGCTGATCGTGTAGTCGATCTTCGGCGCCGGGATGCCGTGGCTGTCCTTCAGGACCGGATCGAGCGTGACCTGGTTGTGCTCCTCCGGCAAATCCTCACAGATCGCGGAGAAACCGAGACGATGGCCGTTGAGCTTGCGGAAAACGCGGTGATGATCCTCGCCCCACGGCAAAATGCCCTTCTGCTCGCTGACGACCGCCTCGAACACCGGCCCCGCGCCGCGCACGAACTGCACGCCGTAGCCGCGCACGAAGCCGCGCGACAGGTCGGTGTCGTACCATTCCTTGCTCCAGAGGCAGGTCGGCGGCGCGCGGTTGCTATCGGTCGGCTCCTTCACATAGCCGTAGATCTGCGCGTAGGGGTGGAACATCAAATTCTTGCCGACGAGGCCGGACGAATTGGCAAGGCCGTTCGGAAAACGGTTGGATTTCGAGTTGAGCAGCAGGCGGGGCGTGCCGACGCCGTTGCAGGCGATGATGACGACATGCGCGGGCTGGAACTGCTCGACGCCGTCCTTGTCGTAATAGACCACACCCGAGGCCATGCCGTTCTCGTCGGTGGTGATCTCGCGCACCCGGCAATGGGTGCGCAGCTCGACGCCGGCGCGGATCGCATGCGGCCAATAGGTGATGTCGGTGGACGACTTCGCGCCTTGCGCGCAGGCCGGCGTGCAATGGCCGAGATTGATGCAGCGCGCCCGCCCCTCATAGTCCATCGTCGCGACCGTCGTGTCCGACGGCCACCAGTGCCAGCCGAGCTGGTTCATGGTCTTGCCGATGATGGCGCCGGACAATCCCATCGGCTGTGGCGGCATCGGCGGATGCGTCAGCGGCGAGAGCGGATCGCCTGAAAGGCCTGACGTGCCCATCATGCGATCGTTCTCCTCGAAGAATGGGGTCAGGGCGTCGTAGTCGATCGGCCAGTCGTCGGCGACGCCGTCCAGCGTCTTCACTTTGAAATCGGACGGATGCAGCCGCGGCCAATGTGCGGTGTACATCACGGTCGAGCCGCCAACCGCATTGTAGTTGACGACCTTGATGGGCGAATTATCGTCGTTGATGGGATAGTCCTCGGGCCGGCCACGCACGTTCGGGCTCGACGACCATTCGCCGTAGAACTTGGCTTCCCAGTCCCGGCCCGTGCTCGGATATTCAGCCGGGTTCATCCAGCCGCCCTGCTCCAGGCAGAGAATGTGCATCTTGGTCTCGGCCAGCGACCACGCCACCGCCGCGCCCGAAGCGCCGGCGCCGATGATCAGGACGTCCACGGGGTCTTTCATCGCAACCTTGTCCTCCCGCCCTCGCCGCTTGCCGGGCGATTCGGCCTGCACGGTTCGCAAGCTCCGCGAACGATAGGATCAGAGCGGCCGGGGAGTAAAGCCGCGAGGCCGGAATGTCGCACTTCGCAGGGCGCAGACCATTGGTATCGCCACATCCGGATGCTAGGAACAGGCGGTCCGAGCCATCGATAGCGAGACCTTATGTCCTTCCGAAATGTCTTTGCCGCCGCCCGCGCGTTTGCGCTTCTTTGTTTCTTCGCCTTGTCCGGATTCCTGGCGTCGTCCCAGCCGGCCTCCGCGCTGACCGCCGCCGCGACGGTGCGCGACGGCAACTCGATCCAGCTCGGCGACGTCACCTACCGGCTCGACGGCGTCGACGCGCCCGAGCTGGACCAGGTCTGCATCGACGATCATGCCGATCCCTGGACCTGCGGCATCGATGCGCGGGACCAGCTGGCCAAGCTGATCAACAAGCGGCCCGTGCGCTGCGACGATGTCGGGCCGGAGAAAAGCTTCGGCAAGCGGCACCGGGCCATCTGCACGGCCGAGGGCGACAAGTCGACGCTGAACGAGCAGTTGATCAAGCTCGGCTTTGCCATCGCGCGGGAGCCGATCAAGGCGAACGTCAAGCCGGCGGCAGGCGAAGCCAGGACAGCCTCGGCCGGAATCTGGAAAGGCTGCTTTGTTGCACCGCAAGACTTCCGCGCCGGCAAGAAGGACGGCGCACTGCTGGGCGCGGCCTGCCGCCAGGACCGCGACAAGGAAATTCGCGCCGTGCTGTTCCCGGAGGAGCTGACGATGCCGCCGAGCTGCAGCATCAAGGGCAAGCTTGCGGTGCGCGCGCGCGTTACCGGCAATATCGGCATCTATCATTTGCGGGGTTGCCCGAGCTACCCGGCGACCACCAAACCGGACCGCTGGTTCTGCTCGGAGGACGACGCCCAGGCGGCCGGCTTCCGCAAGGCCTATAATTGCCGCCGGCCGAAGTGAACCAAGCCGCTCACGCATCCGTGAGTGGTAGTCCGGGACCGTATTGATCCGGAATTGAACTCCTTCGCGAGTTGCTGCACTTATGAACATACGCAAGCGCTTGCGCATGCGTTTCCTTGGCGGACGATCCTCATTGGATTGTCTTTGCTTGGGCGTTTCCTCCCTAGACTTGGGCCGCTTGTCACAACAAGCGGCTCTTCTTTTTTGGGCGGCCTTACGTCCTCTCGCGCTAGTGCCGCATCATGATCTGGTCCATCGGCGGCATGTTGGCGTTCAGATGCGCCATGATCCAGACCGTGCCCCCGACCACGAGGAAGACCACCAGCAATCCGAAGGCCAGCGCCAGCACGTTGTTGGTGTTGTCGGGGCCCGTCGTGATGTGCAGGAAGAATACCAGATGCACGCCCATCTGCGCGATCGCCAGCACGATCAGCGCAACGGGGATCGAGGGCTGCCAGACCAGATCGGTGCCCGCGATGAAGAACGATGTCGCCGTGAGCAGCAGCGCAAGCACGAGCCCGATGACGTAACCGAGGATTCGGGTCCCGACACTGTGTTGCTCTTCCTCACCCGGCGCGAGATCGTGTCCGATGTGCGATTGATCGCTCATGCGCCACTCCCGAGCAAATAGACGACCGAGAACACCCCGACCCAGACGATATCGAGCGCGTGCCAGAACAATGCAAAGCACATCATCCGGCGCAGGACATCGGCGCGAAAGCCTTTTGCGAAGACCTGGGCCATCATGGTGAGCAGCCACAACACGCCGGCGGAGACGTGCAGGCCGTGGCAGCCGACCAGCGAGAAGAACGCGGTCAGGAACGCGCTGCGCGACGGACCGTAGCCGCGCGCGACGAGGTCGGCGAATTCGCGGAACTCGATGGCGAGGAAGACCAGCCCGAGCGCGCAGGTCACGGTCATGCCGAGATAGAACCAGAACCGGTTGCGCATATCGGCCGCGATGCTGGCCATGCCGCAGGTGAAGCTCGACAGCAGCAGGCAGACCGTCTCGATCGCGACGTTCCTCTGCTCGAAGATCTCCGAGCCCTTGGGGCCGCCGGCGGTCTGGCCAGCCAGCACCGCATAGGCCGCGAAGAAGCAGGAGAACATCACGATGTCCGACAGCAGGAAGATCCAGAAGCCATAGGCGGTCACGATCCGCTTCGGCGCGGGACCGGGATGCTCGATCACCACACCGATGTGATGGGGATCGGCCTGCGCGTGGCCGGCGGTCGCGATCATCGCCATCAGACCGTCCCCGCCATGCTGACGAGGCTGCGCCGCTCCTCGAGATTGACGCGGTCGACCGCAGCGACTTCCTCGGCCGGAATGACGTATTCGTCATGGTCCCGCCAAGCGAACACCACGAAGGTCGCCCATGCGCCGAGGCCTCCCAGGATCACCATCCACCAGATGTGCCAGATCAGCGCAAACCCCATGATAGTGGCGAAGAACGCGCAGACGAAGCCGGTTGGGGAATTCCGGGGCATTTCGATGTCGCGATATTCGCGCTTGTCATGCTCGAGCGATTGCTGCTGCGCGCGGGCTTTCATGTCCCAATAGGCGTCTTCGCCGCGCACGTCGGGATTGAAGGCGAAATTGAACACCGGCGGCGGCGACGAGGTCGCCCATTCCAGCGAGCGGCCGTCCCAGGGATCGCCGGTCCGGTCGCGCAGCGCCTCGCGATTGCGGATGCTGACCACGAGCTGCACGATCTGGCAGATCACGCCGATCGTCAGCACCGCCATGCCGATTGCAGCAACGATCATCCAGGGCCGCCACGCCGCGACGTCGTAATGCTGCATCCGCCTGGTCATGCCGAGCATGCCTACGATGTAAAGCGGCATGAACGTGACGAAGAAGCCGACGAAGGTGAACCAGAACGCAGCCTTGCCCCAGCGCTCGTCGAGGCGGAAACCGAACGCCTTGGGAAACCAGTATTCGAAGCCGGCGAAGGCCCCGAACAGCACGCCACCGATGATCACGTTGTGGAAGTGCGCCACCAGGAACATGCTGTTGTGAAGCACGAAATCGGCCGGCGGCACCGCGAGCAGGACGCCTGTCAATCCGCCGATGATGAAGGTGACCATGAAGCCGACCGACCACAGCATCGGTGTCGCGAAACGGATGCGGCCGCCATACATCGTGAACAGCCAATTGTAGATCTTCACCCCCGTCGGGATCGCGATGATCATGCTGGCGATGCCGAAGATGGCGTTGACGTCGGGACCCGCGCCCATCGTGAAGAAATGGTGCAGCCAGACCATGAAGGAGATGACGCAGATCGCCATGGTTGCGAGCACCATGGAACGATAGCCGAACAGCGCCTTGCCGGAGAAGGTCGAGACCACCTCGGAGAAGATGCCGAAGGCCGGCAGCACCAGGATGTAGACCTCGGGATGGCCCCAGGCCCAGATCAAATTCATGAACATCATGACGTTGCCGCCGGCTTCATTCGTGAAAAAATGGAAGCCGAGGTAACGGTCGAGCAGCAGCATCGCGAGCGTCGCCGTGAGGATCGGAAAGGCCGCGACGATGAGGAGGTTCGAGGCCAGTGTGGTCCAGCAGAACATCGGCATGCGCAGATAGTTCATGCCCTTGGTGCGCAGCTTCAGCACTGTCGTGACGAGGTTGATGCCGGCGACCAGCGTGCCGACCCCGGAGATCTGCAGCGACCAGGCGTAGTAGTCGACGCCGACGCCTGGTGAATAAGATAGCTCCGACAGCGGCGGAAAGGCGAGCCAGCCGGTACGCGCGAACTCGCCGACCACGAGCGAAACATTGACCAGCAGCGCGCCGGTCGCCGTCAGCCAAAAGCCGACCGAATTGAGCGTCGGGAACGCCACGTCGCGCACGCCGAGCTGGAGCGGCACGACGAGGTTCATCAATCCGATCACGAACGGCATCGCCACGAAGAAGATCATGATGGTGCCGTGCGCCGAGAATATCTGGTTGTAATGCTCCGGCGGCAGGTAGCCCTGCGACTGATAGGCGACCGCCTGCTGGATCCGCATCATGATGGCATCGCTGCCGCCGCGCAGCAGCATCACCGAGGCCAGCAGAATGTACATCACGCCGATCCGCTTGTGATCGACGCTGGTGATCCATTCGTGCCAGAGGTATGGCAAATGCCCCTTCGCCACGACCCAGGCCAGCACACCGAGGATCGCGACCAGCACGATCGCGCCTGCGACGAGCGGAATCGGCTGATCGAACGGAATAGCGGACCAGTCGAGCTTACCGAGCATCAACGCCTCCACTGTGCGGACGGCCGGCCTCGGAGATCAGCTCCGGCCCCGGTCCCGGCGGAATGTGCTGGGTCGCGATCAGGTCGAACAGGCGCGGGTCTTCGAGGCGGTAGGCCGGCCTGCCCTTCTCGATGCCCTGCTGCATCAGCTTCCTGTAGCTGTCCTCGTTCAGCACCGCGTCGGTCTTCGCCGTGCCCGCCACCCACTCGGGAAAGGCCAGCGGCGAGACCACGTTGACGTCGAACATCATGTCGGGAAAGCCGTCGCCGGAAAAATGCGCCGAAAGCCCTTGCAGCTTGCCTTCGTTGTCGGCGCGCAGGTTCAGCTTCGTCACCATGCCGTTCATGGTGTAGATCATGCTGCCGAGCTGCGGGATGAAGAACGTGTTCATCACGCTCGACGAGGTCAGCTGGAAATTCAGCTCAGCGCCGGCCGGCACCGTCAGCGTGTTGACGGTGGCGATGCGCTGGTCCGGATAGATGAACAGCCATTTCCAGTCGAGCGAGACGGCCTGGATGCGCACCGGGCTGCCCGTGCCAGGCACCGGTGCCGCGGGATCGAGCTGGTGCGAGCCGATCCAGGCGACGCCGCCGAGCAGGATCACTGTCAGCGCCGGGATCGACCACACCACCATCTCGACGCGGCCGGAATAGACGAAGTCGGGCTGGTAGCGCGCCTTGGTGTTGGAGGCGCGAAACCAGAACGCAAAGGCCAGGATCGCGACGATGGTCGGCACCACGATCACAAGCATGATGAAGACGGAATCGACCAGGATGGTTCTGTTGGCCGCAGCCACGGGCCCTTGCGGATCGAGCAGATTCATCGGCAAGCCACTGGCGGTTGGGAAGCCCCGGGACAGAGCCTAGCGCGGGACAGGCTCCGCAACAAACGCGATCGCGTGAGGTCGGTTCCCGCACGACGGAAAGCTGCTGGCCCGCAGGCGCTTTCGCCGTCGCGATACAGCCATGCGCACCCGGCGGGACGGCGTGCGGCATGATCGGTCTTCTGCCGCGCATCGTCCGTGCTATCGTGATGAAAAAGCAGGGAGAAAGCGTCATGCGCCTCAAGGACAAGGTCGCCATCGTGGTCGGAGCCGGACAAAGCCTGGGCGAAGGCATGGGCAACGGCCGCGCCACCGCGCTGACCTTTGCGCGGGAGGGCGCGAAGGTGCTGTGCGTCGACCATCATCTGGAGTCCGCGCAGGAAACCGTTGCGATGATCGCCGGGAAAGGCGGCACTGCCGCGGCCTTCAAGGCCGACGTGACGAAGTCGGCCGATATCAAGGCGATGGTCAAGGACGCGCAGTCGCGCTGGGGCCGGATCGACGTGCTGCACAACAATGTCGGCGTCAGCCTGTCGGGCGGCGATGCCGAATTGCTGCAACTGACCGAAGAGGCGTTCGACCGCGTCGTCGCCATCAATCTGAAGAGCTGCATTCTCGCCGCGAAAGAGGTGATACCGATCATGCGCGCGCAAGGCAGCGGCGCCATCATCAACATCTCCTCGATGGCGGCGATCACGACCTATCCTTACGTCGCCTACAAGGCGACGAAGTCGGCGATGATCGCCTTCACCGAACAGCTCGCCTACCAGAACGCCGAATACGGCATCCGCGCCAACGTCATCCTGCCCGGCCTGATGAACACACCCATGGCCGTCGATACCCGCGCCCGCGAATGGCACAAGACCCGCGCCGAGGTCGAAGCCGAACGCGACAGCAAGGTGCCGCTACGCAGGAAGATGGGCACGGGCTGGGACGTCGCCAACGCCGCTCTATTCCTCGCGTCGGACGAGGCGAACTTCATTACGGGTGTGACGCTGCCGGTGGATGGCGGAGCCAGTGTAAGACGGGGGTAGAGGCCGCGAGTGCGGTGCGCTTCCCTTCTCTCCTTGTGGGAGAAGGTGGCGCGAAGCGCCGGATGAGGGGTTCTTTCCACGCGCCGAAATGAAAGTTGGACTCGCGGAGAGAACCCCTCACCCGTCTCGCCGCTTCGCGGCGAGCCACCCTCTCCCACAAGGGGAGAGGGTGCACCGTCACTGCCGCGCGCTTGTCACCCGCCAGATCGTGCCGTTGCCGTCTTCCGACACCAATAGCGATCCATCCTTCGCCACCGTAACTCCCACCGGCCTTCCCCACACCTCGGTGTCGCTCACCACGAACCCCGTGACGAAATCCTCATACTCCCCCGTCGGCTTGCTGTCCTTCATGCGGATGCGGACCACCTTGTAGCCGGTGCGCTTCGACCTGTTCCACGAGCCGTGCTCGGCGGCAAAAGCATCGCCCTGATACTCGGACGGAAACTGCGTGCCCTGGTAGAAGGTCATGCCGAGCGAGGCCGAATGCGGCTGGATCAGCACATCCGGCACCGTCACCTTGTCCTTGAGATCCGCCCGCGCGCCGGCATGGCGCGGATCTTCATTGTTGCCGATGTAGAACCACGGCCAGCCATAGAAGGCGCCCTCCTTCACGCTGGTGACGTAGTCGGGCACGAGATCGTCACCGAGGCCGTCGCGCTCGTTGGTCGAGCACCAGGGCAGCCCGGTCTGTGGCTGGATCGCAAGGCCCACGCAATTGCGGATGCCGGTGGCGTAAATCTTCCGCTCCTTGCCGTCGGGCGTGAAGGCCAGCACGGCGGCGCGCTCCGTCTCGCTGGCCCAGGCCGCGCCGAGCGGTTGCGCTTTCGACCAGGCTTCCAGTCCGCCCGGCGGCGTGCCCAAGCCCTCCGCGACATTGCTGAGCGAGCCGACCGACACCAGCATGCGCTTGTTGTCGGGCGTGAAGACGATGTCGCGGGTGGAATGGCCGCCGTCATGCGGCAAGCTTGCCACGATCGTCTCCGCCTTGCCGCGCGCCTTGAGATCGCCGGCCTGATAGGGAAAGCGGACGACGCTGTCGGTGTTGGCGACATAGACCCATTGCGGATTGTCGCCGTTCGGGAAGAAGGCGATGCCAAAAGGCTGCCGCAAGCCGCTGGCAAACATTTCGTTGGTCGCGGCCTTGCCGCCCTCCCCGGCCCGCAACACGCGGATGGTGCCGGCCCGCGTCTCTGCGACGAAGACATCGCCGTTCGGCGCGACCCTGATGATGCGCGGCGCGCGCAGGCCTTCGGCGAACAGCTCGATCTTGAATCCGGCCGGCACCTGAAGCGCGGCCTCCGGCGGTCGCGGCACCACCCGCGACGAGCTCGCGACCGACCGTGTCGCGCCGGGCTTGACCAGATCCTGCGGCCGGATCAGCCTGATCGTGCCGGGCTTGTCGGCCTGCCAATCGCCGTAGGCCTCCTTGCCCTGCAGCACCGGATCGGCCCGCGCGCCAGTCGCAAACAGAAGCCCCGCGGATATCGCGACGGACAAAATTCTGCTCTTCAATTTGTCCTCCCGGCCTGCAATCCCGATGATCGACACCATCGCAGCATATCAAAGCTCTGCCGCATCACACGTCAGCTGGTGCATGCACGATGTGCATCAGCCGCCGGCCATCGTACTGGAAAACCCCGCGGATAGGTGCGACACATTGGTTAAGCGGGGGTTGCGGTCATCAAAGCTGCGGCATCGCTGTCGCAATCGACGGGATGATCATGTGGGGATCCATCATATCGGAATGGGCGAGCCTGCTGCTCCGCTGGCTGCACGTGGTCGCTGCGATCGCCTGGATCGGCAGTTCCTTTTACTTTATCGCCCTCGACCTCAGCCTCAGGCCCAACAGCGACCTGCCGAATGGCGTCCAGGGCGAGGCCTGGCAGGTCCACGGCGGCGGCTTCTACCGGATCATGAAATATCTGGTCGCCCCCAGCCAGATGCCGGACGAGCTGACCTGGTTCAAATGGGAGGCCTACACCACCTGGCTGTCCGGCTTCGCGCTGATGGTGCTGGTGTATTATCTCGAGGCCGATCTGTTCCTGGTCGACAAGTCGATCCTCGATCTCACGCCGTTCCAGGCCGGCCTGTTCAGCCTCTTCAGCCTCGCGCTGGCGTGGCTGCTCTATGAAGGTGCCTGTCGGAGCGGGCTTGCGCAGCGCGAATTGCCCTTCACTCTCGGCGGCTATCTGTTCCTGGTCGCGCTGACCTACGCCTTCACCCATGTGCTGAGCGGCCGTGGCGCCTTCAACCAGATCGGCGCCATCATCGGCACCATCATGGTCGCCAACGTCTTCGCGCTGATCATCCCGAACCAGAAGAAGATCGTCGCCAGCCTGATCGCGGGACAGGCGCCCGATCCGAAGCTCGGCAAGGCCAGCAAGGAGCGCTCGCTCCACAACAATTATCTGACGCTCCCCGTCGTCGTGCTGATGATCAGCAACCACTATCCCCTGCTCTACGCCACCCGCTTCAACTGGATCATCGTCGCGATCATCCTGGCGCTCGGCCCCGTGATCCGTCATTTCTTCAACGAGCGGCATGCCGGGCGAAAGTCGCCATGGTGGGTGTGGGGCGTGGCGGCCATCGGCGTGATTGCGATCCTCTTCCTCTCCGCGGCCGGCCCGCGCGAGGCGAAGACGGCCGCGCTGCCGGCACAGCCGAGCCTCGCCGCTGTCGAGGAGATCGTGATGTCCCGGTGCAGCATGTGCCACGCGGCCGAGCCGGTCTGGGCCGGGATCGTGACCGCACCGAAGGGCATTGTGCTCGATACGCCCGCGCACATCCATCGCAACATCCGCCTGATCGGCCGTGTCGCGGCCTGGTCAAGCGCGATGCCGCCGGGCAACGTCACCGAAATGACCAGCCAGGAGCGCGCCGTCCTTGCTGCCTATCTCGAGCAGCGCCCTTGACGCCGTCGCGCCAATCATTTCGTGAAATGAAATTCCGCATCTCGCACTGAATTGAAAATGGCTTGACGGCCTATCCGGCGTAGACAGAACTAGCGGCCGCCGGCGCGGCTCACTTCAGTTTGCAATCGAGGAAGAACAGTGGCCCTCAAGAACGTCATCGGTATCGACCACGCCGTCGTCATGGTGAAGGACCTCGACAAGGCCGCCGAGAATTACCGGCGGCTCGGCTTCACGATCTCCCCGCGCGGCACCCATAGCGCGCATATGGGCACCGGCAATTACACCATCATGTTCGACCCCGATTACATGGAGCTGCTCGGCGTGCTCGCGCCGACCGAGCACAATGCGCCCGCCCGCGCCTTCCTCGACAAGCGCGGCGAAGGCATCGAGCGCATCGCCTTCACCGCGGTCGATTCCGCCGCCGGCGCAGAGGAGATCCGCGCCCGCGGCCTGACGCCGATCGGTCCAACCGATTTCGAGCGTCCGGTGACGCTACCCGACAGCACCGTCTCGGCTGCAAAATTCCGCACCTTCATGTGGCCGACCGCTGAAGCGCCCGGCGGCGTGCGCATCTTCGCCTGCCAGCACAAGACGCGCGAAACCGTCTGGATTCCCGAGTTGATGAAGCACGCCAACGCGGCGAAGCGCATCAAGCAGATTCTGATCGCAACGCCAGAGCCGACACAGGACGCGGCGCATCTCGGGCGGCTGATCGACCGCGAGCCGAAGGCCGAGACCGACGGCGCCGTGACAGTGCCCTCCGGCGGCGATCGCGCCGACTTCGTCTATCTCACGCTGGAGCAGCTCGGAAAGCGTTATCCCGGCGTGCCGCTCGCCGGCCTCGCCGAGCGCGGCGGCGCTGCGCTGGTGCTCGTCAGCGATGACCTCGCCGCGACGGAGAAGGAGCTGGGGTCGGCGGCCGTGCGCAGCGGGCCCGCGATCTGCGTGCCGCCAGCCAAGGCCAACGGCACCCTGCTCGCCTTCATTGCCGGCTGACTTGAACGAATTCTCTAAAGCGTGTTGGCGGCGCGTTTGCCGACCGTCTTGCCCTGCTGCTTCGAGGAGGAGTCCGTCGGCGCATCGAGAAAGACGACGGGCGTGCCGCGTTTGACGTTCTCGCCGAGCGCGCGCGCGTCCCAATTGGTGAGCCTGACGCAGCCGTGAGAGGCGGACTTGCTGACCCTGTCAGGCTCCGCCGTCCCATGGATGCCATAGCCCTGCGCCGTCAGCCCGATCCAGTACGATCCGACCGGGTTGTTGGGGCCTGGCTTGATCTCGAAGGGCTTGTTGGATTTCACGCTCTTGAACTTGTACTCGGGATTGTAGTGATAGGTCGGCAGCTCGTTGGTGCCGGTGACCTTCAGCGTCCCCGTCGGCGTCGGCCGATCCGGGCTGCCGATTGACGCCGGATAGAACGCGACCAGACGCCCGGAACCCTCGTAAGCCTTCAGCGTCGCGCCTGCCTTGTCGATCTCGATCCGGGCGATGCGCGGAAGCTCACGCCGCGCCGGTACGCTCGCCACGGCAATCGTCTCGCCGGCCTTGTCGAAGGACTTTCCCGGATTGAGTGCCTTCAACAGCTCTCCGCTCATGTGGAATTTCTCGGCGAGACCTTCGAGCGGACTGGTGTAGCCCACCGCCTCCAGCGACTTCATGTCCTCGAGCTTGGCCGGCAGCCTTTTGAGGAACGGCCCTTTCACATCCGCGTCGGTGATCTTGTAGTCGACGACGACAGGCCCCTCGCTCGCTGCGTTCAGCTTGTCCCATAGTTCCGGGGCAACGATCTTGTCGAAGCCGAGACCGTTCTGCTCGGCGAACGCCTTCAGCGCTTTCTGCGCGTTCTCGCCCAGCTTGCCGTCGATCTGGCCGGGAGAGAATTGCGCGCGATCGAGCAAGATCTGAAGCTTCGTCACCGGCGCGTTGACCTTGTCCGCAGCCGGCGGCTTTTCCGGACGCGCTGCATCGTTCACAGCCTTTGCGTCGAGATTGCCTGCGAGCGCCGGGCAGACGAGCCCCAGCAACATCACGGCGCCAAGCATCCATTGCATCATGATCGCTCGTCCCTTTGAAAATAATGATCCGCAAAATCGCGGGCAGTTTCTCTTTGGGAACACCGTAGTAACACCGAAGGAACCGGCGAGACCGCAGCTTTGCCGCAATCGGAAGGTTAAGAACTTCCTATCGCCGGCGCATCGCTGGCCGTTCATCCCACAGTTCGAGGTTGTCTCAGCAAATGCGATTTGTCGTCGCGGCTTGCGCCGCGTTTCTGGTTCTGATGTGCGACCTCGATCCATCGGCGTCGCGGCAAACATCAACTTTCGACACCGCCATTCTTCAGAACAATCATGCCTCCCCACTGGTTCCGGTGGTCGAGCTCTTCCTCGCCAGCGTGCAGGCCATTGAGCTCGCCAACGCGCGCGCAGCGCATGAGGAAACGATCGAGCCGCCGCGCGCGAGCGAACCGGTCGCCGAGGGGCAGGTTTCACCGACAGATCGGTTCTGCCATGCGCTTCGCGAAGCCGCCGAGGCCAGTGGCATTCCCGTGCCGTTCTTTGCCCGCCTGCTCTGGCAGGAGAGCCGCTTCAAGTCCAACGAGGTCAGTCAGGCCGGCGCCCAGGGCGTCGCGCAGTTCATGCCGGAGACGGCCGCCGAAGTCGGGCTCGATGATCCCTTCGATCCCATGAAGGCGCTGCCGGCATCGGCCAAATTCCTGCGCAAGCTGCGTGATGATTTCGGCAATCTCGGCCTTGCCGCAGCCGCCTACAATGCAGGCCCGGGTCGCATTCAGAAATGGCTTGCCAAACAAAGTGAGCTGCCACGCGAGACGCGCGACTATGTCCGCATCATCACCGGCACCAAGGCCGAGGACTGGACCGAACGAACGGAGGCGCTTGCGATCCGGATCGACCTGCCGCGCGAGGCGCCCTGCGAAGGTGTGGGCAGTCTCTCGAAGGCCAAGGATGTGGCCTGGGTTCCAGTCA
The DNA here is from genome assembly GCF_032144035.1 of Bradyrhizobium sp. WYCCWR 12699. Classification (NCBI taxonomy): domain Bacteria; kingdom Pseudomonadati; phylum Pseudomonadota; class Alphaproteobacteria; order Hyphomicrobiales; family Nitrobacteraceae; genus Bradyrhizobium; species Bradyrhizobium sp. WYCCWR 12699. The sequence goes on from NZ_JAVTJN010000039.1 coordinate 1,266,725, forward strand.
ACCTGACACCTTCCGCCATCGCTTTCATTCGCAAGGCGGAACAGCTTGCCGCGCGGCTGTCGACGAGCCGGGCCCGCAAGCGGTTCGCAACTCTGCTGCGGAAAGGCACTTCAGCCCATGGCAAGGCGCGCAGCATGATTGCAGCACGCGCGGCCGGAAAGAGCGCGAAAGCCCGCGCCATTCGCTTCGCATCACGCGAACGGCCTTCTGGCTAGTGTTCGGAGCCACTCGCACGAGTGGCTCCGGCATTGCTTGCTAGTCGATCTCCTCGATCACGCGCCGTTCGCGGGGCTCGATGACGTAGGTCCGGGTGTCGCGATGGATGTAGCGGTATTCCCGCAGATCCGGCGCATCCCGATAGACCGTGCTCGGGAATTCCTCCACCTCGACACTCTCCGGCACGCGATCGCCGACACGGATCTCCGTGCGTGCCGTGCCGGTGGTCCGCGCCTCGCTCCGCCCTTCGGTGCGGGTCTTCGCATGCTTGCGGATCACCTCGCGATCGCGATCGGAGAACTTGCTGGCGCTGCGCTCGCGCGTGGTCGTCGTCGTTGTCGCGGTGGATTGCCCCGAATACGGCAGCACCGTCACGATCTTGTACGACGCCGGATCGACCACGACGATCTGATCCTTCACCAGCGCAAAGCTGTAGCCGCGATATTGCGGCACGATCTCCACGACATCGGGCGGCAGCGTCGACAGGTGCACGTCGCGCGGCACCACCGTGCCGACGTTCAGCGAGAAATTGACGCTGGTCACGGGCCGGACGTTCAGGCGCGAGATCGACGTGCTGATCTTGGTCTCTTGCTGCCGGTTGAGATTGACGTCGGTCTGGGCGGCCGCCTGCGAACCGGTTCCCGCCCCCTGCGCCTGATTAGTGGCTGGCGCATTCGGCGCCTGCTGAGCCTGATTGGTTCCGGACGCCGCGGGCGCCTGCTGCGCCTGATTGCTGTTGGCCGTCGGCGGATTGGACCGATCTTGCGCCTGGTTGGTGTTCGCCGGCGGCGGATTGGCGCTCTGCTGGGACGCAGGCGGGTTGCCGGCCGTGTTCGAGCTCGCGGTGCCGCTCTGCGGCCGCGAGGTGTCCGTGCTGTTCGCGGTATTGTTGGGTGGGTTGGAATTGGCAGCCCCGGACGGCGCGGTGTTCTGCGTGTTCTGTGCCGACGTGCCCGTCGCCGGCGATTGCTGCGGCTGCGACGGGGTGCGCTGGGCGTCAGCGGTGCCGGATGGCGCGGTGGTGGACGGCGCTGTAGAATTCGATTGGGATTGCGGTGTCTGCTGGGACTTCGTGGTCGAGCCGGGCGATTGCGCAAAGGCGGCGTTCGCCAGCACCAGCCCCAAGGCGGTGGTTGCCAACAGGCGGATCATGGTTCACTCCCTTTTACCAAATAACCGTTGGCTACTAACCTGCGCTAAAACCACGTGTTCCACTTTTTCCCGAGAGAAAGCTGACCCCTCCCTCTGCACGGAACCTGCGATGCCATCGAAGAGTGCCGGGATCATCGCCTATCGCAAGCGCCGGACGCTCGAGGTGCTCCTGGTTCATCCCGGCGGGCCGTTCTGGCGCAACAAGGATCTCGGCGCATGGTCGATTCCCAAGGGAGAATATGCCGACGAGGAAGCTGCGGACGTCGCCGCGCGGCGGGAGTTCGCCGAAGAGCTCGGGCTTGAGCTGTCCGAGCCGCTGACCGCGCTTGGTCAGGTCAAGCAGCGCGGCGGCAAGCTCGTCACCGCCTTCGCGGTCGAGCTCGATCTCGACCCACGCAGCATTCGCAGCAACAGCTTCGAGATGGAATGGCCGCCCCGGAGCGGCAAACGGCAAGTCTTCCCGGAGGTCGATCGTGCCGAATGGTTCACGCTCGAAGAAGCGCGGGAGAAGATCAACGCGGGACAACGCCCGCTGCTCGACCGCCTGGCGCAGCTGGCCGGCGGCGAGTAGAGATCGCCGCAATCAAGCGCCCCTACTCCGCCTTGATGTTCGCGGCCGCCACGACCTCGGCGAGGTCCTTGGTCTCCTTGGCGATCTTGGCGGCGTAGTCGGCGGGGCTGAGCACGCTCACGACGCCCTGCGAGCCGAGCTTCTCCGCGACGGCCGGGTCCTTGGCCGCCGCGACGATCTCCCGGTGCAGCGTTTCGAGGATCGGCGCGGGCGTCGACTTCGGCATGAAGAAGCCGACCCAGAACGAGATGTCGAAGCCGGGATAGCCTGCTTCCGCGACGGTCGGCACATCAGGCAGCGACGGCAATCGTTCGGCCGACGAGACCGCGAGCGCGCGCAGCTTGCCGGCCTTGACCAGCGGCACGGCAGAGAGTGGATCGAACACAGCCAGCACCTCCTGCGCGAGGATGCCGACCTCCGCGGCCGAACCGCCGCGATAGGGCACATGGATCAGCTTGATGCCGGCCTTCTGGCTGAGCAACTCCATGGCGAGATGGGCAAGGTTGCCGTTGCCGCCCGAACCGTAAGCCAGCGCGCCGGGCGCGGCCTTCGCCGCGGCGACGAGATCGGCCACGGTCTTGATATCGGCCGTCTTGGGATTCTCCGGATTGACCACCAGCACGAGCGGCGCCGACACGACGGTGGTGAGTGGTGCAAAATCCTTTTCCGGATCGTAGCGGATATCCTTGAACAGCGTCTTGTTGAGCGTGATGGTGGAGGAGTTGCAGGCGAGCATGGTGTAGCCGTCACCGTCCGCGCGCGCGACGCCTTCGGCGGCGATCATGCCGTTGGCGCCGGCGCGGTTCTCGACCACGAAGGGCTGCCCCAGCCTATTGCTCAAGCGATCGCCGATGATGCGCGCGGCGACGTCGACCGGTCCGCCGGCGCTGAAGCCGACCATGACCTTGACCGGCCGCACCGGATATTTCTGCGCCATCGCCTCAGTCGACAGCGCAAAGGCGCACATTCCGGCGATGACGGCCAGCAGGCGGATGGTTCGTTGCATTGGTTTCTCCCCAGACCTCACGGCGCCGCTTGTGCAGGCTTGTTGGTGCGACGCCTTGGAGATCATGAATAGCGGCCATCGCGGATTTCGCAATCGCGTTCGGGCACCGGCATTCCGTCGCACGGCACGTACGCACCCCCTGCAAACAAAAAATGCGAAAACAACCCCATGCACAGTAGACGGCCTTAGTCGAAACAAGGGCTTAGGCGGCGGCGCCAATCTTCGGATGTTGCGAAATCCATTTTGACTCGTCGGGCAAATCAGGGGCATATTGGCATCGTCGCGACAACCGTGAGCCCCACGGCCCGCTGGGCCAGGGCTGCCTCGTGCGATCGCGCATAAGCCCCTCATCGACATCTGAAAATCACACCCGCTGCGCGGCAGTTGCGCGGATTGGTCTCGCCCGGCGAGCCTCCGCGCGCCTGCCGCGGGCCTAAGGAGATATCGACATGACGACAGCCCTGACATGCAACAGCACGAGGCCCGCCACCAAATATGACGGCAGCAGGCCGACCCCGCGGATCAAGCTCACCCGACGAAGCATCGTGATCAAGCATCCTGACGCGCAGGCCGGCGAACGGCTGATGGCCGAGGCGCTCGGCGCCGTCGACCGCGACGCGCTGCATGACATCCTCAAGCAATTGATGAAGGCCAGCGTGATCCTGCAGAAGCCCGACGAGGCCAATCTCGCCTTCATGGTCTCGATGATGAAGGGCATGGCGCCCAGGGATTCGCTCGAGGCCATGTTGACGGCGCAGATGGTGTCCATTCACGTCGCCACGATGCGCTCAGCCTGCCGCCTCGCCTTCACCGAAGACCTGTCGCAGCAGGAAGGCATCACGCGCACATTGACCCGGCTCGCCCGCACCTTCGCGGCCCAGATGGAGGCGCTCAACCGCCATCGCGGCAATGGCGAGCGGCCGATCACGGTACAGAATCTGTCGGTGCAGGACGGCGGCAGCGCGATCGTGGGGAACGTCGCGCAGCATGCGCACCTAGCCGTCGGCGAGCCCGGCGCCTCGATCAACGCGGGACTGGTCCCGTCGCGCGAAGCCGGCAAGCGCGAACACGACCGGGCCGCAGCCATGCAAGGCGCCACCGCATGAGCGCCGGTCACATCCGCAACACGCGCGCGATGGCCGCAAGCCCGCGCTGCGGCGCCGCGACCCGCAGAGGTTTCGCCTGCCGCGCTCCAGCCGTGTGCGGCAAGCTCCGCTGCCGCATGCACGGCGGCGCGCCCGGATCGGGCGCGCCATGGGGAAACCACAACGCTCGCAAGCATGGCACTTTCACGCAAGCGCGGATCGCGGAGCGACGGGCGATCCGGGAGCTGCTGGACGATGCAGGAAAGCTGCTGAGGGAGCTGGACTCGGACTCGTGTTCACAAAGCGACATCGAGGCCTAACCACGCCACCGGCTCGCCAGCCTAGTGCGGCGCGTTCGCTGGCTTGACGACAGCGATCTGCAGCCCTGCCTCATCGAGCGCCTGGGCAATCTGCTTTGCCAAAAGCTTCGCCTCTTCGGTCCCGATTTGCACGTCGGGATGTCCTTTGAAGAACTCGCAAATGGTGGTGGCGATGATGGTATTGACCTGGTGCAAATCATCCATTTGATGCACCCGAACTTGCCGACTGCTTCACCCCGGATGGGGTTGACGCTGCGGCCCGGCTGAGGAGAACCGTCAACGCAAGCCAAAGAATGACAGAATGGCCGCGATCACGACGACTAGTCCTACGAGGTAAATCAAGCCGTTCATGGAAGTGCTCCTTTCCGATTGGTGACTGGATCTATCAGGGGGCCGTGAGCCCGCCTTTGTTGCTGGCCTGCTCATCGAGCGCGAGCTTTTCGAGCTGCACTTCCTTCTCTATGTCGTGCAGAGAGTTTCCGATCTTGTCGACGATTCTGATCAGATCGGCATCGGAGATCTTGAGGCGCCTTCGAACGGACTTGACCTGCCTTGCGTTTGCAAGATCAAGCGTTGTGCGAATGACGCGTGATGGTTTCGAGCACAGCATGAGCAGGTTTCCTGACTGGGGTAAGAGCGATCACGTCCCTTTGTTCCGATTTTTCCCGAATCAACCGGCGATGAACGGCGGTAAAAGCGAGAGGCGACGAAAGCGTCGCGATCGACAGCAGGATGCGTGGCGGCACATAGAAGGCTTCGTCCGCGTCGGAAGGCGGCGCGCACAAGCATAAGTTGATCCGCTGGGCTCTACCCTCAATCCGTCGGCATTGCGGCCATTGCGCCACGGTTCAGCAGCCGCATTTTCGGATCGCCTCAGCCTCGCGGTGCGGCCACCGCGCCCCGCACGGGTTCGAGGTTGGTCCGCTGCAGCGCGGTCCGTCTCTCCGCGATGGCATTGCTCAACAGACCGAGTACCAGACCAAATGCCGCGAGCTCATCTTCCTCGATGGCGCCGTCGTCGTAGCACGCGAGCGTTTCGCCGATGATGGCGTCGGCTTCGCGTTGCAAAGCCAGAAGCTCCTGGCTCGATCCCGCGGTTCGTGCGCTGGACACCATGGCCAGGATTCTGTTGCGGTGGCTGTTGGTTTCCTCTCTTTCGTCGCGATTCAGATAGCGACGCAGCCAGGCGGCGGCCGAACCGATCCCTGACAGAAGCAGCAGCCCGAACCAGAAGTAATCGCCGTACCGGTCGAGGAAGGTCCGCTCGTTGCCGTCGATGACAGCCGCCGCGCCCCGATGCACCGGCAGTTCGGTATCCTTGTCGACGTCCGGCTTGGTAATGTGCGCTGCACCCGGCACCTGCCGTGCAATCGCCTGGCGAACTGCGAAGAGCTGACGGAAAAAGGCGGCGACCGTCGTTTCCGGCAGTGACTTTCTCGCGACGATGAGGTGGCTGACGCTGACCGTTTCAACCTTGTCATCGGGCCAGGCCGGATCCGCGTTGAAGACGCTGGGTGGAATTTCCTCCGCTTCATACCGGGGGTGCTTCAGGGCGATGGCTTCCGACGTCTCGATGGCAAGAAACTTCGGCGCGCCACGCGTGCGCGCAGTCGCGGCCACGGCATCGGATGTGATCTTGCTGTCGAGCGGCCCGACCGCCATGAATGCATCGATGGCCGGATCGCGCGCCAGATCTTCGATCTGGTCGGTACCGAAGTGTGTCACGACGACCTTGTCTGCCTCCACGCCGGAGGCGCTCAGGATGACGCGCAGCAACGCCGCATTCGCAGGCGTCCGGCCGATCACGCCGACGCGGCGACCTGCGAGATCGGCGACCTCCTTGATTTTCGGCGAAGCCTTTTGTTTCGAGCCCTTGCTTTTCGAACCCTTGCTTTTCGAACCCTTGCCAGCAGGGCCGGACGGAGCCCACAGCACGACAAAGTTCTTACGGACGACGGCAACGGTCTGCGCCTCCGCAGGCATGTCCAGATCGCCGCGGCCGACGGCGAGGTCGGCCTTGCCGGCCCGAAGCAAAGCAAGAGCCTCCACCGCCCCGTCGGTCTTGATCGGGCGCAGCCGGAGAGCCCGGCTTTCGCCGCCAAAGACATCGGCCATCGCCTGAATGACTTTATGATCGTCGCTGCCGACTGGACCAACGGCGATCCGGAGGATATCGGGCCGCAACGCATAATAGAGTGCGCCGGCCGCGGCACTAAAAACGAGAAACCCGACCGCGAAAGCCGCCAGCAAGGAATTGCCTCTCCTCCGCTCCCGGCGGGCCGCCTCGCTGGTCGTCTGACCTGTACTCTCGGAGGAAGACATTGCCGCTGCCCAACCACAGATCAGGGCTTCCCGCTTTCCAGGATGCCACGTTTCCCGATCATAACGTCCGGGCGATCGCCCTGGTTCATCACGATCCGAAGCCTGAACACCCGTTAAGCTTCTTCTCGACCGCCGGCAGGCACTCGCTGCCGGTAATGCGGAGAAGCTACATTCCGGAATAATGGGGTCCCGCTGCCGCCATTGGCGCCCGCCCCCCAATCATGTACGCCAATCCGAAATCTTTCCGGGACGGACGCTCATGACGACGGCTGCCACGAACGAGGCGGGAGATGGCACCCGCGCGCTGGTCTTTGCGCTGCTCGCGCTCGCCTGCGGCCACATGCTCTCGACCTTGCTGCGCACCATTCCGGCCGTGAGCCTCGACCTGATGGCGGCGGATTTCCGCATCGAGCCGCAGGCCCTCGCCAGCCTCACCTCGGTCTATCATTTTGCCTTTGCGGCCTCACAGATCCCCGTCGGTGCGGCGATGGACCGCTTCGGCGTGCGGCCGGTGTCGCTGAGCCTGCTGGCCGGAACCGTGGTCGGTGCCATCGCGTCGGGCTTTGCGACGGGCCCTTCGAGCTTTGCTTTTGGCCAATTGCTGCTGGGCGTCGCCACCTCGGGCATGCTGATGTGCCCGATGACGCTGGCTGCCAAGCAATTGTCGGCAAGCCGCTTCGGGCTGTGGTCGGGCGCGATCCTCTCGATCGGCAATATCGGCATGCTGTTGTCATCGAGCCCACTTGCCTTCGTGGTCGACAATTGGGGCTGGCGCGCCGGGTTCTGGATCTCCGCAGCTGGCGGCGTTGCGGTCGCGCTCGCCGTGTTCGCGCTGGTGCCGCACCAGCCGGCCGAGCACAAGGACGAATCCTCTCCGCTGTCGCAGATGATCGAGGTGCTTAGGCTCGGCCTGTCGCGGCCGTTGCGCGGGCTGATCGCGCTCGCGATGGTGTCGCTGGCGACCTCGCTGGTCCTGCGCGGACTGTGGGGCGGACCATGGCTGATGGAGATCAAGGGCCTGTCGCGGGTCGAGGCCGGCAATCAGCTCGGCGCCTTCACCCTGGCGATGATCGCAGGCCCGCTGCTGATGGGCATGATTGACCGCAAGGTCGGCCGCCGGCGCGACCTCGTCGCCGGCACGCACGCGGCGGCGGCCGTGCTGGTTGCACTGATGGCGCTGGGCGCACCGCATTATGCGGTTGCATGGCTGTTCGGCGTACCGGTCATGCCGCCGCAATATGATCTCGCGCTGTTCGTGCTGATCGGGCTTGCGATCTCCGCACAGCCGCTGCTGTTCGGCATGTGCCGGCAATTGGTGGACGCACAGACCGCCGGCAAGGCGCTGGCCGCGGTGAACCTCGCCTTCTTCCTCGGCACCGCTTTGATGCAGTCGATCACCGGCGCAGTGGCCGCCTTCGCAGGGCTGCCGGCGGTGCTGCTTTTCATGGCGGTGGCGCTGATCGTGGGCGTGCTGATCTTTTTGACTTACACCTCACAGCATTCGTAGGATGGCGGGCCGGTTGCCAAAGGAAAGAATCATGCCTGTCGACACCAAAGCCGCCACCGACCGCCTCATGCGCTTCCTCGCAATCGAGGGCGTCACCGGACAGGAGGCGGCGATCGGGCGCGAGCTCATGGCCGCGCTGAAGGAGAGCGGCGTGCCGGCGAAGGCGATCCGGCTCGACGATGCCAACAGCCGCATTCCCGTACCGACAGAAACCGGCAACCTCATCGTCGACCTGCCCGGCCGCGGCGCGCTGCACAACCAGCCGCGCATCATGTTCATGACCCACATGGACACTGTGCCGCTCTGCGCCGGCGCCAAGCCGAAGAAATCGGGGCGCAAGATCGTCAACGAGGCCAAGACCGCGCTGGGCGGCGACAACCGCTGCGGCTGCGGCGTGCTGGTGACTCTGGCCGCCGAGCTCGAAAAGCAGAAGCTGGACCATCCTCCGATCACGCTGCTGTTCTGCGTGCGCGAGGAGAGCGGGCTCTACGGTGCGCGCCACGTCAAGCTGGACGAGCTGGGATCTCCGGTGATGGCCTTCAACTATGACGGCGGCTCGGCCTCCAATGTCGTCATCGGCGCGGTCGGCGCCGACCGCTGGACCGTCGAGATCTTCGGCCGCGCCTCGCATGCCGGCGTCGCGCCGGAGCGCGGCATCTCCTCGACCATGATCATGGCGCTGGCGCTCGCCGACGTGAAGGCCGGCGGCTGGTTCGGCAAGGTGGTAAAGGGCAAGGGCGCGAGCGCGCGGATGGGCACCAGCAATGTCGGCCCCGTCACCGGCGGCGAAGGGCGCCCGGCGGGCGATGCCACCAACGTCGTCACCGATTACGTGCATGTGCGCGGCGAATGCCGCAGCCATGACGGAAAGTTCTTCAAGGAGATCACGAAAGCCTACAAGGCCGCGTTCGAGAAGGCGGCCAAGAAGGTGACGAACGCGCAGGGCAAGTCCGGCAAGGTCAAGTTCAAGGCCGAGACCGACTATTATCCGTTCCGCATGAAGGACAGCCAGCCCGTCATCAAGCGCGCGGTCGAGGCCGTATCGGCGGTCGGCGGCACGCCGAACGTCCGCACCGCCAATGGCGGGCTGGATGCCAACTGGATGGTCCGCCACGGCATCCCGACCGTGACCTTCGGCGCCGGCCAGAACGAGGCGCACACGATCGACGAATGGATCAATCTCGACGAATACGACAGGGCGTGTGCACTGGCTGTGCAGCTTGCGACGATGCGGTGAGGCATGGGCGTAACCGACCGCTTCTGCCGCCGCGGAGATTAAAGTGGTGAGTTACGCCGAGCACATGCGCTTTGCGCATCTGCTCGGCTAACCCACCCGACGCAACAAGAAGAACAAAAAGGGAGGCGGCATGCCGCGCATCGCAAACATCGAGACCGGACTCTACCGAATTCCCCTTCCCGTCACGCTGTCCGACTCCACCCATGGCGAGATCGTCGCGTTCGAGCTGATCACCTGCCGCATCCGTGATGCCGATGGCGCCGAGGGAGTCGGCTACACCTACACCGTCGGCCGCAATGGCGGCGCTGTCGCGGACATCCTCAGGCGCGAGATCCCGCCGCTGATCGAGGGCCGCGAAGCCGACGACACCGAAGCGATCTGGCATCACGTCTGGTGGGCGCTGCATTATGGCGGTCGCGGCGGGCCGGTGGTGCTGGCGCTCTCCGCACTCGACATCGCACTGTGGGATTTGAAGGCGCGGCGCGCGAAGCTGCCGCTGTACCAATTGCTCGGCGGCTTCGATGCCCGCGTGCCGTGCTATGCCGGCGGCATCGACCTCGATCTCTCCGTGGATGAGCTGCTCGCGCAGACCGACGGCAATCTCGCGAAAGGCTTTCGGGCCATCAAGATGAAGGTCGGCCGGCCCGACCTAAAATCCGACGTCGCAAAAGTCGCCGCGATGCGGCAGCATCTCGGCGACGGCTTTCCGCTGATGGTGGATGCCAACATGAAGTGGACCGTGGAGGAAGCGATCCGCGCGGCGCGCGCGTTCGTTCCTTATGACCTCACCTGGCTCGAGGAGCCGATCATTCCCGACGACGTCGCCGGGCACACCCGCATCATGCAGGAGGGCGGTGTCCCCATCGCGGCGGGCGAGAATTTACGCTCGCTGTGGGAATTCAAGAGCTACATCGCAAGCGGTGCTGTGTCTTATCCCGAGCCCGATGTCACCAATTGCGGCGGCGTTTCCGCCTTCATGAAGATCGCGCGGCTGGCGGAAGCGTTCAACCTGCCCGTCACCAGCCACGGCGCCCACGACATCACCGTGCATCTGCTCGCGGCGTGCCCGAACCGCTCGTTCCTGGAGGCGCACGGGTTTGGGCTCGACACATATATCGAGCATCCGCTGGTGCTTGAGGATGGGAAGGCGCTGGCGCCGGATCGGCCTGGGCATGGGATCAGCTTCGACTGGGCGGGGCTGGCGAAGCTGGCGTGATACCAATGACCGTCATTCCGAGGCGCGACGACGTCGCGAGCCCGCAAATCCATTTGGCTATAGAGAGAGTGGCGCGATGGATTCCGGGTTCGCGCCGAGAGGCGCGCTCCCGAATGACTTGGGCGCGGTGCGCTTTGCTGCACGCGAGCCATTCCAAGGCGCTTGATGCATGGCGCGGATAATCCGCTATTGTGCCGGCAACCTGCATCTTGCGAGAGACCCCTGCCTTGACACCTGAGCTGCATCAGAAACTGACCGAATGGCGTCGGCACCTTCATGCCCACCCCGAGCTGTCGCTCCAGGAGAAGGAGACCTCCGCCTTCGTGCAGGCGAGGCTCACCGAGCTCGGCATTCCGTTCGAGGCGGGCGTCGGCGGCCACGGCGTCGTCGCGACCTTGACCCGCGGGCATGCACAAAGGCGGGTCGGCCTGCGCGCAGACATGGACGCGCTGCCGATCACCGAGGACACCGGCCTGCCTTACGCCTCCAGGACATCGGGCGTGATGCATGCCTGCGGCCATGACGGACACACCGCCTCGCTGCTCGGCGCCGCCGCGCTGCTCGCCGCCGATCCCAGCTGGAGCGGCACGGTCGATTTCATCTTCCAGCCGGCGGAGGAAGGCTTTGGCGGCTCGCGCGCAATGGTCGCGGCCGGGCTGTTCGACCGATTTCCGATGGAGCGCGTGTTCGGCTTTCACAATTGGCCGGGCCTCACCGCCGGCACCATCGCCGTACATGACGGCGTCGTCATGGCCTCCGGCGGGCGCATCACCATCACCATCGAGGGTCATGCGGGCCACGCCGGCATGCCCCATCTGACGCGCGATCCGGTGATGGCGGCCGGCCATCTCATCGTGGCGCTGCAATCGATCGTCTCCCGCGGCGTCGATCCGCTCGACACCGCCGTGCTCTCGCTCTGCACCATCGACGGCGGCACCGCGCCGAACCAGATCGCCGGACGCGTGACCATCCGCGGCACGCTGCGCTACCATCGCGAGGCGGTCAAGGACGTCATCCTCGCCGGCATCGAACGGACCTGCGCCGGCATTGCGACCAGCTTCGGCGTCAAGGTCACGCCCGACATCGTCTGGGGTGTGGGTGTGGTGGTCAACACGTCCGACGAGGCGGACCTCGCGCGCATCGCCGCGCAGAAGGTGAAGGCGCCCGTGCGGCGCGACCTCGCGCCCAGCATGGCCGGCGAGGATTTTGCCCATTACCTGCAGCAGCGGCCCGGCGCCTTCGTCTGGATCGGCAACGGCGAGTTGCGCGACGGCGCGGAGCTGCACGGCCCGCGCTACGATTTCAACGACGCGATCCTGCCGGTGGCGTCGAGCTGGATGGCGGAAGTGGCCAAGGCGGCGCTGGCGTCGAACTGATCCAGCCGCACGCCGCCACGCCGACAGCAACATATTTCGTGCACGAACGTTGCCCCGGACAAGGCGCGGCCTGCCGCCGCGTCCGAGGGATGACGGATCGATGGCGCGCGTACTGATCGGAACTTCGGGCTGGCACTACGATTCATGGCGCGGCCCGTTCTTCCCTGAAGGCGTGACGCTGAAGCGGCAGCTCAGCTACTACGCCGGACAGTTCGACACGACCGAGCTGAACGGGGTGTTCTATCGCACGCCGACGCCCGAAGCCGTGACGGATTGGCGCAAGCAGACCGGGCGCGATTTCGTCTTCGCCTGGAAGGCGTCGAAATTCATCACGCACTGGAAGCGGCTGTCGGAGCGCTCCGTCAATAGCCTCGCGCTGCTGGAGGACCGCATCTCCAGGCTCGGCGGCAAGGCCGGCCCGATCCTGTTCCAGCTGCCGCCGCAATTCGAGGCGAACGCCGACCGCCTCGCGTCCTTTTTCAAGCTGCTGTCGCGCAGGCGGCGCTACAGCTTCGAATTCCGTCATCCGAGCTGGTACCAGCCGCGCATCCTGCGCATGCTGGCGGACGAGAACATCTCGCTCTGCCTGTCCGACCATGCCGACGCGCCGGCGCCATGGAAGCGCACAGCGGATTTCGTCTATGTGCGCGGGCACGGGCCGAGCGGGCGATATCACGGGCACTATAGCAAGGCCGCGCTGGCGCAATGGGCCAAGCGCATCAAGTCCTGGAAGCGGCAGGGCTGCGACGTCTACGTCTATTTCGACAACGACCAGAAGAGCGCGGCGCCGGCCGACGCGCAGGCGCTGAAGCGATTGTTGTAGCGCAAAGACGCCAGCTCGAGCGGCGCCTGGCCTCTGGACCGGTTGCTGTACCATGGATATCGCTCGAGCAGGCGAGATCCAATGAACCGACGCGAGTTTGTTTCGGGAGTGACCCTCGCAACCGCGTTTGCGGGCCTGGTACCGACCGGCGCCGCGGCGGACGGCAAGCGTGTCGCGCTGGTGATCGGCAACGGCGCCTACCGGAACGTGCCCTCCCTGCTCAATCCGCCGAACGACGCCAGCGACATCGCCGCGGCGCTACAGCGGCTCGGCTTCACGGCCTCCCTGATCACCAACGCAGGCTTCGATGACATGCGCCGCGCCCTGCTCGCATTCGGGCGTGAGGCCGCGGGCGCCGACATGGCGGCCGCGTATTTCGCTGGTCATGGCATGGAGATCAATGGCGAGAACTGGCTGATCCCGATCGACGCAGAGCTGAAGCGGGACACCGACGCGGCCAACGAAGCCATCAGCCTCAGAAGCGTGATGTTGCAGGTGTCCAACACCACGAGCCTTGGCCTCGTCATCCTCGACGCCTGCCGCAACAATCCGTTTGCCGCCAGGATGAACCGCTCGCTCGCGACGCGGGCCCCCCCGAACGCCGGGCTCAGCCGCGTCGAGCCGGCCGGCAATGTTCTCGTGGCGTATGCCGCGAGAGACGGTACCACCGCGCTCGATGGCGACGCGCGCAACAGCCCGTTCGCAACCGCGCTACTGCGCAACATCGAGACTCCGGGTGTCGAGATCACATTCATGTTCCGCAACGTCCGCGACGACGTGATGGAGGCGACCCGCAACGAGCAGCAGCCCTTCGTCTACGGCTCGCTGTCGCGCAAGGCGATCTATCTCGCCGGTCGACCGCCTGACGGCGCGGGGGACACGGCGCCGGTCAGTCCGCTTCCGGCCGCCATCTCCCCGGTTCCAGCGCACGCGCCGACGTCATCGACGATCGATCCGGCGCTGATCGGCACCTGGGAAATCATGGTGCCGAGCCGCCGCGGGCAATCCCGCTGGATCTGGCAGATCATGATCGACGGCACCTACAAGTTCCACGCCGAGCCTCCACGTTTTGCGCGTTCGCACGAGGGGAGGATCACCGCCGCGAATGGCCGCTGGACCCTGCAAGCACTCAGAGGCTTGTCAGGTTACAGCGATGGCGGCGCCTACGAGGTCCACGACGCGCTGGCGACGATCACGGGCAAGCTCGGCACCGGTGCCTGGAAGCGCAGCGCGGACTGACGGCGCGGCCTGGGGCGTCGAGCGCTAGATGATCCCGCCCTGCCGAAGCGCCGCGATCTCGGCGTCGTCGTAGCCGAGCTCTGCGAGGACGAGATCGGTGTGCTCGCCGAGCGTCGGTGGGCGGTGCGCGATTTCGCCCGGCGTTTCCGAGAGCCGGACCGCAGCACGCGTCACCGGTGCCGGCTTCGGCAGGCCCGGATAATCGACATCCTGCATGAAGCCGGCGGCGCGGATGTGCGGATGATCCAGTGCCTGTTGCGGCGAGAGCACGGGCCCGGTCGGAATCATGGCCTGGCCCAAGGCATCGACGGCCTCCTGCGTGGTACGGTCGGCGCACCAGCGCGCCATCCGTTCGCTGATCACCGCGCCGTTGTTGCCGCGGCTGATGTCGTCGGCAAAGCGCGGATCGTTCAGCCACAAATCCTCCTCGCCCATCAGCCGCGCCCAGCGCTTGAACAACGGATGTCCAGTGACCTGGCATAGCACCCAGCCGTCCTTCGTGCGGTAGATGTCGGCGGGCGCCGCGGTCTGGCCGAGATTGCCCGTGGGCACGCGATTGACGTTGATGACGGCCTGCTCGATCAGCGTCGCATTGGTGAAGGACAAAGCGGTTGCGAGCAGTGCGCCCTCGACGATCTGCCCGCGCCCGGATTTGCCGCGCTCGATCAGCGCGGCGAGCGTGCCGAACGCACAATGCAGCGCGGTGCCGAAATCGACCCAGTTCACCGCGGCGCGAAACGGCGGATCGCCTGCGCCCGTCATGTACACCGATCCCGACATGACCTGCCCGACGCCGTCGAAGCCGACCCGGTCGGACCAGGGCCCCGGCCCGCCGAACGCGGTCGCCGTCGTCAGGATGATGTCGGGCTTGATCGCCTTCAAGGAGTCATAGTCGAGCTTCATCGCGCGCAGGGTCTGCGGCGGCAGATTGGCGACGACGACGTCCGCCGTCGCGATCAGGCGGCGCATCACCTCCTGCCCTTCCGGCTTCATCGGATCGAGCGTGACGCACTTCTTGTTGCGGTTGACCTGGAGAAACAGCGCGCCCTCGCCATTTTCGCCGACCGGCGCCACGAAGCGGTCCTCGCTGCCGTCGCGCTTCTCGACGCGAATGACCTCGGCGCCGAACTCGGCCAGCAGCGTCGCGCAATAGGGCCCTGCGATATAGCGCCCGAAATCGAGCACCCGCACGCCCTCCAAGACTCCTCCCATGGATCCCTTCCCAGTTGTTTGGGAGACATTACAGGGACGGGCCGCCAGGGCAAGTTGGGAAGCGGAATGCACATGCGGCTTCCATCATCGCATCGCGAACAGCTCCTGATGAAACCGCAGTTCGACAGGAAAGCCGTGCGCACGGAAGTCTCGCCTGAGCGCCTCCCCGAAAGCCCCCGGACCGCAGAACCAGATGCTCGCCTCGCCCCATTGCGGTACGGCTTCGCGAATGCGGTCGCCGGTCAAGCGGCCATCACGGGCGTCGATGAGAACGTGGAGACGAACATCTGCCGAGCGTGCATCTGCTGCAAGCTTGCCGAGGGCTTCTTCATCCATATCAGCGGTGGTGTGAAAGAGGTCAACCGCCTGCGCGACAGAGCAGCCAGGAACATTCTTCATGGCCGCCTGTTTCATGCGGGCAACGAAGGGCGTGATGCCGATACCGCCGCCGATCCAGATCTGATGCGAGCAATCGTCGTCGAAGGTGAAGCAGCCATAGGGCCCTTCCACCTTCACTTCCTGCCCGACACGGAGCTTCTCCCGCAGCCGGCTGGTGTGGTCGCCGAGTTCCTTGGTGATGAAGATGATCCTGGGGTCTGCGGCGTTCCAGCCGGAGGCTATCGTGTAGGGATGCGCGCCCTCGGAGACGTCGGACGTGGCGAATGCGAACTGGCCCGGCCTATGCCCCGGCCAGCCATGGGGCATCTCGATTTCAGTCTCGATTGTTCTGACGCCGGGATAATATTTGAGCGAGGTGATCCTGCCCTGGACCTGCCGCCGGGCGGCAATGCGCCGCAACAGCGCAACGGCCGCCGCCCATGTTCCGAAGGCAAGCAGCGCCCCAACGATCCAGCCGAGCGGCGACATCCAGTAGCTGAACTTGATCAGCGTGACCGCATGAAAGACCAGAACCAGATAAGCGATGGCGAGGAGCCGATGCGTCTTGTAGAAAAGCCGATAGGGAAACATTTGAATGAGCGCCAAAGCAATCAGCACCACGGCGCCGTAGAACGCCCACTCTCCCAACCCCTCCGCCGGCCCATGAAGGCCGTCGAAGAAGGCCTCGATGGGATTTTCGATGGCGGGCCTCGCGCCCCGCTGTGGTCGGGTCAGCAAGCCCCAACCGACCGCCCATTTCGGACCATTGGCCCAGAGCCAATGGACAACGGCAGTGACAAGGGCTGCGATACCGAGCCATTTGTGCAAGCGGTACATCTTGTCGAGACCGCCCAGCCACGCCTCCGGCCAACGCGGCCGTAGCGCGAGGATCATCGCCATGCTCATGCAACCGATAGCAAGGACGCCGCTCAACTGGACCATCCTCTCGCGAAGTGGGAAGAAGGGGCCCGGGCCAAATGGCTGCGGCTCCGCAACCAGCCACAGCAGGGCGAGAACCGCCAAACTGCCCCAAAAGACCCGTTTGAGCTTCTGCATGACCTTGCCTCACAACATCTCGGCGCCAGCTTGAACTGATCGAGCTGCGTTGCATTGAGCTGACTCAAGCTGCTCGTGATGAGCTCAATCGAAGCAGGCGCTTGGACCATTCCAATTCAGCCAATCGCCCGACGCCGGTCTGATGGCTGAATCCCGACGCCTGCGTCGCGGCGCCGCAGCTCATTCCGCGCGAGACTTTGCTCCAGCGCAAACTCATACCTGCCGCGATCTCCCACCTGAAGGCAAAGAAGCTCTTCGGAGGAAGTCCCGTGATCATCTCAACAAAATCGCTCCCGCTGGCAGCCCTCGCACTCTGTCTCGTCCTAGGGCAGCCTGCTCTCGCCGCCGGACCACACGCGCATGAAGGACCAACCGCGACGGGCCGGCCGGGGCTCGACCACGGCAAGAAGTGGCCGACCGATGATGTCCTGCGCCGCGGCATGAACGACATCGCTCTCGCGATGAGGCAATCGCTGGCACCCATTCACGGCAATGCGTTTACGCCCGCGCAATACGAGGCTCTGGCGGCGCGAATCCAGGCGCAGGTCGATGACGTGGTGGGGAACTGCAAGCTGCCCGAGCAGGCCGACCAGCAACTTCACCTGGTTCTCGAGCAGATCATCGATGGTGCGGCCAATATGAAGACCGGGGCCCGCCGCGATCAAGGAGCCATGAAGATTATGCGGGCGCTCGCTCAATACGGCGAGTATTTTGACCATGCCGGTTGGCAACCGCCGGATCATTGAAATCTCGTGGCAGCCGGCGGCGCCCGCCGCCTTATCCTGCCCGGATGGCGCCGCCATTGCCGCGGAGCCGGCTCCGCAGCATGCGGCACCGCGATCGCCTATGCTGCCACGGCCTCGTAGATATCCTCCTCCTGGGCGGTGTGCATGCGCACCAGCGTTTCGATCGCCTCGATCACGCGCTGAGCGTCTCGAACAAGGTAACGGTCGATCTTCTCTGACGGCAGATCCTCCGCGATCCGGGCGAGTAGCCGCGCGAGATGCAGTATCTCGCGATGCGCACGGCTCATGGCAGAGAGGCCATGACGGTCGCGCAGCACCGCCGTGAGCTTCGGATAGACGCTGTCTTCATCCTCGCGTTCGTGCAGCACGACGCTGCCCTGGACCAGGCGGTGGGCCTCGCCGATCAAGGCAGCGGCGGATTCGGGCACCGCATCGTCCAGGGCATCGACGATCTGGCGCAAGCGGTCGAGATCCCTAAGCAGGGCCTGATGATCGTGATGCAATGTCAGCCCCTGCTCCGCGCTGAGGCGCGGACCAGTCCTGACCAGGGGCGGATTGAGCGCGCGCAGCGCGTTCAGAATGACGGCAACATCGATCACCTCCTGGACGATCGCGGCGGGTACGGGATCGAGCCAGCCAAGGCTGGCAGCGACCATTGCCGCCAACGACAATCCCATCCCGACGAAGATGCTTTGAAGGGCAATGCGCCGCGACCGCTGCGCGATGATGATCGCTTCGCCGACCCGATCCAGCCGATCCGTGAGAATCACCACGTCTGCCGCCTCGGAGGAGGCGCTTGCACCGCGCGCGCCGAGCGCGACCCCGGTGTCAGCCACGGCCAGCGCCGGGGCGTCATTGATGCCGTCGCCGACCATGATGGTCGGATGCAGCCGCTGTTCGCTACGCACCGCCTCGACCTTGTCCGAGGGAACGCGATCGGCCAGCACGGCATCGAGGTCGAGCGCGGCCCCGATGGCCTGCGCCGCGGCGGCGCGATCACCCGTGACCATCACCATGCGCACGATGCCGGCATCGCGCAGCAGCCTGATCGCTCGTGGTGTATCGGCTCGCAATTCGTCGGCCAGCAGCAACGCGCCGATGGGACGGCCGCCCACCGCGACGAAGACGATCAGCGCCGAGCGCCACGAGGCACGACGAATTGCCCGCAACTCCCATGGCGAGAGCTCGGCCCGCGAGAGCAGCATCTCTCGCGAGCCCGCCATAACCTGGCGTCCGTCGATCTGGCCGCTAAGACCGGAACCCATGGTCTCCTTGACATGATCCGGCGGCTTCAGCTTGAGCCCTCGGGCGAGGGCCGCAGCAACGACGGCCTTCGCAAGCACGTGATGCGAAGCTTGCTCGAGCGACGCCCCGAGCGCGAGCACCTCATCCGGATCCTCGCCCGGCGCGACTTCGACGGACAATAACCGCGCCCCGCCGACGGTCAGGGTTCCGGTCTTGTCGAATAGCACCGTGTGCGCACGGGCCAACGCCTCCAGCGCCCTCCCGCCCTTGACCAGGATGCCGCGGCGGGCCGCCTGCGCCACCCCGGCGATAAAGGCCACGGGCGCGGCCAGAATCAAGGGGCAAGGCGTCGCCGCCACCAGCACGGCAAGGCTGCGGGTCACGTCGCCGGAGATGTGCCATGCCACAAAGGCGACGACGAGTGTTACCGGCAGAAAGATCAGCGCATACCGATCGGCCAACCGCACAAAGGGCGCTCTCGCCGTTTGCGCCGCAGTCACCATGCGCACGATGCCCGCGTAGGTACTCTCGCTGGCCGGCGCGGTCACGGTCAGCTGGAAGGTCTCGCCCACATTCAGAGAGCCGGAGAGAACGGCGCTTCCGCGCGTCTTCTCCACCGGAATCGGTTCGCCGGTAACCGCGGACTCGTCGATCGTGGCAAAAGCCGACGCAACGACACCGTCGACCGGCACGATCTCGCCGGCCTGCACCAGAAGCTCTTCGCCGACCGCGACGTCCTCGATCGGAACATCCTCAATCCGGTCACAGGATTTGCGATGGACCTGCCGCGGCGCCCGATCAACCAGGGATCGCAGATCATGCTCCGCCCGCGCGATCGCGATCTCCTCCAGCACGTTGCCACCGGAGTACATCAGCGCGACCACAGCCCCTGCGAGCGGCTGCCCGAGCGCCAACGCCGCACTCATCGAGAGCAGAGCGATCGCGTCCACTCCGACGCGGCCTCTCAGCAGATCCTGGATGATCGAGACCGCCAATCCTGCAATCACGGGCGCGGTGCCGAGCGACCACGCGACCTCGGCCAGATCAGGTCGGCCCGCGGCCCGCGCGAGAATGCCGGCAGTCAATCCGGCGATTGCGATCGCAACCAGAGCCCATCGCAGGACCCGATCAAACGACATGGCCTGGCGCGCCTGCCCTTCGGTTCGGCTCACTGCTGTGGCGCGACGTGGCTCTTGTTCCTGTGCATGAACGCCATCATCTCCTCAAAGGTGAGCTTTCCGTCCTTGTCGCGATCCATTGCCTTGAAAATTCGCTCGTGAGCGACCTGAAACTCCGGCAACGAGACGTTTCCGTCGCCATCGGCATCCATCAGCGCGAAGATGATGCGGAAGACGACCGGCGACTGCACGGCATCACCGCCTGTCGCGCCATGCCCCTTCATTCCTTGTCCCATCATTCCCATCATATCTCCACCGCGCATCGAGCCTTGCCGCTCGGCGGACGGATTTGCAGGAGAACTCGACTGCGGCGACGCCGGCGCCTGGTCCTGTCCTGGATGATGGCTCTGATGGTCCGCCGGCGATTGAGCCAAAGCTGGCTGGCTCAGGACGGCGAACAGCAACGCTGCGGCAACGGTTCGGCCTACCATGGGGCTTCCTCCGACCTTGGTGTGGCCTGAGAGGATGGCGAACTTCGCCGAGCTCACCTTGAGCCAAGTCAAGAAGAGGTGCCCCCGTGGCTTTTCGACGCGAGCGACCTCGGCGCCGCATTCAGCCGGCGAGATCGCGCGACAGGAACCCGGCGCCGCCTGCGGCTTCATACCACCTCTTGCCTCGATGCGGCCGGCGTCCGCGACCTAGCCGCCGCCTCTGCGGGCGCAGCCGATCGCCTCCGTCAGCACCTTGCGGTCGCCGATGTGATTGGCGAGCAACAGGACCAGGCGGGCGTTCATGCGCAGGGCCTGCTCCTCGTCGAGATCGCGCTGGCTGTTGATCAGCTCGGCGTAGAAATCGTCGGGGTCGGCGATGTTCGGCGACAGATTCAGCGTCATGCGGCAAGCTCCGTCCGGTCGGCGGTGTCGTGGCCGGCGGCACGCAACAGCGCTTGGGTGATCTCCGCCTCGTCGAATCCGCTCCAGCGCGCGGCAACATATTGATCCGGGCGGAACAGATAAGTGGTCCCGGGCGAAGCGCCGTAGCGCTGCGCAAGGAGACCTGTGGGGTCCTCGATGTCACGGCCGACGAGAATGAGTTTTGCCGCGAACGGCCCCGCCGCAATCTCGGTCTTGTCGCTCACCTTGCCGAAGGCCACGACCGTGAAGCCATCGCCGAGACAATGCAGGAACCAGGCAGGCTTGCCGTCCACCGCAATCGGCGCATCCGCCGCATTGGTGCCGGGCCGCATGCCGCCCGGCACCGCGTCGTGGTCGGGAGTATTGAGCACTGATGTCACATAAGGGGTCGGCGTCGAAAGCCGGCCGCTGTTGACCAGCGGTCGCGCAAAACCGTGATGCCGGGCGAGCTCGAGCACGGCGTCGCGGAAATAGCGGCTCGATTTCGTCTTCGGGGTGATGAAGTCGGTGGCCCGCGTCGAGTTCAGGATGTTGTCGTCCGCGGCATAGGCACGCTCCTCGTGATAGCTGTCGAGGAGGGCCTCCGAGGCTTCGCCGCGCAGCACCATCGCGAGCTTCCAGGCGAGATTGTCGACATCCTGGACGCCGGTATTGGCGCCGCGCGCGCCGAACGGCGAGACCTGATGCGCGGCGTCGCCGGCGAACAGCACCCTGCCCTGCCGGAAATTGTCGATGCGCCGGCAGGCGAACTGATAGATCGAGATCCATTCGAGCGTGAATTCGGTGTGCTCGCCGAGCATCGCGCGGATGCGCGGGATCACCCGCTCCGGCCGCTTTTCCTCATCGGGATCGGCCTCCCAGCCGAGCTGGAAGTCGATCCGCCAGATGTTGCCGGCCTGCCGATGCAGCAGCACGGACTGGCCAGGATGGAACGGCGGATCGAACCAGAACCAGCGCTCGGTCGGGAAATCCGCTTTCATCGCGACGTCGGCGATCAGGAAGCGATCCTGGAAGAACTGACCGGTGAACTCGGCGCCCACCATCTTGCGCACGTCGGAATTGGCCCCGTCACAGGCGATCACCCATTGCGCCTCCATGGTGAAGATGCCGTCGGGCGTTTCCACCGCCAAGGTCGCATGGTCGGCGGCCTGCTTGAGGCTGATGAGACGGTGCTTCCAGCGCAGCTCGATCAGCGGATTGGCCCTGCATTGGGCCACCAGCATCTCTTCCAGATGATATTGCTGCAGATTGATCATGGCCGGCCATTGATGGTCGGCCTCGGGCAGCAGATCGAACTGGTAGGACAGCTCGTCCCGGAAGAAGACCTTGCCGACATTCCAGCTGACGCCGCGCTCGACCATGGGCGCGGCGCAACCGAGACGGTCCCATATCTCGAGCGGACGCTTGGCGTAACAGACCGCGCGCGAGCCGATCGAGACGGTGTCGTTGTCATCGAGCACCACGACCGGCTGGCCGCGTGCCGCGCAGTCCAGCGCAGCGGTCAGGCCGATGGGACCTGCACCGATCACCACGATCGGATGCCGCTTCACGATCCCCTCGGCCTGCTCCTGGGAACGCCGATAGCCGAACTTCGGATAGATGTAGCTCGTCATGTTCGCTTCCTGATGCACGGCCGGAGATCAATGCGCGTCCGCGAATTCCTTCTCGTGCATCCAGGCGGTGTGGCGCGGCGGACGCTTGGTGCGCGACCATTCCTCGACCATCTCATGCGCGACCGACTTCATGCGGTCGATCTGATCGGGCGTGGCCGTCCAGGCCGCGATCTCCAGGCGATGGCCGCTGGGATCGCGGAAATAGATCGACTTGAAGATGGTGTGGTCGGTGACGCCGACGACGTCGAGGCCGGCGGCCTCCGCGCGCGCTTTGGCCTCTTCGAGCTCGGCGAGGTCCTTGACCTGGAAGGCGATGTGCTGGGTCCACTCCGGCGTATTGGGATCGCGGCCCATCGGCGGCGAGTTCGGCAGCTCGAAGAAGGCGAGGATGTTGCCGTTCCCGGCATCGAGGAAGATGTGCATGTAGGGATCGGGCGCCTTGGTCGAAGGCACGCGGTCCTCGGCTATGGCGCCGAGCAGATCCATGTTCATGACCTTCTTGTAGAACTCGACGGTGGCCTTGGCGTCGACGCAGCGATAGGCGACGTGATGGATCTTCTCGATCTTCATGATTTCGCTCCCTGGATTTGCGGTTGCGAAATTCGTATCAGATGTTACTATTTCCTGGATTTGATCTGGATCAATCGGCCCGGAAGAATCTGCCTGTGGACCTAAAGGCGCGGAAACGGCGAGATGGGACGTTCGGGTGAAGCACGAGGCCGGGCCGCAGCCGCCGACCGTGTCACGGCGCCGGATGGCGGCGAGCTCGATCTGCAGCGATATTTTCCGTACCGGCTGGCGCGCCTCGCCGAGCAGGTGTCGCTCGCCGTTGCCGAGGTCTATTCCGAGCGTTTTGCGCTGACGCGGCAGGAATGGCGCGTGATTGCGATCCTCGGCGGACGGGCGGAGATTGCGACCAAGGAGATCGGCCCGCTGACGACGCTCGACAAGATGCAAGTCAGCCGCGCCGTGCAGGCCCTGGAAGCGCGCGGCATCGCCAGCCGCAAGCATCATCCGGACGATCGGCGTGAGCTGATCGTCTCACTGACCTCGGCCGGCCGCACGCTCTATCGCAAGATCGTGCCCTTCGCGCTGGCGCGGGAGACGGAATTGCTCGGGGTGCTCACCGCCGAAGAAGTGAAAGTGCTCGACCGGGTGATGCACAAGCTGTCGGCAGCGCTCAGCTAGCTGGACCGTCTAGATCGCTGTGATGAACCTTTCCTGCGCGACCTGGAGCCCTCCGCCGCACGCGTCTCGGCTGGGATCAGGTGCCCAAGCGGCAATTGGGAGGTTTGCTTCAAGCGATCGAGAACGATGGACGAGCGCACATGCGCGACGCTGTCGTGCGGCAGAAACACCTCGTTGAGCAGCCGCGAGAGCGCCTTCAGATCGGTGATCGTCGCCTTGACGAGGTAGTCCGCTTCGCCCGTGAGCGCATAGGCCTCCTGCACTTCCTCCAAGCTCTCGATCAGCTTGAGGAAACGCCGCGAATTGTCCGGCGAGTGGGTCGCAAGCGTCACCTGCACGAAGACCACGATGCCGAGCCCGAGCGCTTCGCGATCGAGATGGGCGTGGTAGCTCGCAATCGCGCCGGTATCTTCGAGCGCGGCGCGGCGGCGTGAGCATTGCGATGCCGATAAACCCACGATGTCGGCGAGCTCGAAATTCGACAGACGTCCATCGGATTGAAGCGCCTGCAGCAATTTGACGTCGAACTGATCCATGCGTGATCCTTGCGCGAAACTACAAATACACGCATGTTTCACGCATAGCTGGGCTTTGTCGAGCGGATTTTGCGGAGATCGTGCAGCCGGGCGGCAGTATATTTCGTGTCGGAACAGATCCCATTCCAGGAGCGCGACATTGGGCCCCTTCCCTCACGATGCCCCACCCGCCACCATTTCGGCAATCAACCCGGCCGGCACCGATGGCTTCGAGTTCGTCGAGTTCGCCCATCCGGAGCCGCAGAAGCTCGCCAAGCTCTTCGAGCAGATGGGCTACACGGAAGTTGCCCGGCACAAGACCAAGGACATCTCCCTTTGGCGCCAGGGAAAGATCAATTACGTCCTGAACCGGGAACCGAACTCCCATGCCGCGCGCTTCGTCGCAGAGCACGGCCCTTGCGCGCCGGCGATGGCCTGGCGCGTCGTCGACGCCAAACATGCGCTGAAGCGCGTCCTCGAGCTCGGCGGCACCGAATATACCGGCAACGACAAGTCGCTCGACGTGCCGGCCGTCGTCGGCATCGGCGGATCCCTGCTGTACCTGGTCGAGACCTACGGCGCGAAGGGCTCGCCCTATTCCGCCGAGTATGACTGGACCGGTGAGGTCGATCCGGCTCCGAAGGGCGTTGGGTTCTACTATCTCGATCACCTCACGCACAACGTCATGCGCGGAAACATGGACACCTGGTACAAGTTCTACAGCCAGACGTTCAATTTCCGCGAGATCCGCTACTTCGACATTTCTGGCAAGCTGACCGGCCTGACCTCGCGCGCCCTGACGTCGCCCTGCGGCAAGATCCGAATCCCGATCAACGAGAGCGCCGACGACAAGAGCCAGATCGAAGAATATCTGCGCCAGTACAAGGGCGAAGGCATCCAGCACATCGCCGTCGGCACCGACGACATCTATGCGGCGACCGACGCTATCGGCGGCCGCGGGCTCGAATTCATGCCGGGCCCGCCCTCGATCTATTACGACAAATCGTTCGACCGCGTGAAGGGCCACACCGAGCCGCTCGATCGCATGCGCAAGCACGGAATCCTGATCGACGGCGAAGGTGTCGTCAATGGCGGGGCGACCCGCATCCTGCTCCAGATCTTCTCCAAGACCGTGATCGGCCCGATCTTCTTCGAGTTCATCCAGAGGAAGGGCGATGACGGTTTTGGCGAGGGCAATTTCAAGGCCCTGTTCGAGAGCATCGAGGCCGACCAGATTCAGCGCGGCGTGCTTAAGGCGTCCTGAGGGAGGCAGCCATATCTGACGCATGGAAGAGCTATCGCGGCGCTCCAGCCGAAGGCGCAATCCTGTGCGAGGCCGTTGACATCGACGAAGGAAGCCTCAAATCCATCAAGTTCGGCCCGGCTGATTTTCCGGTCCTGATCGTGAGGTCGGCGGGCACTTTGGTGGCCTATGTCAACGCATGTCCCCACCAGTACCTGCCGCTCGATCATCGCGGCTCCAACGTGCTGAGCGCGGACGGCGCGGTGCTTCGGTGCACCAATCACAGCGCTGGATTCCGCGTTCGGGACGGCGTTGGCGTCGAAGGACTCGGCCAGGATTGCGTGCTCGATGCCATTCCGATCGTCGTGGACGACGAGGGCCGCATTCGCGTGCGTGCCGCCTCGCCGACGTAATAGGGATCACGCCTCATCCGCGACCGTGTTGCGGAGCACGCCGATGCCCTCCGCCTCCACCTCGACGACGTCGCCGGGCTTGAGCCAGATCGGCGGATCGAAACGCGCGCCCGCACCCGTCGGCGTACCCGTCACGATGACATCGCCGGGAACCAGGGTCGTGAACGTCGAGATGTAGTTGATGATCTTGCGGAAGGAGAAGATCATCCGGCTGGTGCCGTCCTGCTGGCGGACTTCACCGTTGACCCGGGTTTCCAGCCTGATGTCGGCAAGCTGGCTCTCATCGGTATAGGGGACAAGCCAGGGTCCGATCGAACCGGTACCGTCAAAGTTCTTGCCCTGCGTCACGTTGAACTTGGCGTGCCGGACCCAATCGCGGATGGTGCCTTCGTTGCATAGCGACAGCGCGGCGATATGGTCGAGCGCCGCGGCTTGCGCAATCCTGCGACCGCCCTTGCCGATCACGATGACGATCTCGCCTTCGTAATCGAGTTGCGGGCTCTCGGGGGGACGCAACAGGGCTTGTTCATGGCCCGTGAACGAGCGCGGAAAGCGGATGAAGAGCGAGGGATTCGAGGGGGCCGCCTGCCCGTCTTTGTATTCCTCGTTGCGGTCGGGAAAGTTGACGCCGACGCAGATGATCTTTTCCGGTGCCGGCACCGGAATTTCATAGCGGATGTCCTCGACCGGAAAATCCGCCGACAGCGCGGCGCTCTCTTCGGCCAGGGACTGCAACGCGCCGTCTTCGATCACTTCACGCAAAGAGGACCAGCGCTTGCCGTGACGCCGGGACAGATCGATGACACCGCGATCCACCAGCAAGCCATAGCCGAGCGAGCCGTTGCGGGTGAAGCTGATGAACCTCGGACGAGACATGCGTGGCCTTTCTTCTACTTTGTTCTCGCCTCGATCAGGGGGCGATGATCGGCTGGGCCGCCAGCTCGGCGTCGCGCGGCGCAACTCCGGCGAAGAGGCTGCCGTGCTCGAACCAGGATTTCGGCGCGGGCGCTCCCCACAGCGTCTGACGCTGCGGATCCTTCAGGTCCCATTTGATCGGCTCGAGATCGGGATCGACCGTCTGGTAGTCCGAGCAGTAGATTTCGATGCGGTGACCGTCGGGATCGAGGATGTAGAGGAAGAAGGCATTGGAGATGCCGTGGCGGCCGGGACCACGTTCGATGTTGGACACCCACCCCGTCGTTGCCATGAGGTCGAGCAGATCGATGATGTTGAGCGGGGTCGGCACCCAGAATGCCGTGTGGTGCAGGCGCGGGCCGCGGCCATTGGTGAATGCCAAGTCGTGAACGCCGCCTTTGCGGTGGGTCCAGGCGGCCCATAAGCGTCCGGTCTCCTCATCCGCCGTGTACTCCGTCACGCGGAAGCCGATCTCGTTGTAGAAGGCGACGGATTCATCGACGTTCGGCGAGAAGCAATTGAAGTGGTCGATGCGGAGCGGCTTCACGCCCTTGTAGAGGGCGTATTTCTGATGGATGGGCGGCAGCCGGTCCATCTTGGAATAGAACTCGAGCGGAATGCCGTGGGGATCGCGGGTGCGGAACGTGCGCGATTGATAGGGACGCTCCACCCATTCGACCGGCAAATCCTTGCTCTTGAAGAAGTGGACAGCCTTGTCGAGGTCTTCTTCGCCGAACAATTTGAAGCCGAGATCGCGGGCCTCGATCTTGTCGGACTTCCTCAGCACGATGCAATGGTGCCCGCGCTCTTCCATCGCGCGAAGGTAGATCGCATCGGAGCTTTCGTCGGTCACCTGCAAGCCGAGCGTGTCGACATAGAACGCGCGGGACCTGGCAAGATCGCTCACGCCAAATTCGACGTGACTGAGACGCACGATATTGAACGGCGGATAAAGGTTAGGCGTCGGCAATGCCATGATGTCCTCCTTGATCTGCTGCGGACCGCTTAGCCGCCCAATTTCTGGATGTTATGCGCCTTGGTCGCAAACGCCACGTTCTTCGTCTCCATATAGAAATCGAACGACCAATCTCCACCGTCGCGTCCGATACCGGAGCTCTTCACGCCGCCGAACGGCGTCGGCAGATGGCGCACATTCTCCGAATTGACCCAGATCATGCCGGCCTGCAGCCGGTCGGTGAAGCGGAAGGCGCGCGTGACGTCCGATGTCCAGAGATAGCCGGTGAGGCCATACTGGACGTCGTTGGCGAGCGCGAGCGCCTCGGCTTCGTCCTTGAACGGAATCGCGGTCAGGACGGGGCCGAAGATCTCCTCCTGTGCGATGCGCATTTGGTTGTTGGCGCCGGTAAAGAGCGTCGGGGCGACGTAGCAGCCGCCGCCGGGACCATCGACCTTGCGGCCGCCGGTAGCAATCGTCGCGCCCTCCGACCTGCCGATCTCGAAATAGCCGAGCACCTTCTTCTCGTGGACCGGGTGGATCAGCGGACCGATGACGGTCTCGGGATCGAGCGGATGCCCGACCTTGATCCGGCCGGCCTTCTCCGCAACCATCGCCGTGAACTTGTCATGGATGCTCGCCTCGACGAGCAGGCGCGAGGACGAGGTGCAGCGCTCGCCATTGAGCGAGTAGATCATGAACACCGCCGCGTCCGCGGCACGATCGAGATCGGCATCGGCGAACACGATCACCGGGTTCTTGCCGCCGAGCTCGAAGTGAACACGCTTCAAGGTATCGGCGCCCTGCTTCATGATCATCGAGCCGGTGCGGCCCTCCCCGACGAAGCCGATCGCCTTGACGAGCGGGTGCTCGGTCAGCGCCTTGCCGGCGTCCTCGCCAAGACCGTTGACGAGATTCCAGACGCCCTTGGGCAGGCCGGCCTCTTCCGCGATCTCGACCAGGAGACGCGCGGTCAGCGGCGAAAATTCGGCCGGCTTGTGAACGATGGTGCAGCCGGCCGCAAGCGCCGGCGCGATCTTCCACGTCGACAGCATGAAGGGCGTATTCCAGGGCGTGATGATGCCCACCGGACCGATCGGCACGCGGGTGGTCATGTTGACCTGGCCGTCGGTGCGAAGCGTCTTGCCATCGCGCGCCTCGGGCGCGCGGTCGGCGTAGAAGCGGAAATTCTCGGCGCCCCGCAGCGCGGCCTTGGCCATGAATTTCAGGGACTGCCCGGTATCCATGCATTCGACGAAGGCAATTTCCTCGGCGCGGGCGACGATGGCATCGGCAACTTTGTGCAGGAGCGCTTTCCGGGCTTCCCCAGATGTCTCGGCCCATTGCGGAAAGGCTGCGTGCGCGGCCTTCGCGGCCCGGTCGATATCCGCGGCCTTGCCATGCGCCACCTTGGCAAGCGGCTTCAGATCGACAGGAGAGATCGTTTCGAACGTCGCGCCGTCGGCAGCCGGGACGTCATCGCCGCCGATCCGGTTCAGCACGCCCTTCTCCTTGAAGCGAGCAAGGTGGCGCTCCGCCTTGTCGATGTTTTCCTGAAGCTTGGACATGACGGTTCACTCCCTTTCTGCCGGACCGCATGTGGGCAGCGACCCGCTGTTTGTTTTCGCAAAGCCAGTGACGAACGGCATCGCCCCTGCCGACGGCCTCAAGCCGGGGCGTCATTCGATATATTTAACATGTTAAGTATTCCGACCCGTGTCAAGCGCTTTCGCGCCCCGAGCGCGCACCTGGCTCGTGAGGTTCCACGACCGAACGCCCGGATCTTACCGACATCGTCGGGAAGTCCCAATCGGATCAATTCCGGATGGAGGGAATGTTGCGCTTGCACCGAGCGAAGCGACGGGCGTCGACGCACTTGCAGGCGCGGTCCTGGCGCAGCGGCCTCAGATCCAGGCCAGCTCCGTCGGCAATTCGGGGGTCAGCAACTTGCCGGCTGGGCCGGAGCAGCGAACCTCCGAATGCCGGCATAAGAACAATTTGATAGAAGCGGGGATTTTCTCGAACTCCCCCGCTCAAAAGCCGATCTGTACGAGCGGGCCGCGAAGCGGACAATCCCGAGCTGCGGCAGCGGCCCCCAGCCCATGATGAGTGCCGGCGAAAGGATCAGGGTCACCGCGGCCCCGACAAGCGTCACGAGGGACGGCAGGCGCAATATGGCCGCCCCCCGCAGGATCGAGGTCAGGATATTGTAGAGCCAAAGCGCAGTCATGCCGGCGAAGAACACCCCGCCATAGGTGACGGCGGCTTCGAGCGCGCCTCCCGTGGCCCCCATGGCACGAAACAGGGCTGGCCCGCCGAGTAGCTCGGCGGCGGTGAATCCAAGACCGAACAGGATACCGAGGATGATCGCGTGCAGCGCAGCGGCGTCGGCCAACTCCAAGCGCCGCGCGCCCAGAGCCTGGGCAACGACCGCCGAAACGCCACCACCGATCCCCGCCGTCGACATCGTCAGCATGAGCGTCACCAGGGGGACCACCAGCGTAATGCCCGCTACCGCGTCATATCCGAGCCAGCTGATGTAGTAGGCTTCCATCAGGACAAGCGCCGCCTGTACGACGATGACGGCGAGATTGCCGACGATGAGCCGCAGCATCGTGGGAAGGATCGCGCCCTCCAGCATGGCACGCGTGCGCGGTGACACCGCCGGAAGGGCGACCTTGCGCGGCTCGGCGGCGGACTGCGCTGAAATGGTATAGGTCGGCGCCATGGTCAGCTTCCCCTGGGAGGAACTCTGCTCGTAGACGGTCGACCTCGCTCGGAATCGACACTGCGCAGGATTTTTTTTGCGATTGCGCGTCGCGAAGCAATCGGACGGCGATGGGCGGACACACCCCACCGTCACCTTCCCTGCAACGAGCCCCGTTGGCGCGCGCCTCGCGTCGATCCGAACGTTCTTTCGGCCATGGCCGATCGTCTTCCTGATGATGCAGCCGCGAAGCTGCTAGCGTTGATGCGACAGGAGCCGCACCGGAGACGTCCCATGACCAGCACGCTTGAGTTGGTAAGGGCGGCAATCTCCTGATCGGAGTAGCCGTGAGTTCTTCTTCGCCACGTTGTCGATGATGATCTTGAACACATGCCCATGTACCTCGGTGCGGATTCGGCCGGCCCGGGTCTTAGTGTCGCTCGTTGCATGTCTCCGAATTGCTTCCAGGAGATTGCACAATGACGCGCACGCCTCTGCCATCGACCGGCGCGCGCGATCTTCTTTAGCAACCAGCTTGGACAGATCGCCGGAATGCCGGCCACCGAATATCTGGATAACCTTTATTCAGCAGCGACGCAGCCGGCCTTCGCAACCCGTCATCGCTGAGCCTTAGCTCAGTGCAGCGAACGCAGTCCGCTCGAAGGCCATCAATTGCTCCGTCCTGCCGTCGCGTATCTTCAGGAGCCATTGCGGATCCTGAAGCAGCGCCCGCCCCACCGCGACAAGATCGAACTCCTCTCGATCGAGGCGGCGGATCAGTTCGTCGAGGGACGCCGGACGGGAGCTCTCCCCGCCATATGCGGCGATGAATTCGCCGGTCAGGCCGACCGACCCGACCGAGATTGTCGGCACCCCCGTCACCTTTTTGGCCCATCCGGCGAAGTTCAAATCGGAACCGTCGAACTCCGGCTCCCAGAAGCGCCGTTGCGAGCAATGCAGAATATCGACCCCCGCGTCGACCAGCGGCTTGAGCCAGGCTTCCAACGCGCGAGGCGTATCGGCCAGTTTCACTTCGTAGTCCTGCTGCTTCCACTGGCTGATCCGCAACAACATCGGAAAGTCGGGTCCGACCGACTTGCGCACGGCGTGAACCATATCAGCGGCAAACCGCGCCCGACCCGGCAGGTCCTTGCCTCCATAGGCATCCTCGCGGCGATTGGTGCCTTCCCAGAAGAATTGATCGATCAGATAGCCGTGCGCGCCGTGCAATTCGACGGCGTCGAACCCCAGGCGCTTCGCGGCAAGCGCCGCATCAGCGAAAGCGCGGATGGCGTCTGCGATGTCCTCTTCGCTCATCGGCTCGCCGAATTTCTTCTCCGGTCGCGACAGGCCGGACGGACTGTCGTAAAGACCCGGAGGAGACCAATCCTTGGCGCGGGTGCGAACGGCTCCGACGTGCCATAGCTGCGGTGCCATCAGGCTACCGGAGGCATGCACCTCGTCGACCACACGCCGCCATCCCGCCAACTCCTTCTCCCCGTGAAAACGCGGAACATTCGGATCGTTCAAGGATGCCGGACGATCCACACCCGTGCCCTCCGAGATAATGAGGCCGACCGCTCCTTCGGCACGCCGGCGGTAATATTGCGCGACGTCCTCGGTCGGGATTCCGCCCGGAGAGAATGAGCGCGTCATCGGCGCCATCACGACCCGGTTCGGCAAGTTCAGCCCTTTCAGCTTGAAAGGCCGGAAAAGAACGCCGCTGGACATCCGTGCTCCATGATTCAGTTGATCGCGTTACGGGCTCAAATCACCTGCGCAGCGTGTTCAGCAGGTACAATTCACTTCCCGTCGGCGCTGAGTACACTACCAAATTGCTCCCACGTGGTCCCGTTCCAGCGCTGCAGCTGCAGCTGCGTATACGCCATACTGCTTTCGGGGCCCGTGTTGATGATGACGCCTGGTATGACAGTGGGAAGCGACAGCCCGCGGATGCTGCGCGATTGCCTGACGATATTCTCCCGCGAGAGATCGTTGCCACATTGCTTGAGCACCTGCTCCAGGAGCTGTCCCTGCTGGGTCCCGAACAGGTAATTGTTGTCTCCGATATCTGCGCCCGGCAGGTATTTGGCAAAGAACTCGCGGTACCATTTGATGCCGGGATCGTCGGCCCACTTCTTGTCATTCGGGTCCTTCGTGATCGTCGCGGCGACTATGCCTACGGCCTTTTCCGGTCCTGCGGGGACGATGGTCGAAGACACCGAGCTCGAAACGAAGTTGATCAGGAACAGCGGCTTCCAGGCTATCTCATCGGCCTTCTTGATGGCCTGCGCTGCGAATTTTGGCGTGCCGGCCACCAAGAACGCCGATGCGCCAGACGATTTCAGCGAAACGACGTGGGAATCAATGGTCGGCTCCGTCACTTCGTAGGACGACGCGACGACTCTCTTGTCGAAATCGTCCTTCAAATAGCCCTTGAATGCATTGACGAAGTCCTTACCCAGATCGTCGTTCTGATACAGGATGGCAATCTTCGCGTCCGGCCGGGTCTGGGTGATGTATTTCGCGTAGATTCGTCCCTCGGTGTCGTAGCTCGGCAATCCCGTCGTGGTCATGGGGAATTCAGCGAAGTTCGTGAATTTCGTGACTCCGCTCACGACAAACAGATGCGGGACTTTCTTCGCGTTGACGTACTTGATAGTAGCGCTGATGCCGGGCGTACCCAGCGGGCCGAACAGGAACGCCACCTCGTCACTTTCCACGAGTTTCCTGGTCTGCTCCACCGTCTTGGGGGGACTGTAGGCATCGTCGTAGGTGACGAGGTTTATCTTCCGCCCGTTGATGCCGCCACGCTCGTTGATCGAATTGACGTAGGCGATCATGCCCTTTCCGGTATTACTGAGCGGCGAAGCGGGGCCGCTGAAAGGGAACGTCGCTCCTATCTTTATCTCGGATTCAGTGACGCCCGGCGTCTGCGCATGCGCGCCGGCTATGGATGCCGCGAGCGCGGCTACAATCATGGCGCTTCTCAACATTGTCATCTCCCTTCGGCGACAGGTCCGTCGCTCACCGTTCTTTCCTGTGGGGCATATTCCGTTCAGAGCACTCCCGACATCCGTCAGCCAGCAGCTGCCGCACGGGAGGTCTTCGGGGCGGCCTGTTCGTTCGCCATCTCCCGTAGCTTGTGCTTCAATATCTTGCCGGTGGAGGCCGAGGGCAGAGCGTCAAGCACGATCAATTCGGTCGGACGCTTGTAGGACGTGAGCAATTGGGCCGTGTACGCCTTGAGGTCTTCCGCGCCGATGCTCGCGCCGGGGAGAAGCTGAACGAATGCGACGACCTCCTCGTTGCCCTCGACCTTTCGTCCGACGACGGCCGACTGAACGACCTGGTCGTGAGCGTTCAGGACCGCCTCCACCTCGGCGGGATAAACGTTGAAGCCGGAGCGGATGATCAGCTCCTTGGTGCGACCAGCGATGTAGAGATTCCCCTTGTCGTTCACCCGCGCGAGATCCCCCGTGTTGAACCATCCCTGCTCATCGATCGCCGCCGCTGTCAGGTCGGGCGCACGATAGTAGCCGAGCATGATGTTCGGACCTCGAACGTGCAGTTCGCCCACCTCTCCGGTCGCCACCTCTTTTCCTCGCCCGTCCACGATCCGGTGCTCAATGCCAGGAAGAAACGGGCCGACCGACTCGTCCGGGACAGGCTGCTCCGAACGGACCCCCGTGAGTCCCGGTGAGCATTCCGTGATGCCGTAATTGTTCAGCAGCGGAATTCCGAACTCGTCCTCGATCCGCTTCTTGAGATCGAGGTCGAGCGGAGCGCCGGCGACGGCCAGGATCCGCAGGCTGCCCCGTTCGAGCTGTTGGATGCCCTTGACCGCCTTGTGTTCGAGCAGACGCTGATATGTGGCAGGTACGCCAAACAGGCTCGTAATCCCTTCCTCGGCGATCGCGTGAGCCAGCGCAGCGGGATCGGCCTTGGCCACGACATGCAACGTGCCGCCGTGCATCAGCGTCGAGATCAGCAAGATCGAATACCCGACGATGTGCGACATCGGCAGCACGCCGTAAATGCGGTCGCCTGGACCGCTCCGGCGAAGGATCCCCGACGTCCTTGCGGTGAAGAGGAGGTTGCGGTGACTCAGCATGACGCCCTTCGGTGCACCGGTCGTGCCTGAGGTGTATAAAAGGCCCGCGACCTGGCGAGCGCCATCCTCCTCGACGGGCTCCGTTTCGGCATCCGCATTGAG
Source organism: Bradyrhizobium sp. WYCCWR 12699 (assembly GCF_032144035.1). NCBI lineage: Bacteria > Pseudomonadati > Pseudomonadota > Alphaproteobacteria > Hyphomicrobiales > Nitrobacteraceae > Bradyrhizobium > Bradyrhizobium sp. WYCCWR 12699. The sequence continues at coordinate 1,301,229 of NZ_JAVTJN010000039.1, forward strand.
AGGACCGATGCCGATTCCGCCGAACGGCCCCACGGCGCCGATTGTCGCACCGGCGCGGGTGGCATGATCGGCCGCTTCCTTCGACAGCGCCGAGTTGAACAGAACGCGTCTGGCGCCACTGTGCGTTGCGATCAGGTCGATCTCTCGGGGCGAAAGGCGGGGATTGACCGGAATACCCCAGGCATCGAGCTTGCTCGCTGCGAAGAGCATCACGCCGAGGGCCACGCTGTTCTCGCTGGCAATGATCACGCGATCGCCGGGCCTGATGCCCAATCCGGCGAGATTCTCTCCCGCAGCGTCGACCGCATCCGAGAACTGCCGGTAGCTCCAGGCACGCCCGCCTTCCATGAAGGCCGGATGATCCGGAATATCCCGCACGAACGGTGCGTAGACCTCGTGCACCCTGGACGGCAGGCCGTCCAGCAGTTCGGCTGCTGTGAGCTCGTCCACGCTCCTCATGACATCCTCCCTCGCGCCTTGTTTTCGGCAACGTGCGCGGCCCCCTTCAACCGGGAGGTCCACACCCATCATTCTTATAGGCCGGCGGAGTAAACCGTTCTAAAATAGAACTGTCAAGACGAACGAGCGTCGATAGACCGGTACGGGATGGATTCTAAGCGAGAATGAAGAATTCTAATTTGGAATTAGCTACATCCACGCAATTGTTCGGAGGGATCAGCTGAGCGCGATTACCATCTCTCGACCCACGGCCGCAGCACGACTTCAAAAGCCCAGGTCGACCGGTGCTGGCGGTGCAGCTGCAGATAGGTTTCCGCGATATGGACAGGGTCGGCCATGTTGTCGTCCACGGTCGTTCCCGCCAGCCGGTGCGCGCGGGTCCCGTCCTCCTGAGTCCAACCGATCGCGGCATCGATCGGCACATTCGCCACATGGATTCCCTGCGGCATCAATTCTCTCGCCATGCTTTGCGCGAGTCCGGACTTTGCATGGCACGCCATCGCAAATGCACCACTTGATGGAAAGCCCTTGAGCGCCGCGCTGGCGTTCGTAAAGATGATCGTTCCTCTCGCACCATTGACGTCGGGTTCGTTTCCGAGCATGAACCGAGCTGCCTGTTGACCTACCAGAAACGCGCTGAATGCCGAGTTTCGGATTGTTTCGAGCGCCATCATAGGGTCGGCTTCGAGAATGCCCTTGCGGAAAATGCCGGGAACGCGGCCATCGATGTTATGCACGACGAGCCTCGGCATTCCGATCTCTCGAGCGACATTCGCGAACAGTTGAGCCACGGCCGCCGGTTCGCTTGCATCGCAGGCGTACCGACGCACGCCGTGCATCTTTTCGAGAGTCTCAAGGACGGCTTTTTCCGGATTCCTGGCTGCGACGGCGACACGCATCCCGTTTTCCGCGAACAGCCTGGCGCAGCTCGAGCTGATGCCCGGGCCACCACCCACTATGAGCGCAACCTCCTGTGTAGAAGTCTGTGTGCCGGGGCTGGACGGGGTCATGTTGCTTCCTCCGATGCATTTGATGGCTTCAGGATCTGCTCTCCGATCGTACACGCGAGAAATGGGGCCGCGCCTGCGACAGGATTCTTAGCCATGATCCTGTTCTTTCTCGATGTGCTCTATGAGGCAGGATCGTAATTTCCCGTTGGTCCGCCGTGGATGCTAGTCTGCCACCCTGATCACGACCTTGCCCTTTGCGCGCCCGGTCTCGACATAGGCGAGCGCATCGCCGGTTTTTTCGAACGCGAAAACCTTGTCCACGAGCGGACGGATCACGCCGGATTCGATCAAGGACGCGATTTCGCGTAGCTGCTGTCCCTGCGCGCGCATGAACAGGAACGAGAAGCGCACACCAAGTTTTCCGGCTTTCTTCCGCACACCATGGCTCAGCAAGCGCATCACCAGTTTCAGGAAAAGGTTCATGCCCTGCTCCCTGGCGAATTCGGGGTCAGGCGGCCCGGAGATCGAGATGAGCAGGCCGCCCGGCTTGAGCACCCGCAGAGACTTATCAAGCGTCTTGGCGTCCTGGCTGTGCAGGACCAGATCGTAGCCTGACAAGACCTTCTCGAAATCCTGCGTCTTGTAGTCGATGACCAGGTCCGCGCCGAGGCTCTTGACCAGCTCGACATTCTTCGCGCTCGTCGTCGTCGCCACGACCGCGCCGAGATGCTTGGCGAGCTGGATCGCGAAAGTCCCCACCCCGCCGGAGCCAGCCTGGATGAAGACCTTCTGGCCAGGCTTCAGCTTGCCCACCTCGACCAGCGCCTGCCAGGCCGTCAGCCCCACCAGCGGGATCGACGCTGCCTCTTCCATGCTGATGTTCGCAGGCTTCGGTCGTGATGAGCGCGTTTTCCCTGCTCGCTCTTGGCCTTTACGCGCGGGGCCCGGGGTCTTGACGGGCATATGACTCCGCACAGGCTTTCCGTTCAGTCTCTCATCGGCTTTGCGAAGCCGGGCTCAGGCCTGTCGACCCGATGCCTGGCCAGCCCGACAGTTGAGCCTGTTTCCGGCGCAATCAGGTGCCGTGGAATTCCGGTTTGCTGCTTCCAGCCGGGCGCTTCATCTCGAACATGTTCTCGGTCCTGACCTCGAGGTAATCTCCACCCCGGCCGGCGCGCAATATCGGGCGCGCAAGCGCCGTGTTGTAGACACCGTCCTCGATCAATGCCTTGTCGATGTAGACTGCGACGACCTCGCCAAGCACGAACCAGCCTTCGACCTTTTCACCGCGTGCGTTGGCCAGCTGAGAGACCTCGACGACCTTGCATTCCATGGCGGCCCTGCTCTCGCCCACCCGCGGCACAGCAACGTGGCGTCCGGGTATCGGCGTCAGTCCGGCCGCTTCGAACTCGCTCACGCCGTGATCGAGCGGCGTCGCTGTCACGTTCATGCGCTCGCCGAGATCCATGGTGACAAGATTCCAGACGAACTCACGGGTTTCGCTGACGTTCTTGACGGTGTCCTTCCACGAAATCGACGAAAATCCGATGATGGGAGGATCGTAGAGGAACGCGTTGAAGAAACTGTACGGCGCCAAGTTCAATTGACCGGCTGCGTTACGCGACGAAATCCACCCAATCGGACGCGGCGCGATTATCGCATTGAACGGATTATGCCGGAGTCCGTGCCCTTTCGACGGCTCATAGTAGTGGAAGTCCGCCTGGTCCATAAGCTACCCCCGAGGCTGCCGAAGGCCGTTGATCTGGCCCGTCGAGCTTCAACAAAGATCGACGCACGCATGACCATGCGTGCGCATAGCCTCCGTCAGAACGTCCGGAAGCGGTATGTCCTTCCGCCTACGCGATCGCCCGAGCCGCAGCCGGCCGCTGCCCGGTGCCGTCGAGGAAGCCAGTCAGGCGCTGCCGGATGAGTCTTTCGGCATCCGCCATGATGCGATCAATCAGCTCCTTCACCGTCGGAATGTCGTGAATGAGCCCGACGACCATGCCGCAGCTCCACGCGCCCGCATCCATGTCGCCGTCGATCATCACCTTGGGATAGACGCCCGCCACCTGCCCATGGATGTCCTCGATCTTGAGGCTCTTGCCCTTCTCGCGCTCGATCCCGAGCAGCTGCTCGACGCCCTTGTTGTTCAGGACCCGCTCTGTATTCCGGAGCGCGCGCATCACGAGCCTGGTGTCGAGTTCCGTCGCCGCGACCAGCGCCTTCTTGACGTTCTCGTGCACCGGCGCTTCCTTGGTGGCGATGAAGCGCGTGCCCATGTTCATGCCCGCAGCGCCCATCGCCAGTGCCGCAACCAGGCTGCGCGCGTCCGCCATGCCGCCGGAGGCAACGAAGGGGATCTTCAGCTCTTCCGCCGCGCGCGGCAGCAGAATCATGTTCGGCATGTCATCCTCGCCGGGATGGCCGCCGCACTCGAAGCCGTCGACGCTGACGGCATCGCAGCCGATCTGCTCGGCCTTCAGGGAGTGCCGGACGGAGGTGCATTTGTGGATCACCTTGATGCCGCCCGCCTTCAGGGCCGGCATGTACTGCTCGGGGCTTCGCCCGGCGGTTTCGACGATCCTGACACCGCCCTCCCTGATGGCCGCGATGTATTCCGGATAGGGCGGCGCGCTGAACGTCGGCAGGAACGTGAGGTTCACGCCGAACGGCTTGTCCGTCATATCCCGGCAGCGCGCGATCTCCTTGGCCAGCAGTTCCGGTGTTCTCTGCGTCAGACCCGTGATCAAGCCGAGCCCGCCCGCGTTGGAGACGGCCGACGCCATTTCCGCGAAGCCGACATAGTGCATTCCGCCCTGAATGATCGGGTGCTCGATGCCGAACAGTTCAGTGATCGCTGTCTTCACGAATGATCTCCCGCGTTGCCGTTCAGTGGATGATTTCGAACAGTCCGGCCGCGCCCATGCCGCCACCAATGCACATCGTCACGACGCCGTACTTCGCCTTGCGCCGCCGGCCCTCGATCAGGAGATGGCCGGTGAGCCGCGACCCGGTCATGCCGTAGGGATGGCCGATCGCGATCGAGCCGCCGTTGACGTTGAGCTTGTCCGGATCGATCCCGAGCTTGTCGCGGCAGTAGATCACCTGCACCGCATAGGCCTCGTTCAGCTCCCAGAGGTCGATATCATCGATCTTCAGATCATGGCGCTTGAGCAGGCGCGGGATCGCGGCGACCGGGCCGACGCCCATCTCGTCCGGCTCGACGCCGGCGGCGACGAAGCCGCGGAAGATGCCGAGCGGCTTGAGGCCCTTCTTCGCCGCCATCTTGTCGCTCATGATCACGCAGGCCGAAGCGCCGTCCGAAAGCTGGCTGGCATTGCCCGCGCTGATGGTCTTGCCCTCGAACACCGGCCTGATCTTGGCGAGGCCCTCGGCGGTGGTCTCGGGACGCGGTCCCTCGTCCTTTGTGAGCGTCACCTGCTCGTAGGTGACTTCCTTGGTGTCCTTGTTGAACAGCGCCATCCTGGTCGTGAACGGCACGATCTCGTCGTTGAAGCGGCCGGCCTGTAACGCAGCGCCGACGCGGCGTTGGCACTCGAGGCTGTATTCGTCCTGCTTGTCGCGGCCGATCTTGTAGCGCTCGGCGACGACCTCGGCCGTATCCAGCATCGACATGTACATTTCGGGCTTCATCGCCATCAGCTCGTCGTCGACGGCGTGGAATTTGTTCATGTGGTCGTTCTGCACGAGGCTGATCGACTCGATGCCTCCGCCGATCGCGACCTCGACGCCGTCAAGCATCACCGAGCGTGCGGCCACCGCGATGGCCTGCAAGCCGGAGGCGCATTGCCGGTCGATGGTCGTGCCGGCGACCGTCACCGGCAGGCCGGCGCGGATCGCGCCCTTGCGCGCCACGTTCATCACCATGGTGCCCTGCTGCATGGCGCAGCCCATGACCACGTCTTCGACTTCGCCCGGGGCGATGCCGGCGCGCTTTACCGCTTCGGCCATCACGTGCCCGGCCATGGTCGGACCATCCGTATTGTTGAGTGCGCCGCGGTAGGCCTTGCCGACGGCCGTCCTTGCGGTGGAAACGATGACTGCTTCAGTCGTCATGCTGGCCTCTCTGCTTACGCGGCCGCGTCCAGCTGCGCGTAACGCAGCACGTGGAACGCGGGGTCGCCGAACTGAATGTTGATGGAGGAGAGTCGCTTGAAATAGTGCCCGACGTTGAGCTCGTCGGTCATTCCCATGCCGCCGTGAAGCTGCACCGCCTGGTCGGCGACGAACTTGCCCGCATAGCCGATCTTCGACTTGGCACCGGAGGCGAGCCGCGACAGGCCGGCATCGCCGTCGCTGAGGCTGAGGCTGAGGCTGAGATGCTGCATCAGGGAGAGCGCCTCCTGATGGGCGATGAACATGTCGACCATGCGATGCTGCAGCACCTGGAACGAGCCGATCGTGGTGCCGAACTGCTTGCGCGTCTTGGAATATTCCAGCGTCGCCGAGTTCAGCTCGCCGATGGCGCCGACGGCTTCCGCGCAGAGGGCGCCGATGGCGCGGTCCCGGCAGGCTTCCAGCGCGGCAACGCCCTCGCCTTCCACGCCCAGCAATTGGCCGCGGACATCGCGCAGGCTGACTTCGGCGGCCCGGCGGCCGTCGATGGTCTTGAAGCTCTGGAGATCGACGCCGGTCGCGCGCCGATCGACCACGAACAGGCTGACGCCGCTGCGTTCACGGTCATCGCCGGAGGTCCGGGCCGAGACGATCAGATAGTCCGCCCAAGGCGCTGCGATCACCGCGGTCTTTGCGCCTGTCAGGACGTAGTCGCTCCCTTCGCGCCGCGCTCTCGTGGCGACATGGGAAAGATCGAAACGCGATGCCTTCTCCGTCCAGGCCAGCGTCCAGATCTTCGAGCCGTCGATGATGTCCGGGATGAAGCTTTGCTGCTGCTCCTGCGAGCCCGCATGCTCGATCAATCCGCCGGCCAGCACCACCGTCTCGACGAATGGCTCGACCACGAGGTGACGGCCGAACTCATGCATGACGATCATGGTCGACAACGGACCGCCGCCGAGACCGCCGGCGCCCTCGGAGAACGGCGCAGCGAGAAGGCCTAGCTCGGCAAAAGCCGCCCACTGCTTCCGGCTGAAGCCTTCCTCGCTCGCCACGATCTTGCGCCGCGCCTCGAAGTCGTACTGGTCGCGCAGCAGCCGCTGGACGCTGGACCGCAGCAATTCCTGCTCTTCCGTGAACTGAATATCCATCCGATCCTCCCGATCCGCCGCGGCTAGAGCCCGAGCACGGCTTTGGCGATGATGTTGCGCTGGATCTCGTTGGATCCGCCGTAGATGCTGAGCTTGCGCGCGTTCAGATATTTCTCCGACGCGGTATGGCCGTAGGCGGGACCGGGCATGAAGCGATTGGCGCTGACCGGATGCTCGCGGATAGCAAGGCCGTAATTGCCGATCGCGCGATGGGTGAGTTCGGTGATGGCCTGGAAGATTTCGGTGCCGCGGATCTTGAAAAGCGAGGCGGCCGGGCCAGGATCTATGCCGCGCGCCAGCTGGGCGACGACGCGCAGCTCGGTCGCCTCCAGCGCCAGCACGTCGAGCTCGACGCGGGCAATGTCCCGCAGAAATTCGAGATGCGCGGGATCCTCGGCCGGTATTTCGGCCTTCACGATCTGTTTCAGCTTGTTGATGTAGCGGGTGGAGCGGCCGATGCCGGCCATGCTGGTGCGCTCGTTGCCGAGCAGGAACTTGGCGTAGGTCCAGCCCTTGTTCTCCTCGCCGATCAGGTTCTCGGCGGGTACGCGGACGTTCTCGAGGAAGACGTCGTTGACCTCGTGGCTGCCATCGATCGTGATGATCGGCCGCACGGTGACACCGGGCGACTTCATGTCGATCAGCAGGAAGGAGATGCCGGATTGCGGCTTCGCGCTCGGATCGGTCCGCACGAGGCAGAATATCCAGTCGGCATGCTGCGCCAGCGTGGTCCAGGTCTTGTGACCATTGACGATGTAGTGGTCGCCGTCACGCACCGCCTTGGTTCTGACGGTTGCGAGGTCGGAGCCCGAGCCCGGCTCCGAATAGCCCTGGCACCACCAATCCTCGCCGGACAGGATCCGCGGCAGAAATTTCTCCTTCTGCGCCTCGTTGCCGAACGTGTAGATCACCGGCCCGACCATGGTGACGCTGAAGGCGAGCGGCGGCAGCGTGCCGGCGCGAGAGGTCTCCTGCTCGAAGATGAAGCGCTGGGTGACGGACCAGCCCGGGCCGCCATATTCCTTGGGCCAGAGCGGGGCGATCCAACCCTTCTTGTGGAGGATCCGGTGCCACAGCAGCGACTGCTCCTTGGTCAGGTCGGTCTCCGGATTGGGAACGCGCATTTCCGGCGGATAGTTCTCCGCAATGAAACTGCGCACCTCGTCACGAAACGCGGCATCCTCGGGCGAAAGCTTGAGCTCCATCGCAGCAGGCCCGCTACCACTTCTCGCCGAAGGGACGGATCTCCAGCTCGAACGTCCATGCGCTTCTCGGCTGCTGGTAGAGCTGCCAATAGGAAGTTGCGACAGAGGACGGAGGCATCAAGGCGTCCGGATCATCCAGCGCGGTGGGCCCGAGAGCCTCCAGCCGGCGTTGCCGAACCCACTCGGTATCCACGCCGGAATCGATGATGAGATGCGCGACGTGAATATTCTTCGGGCCAAGCTCGCGGGCCATGGCTTGCGCGACCGCACGAAGGCCAAACTTGGCGCTTGCGAAAGCAGCATAGCCGCTGCCGCCTCGGAGCGAGGCGGTCGCCCCGGTAAAGAAGATGTTGCCACCCCCGCGCGGAAGCATGAGGCGGGCCGCCTCGCGACCGGCCAGAAAGCCGGAATAGCAAGCCATTTCCCAGACCTTGCGGAAAACGCGTTCTGTGGTTTCCAGAATTGGGAAATTGACGTTCGCTCCGATATTGAAGATGCAGACTTCCAGAGGCGCGTGCTTGTCCGCATCGTTGAGGAAGGAGATGATCTCGTCCTCCTTGCGAGCGTCGAGCGAACGGGCGTGAATCTCTCCGCCGGCAGCCTCGATATCCTTGACGAGCGGAGCCAGCTTGTCGCCGTTACGACGGCCGGCGAAGACCGTGAAGCCTTCTGCGGCGAACTTTTTGGCGATCTCGCCGCCGATGAAGTCTCCGGCGCCGATGACGGCCACGGTTGCGTTTCTCTTTTGCAAGATGTCCTCCCGGTAAAGTCAGTTATGTTGCCTGCGGAATTCGGGCGTCTGCACCGCGGGGGTTGCGCCACCTCCGCGCAAGGACTCCGCGAGCTTGTGCTTGAGTATCTTGCCTGTCGAGGTCGCCGGCAAGGCATCGAGTATGACGATTTCGGACGGCCGCTTGTAAGAGGTCAGCTGAGATCGGACGAAATGCATCAGGGTCTCTGGTGTCGTGCGCGATCCTGGCAGCAATTGCACAAAGGCCACGATCTCCTCATTGCCGTCCGCGGCACGACCGACCACAGCGGATTGCACGACGTCCTCGTGTGAGCTGAGGACTGCTTCGACTTCCGCGGGATAGACGTTAAAACCGGAACGAATGATCATTTCCTTGGTGCGGCCGGCGATGTACAGACAATCGCCGTCGAAACGTGCGAGATCGCCGGTATTGAACCAGCCCTCGCTGTCAATCACCTTCGCGGTGAGGTCGGGGGCACGATAATATCCCAGCATCACGTTGCGCCCGCGAACATGCAGCTCGCCGACTTCACCGGATACAGTCGGAAATCCTTCGATGGTTCGCACCCGCGCTTCCACACCAGGCAGCAGCGTTCCGACAGCCTGATCCGAGCGTGGCCTATCGAAACGTACGCCTGATATTCCCGGCGAGCATTCGGTGATCCCGTAGCCGTTGAGCAACGGAAGCCCAAACTCTCCTTCCACGCGCAACTTCAGGTTCAAATCCAGCGGCGCGCCGGCGACGGCAATCAAGCGCAACGCGCCTCGGGACAGTTGTTCCACGCCTGATACGCTCTTGTACTCCAGCAGGCGCTGATAGGTGGCAGGCACGCCATTGAGGATGGTGACGCCCTCCTCCGCGATGGCCTTTGCGGTCGCCGCAGGATCGTATTTGCTGACCATCCGCACCGTGCCGCCGACCATCAGCGTCATGATCAGGAGCGAGATGCCGACGATATGCGAGATCGGCAACACAAGATAGATTTTGTCGTCCTCGTTCATCCTGCGGAAGTACGCAGTGGTCTTTGCGCTGATCAGAAGGTTGTGATGCGAGAGCATCACGCCCTTGGGAGTCCCCGTTGTCCCTGACGTGTAGATCAAAACCGCGACTTGCTTTGCTGGATCAACCTCCACCGGCTCGACTGTCGCGCTTTCGTTGAGCGGGCCAACGCCAATTTCCGGCAGCGGGCCGATTCGCCGGTTCTCGGCGCCGTAGCGAGAGGCGTGAGCTGCGGCCTCCTTCGAAATACCCGACGTGAACAACATCCGCCGGGCGCCGCTGTGATCGCGGATCTGGTCCAGTTCGCGCGCCGACAGTCGCGGGTTGGCGACGATTGCCCAGGCGTCGAGCCGGCTCGCCGCCAGCAGCAAAGCAGCAAGCGCAATACAGTTTTCGCTGACAATGATCATCCGATCACCGGCCCTGATCCCCAGCGATGAAAGCACGGTGGCGATCTCGCCAACGCGCTGCTCCAGGTCTCGATAGCTCCAGGAAGCCCCGTCCTCGACCAGCGCGATCCGGTCGGGCGCGCTGGCAAGCGGCCCTGCCGTTACTTCATGGATTCGGTCCGGCAAGCCGACAGCAATCTCGTCGCCACTGATCGTCTCTGAAAGCTCCAGCACGACTGACCTCCCGACCGACCATGCCGACTTTGCAATGCGGCACACTTGGCTTCGAGTTATAGTTCTTTTTTAGAACTCGTCAATCGATAAATCATCGTCGGACTTTTCCCGGAGGCGAATGGACAATCCCTCCCCGATCATGGTTTTGCGTGACTCATAAAACCGCCGTTTACAACGCATCATCGGGCAGCTAGTCTATAGTATCAAATAAGAACTTAAGGGGAGGATCGAGGATGGCGGCGAGCCGCGGTGTAGCGATACTTGTTGGCGCAGGCGATGCCATTGGCGCGGCGGCCGCCCGGCGTTTTGCCCGAGGCGGCTATACGGTTTGCATCTGCAGGCGCGATGCCTCCAAATCGCAGGAACTGGTGGCCGAGTTGAGGGCTGCGGGGCATGACATTCACGCATTCAGCGTGGATGCGCGCCAGGAAGCAGACGTCCAAGGCATCTTCGCGCGAGTCGAGAAAGAGCACGGGCCCGTCGAGGTTTGCCTCTACAATGCCGGCTCGAACGTCAACAAGCCTCTGCTCGACACGACGGAGAAGCTGTTCTTCAAAGCCTGGGAACTCGCCTGCTATGGTGGGTTCCTGGTTGGACGTGAGGCTGCCCGCGTGATGCTGTCGCGCGGACGCGGCACCATCTTCTTTACGGGTGCGACGGCAAGCGTGCGTGGCGGCTCGGGGTTTGCAGCATTTTCATCAGCTAAGTTCGGACTTCGAGCAGTGGCCCAGGCGATGGCGCGCGAGCTTGGACCGAAGAACATTCACGTCGTGCATCTCCTGATCGACGCTGGCGTGGATAGCGAGGCGATTCACCAACGCATGAAGGCAGCGAAGGGGATCGAAGCAAGCGATATTCCGCCGGATAGCCTGACCAAGACGTCTTCCATTGCCGAAGCCTATTGGTTCACCCACCAGCAAAGCAAAGATGGCTGGACCCACGAGCTCGATCTCCGTCCGTCCGTGGAGAAATGGTAATATGGATGCGGCACCAAACCTGACCCTGTGGGGCGTTGGAACGAGTCGCACGATTCGTCCGCATTGGGCCATGCACGAACTGGGCTTAGCCTATAAGACAAAGCCCATTGGCCCGCGAACCGGCGAAACCAAGACCGCAGAATACTCGAAGCTCAATCCGCGCCAGAAGATCCCGCTGCTTCAGGATGGCGACTTCTGCATCGGCGAGAGCGCAGCGATCGTTGCCTACCTGTCGCGCATGTATTCCACGCCGGAACGATCGCTGATTCCGGAAGCCCCGCGCGAGTATGCCGCGTGGCTGGAATGGTGCTTCTTTATCGTCGCGGAGCTGGATTCCACCAGCCTTTACGTGATGCGCCGCCATCGGGCCGACGCGCTCGGACCGATCTACGGCATTGCACCCGAGGTCGTTGCCCAGGCCGGCGAATATTTCCGCCAGCAGTTGCGCCATGTCGAAGTCGCGCTCGCAGATGGCCGGCAATTCCTGATGGGCGACCGGTTTACGAGCGCAGACATCCTGCTCACGACCTGCCTGGAGTGGGCCATCGCCTATGGCGTCGGCATTTGCGACAACGCTCAGCCTTATCTCGAACGCATCAGGAAACGGGAAGCCTTTCAGCGAGCCGTTGCGGCGAATGTTCCGATGGCACCGATCACGCCGGCGCCGGCGAAGGTCTAGAATACCGTCGCCAACGGGCTTCGCGGTTAGACCGCGACGCGCAGGCTGCGCTCGGCGACCATCTTGTCGATGGCGCCGTCGTCGTAGCCCAGCTCGTGCAACACGTCGCGGGAGTGCTCACCCACCCGGGGCGCAGGCCCACCGATCGCGGCCTCGTTGATCGCAAAACGCGCCGCCGGCTTTGGTTGCCGCACCCGCCCCACTTTCGGCTGATCGAACTCCGCAATGATGTCGCGCGCGACCACCTGTTCATTGTGGATGATCTCGCTCCGCCGCAGGATCGGCGAACAGGGGACATCGGCGGCATCCAGACGCTCCAGCCATTCTGCGGTGGTGTGCTGGCTGATATATTCGGCCATCTTGTTGATGCGTGCCGTGGCGTTGACCGAGCGCGCCGATGGGGTCGCAAACCGGGGGTCCTTGGCAAGCTCGGGGTCGCCGGTGGCGCGGCAGAAACCCTGCCATTCGGAGTCGGAAATTGTACCGGCGGTGATGTAGCCGTCGCTGGTCTTGAACACGAGATCCGGACGATCGTTGGGATCTGCAGCCGCGGCCTCGGCACCCACCACCGTGTATTGCATCATGCCTTCGGGCCACAAATACGAGATCATCGCATCCAGCATGGCGACCTGGATGTGATCACCCTGCCCTGTCTTTTCGCGAGCGTAGAGGGCTGCTGCCACCGCCTGGGCGGTGAACACGGCGGTGGTCTTGTCGCAGACGATAGTCCGGATCATCTGCGGACGGTTCGTGACCGGCTGCGACTGGATATCGGCAAAGCCCGAGAGGCCCTGAATGATCGGGTCGTAAACACGCTTCTTCACATAGGGTCCGGTGTCGCCAACACCGCTGATCGAGACATAGATCAGGCGCGGATGGCGCTGGCGCAACTCCTCGACGCCGAGACCGAGGCGCTCCATGGTGCCGGGCCGGAAATTCTGCACCAGCACGTCCGCCTTCGCGACCAATTTGGCCAGAACCTCACGGCCGGCCGCGCTTTTGACGTCAATCGACAGCGAGCGCTTGCCACGGTTTGACGAGATGAATAGCGCGGAGAACTCGCCTTCCTTATCAATCGTGGCACGGCTGCGCCGGGTAATGTCGCCGCCGATCGGCTCGATTTTCAGGACGTCCGCGCCCTGATCCGCCAGGAACATGGTCGCGAAGGGGCCCGACACCACGCCGGTCAGGTCGAGGACACGGACGCCGTTGAGTGGACCGGGCATGACATTCTCCCTGAATTGGTTTTGTTATGGCGCCGACTGAATTTTCGTCCACGCAGACGCCGGACATCCGCCGGCTCTGCAGGCTCAGGTTCTGCCCTAGGCCGTCTTCGAAACGGGCTGGCCGATCTGCTCGACGATCGACTCTTCGACATCGCGGAGTTGGTCCTTGCCGAAGAACATTTCCTTTCCAACGAAGAAGGTCGGCGAGCCGAATGCGCCGCGATTGACCGCGTCGGTGGTCCGATCGATCAGCCCCTTCTTGACGTCGTCCTGCTGTGCACGCGCAAGCAACCGATCGATATCGACGCCGGAGGAGATGAACGCTGTTCGGAAGGTTTCGAGGTCATCCATCTTCTTCGGCTCCTCCCACATGTGGTGGTAGGCCGCGCGGAAATACGGCTCGAACACGCCTTCGAGCTGCGCCGCGACGGCGCCGCGCATCAACATCAGCGTATTCACCGGAAAGAACGGATTGGGACGAAACTTCGTCGCGTTATGGCGGCGAATGAAGCGCTGGGTCTCCAGAGCCTGGTATTCCGGCTTGTTCTTGATGCCACGAAGGGAATCGAACGGGGACATGTTGCCGGTCGCCTTGAAGATGCCGCCGAGCAGGATCGGGACATATTCAAATTTCACGCCGGTGCGCCGTTCGATTCCCGGAAGCGCCAGTTCCGCGAGGTAAGCATTCGGACTGCCGAAATCGAACAGGAATTCAACTTTGAGGGACATGTTAGCTCCTCCCGCAGAGCGCGATGTTGGTCAGATTTGGTGATCTTCCAGGCCGAACGCAGGCTTCACTCATTTCTATAGTTCTAAAATTGAACTGTCAAATCTGCTCTGAAATCACGAGGTTTCGGACGAGCGGCGGGGTATTGTATCCACTTTAGTACCTATCTAGAATGGTGTGAGCGGCGCTGCCGCTTCCCCCTGATTCGAGCGGAACAGGCGCCGGCCGACCGGAGAGCAGAATGAAATGGGATGAACTTGAGGAAGAGCCGTGTTCGATGGCTCGTACCATCGGTGTGATTGGTGACCGCTGGACTCTCCTGATTCTCCGCGAATGCTTTCTGCGCACGCGCCGCTTCGAAGGTTTTCAGTCGGCGCTTGGAATCACACGGCACTTGCTCGCCGAGCGGTTGAAGAAGCTGGTCCGGCAAGGCGTCCTGCGCCGCATTCCCTATCAGGAATCGCCCAAGCGCCACGAATATATCCTGACGCAAAAGGGCCTCGACCTCTATCCGATCATGATGGCGCTCGTGCATTGGGGCGACACCCACATGGTCGACGAACGCGGACGTCCTCTGCTGCATGAGCACCGCAAGTGCGGAAAGATGTTCGACCCCGTGATGGTGTGCTCGGAATGCGGCGAGCCGCTTTCAGCCAAGGAAGTTCATGTCCACCCTGGTCCCGGCGCGCGCCCGGCTCCAGAGAGGGTCTTGCTCGACAAAAAAGCAAAGCCGAAGCCCCGCAGGAAAGCGGCGTAACGGCGACGAGCCGCGTCCCCCGCAACGGCCGCAGCGTCACGGCGACAAACTCTGCGCCGTCGGTTGGGTGAACTACAGCTTGATGCAGGCCGTCGCTTGGTTCGATTCTGGACCGAGCATTAGAAGCTCAATTTCCAAACGCGCCGAACAATCTGGCAGGAATGGAGCTGCTTACCCAACAAACTCAACAGCTTGTATGCTGGCTGGGGCGGGAGGGATCGAACCTCCGAATGGCGGAATCAAAATCCGCTGCCTTACCGCTTGGCTACGCCCCAACAGGGGGGACCGACGGAAGACCGGGCTACCGCAGATTCCCTCAGGTGCTGCCGGTCTATAGGGAGAGAAGCAGCATTTCAACCGCTCGGAGAGGCAAAATAGCACAGCCGCCGGGATCGGCCGCGCCGACACCTTATTATCGGTCCGTACGAGAGGACCCCGCAAAATCCTGATGCGGTCCCGTATCGCGACCATTGAGACCTCCCCCGTTTCATGGGAATACGGCGCCAAGACCTGTCCACGGGAGTGAACCATGACCTACCGCGCGCCGATCAATGACATGCTGCTGTCGCTCAACCATGGCGCCGGCCTCAAGGCTGCCGTGGAAGCCGGTCATTACGGCGATTTCGACATGGATATCGCCGCCGCCGTGCTGGAGGAAGCCGGCAAGTTCGCGTCCGACGTGCTGGCGCCGCTCAACAAGGTCGGCGACGAGCACGGCATCAAGCTCGACGACGGCAAGGTCACGACCGCGCCGGGCTGGCCGGACGCCTACAAGCGCTGGACCGATGGCGGCTGGAACGCGGTGGCCGGTCCCGAAGATTTCGGCGGTCAGGGCCTGCCGATCGCGATCAATGCAGCCTGCACCGAGATCTGGAGCGCGGCCAACGTCGCCTTCGGCCTCTGCCCACTGCTGACGGCCTCGGCGATCGAGGCGCTGGACGCGCATGGCAATGACGAGTTGAAGAGAATCTATCTCGAAAAACTCGTCTCCGGCGAATGGACCGGCACGATGCAGCTCACCGAGCCGCAGGCCGGCTCCGACGTCGGAGCGCTGCGCACCCGCGCCGAGAAGCAGGCCGACGGCACCTATCGCATCAAGGGGACGAAAATCTTCATCACCTATGGCGAACACGACATGACCGACAACATCGTGCATTTCGTGCTGGCCCGCCTGCCCGATGCGCCCGCCGGCACCAAGGGGATTTCGCTCTTCCTGGTGCCGAAGTTCATGGTCAATGCCGACGGATCGCTGGGGCAGCGCAACGATATCTTCGCCAGCGGCGTCGAGCACAAGCTCGGCATGCATGCCTCCCCCACCTGCACCATGACGATGGGCGATCATGGCGGCGCCATCGGCTTTCTGATTGGCGAAGAGAACCAGGGCATGCGCTGCATGTTCACGATGATGAACCAGGCTCGCCTCGGCGTCGGCCTGGAGGGTGTCGGCGTCGCCGACCGCGCCTATCAGCAGGCCTTGTCGTATGCCCAGGAGCGCAAGCAGGGCCGCGCTGTCGGCAGCAAGGGCGACGGCTCGGATGCGATCTTCGTCCACCCCGACGTCAAGCGCATGCTGATGCGGATGCGGGCACAGACGGCCGCCGCGCGCACCATCTGCTATGCGACCGCGGTCGCGCTCGACGTCTCCACGCGCGCCAAGGATCCGAAGGTGCGCGCGGATGCCGCCGCGCGCGCGGCGCTGCTGACGCCGATGGCCAAGGCCTATTCCACCGACATCGGCAACGAGGTCGCCTATCTCGGCGTGCAGATCCATGGGGGCATGGGCTTCATCGAGGAGACCGGCGCGGCGCAGCACTACCGCGACGCGCGCATCACCGCGATCTACGAGGGCACCAACGGCATCCAGGCGATCGACCTCGTCACGCGCAAGCTCGCGGCCAATGGCGGCGCGTCGGTGTGGGCGCTGCTCGACGAGCTCGCGGCGACCGTCAAACAGGTCGAGGCCTCCAACGATCCCGCTTTCGGCACCACCGGAGCGAAGCTGCGCGAGGCGCTCGAGGCGCTCACGCGCACCAGCAAATGGCTGCTGGCGCGGGTTGCGTCCGCACCGAACGAGGCGCTTGCCGGTGCAACACCCTATCTGCAGCAATTCGGCGCCACGCTCGGCGGCTGCCTGCTCGCTTCCGAGGCGCTTGCCGCCAAGGCCGACAGCAACACGGACGCCGCGCGCTACGTCTCCCTCGCGCGCTTCTTCGCCGAGAACATCACCGTGCAGGCCGGCGCGCTGGAGCGCACCGTGACGGAGAGCGCTGAATCGGTCGCGGCGGCGGATGCGGTGCTGCTGGGGTAAGGAACGCTGGTGTCCCGGACGCGCTGCAACGCCATAGCGTGTCGAAGACGCGCGTAAACGCGCTTTTGGCGTTGCTGCGCAGAGCCGGGGCGCAGATGGCAACAACCGACACTGCTGAGAATGGGCGCCGGCTCGGCAGCGCACCGCTGAAGTCGCGCTGCGCTGCATCCGGGGCACGAGAGCGCCATCCGACCCGGGCTACGAAGCCGCGAGCTTGGCCCTTCTCCCCGGCCGCCACAGCACAATCCCCGCCGCCACGAGATCCAGCGCGACGCACATCGCAAACGCGATGGTATAATTTCCGGTGAAACTCCGCGCCAGGCCGACGATGCCGGGTCCGAAGGCGCTGACGACGCCGCTGATCGACGTGCCCAATCCCATTGCGGCGGCGAAGGCGTCGGCGCCGATCTCGCGCTGGATGATCAAGGGCGGGAAGGTGATCATGTTGCCGATCGAGAAGCCGTAGACGGCGCAGCACGCCAGCAGCATCGTCGGGTTCGTGCTCTGCAGAAGCACGAACAGGGCCGCCGCCTGGCTCGTCATCGACGCGGCGCAGGCCAGACGCGGATCGAGGCGGTCGACGAACAGGCCGAGCGACAGGCGGCCGACCACCGCCATCGCCGCCATGAGGGTGACCGCGAGCCCTGCAGCGGAGCGACCGATCAGCGGATCGAGAAAGCTCACCTGGTGGATGATGAATCCCATCTGCGCCAGCAGCGCGATCGCGATCGGCAGCACCATGGTCCAGAATGCCGCGTTGGCGAGCAGAGCCTTGCGCGAGTGGGCCGGCGTCGGCACGCTTTCACCGGGGCGGCGGCGGCCCGGCACCTGCGCCGTCCCAGCGGGCCAGCCGATGAACATCATCACCACCGGCAGCACCAGCACCATCATCGCAAGCGTGGCCGCCAGCATGGCGGAGCGAAAGCCGATGCTGCCGGTCAGCGACAGCAGCAGCGGAACGAGGATGATGCCGCCGCAGGTCGCGCCGTTGAACGCGAGACTGAGCGCGAGCCCGCGCCGGCGTTCGAACCAGGAGTTCAGCACGGTCGCGATCACCACGGTACCCATGCCGGTCCAGCCGACCGACATCAGCGCATAGGCGAGATAGAGCTGCCAGGGAGTCTGCACCAGCGCCAGCAGCGCGGTCGAGGCGCCCAGCGCCACCAGGCCGCACAAGATCAGTGCGCGCAGCCCGATACGGTCGAGCAGATCGTCGGTAAAGATGACCAGCACGGACGTCAGGAGAAACGAGAAGGTGCTGGCCGCCGAGACGAGCGAGCCCGGCCAGCCATGGGCACGCTGCAGCTCGGCGAGATAAACGCCCTGGCCGTACAGGCCGAAGCCGAACATGAAGAAGGCCATCAGAAAGCAGGCCAGCACGACGCGCCAGCCGCGGTAGTGCGGCGAGGATTCGTCGACGCGGGTCGCAGCAATCATCAATCGAGCAATCGGCTAAATGGAACCGGGTAATCGTGCACCACAACCACCGGTTTTTCAAATAAAACATTGTAGCTCATTGTTGCAGTACGCGACAGCGGCGGCCGCCCTGTGCCGGCCTTGCGGAAATTGGCGCCGAAAAGGTTGAGCCAGCGCATTGGCAGGCTTGCGAGATGATGTAGGCTGATGCCTGACGAGACTCGCAAAGCAGCGGGCATCGCGGCGATTCGCAGGGGACCCTCATGCCGAATGGCAACATTGTCGTCACCGAAGAGCGTGGAACGCGTGTGATCACCCTGCGCCGTCCCGGCAAGAAGAACGCGATCACCCAGGACATGTACCGGGAGATGGGCCACGCGATCGACACCGCGCAGAACAACCCCGATATCCGCTGCATGATCATCACCGGCGGCTCCGGCGTGTTCACCGCCGGCGACGACATCGACGATTTCATGCACGCCGACACCTCGCGCCCCGAAACGCTGTCGGAAGGCGCAAAATTTCTCTATTCGCTCGCCCTCAACGTCAAACCGATCATCGCGGCCGTCGACGGAGCGTCGATCGGCATGGGCACCGTGATGCTGTTCCACTGCGACTACGTGCTCGCCTCGAATGCCGCGACCTTTTCCGCACCCTACATCCATCTCGGGCTGGTGCCGGTCGGCGCAGCCAGCCTCCTGGTGCCGAACACGATGGGATATCAGCGCGCCTTCGCGATGCTGGTGATGGGGCGGACGTTTTCCGCCGCGGAGGCGCATGCCGCCGGCCTCGTCAACACCGTGGTGTCGGCGGGACATACCGAGGTCGAGGCGCGCAAGGTGGCGCGCGATATCTGCCGGCTGCCGGCCGAAGCGGTCGCAACCTCGCGCAAGCTGCTGCGCGCGCCGGCCGAAGAGCTCACCCGCCGCATCGACCAGGAGGGCCACCTGTTCGGCGAACGGCTGAAGTCGGATGAGGCGGTGGCGGCGTTCACTGCGTTCGCGAACAGGAAGAAGCGGTAGGCGCTCGCGCGCTTCCTAGGCTCGCCAGTCATTCCGGGGCGCGACGAAGTCGCGAGCCCGGAATCCATTTATCCACCGTCACTGCAGCCCAATGGATTCCGGGTTCGCGCTACGCGCGCCCCGGAATGACGGTGAGAACCTTCGTGAAATCTTCGCGCGGAGTGGCTACTCTAGTTCCATGCGATACCGATCCGCCCTTGCCGCTCTCGCACTGACCTTTGCCCTCCCCGCCACGGCGCAGACCGCGGCCCCGGTCGAGCTGCGCATCCTCGCGATCAACGATTTCCACGGCAATCTGCGCCCGCCGCCGGGTGGCATCCGTATCGGAGATCCCGAGGACAGGAGCAAGAAAGTGATGGTGGCGGCCGGCGGCGCTGAATACATGGCGACGCTGGTCAAGCAGCTGCGCGAAGGACACAAGAACACGATCCTCGTCGCCGCCGGCGACCTGATCGGCGCGAGCCCGTTCCTGTCGGCGATGTTCCACGACGAGCCCTCGATCGAGTCGCTGTCGATGATGGGGCTCGCGATCAGCTCGGTCGGCAATCACGAATTCGACGAGGGCAAGACCGAGCTACTCAGGATGCAGAACGGCGGCTGCCATCCGGTCGACGGCTGCCAGGGGCCGCATCCCTTCACGGGCGCCAAATTCCGTTATCTCGCAGCATCCACCATCGAGGCCGCGACGGGCAACAGCGTGCTGCCGCCCTATGAGATCAAGGAGTTCGAGGGCATCCCTGTCGCCTTCATCGGGCTGACCTTGAAGGAGACCGCGGGCATCGTCTCGCCATCAGGCATCCAGGGGCTCGAATTCCGCGACGAGGCCGAGACCGTGAATGCGCAGGTCGCGCAGTTGAAGGCGCGCGGCGTCGAGGCGATCGTGGTGCTGATCCACCAGGGCGGCGAGCCCGCCGGCGACTACAATGAATGCCCCGGCATCACCGGGCCGATCGTCGACATCGTGAAGAAGTTCGACCGCGCCGTCGACGTCGTCGTCAGCGGCCACACCCATCGCGCCTATGTCTGCGACATCGACGGGCGGCTCGTCACCAGCGGTGACAAATACGGCACGCTGGTCACCGCGATCGACCTGAAGCTCGATCCCGCCACGCGCGACATCGTCAGCGCCAGGGGCGAGAACGTCATCGTCGCCAATGCCTCGCTGGCGAAAGATGCGGAGCAGAGCGCGCTGATCGAGGCCTATGACAGGCTCTCGGCGCCGATCGCCAACCGGCCGGCCGGATCGGTGACGCAGACGCTGTCGCGGGTGCCGAACGAGGCCGGCGAAAGCGCGCTCGGCGATGTCATTGCGGATGCGCAGCTCGCCGCGACCAAGGACGCCAGGGATGGCAGCGCTGTCATCGCGCTCACCAATCCCGGCGGCATCCGCACCGACATCGTCCCGAAGGAGAACGGCGCGATCACCTTCGGCGATGTCTTCGCCAGCCAGCCGTTCCGCAACCGCCTGGTCACGATGACGCTCACCGGCAGCCAGCTCAAGGACATGCTCGAGCAGCAATGGCTGGACCCGAAGCGGCCGCGGATCCTCCAGGTGTCGAACGGATTCAGCTATGCCTGGGATGCGTCGAAGCCATTCGGCGAGCGCGTGATCCCCGAGAAGATGACGCTGGGCGGCAGGCCGATCGAGCCTGGAAGCGGCTACCGTATCACCCTCAACGATTACCTTGCCGTCGGCGGCGACGGTTTTACCGTCGCCAAACAGGGCGCCTCGCCGCAATATGGCGGTTACGACGCGGACGCGCTGTTCGCGTTCTTCCGGGCGCACGGGCCGATCGGTCCGCTACCGCCGACCCGCATCCTGCGGGTGAATTGATCCGGATCAAACGGCAGCGGCCCGGGACGCCCCTTTGCCATTGCCGCCCAAGCGCATAGATTGTGTCAGGCATTGCGTTTTGGCGCCGAATGCGCCAAGCGACGACGGAAGCCCGTTTCTTGTGAGGCCGACCTGATGAGCACGCTTCTCCTTTCCCACAAGGCCTGCCTCGACCATGTCACGCCGCCGGGACACCCTGAAAGGCCCGATCGCCTGCGCGCCGTGGAGGAAGCGCTGTCGCATGAGCGCTTCCAGTTCCTGGCGCGCGACCAGGCGCCGGAGGGCGATCTCGATCTCGTCACGCTCTGCCACAACGAGCACTACGTCACCGAGCTGCGCCACATCGCGCCGAGCAGCGGGCAGGTCTATATCGACGGCGACACGTCGATGTCGCCGGGCACGTGGGAGGCGGTGATGCGCGGCGTCGGCGGCGCGGTCGCGGCGACTGAAGCGGTGATGAAGGGCGAACATCGCAACGCCTTCGTCGCGGTGCGTCCGCCCGGGCATCACGCCGAGATCGGCAAGCCGATGGGCTTCTGCTTCTTCGACAACGTCGCGATCGCCGCGCGCCATGCGCAGCGCAAATACGGCATCAAGCGCGCGGCCATCGTCGATTTCGACGTGCATCACGGCAACGGCACCCAGGACATCTTCTGGTCGGACCCCACCGTGATGTACTGCTCGACGCATCAGATGCCGCTGTTTCCGGGCACCGGCGCCAAGGGCGAGCGCGGCGACCACGACACCATCGTCAACGCGCCGCTCGCCTCCGAGGACGGCGGGCCGGAATTCCGCTCCGCGTTCGAGAATCTGATCCTGCCGCAGCTCGAAAAATTCAGCCCCGAGCTGCTCGTCATCTCCGCCGGCTTCGACGCGCATTACCGCGATCCCCTGGCCTCGCTGAATTTGCGCGCGGAGGATTATGCCTGGGTGACGCGCAAGCTGATGGATCTCGCCGACAAGACCGCCGGAGGGCGTGTTGTCTCGGTGCTCGAGGGCGGCTATGACCTGCAAGGACTGAAAGAATCTGTTACGGCGCATGTCGGCGCCCTGATGGGCGCGTAGAGACGCCCGCCACATTAAGCCCGCAAAACCCGCCTTCACTCCAGCGAAAGCGAATCGGGCAATCGGAAACGGATATGGCCGAAAATACCCAAGTCGACGTCTCCAAGCTCACCTTCGAGCGCGCGATCGAGGAACTCGAAACGATCGTGAAGCGGCTCGAGGACGGCAAGGTGCCGCTCGAGGAATCCGTGACGATCTACGAGCGCGGCGAGGCGCTCAAGCGTCGCTGCGAGGAGTTGCTGCGCCAGGCCGAGGCGCGCGTCGACAAGATCACCACCGATGCCAGCGGCCAGGCCACCGGCACGGCACCGCTCGACGTCCAGTAAGCGGAGCCGAGAATTTCCTGCCCGGTCGCCTGACAACCGGGCGAAGCAGCTTCACGGGAAGCGTGGCCGCCGCATTGTTTTCATGATCGCACGGCGTCGTTCCGAAGCTTCGCGGTTCCGTGCAGACGGATCGATTGCCCGTCCGGTCCGGAATCGGCCTGCTGAGGGCAAAAAAGACGTCATTCAGGTAAAATAGCCTGCATAGGGGCGGGCCTGGGCCGGAACCCATGGTCCCCGCCCACGGTTAACCACTCTGGCCCGCCGGTTGCATCTGCATACCCCTAATCGGTCCGGCGGGTTGGCTTTGGCCCAAGCTTTGGTGTAAAGCTGCGCGGAGTGTGGCTTTTTGCAAGCCTTGCGTGGGCACCGAATACCGACGACAAGCGCTTCAATCTGCTAATGAAATTGGCTGGGACGGACGAAGCCGATCTAAGTGACAGGGATCACAGAGACTGAACCGGAGCGCACTTAAGCTTACCTAAGCTTGAAGACGGGGCCTTGCCCCATGCAGGTGGCTCCGACGGTTTGAGGACTCGCGCTGCGCCGATATTGTGCAAACCCATCGCGCACCGGAATGACCTTCCGGCGCTGACAAATTGGAAATCGCCGTGAACGCATACAGTAAAACGCCGCTTCTCGACACCATCCGGACGCCGGAAGACCTGCGCAAGCTCAAGATCGAGCAGGTTCGCCAGGTCGCCGACGAGCTGCGGCAGGAGACCATCGATGCCGTCTCGGTGACCGGCGGTCACTTCGGCGCGGGCCTCGGCGTGGTCGAGCTCACCACCGCGATCCATTACGTCTTCGACACGCCGCGCGACCGGCTGATCTGGGACGTCGGCCACCAGGCCTATCCGCACAAGATTCTCACCGGACGCCGCGACCGCATCCGCACGCTGCGCACCGGCGGCGGCCTGTCCGGCTTCACCAAGCGCAGCGAGAGCGATTACGATCCGTTCGGCGCGGCGCATTCCTCGACCTCGATCTCCGCCGGCCTCGGCATGGCGGTGGCGCGCGATCTCTCCGGCGGCAAGAACAACGTCATCGCCGTGATCGGTGACGGCGCGATGTCGGCGGGCATGGCCTATGAGGCCATGAACAATGCGGGCGCCATGAACTCGCGCCTGATCGTCATCCTCAACGACAACGACATGTCGATCGCGCCGCCGGTCGGCGCCATGAGCGCCTATCTGTCGCGGCTCTACTCCGGCAAGACCTATCGCACGCTGCGCGATGCGGCCAAGCAGATCAACAAGCGCCTGCCCAAGATCATCGCCAGCCGCGCCAACCGCGTCGAGGAATATTCCCGCGGCTTCATGATGGACGGCGGCACGCTGTTCGAGGAGCTCGGCTTCTACTATGTCGGCCCGATCGACGGCCACAATCTCGACCATCTGCTGCCCGTGCTGAAGAACGTGCGCGACATGGAGACCGGCCCGATCCTGGTCCACGTCGTGACGCAGAAGGGCAAGGGCTACGGCCCGGCGGAAGCGTCCGCCGACAAGTACCACGCCGTCGTCAAGTTCGACGTCGCGA
This sequence comes from Bradyrhizobium sp. WYCCWR 12699, assembly GCF_032144035.1. Lineage (NCBI taxonomy): Bacteria > Pseudomonadati > Pseudomonadota > Alphaproteobacteria > Hyphomicrobiales > Nitrobacteraceae > Bradyrhizobium > Bradyrhizobium sp. WYCCWR 12699. The sequence goes on from NZ_JAVTJN010000039.1 coordinate 1,325,321, forward strand.
CCGGCACCCAGGCCAAGGCCAAGCCGAATGCGCCGGCCTACCAGAACGTGTTCGGCCAGAGCCTCGTCAAGGAAGCCCAGAAGGACGACAAGATCGTCGCCATCACCGCGGCGATGCCGTCGGGCACCGGCGTCGACATCTTCAACAAGGCCTTCCCCGACCGCACGTTCGATGTCGGCATCGCCGAGCAGCACGCGGTGACGTTCGCCGCGGGACTCGCGACCGAAGGCTACAAGCCGTTCTGCGCGATCTACTCGACCTTCCTGCAGCGCGGCTATGACCAGATCGTGCATGACGTCGCGATCCAGAACCTGCCCGTCCGCTTCGCTATCGACCGCGCCGGCCTCGTCGGCGCCGACGGTGCGACGCATGCCGGCTCGTTCGACAACGCCTATCTCGGCTGTCTGCCGAACATGGTGATCATGGCGGCGGCCGATGAGGCCGAGCTCGTGCACATGGTGGCGACCCAGGTCGCGATCAACGACCGTCCGAGTTCGCTGCGCTATCCGCGCGGCGAAGGCCGCGGCATCGAGATGCCCGAGGTCGGCATTCCGCTCGAGATCGGCAAGGGCCGCATGATCCGCCAGGGCAGCAAGATCGCCCTGCTCTCCTTCGGCACGCGCCTCGCCGAATGCGAGAAGGCCGCCGACGAGCTCGCCGCGCATGGCCTCTCCACCTCGATCGCGGATGCGCGCTTCATGAAGCCGCTCGACACCGAGCTTGTGCTCAAGCTCGCGCGTGACCACGACGTGCTGATCACGATCGAAGAAGGCTCGGTCGGCGGCTTCGGCTCGCATGTCGCGCAGTTCCTGACCGACCAGGGCGTGCTCGACACCGGCATGGTCAAGTTCCGCTCGATGGTGCTGCCCGACGTGTTCCAGGACCACGACACCCCCGCCGCGATGTACGGCCGCGCCGGTCTCGACGCCAAGGGCATCGTCGCCAAGGTGTTCGAGGCGCTCGGCAAGGACGTCAAGGCCGAGACGGTCAAGCTGGCTTGAGGCTGGTTTACCTCTCCCGCTTGCGGGAGAGGTCGACGCGAAGCGTCGGGTGAGGGCTTTCTCCTCTCGGGGGTTCTCGATTGAGGATATAACCCTCTCCCGTAGCCGATGCTTCGCATCGGCGTTCCCTAAGAACGGCAGCCAACGGCCGCCTTTGCCTCCCCCGCACGCGGGGGAGGGAGCAAACCGCACGCTATGGCTTGCCCCTCGACCCAAATTTTCCGGTACTAACGCCATGAAAATCTATCTGGCAGGTCCCGACGTGTTCCTGCCGGATGCCATGGAAATCGGCCGGCGCAAGGTCGATATCTGCGCGGCGCATGGCCTGACCGGCCTCTATCCCCTCGACAACGCCATCGACCTTTCCGCGTCCGACGCTTCGCGGCAGATCTTCTGCGGCAACGAGGCGATGATGGACGAGGCCGATGCCATCATCGCCAACCTCACCCCGTTCCGTGGCGCCGGTGCCGATCCCGGCACCGTCTACGAACTCGGCTATATGGCCGGGCGCAGCAAGTTCTGCCTCGCCTATTCCAACGACGGCGCCACCTATGCCGACCGCCTCGGCCGCTTCATGGACGTCACGTCCGAGAACGGGCGGCTGGTCGACGCGCAGGGCCTGACCGTCGAGGATTTCGGCCTCGTTGACAATCTCATGATGATCCATGCGCTGGAGCTGCATGGCTGCGCGTTGGTGACGCCGGCCACGATGCCCACCGACGTCTGGCACGATCTGGCCGCGTTCGAGGCTTGCGTCCAGATGGCAGCCGCGCGATTGGTTGCACCATAAGCGCCAGCCTGATCCGGAGAGTCGATTGTCCCCTGCCCGCAAGCGCGCGGATGTTCTTTTGGTCGAGCGCGGCCTGTTCGAGAGCCGGGCGCGGGCCCGCGCGGCGATCGAGGCCGGCCTGGTCACGGCCGACGACAGGCAGGTTTCAAAGCCGTCGGAGACCATCGCCGAGGACGCCGTGATCCAGGCGGAGCCCGCGCACCCCTATGTCTCGCGCGGCGGCGTCAAGCTCGCCGGCGCGCTGGAGCGCTATCCCATCGAGATCGAGGACCATGTCTGCCTCGATGTCGGAGCGTCCACCGGCGGCTTCACGGAGGTGCTGCTGGCGAATGGCGCGAGCCTGGTGTTCGCGATCGACGTCGGCACCAGCCAGCTGCATCCCTCGCTGCGCGGTCATTCCAAGATCGTGTCGATGGAGGAGACCGATATCCGCAGCTATGACGGCAAACGGCTGCCGGCGCGGCCCGATGTCGTCGTCATCGACGTCAGCTTCATCTCGCTCAAGACGGTGCTGCCGGTGGCGCTCTCCCTCGCCGCCGCGCCGATGAGCCTGCTGGCGCTGATCAAGCCGCAATTCGAGGCTGACAGGAAGCACAACAAGAAGGGCATCGTCCGCGACGCCACCGTGCACCGGGAGATCTGCGACGACATCGCCGCCTTCGCCGCGTCGCTCGGCTGCACCGAGATCGAGGTATTTCCGTCCACGATCGCGGGCGGTGACGGCAATATCGAATTCTTCCTGGGCGCGCGCCGTGGTTGAGCGCCTGACCATCGATCACGTTGGCCATCGCGGCGACGGCGTCTGCCTCACGACGGGCGATGCGGTCTATGTGCCCTATACGCTGCAAGGCGAGACCGTCGAGGTCGATCACGTCGTCGGCCACCATCCCGATCGCCGCAAGCTGCTCGCGGTCGATATCGCAAGCCCCGAGCGCATCGAGCCGTTCTGCCCGCATTTCGGCGTCTGCGGCGGCTGCGCGATCCAGCACTGGGCGGCAGAGCCCTATCACGCCTGGAAGCGCGGCATCGTGGTCGAGACACTGGCGCAGGCCGGCATCGATTGCGAGGTGGCGCCGCTGGTGGATGCCCATGGCGCAGGCCGCCGCCGTGTCACGCTGCACGGCCGCTTCGGAACGCACGACATCCTCAAGGTCGGCTTCTCCGCGACGAGCTCGCACGACGTCATCCCGATCCACCGCTGCCCCATCCTCGATCCCGCGCTCGGCGGCGCGCTCGATGCCGCCTGGGCGCTCGCCGAACCGCTGACGTCGAAGATGCCGGTGACCAAGCCGCTCGACATCCAGGTGACCGCCACCAGCAACGGCCTCGATGTCGACGTGCGCGGCTCCGGGCCGCTGCCGACGCCGCTGGTCACGGCGCTGTCGCGCGTCGCCGAGCAGCACCGCCTGGCGCGGCTGACGCGGCATGGCGAGCTGGTGCTGCAACGCCTGCCGCCGACGGTGAAGATGGGCCGCGCCGAGGTGACGCTGCCGCCGGGCTCGTTCCTGCAGGCAACCGTCGCAGGCGAAGAGACGCTGGCCGCGCTCATCATCGAGCGCATCGGCAAGGCCAAGGAGGTCCTCGACCTCTTTTGCGGTGTCGGCCCGTTCGCGCTACGGCTCGCCGAGAAGGCGCGACTCACCGCCTATGACAGCGACGCCGGGGCGGTCGCGGCGCTGGCGAAGGCCGCGCGCACACCCGGCCTGAAGCCGATCAAGGCCGAACCGCGCGACCTGTTCCGCCGCCCTCTGGTGCCGCCGGAGCTGCGCGACTTCGACGCCGTGGTGTTCGATCCGCCGCGCCAGGGAGCGCAGGCGCAGGCGCTAAAGCTCGCTGCGAGCAAAGTGCCGGTCGTGATCGCGGTGTCCTGCAACGCCGCGACCTTTGCCCGCGACGCGCGCCTGCTGATCGACGGCGGCTATCGGCTGGAGGCGGTGGTGCCGGTCGACCAGTTCCGGCACACGCCGCACGTGGAGCTGGTGGCGCGATTCAGCCGTTGATGGCTACGCCGACGGCTCGAATTGCGGCTGCCATCGCAAGAGGTAGGACTGCAACGAGCGCACCGCGACCGCGAGCAGGATGCCGACGAACATCATCACGAAGATGGCGACCATCATCTCGCTGGCATTGGCCCGCGCCTCGGCTTCGATGATGAGCTTGCCGAGGCCGCGCTCGGCGCCGATGAACTCGCCGACGATGACGCCGATCAGCGCAAAGGACACCGCCGGCAGGAGCGAAGCGAACACCCAGGCGAGCGCCGACGGGATCACAACGGTCCGCAGCACCGTGAATTCGCTGGCGCCGAGCAGGCGGGCGGCGGCGATCTGGTCGCGGTCGACCGCCCGCGTTCCCTCGAAGGTGTTGAAGAACACCACGAAGAACACGACGAGCCAGGCGGTCGCGATCTTGGAGAGGTCGCCGAGGCCGAAGATCAGGATCACGAGCGGCACCAGCGCGATGCGCGGGATCGAGTTGAGCGCGACGATGTAGGGCCCGAACACGCGCGCCAGGAACTCCGAACGGCCGAGAACGAGGCCAGCCGCGATGCCGCTTGCCGAGCCGAACAGGAAGCCCCACCAGGTGTTCTTCAAGGTGACGAGCGTTGCAAGCCACAGATTGTTGTCGTTGCTCTTGACGCAGGCGGCAAAACCGCCGGCGTCAGCAAAGCAGCCGAGCCGCAAAAAACTTTGCCAGATCAGCGACGGCTTGGCGACGAAATAGGGATCGAGGATTTTTGGCACAAAGGCTTTCGGCAGCAGCGCCTTGCTCCATCCGAAGCCCCACTGCCAGACGACGAGAATTGCTACGAGAATGGCCAGTTGCCAGAACAGGATGACGATGCGGCTGTTGGACATGGTCAGTCGGCCCTGGTACGGCGGAACTCTTCGCCGAGCGAATGCCAGATGTGGGAATAGAGGCGGCCGAATTCGGCGGTCTCGCGTATGGCAACGGGATCGCGCGGACGCGGAATGGCGACGTCGAAATCTTCCTTGAGGCGTCCGGGCCGCGCCGAGAGCAGGATGATGCGGCTCGCCAAGGTCAAGGCTTCGCCGAGATCGTGCGTCACGAACAACACGGTCTGCCGTTCGCGTTCCCAGATCTCCAGCAGCGTCTTGTGCATCTCCAGCTTGGTGTGGGTGTCGAGCGCGCCGAACGGCTCGTCCATCAGCAGGATCTCGGGCTCGAGGATCAGCGTGCGCATCAAGGCGACGCGCTGGCGCATGCCGCCGGACAGCATGCGGGGAAAGCTCTGCGCAAAGCCCGTGAGCCCGGCCTTCTCGACGGCCGAAGCGACGCGGCCCGCACGCTCGACCTTCGGCAATCCCGCGATCTCCAGCCCATAGCCGATGTTCTGCTCGACGGTGCGCCAGGGAAACAGCGTATCGCGCTGGAAGACGTACCCGACCCCGGGGTTGACCTTGCCCGTCTCGACCGTGTCCTCGTCGATCAGGATGCGTCCGCCGGAGCGCGGCAGCAGCCCCGCGACCATGTTGAGAATGGTGCTCTTGCCGCAGCCGGACGGCCCGAGCAGCGCGACGAACTCACCCTGCTTGACCTCGAAGGAGACGTCGTCCACCGCTACGAACTCTCGCCCCGACGCGTTGAAGCGTTTGGTGAGCCCCTGCACCGCTATGCGGATGCGCGCCGCCGCTGCATGATCCTCGTTGCGCGCGAGCGCAAGACCCTGGCCTGACGCGGCGATCATTTGTATTTCGCCCTGGCTGTCTGGAGGAAGCTCATGTCGACGACATCCTCGTACCTGGTCTCGGGGATATCCGTGCCCTTGCGGTACCAGGGCTTGGCGCCGCGTTCGAACGCAGCCTTGTCGATGACACCGTCATAGGCCCAGGTCGACTTGTCGAAGCCGAGCTCGGCGCTGATCGCATCGGGATCTATCCCTGAGAAATATTTCGGCGCAACGAGCGCCTGCACCTCCGCGAGCGGCGTCGCCTTCACGAAGGCCATCGCGCGATAGATCGCGTTGACATAGGCCTGCACCATCGCCTTGTCCTGCTCGACCGTGTCCTGCAGCGTGTAGATCACGAGCACAGGTAGCGTCCCGCCGAAATCCTTCTCGAACACGCCGGGTTTGGAGGTGTCGTAGATCGCCTTGCCAAAGCCCTTCTTCTCGACCTCGACGATCCAGCTCGGCGGCGCCATGATGGCGTCGAACTGCTTGGTCTGGAGCGAAGGGAACATCGTGTTGGGCCCGCCGCCCGCGACCCAGTTCACCTTGCTGCCAAGCCCGCGCGCTTCGAACACATAAGTGCCGAATACCCAGGTGCCGGACCCGATCGCGGTGGCGGCAACGATCGGCTTGGCGCCATCGGGGCGCTTGAAGTCGGCGAGCTTCTCGACCGTAGTGATGCCGCTCTCGTAGAGGTCCTGCCGGACCATGATGCTGGCGTAGGAGCACACCATCTCGGTCGCGAGCAGGATCTTGCACGGCTTGCCGCGCGCACCGAGCTGGAGCGGGTGGCTGGCATCGCCATGGGCGAACAACGCCTGCCCTGCCGCCAGCGTCTGGCGCCCGAATGTGCCGGCGTTGCCGGTGATGAGCTTGGAATCGAGTCCTTCGTCTTTGAAGTACCCCTTCAGCTCCGCGATCATGCCGATGGCATAGACCGGCGAGACCGGTCCGAAGGCGAGCGAGACCTGCTTGGCCTCGGCGCGCGATTGTCCCGGCAACAGAGATGCGCCGGCCCATGCGGAGCCGGCGATCAACGCCTGGCGTCTGGTAATGCTCATGTGCTCCTCCTCCCTTTGCTTTTGTTCGATGGCGCCGATCGATCAGGACGGCGCGACCTTGATCGTCCCGGCCTGTCGGAGCGCTTCAATCTCATTCGGCGACATCCCGATCTCGTTCAGGATCTCGCCGCTGTGCTCGCCGATCCCAGGTGGATCGTAGCGATTCGGCAGACGCCTTCCGTCCATGGAAATCGGCAGCAGCGGCGTCTTGGCCGCGCCGCCGCCGGGCAGCCGAATCTCGGTCAGACCGCCCGACCGGTTAAGATGCGGATCATCGAAGAGGTCGCCGGGCTTGTTCACCGGGGCGTAGGGCAGATCGAGTTGTTCGAGACGCGCTGCGAGATCGGCCTTGTCCCATTGCTTGAAGATCTTCGCGATCTCGGGGATCAGCCAGCTGCGATGATCGACGCGATCGTTGCTCGTCGCAAAGCGCGGATCAACGAGCCAAGCTTCACGATCGAAGGCACGACAGAACGCCTCCCATTGCTCTTCGCCGACGATGGTGACGAACAGCTTCGAGCCGTCCTTGGTGTCGAAAAGATCGTAAACCGGCCACGGACTGTCCTTGATCGAATATGGAATGGACGGCTGGCCGCTGACCACCTCGCACATCATGGCCTGTGCCATCAGGAACACGTTGTTCTCGTACAGCGCGCTCTGGATGTAGCGGCCCCGGCCGGTCCGCTGCCGCTCGGCGAGCGCAGCCTGGATCGCAATCACGCCGAACATGCCGCCCATGACATCGTTGACCGAGGCGCCGGCGCGCATCGGTCGGTCGGGCAGGCCGGTCATGTAAGCAAGGCCTCCCATCATTTGCACGACCTCGTCGAGCGCGAGGCGGTTCTCGTAAGGTCCGGGCAAATAGCCCTTGAGCGAGCAATATATCAGGCGTGGCGCGAAGGCCGCGACGCTCTCGTAGTCGAGGCCGATCCGCTTCAAGAGGCCCGGCCGGAAATTCTCGATCAGGACGTCGCTGTTCTCGATCAGCCTGCGAGCGACGCCCTGGCCTTCCGCCGTCGACGTGTCGAGCGCGATGCTGCGCTTGTTGCGGCTGTAGGTGGCGAAGAAGCCGGCGGCGGGTCCCTTGAAAAACCGGGTGCGGTCACCCTTGGGCGGCTCGACCTTGATCACGTCGGCGCCGAGATCGGCGAGGATCAAGCCGCAGCTCGGCCCCATCACCATCTGGCTGAACTCGACGACCCGAAGGCCGGCGAGCGGGCGAAGCTCCGATGCAGTCTCACGCGCAGCCATGCTCATGCCGCGCTCCGCAGGACCTTCGGGATTCCGGCCTCGTGCAGATGCCCCGTCAAATGTGTTGCCGGGATATGGCGGGCGAGAATTTCGCGCGTTTGCATCAGGCGATCGAGGTCGATGCCGGTGGAGAGGCCCATGCGTTCCAGCATGAACACGAGATCCTCGGTGACGATGTTGCCGCGCGCTCCAGGAGCAAAGGGACAGCCCCCGAGGCCGGACACCGCGGCATCGAACCGGCGGATGCCGGCTTCGAGGCCCGCGACGGCATTGGCGAGGCCGGCACCGAGCGTGTCGTGCAGATGCAGCCGCAGGGTCATTTGCGATCCGACCTCGCGCCGCACCGCCGAGACGACCTGCCCGATCGATTTGGGCGTCGCATAACCGACGGTGTCGGCAAGCCCGATCTCGTCGGCGCGGGCCTCGGCGAAGGCGCGCGCCACCCGGCACACGGCCGCTTCGCTCACCTCACCCTCCAGCGAGCAGCCGAAGGCGGTGGAGATCGCGCCCATCAATTGCGGCCGCTGGCCCACAGGCCGGTCGTCGATCGCGGCGCGGACCGCGCGAAATGCTTCGATCTGCTCGTCGACCGAGCGGCGGACATTGGCCTGGTTGTGCGTCTCGCTCGCGGAGATGACGAAATAGACGGCGTCAACGCCTGCCGCGATGGCGCGCTCGGCGCCCTTCGGGTTCGGCACCAGTGCGCCGATGGTCGCCGACTTGTGTGTCAGCGCATGCGCCATCACCGCATCGACGTCAGCGAATTGCGGAACGACCTTTGGCGGCACGAACGATCCGGCATCGATCTCGCGAACGCCGGCAGCGGCGATCGTGTCGATCAGCGCACATTTGGCCTCGGTCGGAACGAAGATGTCCAGGTTCTGGAGACCATCGCGGGGGGCAACCTCGCATATGTGAACATCGGGCGCGCGCGCCATCGGGCTCTCTCCCTGGGTCGATTGTATATTGTTGCGGAAAAGAACAATCTGTGGGACAGTCTGTCAAGCCCTAAAACTTGCGTGCATTGCAATGAGCGCATCCGATAGTTCCCGACCGCGCAGCGACAAGAACGGTTCCGAACGCGCCGAGCACCTCGCCGGGCTGATCATGGCGCTCGCCCGGCGCGAAGGCATGAAGGCCGGCGACCGCCTGATCGAGCAAAGGCTTGCGGATGCGCTGGACCTTTCACGCGCGCCGATCCGGCTCGGCCTGAAGGCGCTGGAAGCGGCGGGATTGGCGCGCGGCGAGCCGCATCGCGGCTTCGTGCTGGCGAAGAATCCGACCAGCGGCGCAGCCCAGCCCGCGCTCGCGGCGGTCAGGCGCAACGAGCAGGTGTATGCGACCGTCGCGGGCGACGTGCTCGCGACACGGCTGCCGGTCGATGTCACCGAGGCGGAGCTGATGCGCCGCTATGACGTCACGCGCGCCGAGTTGCAGCGGCTGCTGGACCGGATCGCCGCCGAGGGATGGATCGCACGCCTGCCGGGCTATGGCTGGCGTTTTGCGGAGACGGTCTCCAGTCCCGAAGCGCAAGCGCAGGCCAAGGCGTTTCGCGCGGTGATCGAGCCGGCGGCCATCGCGCAGCCCGGCTTTTCGCTACCGCAGGAGGTGATCGTGCGCCTGCGCGAACGTCAGCAACGCGTGTTCGAAGGCGAGATCGAGAAGATGACGATCGGCGAGATCTTTCAGTCGGGCTGCGAATTCCACGAAGAGATTATCCGCGGAGCCGGCAATCCCTTCTTTCTCGAAGCGCTGAAGCGCGTGAATTCGATCAGACGCCTGTTCGCCTATCGCAGCTTCGCCGACCGTGAGGGTATGCGGCGGCATGTGCGCGAGCATTTGCGCCTGCTCGACGTTCTGGAGACGCGGCGCTACACCGAGGCGGCCGAACTCATGGCCCGGCATCTGCAACGGCCGCTGGTGGCGGGCTTGTCGTGATGCGCAAACCCGGCTTGCGTGGAATTCGCTGTCCGATCTTGATTCCGGTCAATCGTTCCGGAGCCCGCCACTGCTAGACGCATCCTGCGCAACGGCAGGGAGCGGACGCTTGTGGTTGACCGGCGACAGTTCATCGCAACCGCGCTCGGGTTGTCCGCGACTGCGATCAGCGGTCTTCCCGCCGCAGGGGCGGCGACGACCTATGACGCGGCGGTGACGGCATCTCGGGCTCCGCTGCGGGCCGTGCCGCGGGATCGCGAACTCGTGCGCTTTGCCACTCTCGCAGCCAATAGCCACAACACCCAACCGTGGATCTTCTCCGCACGCGGCAACGACATCGCGATCGCGCCGGATTTTTCGCGCCGCTGCCCGGCCGTCGATCCGGACGATCATCACCTGTTCGTCAGTCTCGGCTGCGCAGCCGAAAACCTCATCCTCGCGGCGTCCACGCTGGGCTGGCGCGCCGACCCGGTCATCGACGGCGACCGGATCGTGATCGCGCTCGAGCAAGCGCCGCCCTCCCCATCTGCGTTGGCGGCCGCGATTCCGATCAGGCAATGCACCCGCGCGGCGTTCGACGGCAGGCCCGTCGCGCCCGAGACCTTGCGTCGGCTCGAGGATGCCTGTCGTGAACCTGACGTCACAGCCATCCTGATGACCGAGCGCGCCGCGATCGCCGAGGTCGCCGACTACGTGCTCGAAGGCAATTCGGCGCAAATGCGCGACAAGGCCTTCATGCGCGAGCTCGTGAGCTGGATTCGCTTCAACGAGGCGGAAGCGCTCGCAACCATGGACGGGTTGTTCGCGCCTGCCTCGGGAAATCCCTCCCTGCCGTCATGGCTGGCGCGGCCGCTTCTGAAACTCTTCTTCACCGAAAGCGGGGAAAACAAAAAGTATCGCGAACAGCTCGCCGCCTCGGCGGGCGTCGTCGCGCTCGCTGCAGATCGCAACGACAAGTCGCACTGGATCGCGGTCGGCCGCGCCTGCCAGCGCTTCGGCTTGCAGGCAACCGCGCTGGGACTGAAATATGCCTTCGTCAACCAGCCGGTCGAGGTGGCGGCGCTGAGGTCGCAATTTGCGGCCTCGCTTGGACTGGGCGAACGGCGATGCGATATCGTGATGCGCTTCGGAGCCGGTCCGGACCTGCCGAAATCGCCGCGGCGTCCGCCGGAGCTGGTGATGCGATCCTAACGCCGCAGCCCGCTCAGCGCCGGCGACTCGCCGGGCAGCATGTTCGATCGGATATCGCTGTCCATGCGGCCCGAGTCCTGCTGGATGAAACCGGCGCCGAACGACAGGCTGAGATTGGAGGTCGGCTTGAATTCCACGCCCGCAAACGCGCTGTAGCCGGGTGCCGCGCCCGAGGTTAGCGGCGCAACCGAGCTGCCGATGCCATTGCCATATTTCAAAGTGTCGAAACCAGCGAAGAACGTCACGGGCAAGCCGCCCGCGGTCTTGGTGCTGTAGCCGAACTGCGTACTGTCATAAGAGAGCGCGTTGAAATTTCCGGCAAATCCGGCCTGACTGAGTCCGGTCTGACTGAGCCCGCTCCAATTGAGATTGCCGCGCTGACTGCCGACGAAGAAGCCGTTCGCGAAATTGGTAAGCCCACCGGCGTCGCCGGCATTGAAGCTCGAAAAATTGCCGTAGATATCGGAGCTCTGGCCATCGCTGCCGCCAAAGCCAAAGGGTCCGCCCGGAATGACATACCTCAGCGGTGCAACTTGCGCATCAGCGGACGTTGCGCCGAGGCAGAGCACGGCGACGAGAGCTGCAAGACCGCATGAAGCTGCAAGGCGGGACATTCGGGTAACCTTCGAAAACCTCACAAATCATACCCTCCAGCGAGGAGGAATGCCAGCGAGGCGACGCCGTGTCGTCTCACCCGGGTTCCGGGATACCCATGCCGAATGTGAGCTGATTGCCGTCGGCATCGACCACGTCGAAATCGCGCATGCCGTAGTCGCGGTCCTCCGGCCGGTTGATGGGCTTCGCGCCACGTCCTGTCGCCTCGGCATAGATCCGGTCGACGTCGGTGACGAAAATGCAGAGACCGCCTTGTCCAGGCAGCCGCTTGGTTGCGGCCGCCGCGAGCAGATGCAGAGCGACCTCGTCGCGGCACAGGCAGGCATAGGACGCGGGCTCGCCGTATTCGAAGGTGACCTCGAACCCGAGAACGTCGCGGTAATAGGCGAGGCTCGCCGCGATGTCCGAGACGACGAAGACGGTGGCGGAGCCGGCCATCCTGGGACGTTCCTCGGTCATCTGTCCTCTCCCTCGCGAGCGATCTCCCGCACGCAGCCTAGCATGCGCGCTCGGGTTCTTGCACGGGTCGCGCCGCAACGTAAGCTGGTCCCGAAGCGACTCTCTTGTCGCTGCCGATCCCGCACGGAGAGCCCGGTGACATCTGACAATACCGTCGCGTACCAACGTCTCGGCGACGTCGCTCGCATCACGCTACGCCGCCCGCCCGTCAACGCGCTGAGCCTCGAGATGATCCGCAGCGTCGTCGCAGCCTTCCGCCGCGCGGCGGACGATGACGGCGCGCGCGTCGTCGTGCTGGCGAGCGCAATTGCAAAACGTTTTTCGACGGGCCTCGATCTCGACATCCTGCTCGGCAAGTCCGGCGCCGAGATCCGCGAATTCCTCCAGGCGCTCTATATCGACCTCTACGATGCGCAGTACGGGCTGGGAAAGCCGTCGATCGCCGCGGTCGGTGGCGCGGCGCGCGGCGGCGGCATGACCATGGCGGTGTCCTGCGACGTGGTGCTTGCGGCGGAGAGCGCGACGTTCGGCTATCCCGAGATCGACGTCGGCGTCATTCCCGCGATCCATTATGCGCATCTGCCGCGCATCGTCGGACGTCATCGTGCCTTCGAGCTGCTGTTCACCGGCCGGGTCTTCAGCGCCATGGAAGCGCGCGAGCTCGGCGTGGTGAACCGCGTGGTCGGCGATGCCGAACTCGAGACGGAGGTGCTGAAGCTTGCGGCGCAGTTTTCCGCCAAATCGGCTGCGGTGCTGCGGATGGGCCGCGCCGCCTTCATGCGCCAGATCGATCTCGACTACCGGCGCAGCATCGCGAGCGCCGTGGATGATTTCTGCAATGTCGCAACGACCGACGAGGCGCAGGAGCTTTTGAGAGCGTTCGTGGAGAAGCGGGCACCGAACCGGTGATGGAGAGACCGACGAAGGACGGCGATCTCAGGCGGTCCTGTCCACGGATGACGATGAATCGGCCGGCGGATATTTCGTCACCGGCACCATGAAGGATTTCGTGCCGACCTGATAGATGACCTTGCCGTTCTGCCCGTCATCGGTCGCGATCTGCGTCTGCCCGAACATGATGACGTTCTTGTAGACGTAGCCGGTGCCCTGTCGGGTGACGCCGTCGGTGGTGACGCTGACCTGCGCTTCCTTGCCGTTGACGGCCAGCACCTTGAAGCTCGCGCTCTTGCCGTTGGCGCTGGAATAGCCGCCCCAGCTTCCCATCAGACGGCTGTCGGAAGCCGGCGGGGCCTGCTTCTCGAGATTGGCGGTCTGCTTGCCGGCGCCTCCGAAGGAGAACAGCATCACCATGTTCTTGCCGTCCTTGGTGCCGACCGTGACCCCGCCGAAGGTGATGAGCGTGCCCTGGACCTCGGCAAAGCCGCGCTCGGTGTGGCCGTTGTGGGTGTACTCGACCTGCGCCCGGGCGCCGCGGATGTTCACGACCTTGAAGCCGACGGGCTGGTTGTTGCCGACCCAATTGCCCTTCCAGTCGCCGACCAGAGCACTCTGGTGATACAGCCGCTCGTTGGCGGGCGAAATCTGGTTGGTGCTCGATGAGACGATGGCCATTGGATTGCTCGGAGACGGGCCGGATAAACCCGCTTTCATTCGCTTCGGCAATGTCAGGATGCCGACTGGAAACGAACAGAAACCGGCTGATTAGGGCCCTGCACCGGTTAACGAGCCGTTAAGCTCGGGCATGGGCCGGGCGGGCAAAAGGTCTCAGCCGGCCCTTCAGCGCCCCCAGCGGTCCGACCAGATCTTCTCGCCGATCAGGCAGTTGACGCGCGGCTCCTTGTCGGCGACCCGCATCACCGGACGCTCAGGCGTGCGGCCGGCGACCTCCATCAGCAACTTGGTGCGGATCGCTTCCTTGAATTTGTCTCGGTCCTTGATCGTGATGACGAAGGAGCCAGGGCCGCCGATGACGCAGTCCTCGTAGTAGAAATCGAGATTGTCGATATCCATGGTCGAATAGGACGGCTCCTTGACCATGATCGGCAGGCCGTTGATGACGATGCCCTTCTCGAGCGCGGCATCGCGCGCCACCGTGACCGGGCCGCCATTGTTGTTGGGGCCGTCACCGGAAATGTCGATCACACGGCGCAGGCCCCGATAGGGATCCTCTTCGAACAGCGGCATCGCGAAGGTGATCGCGCCCGAGATCGAGGTGCGCGAGGCGCGCCGGATCGGCGTCTTCATGATCTCGGCGGCGACCGCATCCGCCGTTTCAGGACCATCGACCAGCCGCCAGGGGATGATGATCTTCTGGTCGCTGGAAGCGGCCCACTCGAAATAGGTCACCGCGATCCGTCCATTCGGGCCGAGCTTCAGGGCCTGGAGGAACTCCTTCGACTGGATCGCCTGCGCATAGCCCTCGCGCTGGATCGCGAGCTCGTCCATGTCCATGGAGTAGGACACGTCGACAGCGAGGATCAGCTCGACGTCAACCGTCTGCGCGTCTCTGTCGGCCGCCGAACGCTGCGGCTGACTTTTGGGCGGCTCGAATTTAGGTCCTGGCGCCGCGATGCCCGCGACGTCTCCTCCGGCAAACATGCCGGCCGCCAGCACAGCCCCGATCGAGAACAGCAAGCGCATCGCAGCCTCTCCCGTCGTATGACGCGATGGTGACATGCAATCGCCTTGCCGCAAAGCGCGAAGATCGCTTGCGCTTCACATTCAAGTTAGGAATCTGCGGGTTAGTACGCGCGCTTTGCGCAATGTGCCGCCATGTTGCGCTTGCGCTGCCGGAACAGGCGCGATCATAAGCACTGTCATTCCGGGGCGACTCGAAGAGCCGAATCCCGAATGACGACGCCGGCCGAGACGCGCCCGCCACTTGTTCCAAGCGATTTCCATGCTAGGTTGGCCGCACAGATGGGGATGGAGTCCCCCGACAACCGCCCGGCGGCCTTGACCCGTAATCTTGGACCGTAGTGGGCTGATGACTCCTGCTTGAGGAGGGGCAATCTTTGAGCCTCTGCCTTCGGCGGGAGCATGGACAAACCCGCCGATGGCGGGTTTTTTGTTGTCTGGTGCAAGGCCAGGAGAAGGCGAAGACGTGACGACGACATCGAATGCCGCACGCAGCGGGCTGCCCAGGGGAATCTGGGTGCTCGGCTTCGTCTCGATGCTGATGGACATCTCCTCCGAGATGATCCACGCGCTGCTGCCGGTCTATCTCGTCACCGTGCTCGGCGCTTCGACACTGACCGTCGGCTTCATCGAGGGCATTGCGGAGGCGACCGCCTCGATCACCAAGATCTTCTCCGGCGCGCTGTCGGACTGGCTCGGCCGCCGCAAGCTGCTCGCCGCACTCGGCTATGGCCTCGCCGCATTGACCAAGCCGCTGTTCCCGCTTGCGCCCAGCGTCGGATGGCTGGTGGCGGCGCGGTTCATCGACCGCGTCGGTAAGGGCATTCGCGGCGCGCCGCGCGATGCGCTGATCGCCGATATCGCTCCCGTCGGCCTGCGCGGCGCGAGCTTCGGCCTGCGGCAATCGCTCGACACCATCGGCGCCTTCGTCGGACCGCTGGTAGCGATCGGCCTGATGTGGTGGACGGCAGATAGTTTTTCCATCGTGTTCTGGGTCGCGGTGCTGCCGGCCTTCCTGTCCTTCGGCTTGATCGCGTTCGCGGTGAGCGAGCCGGAGCCGGACCCAAGCCGGGAGCCTGCAAAAAATCCGCTCAACCTCGCCGCGATGCGGCAGCTCGGAGCGGTCTACTGGCGTGTCGTGGCCGTCGGAATCGTCTTCACGCTGGCGCGCTTCAGCGAGGCCTTCCTGATCCTGCGCGCACAGAACATCGGGTTGAATGCGATGTGGGTGCCGGCGGTGCTGGTGCTGATGAACATCGTCTACGCCCTGTCGGCCTATCCGGCCGGCGTGCTCTCGGACCGCATCAACCGGACCGGCCTGCTCGCGCTCGGCCTCGTCTTCCTCGCCGGGGCCGATCTGGCGCTTGCGCTGCTGCCTAATCTGGCAGGCCTCGCGCTCGGTGTCGTGCTGTGGGGACTGCATATGGGGCTGACGCAGGGCCTGCTCTCGGCCCTCGTCGCCGATGCCGCACCGCCCAACCTGCGCGGCACCGCGTTCGGCTATTTCAATCTGTTCACCGGCCTTGCCCTGCTGGCCGCGAGCGTGATCGCGGGCGCGCTGTGGGACGTCTATGGTCCGGCGGGAACGTTCCTTGCGGGACTCGGCTTCGCGCTGGTCGCGCTCATCGGGCTGCTCGCCGTCGGCAATGGTCTGGCGGCGGAAGGAAAATCATGACGGGGGGCTGTTCATCGTGCTGAGCGGAGCAATCGCGATCGTGATCGGTAGCGCCCTGGGGGGCTGCGCACGCTATTTCGTCTCCGGTGCGATCGCGCGGCGGCTGGGCGAGACGTTTCCGTGGGGCACCATGACCATCAACGTCACCGGCGCCTTCCTGATCGGCATTTTCGGCGCGCTGGCGACCCATCCTGGCTCGGTGTTCGCCACGCCCGATCCGTGGCTGTTCGCGGTGACAGGATTTCTCGGCTGCTACACCACGGTGTCCTCGTTCAGCCTGCAGACGCTGACGCTCGCGCGAAGCGGCGAGCCGATGCACGCGCTCGGCAATGTCGTATTCTCCGTCGGACTGTGCCTTGCCGCCGTCACTTGCGGCTTCCTCCTTGCGGATCGCCTGGGAGGCTAGCGGCTGATGAACTCCCCTTCCGCCGAGCGCTGGCGCACTGCGATGCTCTATGCCTGGGTTGCCGCCGGCAGCATCGTCGGCGGCCTGACGCGTTATCTTGTCGGGCTTGCACTCGATACGGGACCGGGCTTTCCCTTCGCGACGCTGTTCATCAACGCGACGGGCTCGCTGATCATCGGCTTCTACGCGGCGCTGACCGGCCCGGACGGCCGGATGCTGGCGCGGCCGGAGCACCGGCAGTTCGTCATGACCGGGTTCTGCGGCGGCTACACCACCTTTTCGACTTTCAGCCTGGAGACCTTCCGCCTGCTCCACGGCGGCATGAAATACACGGCGCTCGCCTACATCGCCGCTTCCGTGATCTGCTGGCTGGTGTCGGTGTGGATCGGCCATATCATGGCGAGCCGCTACAACCGCTTGACAAGGAGCTGACCATGCAAATTCCCAATCAGGCAGTTTCGCTCCGGATTTTCATCGGCGAGAGCGATCATTATGGCGGCAAGCCGCTCTATGAAGCGATCGTGATGACGGCGCGCGAGCGGCACCTTGCCGGCGCCACCGTGCTGCGCGGGCCCATGGGCTTCGGCAAATCGAGCCGGCTGCACACCTCGAAGATCCTGCGGCTTTCGGAAGATTTGCCGCTGCTGATCGAGATCGTCGACAGCGAGGACAACATCAACGCATTCCTGCCCATCCTGGATGGCATGATGTCGAGCGGGCTGATCACCTTGGAGAAGGTGCAGGTCCTGCAATATGGTGAGAAGGCTGCGAGCTGATCATCGCGGCTGGGAACCGAGCCCGCCGATTCCAGGAGGCGGAATGAACGACACCGTTACCAAGCCGAAAACCAGGACGAAGACCAAGGTCGAGCGGCCGAAGCTGCACAAGGTCATCCTGATCAACGATGACTACACGCCGCGCGAATTCGTCACCATGGTGCTGAAGGCCGAATTCCGCATGACGGAGGATCAGGCTTTTAAGGTCATGATCACCGCCCACAAGCTGGGGGCCTGCGTCGTCGCCGTATTCACCAAGGACGTCGCCGAGACCAAGGCGACCCGCGCCACCGACGCCGGCCGCGCCAAGGGCTATCCGCTGCTGTTCACGACCGAGCCGGAGGAATAGCGGCTCAATCGACCAGCGCCGGCGTCTCTTCCGCCAGCCCATACACGCGCTGCGCCTTGGAGAACCCGGCAATCGGAAATTCGCCGAGCTGGTGCCAGTCGTGCCGGCAGACATTGGCAAAACCTTCCGAGGCGACGACGGTCCGCCCCAGCCGACCCGTGATCTTCTCCAGCCTCGCAGCAAGGTTCACCGCGGGGCCGATGCAGGTGAAGTCGAGGCGGTTGCCGCCGCCGATATTGCCGTAGAGGATGTTGCCGACATGCAGCGCGACACCGAAGCGGAAGCGCTCGACGGCGTCGCCGACCGGAAAGGCCAGCGCCTCGACGCTGGCGCGGGATTCGCGCGCCGCTTCCAGCACGCGCGCGCAGACATGGGCGGCGTCGCCGACATATTCGTCGATCGGAAACACCGCGAGCAGGCCGTCGCCCATGAATTTCAGCACCTCGCCGCCATGGCCGCGGATCGCGGTGACCTGGCAATCGAAATAGTGGTTGAGGATCTCGACGACGGTCTCGGCGGGCAGCCGGTCCGAGAGCGCGGTGAAGCCGCGCAGGTCCGAGAGCCAGATCGCGGCCTGCATGGTGTCGTTGTGGCCGCGCCGGATCTGGCCGCCGAGGATACGCGCACCGGCGCGATTGCCGACATAGGTGTCGAGCAGCATCTCGGCGGTGCGGCGCAGGCTGATGATCTCGCTGACGCGCGCGAGCGGTGCAATGATGGAGCGGATCGCCGCAATGTTGCCGTCGCTGAAGCCGCCGGGCTGCCGCGTCATCCAGCTTGTCGCGTTGTCGGAGCCGTCGAGGAACGGCAGCGGCACCGCGATATAATCGGTCACGCCTTCGGCGCGCATGTCGTTGATGATGGGAAATCGCTGGCTGGCGGGATCGTCGACACGCCCTCTGACCTCCAGCCCCTGCTCGAATACGATCCGAAGCGGACTCTGGGCGAACGCCGGCGAGTCCAGCACATCGAATTCGACAGTGCCGATTTCGACCTCTCCGCCCTGCCGCCAGATGAAGTTGCGGCCGAATATTTCGGGATGGAGCGTGCGGATGAAAATGCCGAACCGCCACAGCGGCAGACCGGCTGCGACCAGACGTTCGCAGAAATCCGCGATCATGGCGACTGGCTCTACCGTCGACCAGGCGCCGTCGATCAGCCAGTTAGAGACGCGCTGGAGCTCGGAGCTTTGCATGCCCGCATTTGCTGACGAAGTTGCGGGATCGTCAAGCTGCGCGGTGGGCTAGTACCGCGGCACGACGCCCTACTCGGCGCTAGCGCCCCACCTGCCCGCGGTCGCGCAGAAAGTGGTCGGCCAGCACGCACGCCATCATGGCCTCGCCGACGGGAACGGCGCGGATGCCGACGCAGGGGTCATGGCGGCCCTTCGTGAAGATTTCGGTGTCTGCGCCCTGGCGATCGACAGTCCGGCGGGGCTGCAGGATCGAGGAGGTCGGCTTCACCGCGAAACGCACCACCACCGGCTGCCCCGTGGAGATCCCGCCCAGCACGCCGCCGGCATGGTTGGACAGGAAGCGCGTACCGTCATTGCCGGTGCGCATCTCGTCGGCATTCTCCTCGCCGGTTAGCTCGGCCGCGCCAAAGCCGGCGCCGATCTCGACGCCTTTCACCGCGTTGATCGTCATCATCGCACCCGCCAGATCGGAATCGAGCTTGGCGTAGATTGGCGCGCCAAGTCCGGCCGGCACGCCTTCGGCGACGATTTCAATCACCGCGCCGATCGAGGAGCCGCTCTTGCGGATGCCGTCGAGATAGGTCTCGAAAAACGCGGCCTTGTCCTTGTCCGGGCAGAAGAACGGATTCCTTGCGATCTCGTCCCAGTCCCACTTGGCGCGGTCGATCTTGTGCGGGCCCATCTGCACCAGAGCGCCCCGCACGCGGACGTCGGGCAGCACTTTTCGCG
Organism: Bradyrhizobium sp. WYCCWR 12699; assembly: GCF_032144035.1. Lineage (NCBI taxonomy): Bacteria > Pseudomonadati > Pseudomonadota > Alphaproteobacteria > Hyphomicrobiales > Nitrobacteraceae > Bradyrhizobium > Bradyrhizobium sp. WYCCWR 12699. Next base: position 1,345,043 of record NZ_JAVTJN010000039.1, read on the forward strand.
CGATCGCACCGGCCGCGACGCGCGTCGCGGTCTCGCGCGCGGACGAGCGGCCGCCGCCGCGATAATCGCGCAGACCGTATTTGGCTTCATAGGTGAAGTCGGCGTGCCCGGGGCGAAACTTGTCCTTGATCTCGGAATAGTCCTTCGAGCGCTGGTCGGTGTTCTCGATCAGGAGCCCGATCGGCGTGCCCGTCGTCACCTGCTCGCCGGTCTCCGGATGCGCCATCACGCCGGAGAGGATTTTGACCTGGTCCGGCTCCTGGCGCTGGGTGGTGAAGCGCGATTGGCCGGGCCGGCGGCGATCGAGGTCGCCCTGGATGTCGGCCTCGGTGAGCGGGATCATGGGCGGACAGCCGTCGACCACGCAGCCGATGGCCACCCCATGGCTTTCGCCGAAGGTGGTGACGCGGAACATGTGGCCGGAGGTGTTGAAGGACATCGCTGCTCGGTGGTTCGTAAGTCAGTTCTGACTTGTGGTAGCGCCGCGGATCACGGCGTTCAACCCCGTTCCCGTCATTCCGGGATGGTCCGAAGGACCAGTTCCGGAATGACGATGGGTGGCCTAACTGAACTTTTCCAGCCGTCCCTCGCGGAACACGTAGACGGCGCCCTGCTGGATATAGAGCTCGGCGGCGCTGGCCGGTGTCTCCAGGCCAAGCGACACCATCAGGGCCCGGCAGGTGCCGCCATGGGCGACCGCGACGGTGTCGGCCTGCAGCTGATCGTACCAGGCGCGCACGCGGATTTGGACGTCGGCATAGGTCTCCCCGCCCGCCGGACCCACCGTCCATTTGTCGGCGAGGCGCCTTGCGTAAATGTCGGGATCTTTCGCCTCGCTCTCGGCCAGCGTCAGCCCTTCCCAGCCGCCGTAGCCGATCTCGCGCAGCCGATCATCGAGCGCATAGTCGGCAACCGGCAGTTCGAGCTTGCCGCGCGCGAGCTCCATGGTCTGGCGCGCACGGCCGAGCGGGCTCGACACGTAAGGCAGCGCCGCCTTATCGCGCCCCTCGCGCTTGAACAAATCGGCGAGGATGCTGCCGGCCTGGATGGCTTGATCGCGCCCGCGCGCGTTCAGCGGGATGTCCTTGGTGCCCTGAAGCCTGCCGAGCGCATTCCACTCGGTCTCGCCGTGGCGAAGATAGTAGATCGTGGGCACGGCCATTCCGGATTTGAAACTAGTCCTTGCCGCCGAACGAAATGTCCGGGGCATCGGGCCGCTTCATGCCCAGCACGTGATAGCCGGAATCGACGTGATGCACCTCGCCGGTGACGCCGCGCGAGAGGTCGGAGAGGAAATACAGCGCGCTGCCGCCGACGTCTTCCGTCGAGACGTTGCGCCGCATCGGCGCGTTGGTCTCGTTCCACTTCAGGATATAGCGGAAGTCGCCGATGCCGGATGCCGCGAGGGTCTTGATGGGACCTGCCGAGATCGCGTTGACGCGGATGTTCTTCTCGCCGAGATCGGCGGCGAGATAGCGCACGCTAGCCTCCAGCGCCGCCTTCGCCACGCCCATCACGTTGTAATGCGGCATCCACTTCTCGGCACCGTAATAGGAGAGCGTGATCATCGAACCGCCATCCGTCATCAGCTTCTCGGCGCGCTGCGCCACGGCCGTGAACGAGTAGCAGGAGATCAGCATCGACTTGGAAAAATTCTCCGCCGTGGTGTCGACGTAGCGGCCCTCGAGCTGCTCGCCATAGGCGATCGCGTGCACTAGGAAGTCGATCTTGCCCCACTTCTCCTTCAGCACCGCGAACGCGGCATCGATGGTCGCAGCATCGGTGACGTCGCAATGGCCGAGCACGAGACCACCGATCTCGGCGGCGAGCGGCTCGACGCGCTTCTTCAGCGCATCGCCCTGATAGGTGAAGGCGAGCTCGGCGCCGGCAGCGTGGCATGCCTTGGCGATGCCCCAGGCGATCGAGCGGTTGTTGGCAAGGCCGAGGATCACCCCGCGCTTTCCTTGCATCAGACCTGAATTCTGCGCCATTTTTGAACGTCCCGTCGAACTCTTGGTGAGGTCTGGAGGTACACCAGCCCTCCCCTGCGGTACAGCCCTAATACGCCGCGTTAACGCTGTTTCGAGCGGCGGAATAGCCGTTCCATTCGGGTGTTATGATCACTATGGGCGCTCGCGCCTGACACCAGGACGTCAAGACCGCAATGAGTGCGTTTCGCCAGAGTGTGGAAGCCATGATCCCGGCGTTGCGCCGCTACGCCCGCGCGCTCACGCGCGACGCGGACGCGGCCGACGATCTGGTGCAGGACACGCTGGTGCGGGCCCTGCGCTCGGAGCGATTGTTTCTCGGAGGCGACGTCAGGAGCTGGCTCTACACGATCCTGACCAACCTCAACAAGAATCGGCGGCGCTCGCTGGCAAGACGTCCGCAGTTCATGCAACTGACGGACAACAACCCGGATGCCAGCGGCACCGAAGCCGAAGGCCGCGACATCGAGAGGGCGCTGGCGACGCTCGTCGAGGAGCAACGCTCGGTGTTGCTGCTGGTCATGCTGGAAGGCATGAGCTACCGCGAGGTCGCCGACATCCAGGGCGTGCCGATCGGCACCGTGATGTCGCGCCTCGCCCGCGCGCGCGCCCACGTCAAGGCCTCGCTGGAAGGCGAGCGCCCGGCACTGCGGCGGGTGAAATGATGGCAGGATTGATGCGTATTGACCGCCTGCAGCATGCCGATGAGCGATGCGAAGTTGAACTTTGAACGACATTCAGGGCCACAGAGCCAGAGACGATCGAAATGAACGAGCGCAAGATCCCAGTGACCGAGGACGAACTGCACGCCTATGTCGACGGCGAGCTGCCGGCCGAGCGCCGCGCCGACGTCGAGGCCTGGCTTGCCGCCCATCCTGAAGAGGCCGAGCGCGTGCAGTCCTGGCGCGCGATGGCGGAGATGCTGCACGCCCGCTACGATTCCATTGCCCAGGAGCCGGTGCCGGCGCGGCTGGAGCTCGAGCGGCTGGAACGCCGCCCGCGGCAATGGCTCTATGGCGCCGCCGCGGCTGTGCTGGTTGCTTTCGTCGCCGGCGGCACGGCCGGCTGGGTCGCACACGGCGCCGCCAGCGCGCCCTCGACCTTCCAGAGCTTTACCGCGGACGCGCTCGACGCACACCGTCTCTATGTCGTCGAGGTCCGCCACCCCGTCGAGGTCGGCGGGAATGAGCGCGACCACCTCCAGGCCTGGCTGACCCGGCGCTGCGGCTGGACCGTGTTCGCGCCGAACCTGGAGGCCAGCGGGCTGAAGCTCGTCGGCGGCCGGCTTTTGCCGGGGCCGAGCGGTCCGGCCTCGTTCCTGATGTATGAAGGCGCCTCGGGCGAGCGCTACACCATCTACACGGCCAAGACCGAGAATGGTGCAACGCAAATGCGCTACGCCAAAACGGACAAGGACGGCGCGCTGTTCTGGGCTGAGCGCGGCGTCGGCTACGTCGTCAGCGGGGGCGGTGATCGCGACCGGCTGACCAAGGTGGCGCAGGCGGTCTATGATCAGGCCGAGAAAAACGGCACCTGAGAGACTGCTGCACCGCAGTGCCCAGATTCCGACATTGAAAATTTGGAATGAAGACATCGGCGCGTCTCATTATCGCACCGGATGATCACGCGAAAATGAGCAGCGTTCGATCCGCCGATCGACGCGGGCGGCCTCGATTGGGGTTTTTGGTACCGCGCTGGTCCCCCTCTCGAGGCCGCACCTTTTTATCGGCTGCCCCGCCGGACAGCCGACACGTCGAATTCGTGAAGCGCTACCACGCCTCAGGCATATGATGAGCATCATCTCCCGGACGATGCCCTAGGCCTTTAGGAGAACCCCTTCAGTTCGAATCGCCTAACCAAGCCCGCTACGTGGATTGTAGGGGTGTTGGTCCCGCCACTTCTCCATCAATGCTTCAAGCTCGGCGTCGTTCCCGTCCGGTAGCATAATCCTGACGGTGACGAAGAGATCCCCGGTTCCACCGGATTTCGGCAGGCCCTTGCCCTTGAGGCGGAAGGTCCGGCCGCTGGAGGTGTTTTTCGGGACCGAAAGCTCCACGGCATTGCCGAGGGTGGGCACGCGGACCTTGGCCCCGAGCACGGCCTCATAGAGCGTGACCGGCAGGTCGATCCTGAGGTCGGCGCCCTCGACCTTGAAGAACGGGTGCGGGGCAATGTTGATGGTGATCAGGAGATCGCCGGGCGGATGGCCCTGCGCGGACTCGCCTTGCCCCCGGAGCCGGATCTGCTGGCCCTCGGTGACGCCGGCGGGAATCTTGACGTTGAGCTCCTTGCCCGTCGGCAGCCGGACGCGTTTCTCGCCGCCCTTGACCGACTCTTCCAGCGAGACGGACATGGCAACGTTGACGTCGAGATCGAGCCCGACGCCGCCGGTGTCGAATTCGAACTGGGCTCCACCGCCGGCCCCAGGACGGGCGCCGCGCATCCCGCCGCCGAACATGCTGTTGAGGATATCCTCGAAGGCGCCGCCGCCCTGGCCAGGGCCGCCGCCGGAGCGGAACGAATAGCTTTCGAAGCCGCCGGGACCGGCGCGGCCACGCGGCCCGCCACCGCCCGGAAACCCCTGGAAGCGCGGCTTGCCCTCGGCGTCGATCTCGCCGCGGTCGAACTGCTTGCGCTTGTCCTCGTCGCCGATGATCTCGTTCGCCGAGTTGATCTCGGAGAAGCGCTCGGCGGCTTTGGGGTCGTCCTTGTTGCTGTCGGGATGGTGCTTCTTGGCAAGCTTGCGATAGGCGCTCTTGATCGCGGCAGCGCTAGCGCTCCGCGGCACCCCCAAGACCTCATAGGGGTCGCGCATCCGTCACGTCTCCTTCAAGAATCGAATTGTTCAAAGGGCTCCCCGCCCCACCTGCGATCCATGTGGGGGCGGAGTGGCATTTTTGCAACTAGGCTTGCCGACCGAATCCTAGCTCCGCCACGGCTTTAGCGTATGAATCTCCCAACGGCCACGGGTGCTTTGGCAGCCGGCGCCCTGGAGCCAGCTTTCGGTCGCCCCGTTGACATAGCTCGCCAGGAAATCGCGGCATTTGCGGCCGTCCTCGGCGGCATAGGATTGTGCGATCGGGGTCACCGAGCCGCGCGCCCCGGTCTCCGGATTCTCCCAATGCTGACTGGAATCCTTGTCGCCCTTGCTGAGGACGTCGGAGGCGGCGTTGCGGGCGAAGGCGAGATCGGTCTCGGTCGGCGGGGCTTCCTTCGCCGGTCGCGCGATCGAGCCGGTGAGGTCGCTGTCGTCGGCCTTGGCGTAGGCGCTCTGATCCTTGCGGGAAAAGCTGCATCCCCCGGTACCGAGCCCGACCAGAATGATCGTCATGACGAGGCCTGTGGGTCGGATCGCCGATAGGCCAACGCGTCCCCATGCCCTATATAGGGCGGTAGCGGACGACAACGCGTTTTGGGCCGCGGGACGCAACTCGGACTCCAGACATGACCGACACGACCTCGATGAAACACCAGACACCCTTAACATCCGGTGATTTCACCGCCGCCGACGAGCCATTTGCGCTGTTCGAGAGCTGGCTGAACGAGGCGATCAAGAGCGAGCCGAACGATCCGAACGCCATGGCGCTCGCAACCGTCGACCCCGACGGGCTGCCTGATGTGCGCATGGTGCTGATGAAAGGCTTCGATACCGAGGGTTTTGTCTTCTACAGCCACATCGCAAGCCAGAAGGGCCGCGAACTCGCCGCAAATCCTAAGGCCGCTTTACTTTTTCACTGGAAGTCGCTGCGCCGTCAGGTCCGCATCCGCGGCAACGTGACGCCGGTGACAGAGGCCGAGGCCGACGCCTATTTCGCCACCCGGCCCAAGCAGGCCCAGATCGGCGCCTGGGCGAGCAAGCAGTCGCAGGAGCTGGAGAGCCGCTTCGCCTTCGAACAAGCCATCGCGAAAGTCGCGGCCAGACACGTCATCGGCGAAGTGCCGCGGCCGCCGGGCTGGAGCGGCTGGCGCATCACGCCCGCGCGGATCGAGTTCTGGCACGACCGCCCATTCCGTCTGCACGACCGCATCGAATTTCGCCGTGACGCGGCCGGCCAACCGTGGTCCAAGACGCGGATGTACCCTTAAGACTTTGGGCCGACCTGAAAGATGTCCATGCCGCATTCGTCCAATGCGCCGCGCCGCACGCTGCTCCTGACCGGAGCAAGCCGCGGCATCGGCCACGCCACCGTGATCCGCTTTTCCTCGGCGGGGTGGCGCGTCATCACCTGCTCGCGGCATCCGTTCCCGGAGGATTGTCCGTGGGACGCCGGCCCTGAGGATCACATCCAGGTCGATCTCAGCAGTCCCACGGACACGACCCGCGCGATCTCCGATATCCGCGACCGGCTCGAAGGCGGCATGCTGCATGCGCTGGTCAACAACGCCGCGATCTCGCCGAAGGGCCCCGGCGGCTCCCGGCTCGGCTCGGTCGACACCGATCTCGATACCTGGACGCACGTCTTCCACGTCAACTTCTTCGCGCCGATCATGATCGCGCGCGGGCTGATTGAGGAATTGAAGGCGGCCAAGGGATCGGTCGTGAACGTCACCTCGATCGCCGGCTCGCGCGTGCATCCGTTCGCGGGCGCCGCCTACGCCACCTCGAAGGCCGCGCTCGCCTCGCTGACGCGTGAGATGGCCTCCGACTTCGGCCGCGTCGGCGTGCGCGTCAACGCCATCGCACCGGGCGAGATCGACACCTCGATCCTGTCGCCTGGCACCGAGAAGATCGTCGAGCAGCAGATCCCGATGCACCGCCTCGGCACCCCCGACGAGGTCGCCAAGATCATCTACGTGCTGTGCACGGACACCAGCTCCTACGTCAACGGCGCGGAGATCCACATCAACGGCGGCCAGCACGTATAGGTTCTTCTCGTCATTGCGAGCACAGCAAAGCAATCCGGAATCTTTCCGCGGAAAGACTCCGGATTGCTTCGTCGCCGTGCAGGCATGCCTTCGCGTTCTCGCGGCTGAATTCGCCCGAGATTTGCTTCGTCGCTCCACCCTCAAGCCAAGAGGGCGCAGGGAAGGCCGGGTGCTGGCACGCACCCGCGGTCCGCTGCGCTAGAGCACACGCAGGAAGAACCGCACAGCAGCATACAGGTGTGGCCGAACACTCGACCTTCCCTGCGCGATGGTCGGACGGCTTATGCCGCGCTCTCCCGGGAGCCGAACTTTCCTCTGGCCTCCCTCGCCGTTCGAATTGACGATGCCGTCCACCCGGTTGGGCTCGCGCGCATCTTCGAACAGGCTTGACCGTAGCAACGACGGCCAGGACCACACGGTTTTGCCGTACGCGCATTCGCTGGTCACCACGTTATCTCCCGGCCTTGTCGACGTTGCCGAAAGAACGTGGCGAGACGAACTGAACAGCGCCGTCGTCTGCACGCGGCCACGGGCTCACAGGGACTACCCGCCCTGCCCGCACCTCTCATGCCGACGCTGCCGCGTCCACCGCAAGCCCGGCTCGCGATCAAGACGACCTCGAGATCGCCCCTCCTGGTGAGCCGGGATGGGCGACACATACGCCAAAACCGAATTTCGGTAAAGTGGAATATTTTTAGCGAGACGGATTGACGGCAGCCGACACAGGCTCTGTTTCGGCTGAATGAGCGGTTCAGTCGGCCTCTAGCGCACCTGCCCATCAGGCGTCACAGCTGACAGACCTGACAGATAACGAAGGAAGGAAGCAAGGCGATCCAGACAACGCCGCCGCAAGACCTGGATCGCCCTTACCTTCCGTTCCTCAATCGATTCGAATCCGACGTGACCTGTCGCGCGGCCGCGGAGCGGCCGAGCTGAATGCGGTCGAGCAGTCGTCGTCATTCTCACCGTCGAGCAGCGGAGCACCACAGTGCCGGCACATGCGCACCGACATCGACGACGCCTTGCCGATCGTCATCGCCTGACGATAGTTCGCCAGATCGATGACGTTGCGGGGCGACGTTATGTGTTTCTCAACCATGGTTGTTCCTCGCGGCTACGCACTGCTTATCGCAGACAAGTTTCGCGCAAACGTTCAGCCCACCGCTCAAATTTTACCGGAGGAATTGCGGCACGGTGCACCCATCACCGCGACGCCTCAATCTCGATCTATTCTGCGACACGATGAGCCGTGTCTCTGCGTCCGGCGTAAGGTCTCGGTCACTATTTTCCGAGAGCGCGACGCGTTCAGAGCCACTTCTTGAACTTGAAGATCCAGTACGGGACGATCGCGGCGATCAGCATCATCACCAGCGCCATCGGATAGCCGTGCACCCATTCGAGTTCCGGCATCACCTTGAAGTTCATGCCGTAGATCGATGCGATCAGCGTCGGCGGCATCAGGACAACGGCCATGACCGAAAACAGCTTGATGATGTTGTTCTGCTCGAGATTGACGACGCCGAGCATGGCGTCGAGCACGAAGGTGATCTTGTTGGAGAGATAGGAGGCGTGGTCGGTCAGTGATGCCACGTCACGCTGCATGGTCTTGAGCTGCTCGCGCATGTCCTTTGACCATTTCACGCCCTCCACCACCGCGGACAGGAACGTCACGACGCGGCCGATCGAGACCAGGCTCTCGCGAACCTTCGAGGTCAAATCGCCCTTGCGGCCGATCGAGATCAGGATCTGGGAATATCTCTTGGCCTGCCCGTGGCGCTCGCTCTCGGGCTCGAAGATGTCGTGGCTGACCTGGTCGATCTCGGCGCCGCAGCGCTCCAGGATGTCGGCGCAGCGGTCGATGACGGCGTCCAGCAGCTCCATCAGCACGGCCTCGCCGGTGATGGACGGCGCGCAGGAGCGGGCGAACTTGGCCTCGACCAGGGCAAACGGCTTGGGCTGGTCGTAGCGCACCGTGACCAGGCGATGATCGGCGAGGATGAAGGTCACCGCCGTGGTCCTGGGCATGTCGGTATCGGAGTGGCACATCAGCGTCGCGGTCATGTAGCGCGCGCCATTCTCGATATAGAGGCGGCTGGAGATCTCGATCTCCTGCATGTCCTCCCGGGTCGGAATGGCGACACCCGCGAGCCGCTCTACCGCCTTGTCCTCGGCCCCGGTCGGATTGACGAGATCGATCCAGACCGCGCTTTCGGGCAACGCGGCGAGATTCTCAACGACAACCTTCTTCAGCGCGGACTCGGAGGGAACAAACACCGAAAACATGCACGACTCCGAAGATCTGCGACAGAATGACAGCCCTTAGCGCGATTCTGGCCAGTTCACGATGACAACTGCATTAAGGAAGCGTTTGCATTTGTGGCGGTGCCATGGCCCAACTGTGGCACGGAATCGACAGTCCGGCGTTCCCCGCCCCAAAACCTCCACGCGGCCGCAAAATTTGCGGCAGAAAAGCCACAGGTAGGCTCTCGCAGCGCGGGAAAAGGGCTTCAGTGCTGGAATTGTGGCAGATTTCAACGATAATGGGATTAAACGGAGTCGAGGAACTTGGGCGTTAAGCTCAGGCGTTCCGCACGGTATTGTTTTGATTGGAACCAAACCATGTCGTCGCTGAAAGTTAAATTTGCGATTTTGGCCGCTGGCCTGATGCTGTCGGGCTGTATGCAGGCCACGCGTTACGAGGCGACCGACACCAAGGCCTTCAAGCCGAAGGACAAGGAACTGCTCGCCAAGGTCCGGTACGAGAACACCGCGGTTGCCGAGCCCTTCCGCCGCGCCATCGTCGAATACCACCGCAAGGAAACGCCGGGCTCGATCGTGGTCGATTCCGACAACCATTATCTCTACTACGTGCTGGATGGCGGCAAGGCGATCCGCTACGGCATCACCGTCGGCGAGGAAGCCATGGCCTGGTCGGGCATCGCCAAGGTGGGCAGCAAGACCGAATGGCCGGCGTGGCATCCGACCCCCGGCGAGATCTCGCGCCTGGGCGTGCCGACCTATGTCGCGCCGGGTCCGGACAATCCGATGGGCTCCCGCGCGATGTACCTCTATTCGGGCGGCAAGGACACGCTGTTCCGCATCCACGGCACCAACCAGCCGGAATATATCGGCGCCTCGATCTCCTCGGGCTGCATCCGCCTGACCAACGAGGATGCGATCGATCTCTATGATCGCGTCAAGGTCGGTACCCTCGTCGTGGTGCTCGAGCCCAAGCATGGCGACTCGCCCTACAATTCCCGGCTTGCGCTCGGCAGCAGCCAGACCGGCCAAGCGGGCAGCTACTGATCGCCCCCTGATCTCCTGACATCAAAAGCGCCGGTTTCACCGGCGCTTTTTTGTTGCCGGCTTGTGCGGCCGGGACTTGCTGCCCTCGGCCGCCGGCTTGTCCGCAGGCGCGGGAGCCTTCTCGGCCGCCTCGTCGTCGGCTCCGTCCTTGACGTTCTCCTTGGCCTCGGGCTTGGCGGCGACCTCGCGTGGCGGCGCCTCCTCGGGACGCTCCGCCGGCAGCAGCGGGGCGACCTGGGGCAAGGGATCCCAGACATTCCACTGGCAGATCCGGTAGTCGTTGCGCCGCTGCGCCAAATCGAGATGGATGTGGTCCTCGTGGTACCAGTCCGAGCCCGGACCGAGCACGGTGGAAAACCGCGTGCAGACCGAGTGCAGCACGCGCTCGCGCACGTCGCGGGACATGGTGCGGTCGGTGAGGCCGATCGACTGCCCGTTGGCCAGCTTGATGGCGCGGACGTCGATGGCGTTGGCCTTGCCGTGCTCCGACAGCATCGCGCCGGCAACGCGGTTGCGGCCGCGGCACTCGAAGCTGTCGAAATTGTCGAGTTCGCCAATGGTCGTGCCGAGGCTGGTGGCCAGCGGCACCATGTCCTTGCGCAGCCAATCGGCGAGCGCGGTCGCCATGGTGCAGCGAAGGATCGCCGCCGGCTTGACCGCCACCTTGCGCTTGTCCGGCAGCACGACGGCCTCCAGCCGCACCAGATCCTCGCCGCCGCAGGCTCCGGGGCCGCGGATATCCGGAATGGAGGGCGCGATCGCGATCTCCTCGGTCAGCGCGAGACGGCAGGCCGAGACCGGCTTTGGGGGTGGCGTCGCGGCCTCGGCAGGCTTGTCGGTGCCGGGCTTGTCTACAGAAGGCTTGTTATCCGCAGCGGGCTTGCCCTCGGCATCTGGCGGAGCCTCATCCGAGGCCTTGGGCGCCTCCTCGGGGCGCGGTCTCGGAAGCGGGATCTTGGCGGCATGGACCGCCGGGCGCGGCCGGGGTGCGGCGATACCGAAGATATCCAGCGGGGATGTCGATTTTCGTGCCTCCGCCCTCTCGGTGAGCACCAGTGACAATCCCAGCGCAGCGGTAACCATTGCCGCGCCAGCGGACATATAGCCGCGACAAGACCATTTGCGGCGAAAGTCCGGCAGGCTAAAACTCATGGCAATCTTTGGCCCAACGCTGAGAGCGATAACGCGCCCAGCGACTTCTCGGAGGAACGTCGGAATGCTTGGTTTGATGCAAGATTGGCCCCTGCTCTGCCACCGGATCATCGAACACGCCGCCAAAATTCATGGCAAGCAGGAGGTTGTCACACGCTCGGTCGAGGGACCGATCCATCGCACCACTTACGGCGAGATCCACAAGCGCGCGCTGAAGGTCTCGCAGATGCTGGAGCGCGACGGCATCAAGCTCGGCGACCGTGTCGCAACGATCGCCTGGAACACCTGGCGCCATCTCGAGGTGTGGTACGGCATCATGGGAATCGGCGCCATCTGCCATACCGTCAATCCCCGCCTTTTCCCCGAGCAGATTGCCTGGATCATCAACCATGCGCAGGACCGCATCGTGATGACCGACATCACCTTCGTTCCGATCCTGGAGAAGATCGCCGACAAGCTGCCGAGCGTGGAGCGCTACGTGGTGCTCACGGACAAGGCGCACATGCCGCAGACCACGCTGAAGAACGTGATCGCCTACGAGGACTGGATTGCGCAGGCGGACGGCAAATTCAAATGGAAGGACTTTGACGAGAACACGGCAGCCGCGATGTGTTACACCTCCGGCACCACCGGCGACCCCAAGGGTGTGCTGTATTCGCATCGCTCCAACGTGCTGCACGCGCTGATGGCCAACAATGTCGACGCCCTCGGCACGAGCGCGTCCGAGACAATGCTGCCGGTGGTTCCGCTGTTCCATGCCAACAGCTGGGGCATCGCCTTCTCGGCCCCTTCGCAGGGCACCAAGCTGGTCATGCCCGGCGCCAAGCTCGACGGCGCCTCGGTCTATGAGCTGCTCTCGACCGAGAAGGTGACGCACACCGCCGGCGTTCCGACGGTGTGGCTGATGCTGCTCCAGCACATGACCGCCAATAATCTCAAGCTGCCGGACCTGAAGATGGTGATCTGCGGCGGCTCGGCGATGCCGCGCTCGATGATCAAGGCCTTCCTCGACATGGGCTCGAACGTGCGTCACGCCTGGGGCATGACCGAGATGAGCCCGATCGGCAGCGTCGCGGCGCTGAAGCCGCCGTTCCAGAACGCCACCGGCGATGCACGGCTCGACGTGCTGCAGATGCAGGGCTATGCGCCCTTCGCGGTCGAGATGAAGATCACCGACGATGCCGGCAAGGAGCTGCCCTGGGACGGCAAGACCTTCGGCCGCCTCAAGGTCTCCGGCCCCGCCGTCGCCAAGGCCTATTACCGCGTCGATAGCAACATTCTCGACGAGGACGGCTTCTTCGACACCGGCGACGTCTCGACCATCGACGAGGACGGCTACATGCGGATCACCGACCGCTCCAAGGACGTGATCAAGTCCGGCGGCGAGTGGATCTCCTCGATCGACCTCGAAAACCTCGCGGTCGGTCACCCCGCCGTGGCGGAAGCCGCCGTGATCGGCGTGTTCCACCCCAAATGGGACGAGCGGCCCCTCCTGATCGTGCAGCTCAAGCAGGGCCAGCAGGCCACGCGCGAGGAGATCCTGAAATACATGGACGGCAAGATCGCCAAATGGTGGATGCCCGACGACGTCGCCTTCGTCGAAGGTATTCCGCACACCGCCACCGGCAAGATCCTGAAGACGGCGCTACGCGACCAGTTCAAGGATTATCGCTTCCCGAACGCGGCGGCGTAAGGCCATCGTTCGAATGTCATTCCGGGGCGATGCGAAGCATCGAACCCGGAATGACGGTTCGTCCGGGCCGTAACAGTCCGGTCTCCCTTGAATTTGCCCCCGCGCCGTGGTCTCAACGGCGCATCGTCGCGCCGCACTGGCCGGCATCGCCAACCCCGGCAGAGCTCACTCGATGGCCCGCAGGTTTTCCGCTCCCTATCAGTCGGAGCCCGTGTCCAGCCTCGCGAGCTGGGCGCGCAATCTGGCCGTGTTCGCGGTGGTGGCGGTGGTGGTGTCGGTCATCATCGTCCGCTTCGACTTCCTGGAGCCGAAGCCGGCGCTGGCGACCTTCTTCGGCGGACTCGCGATCGCGGGCCTCTCGATCCTGTTGGGGCTCTTAGGATTTGCCGCGATCTGGCAGAACGGCTCGCGCGGCATGGCGCGCATCCTGCTCGCGTTCCTGATCGACGGAGCGATCCTCGCCTATCCCGCCTATCTGGCCTTGCAATATCGCAAGCTGCCGGCGATCTACGACATCACCACCGACCCGATCGACCCGCCGCGTTTCGAGGCCTTAGCGCGCCTGCGCACCGGCGAGGGTACCAACACCGCGGTCTATGCCGGCCTCTATTCGGCGGAGCAGCAGCGCCACTTCTATCCCGACATCGAGCCCGTCGAGCTCGAGATTTCCGTCGACCGCGCCTATGCGATCGCGCTCCAGCTCGTCAACAAGCGCAAATGGATCGTCATCGATGAGCGTGCACCCCAGCCGCCGCGCCGCATCGGCCGCATCGAGGCGGTGGCGCGGACGCCGATCATGGGTTTTCGCGAGGACATTTCGATCAGGTTCGTGGCGGACGGCGATGATTCCCGCGTCGATATCCGCTCGGCCTCGCGCAATTTCGACAGCGATCTCGGCAGCAACGCCGCGCGCGTCAAGAAATTCATCGACGATCTCAACACCGCCGCCGATGCCGACGCGCTCAAGCCGGTGAAGAAGACGCCGGTGACGCCGCCGAAGCCACCGGCAAAGACGGTGAAGAAGTAGCGAATGGGAAGTGGCGAATAGCGAGTGGACGCCACCTTATTCGCTACTCCCTATTCGCCATTCGCCCTCAAGCCATCCGATACGTTCCGCCGATCACGGGATCGCCATCCGTCGCCACTACGCCGCGGGCGACCAAATCTTCCAGATGCGCCAGCACGGAATAGCCGGCGGCCGTCGTCAGCCGGGGATCGATGCCGATATAGATTGCGCGGACCATGGTCGGGATGTCGGTCTCGCCCTTGGCGAGGCGGTGCAGGATCGAGGCCTCGCGCGCCTTGCGGTGGCGGATCAGGAAGCGCACGAAGCGCTGGCCGTCGGGAATTTCCGGGCCGTGGCCGGAGAAATAGAGGTCCTCCTCGCGCGCGGCGAGCCGGTCGAGCGAGTCCATGTAGTCGATCATCGAGCCGTCGGGCGGCGCCACGATCGAGGTGGACCAGCCCATTACGTGATCGCCGACGAAGTTGAACTTTCGCTCCGGCCAGGCGAAGGCCAGATGATTGGCGGTGTGGCCCGGCGTCGCCACCGCTTCGAGCCGCCAGCCGTCGCCTTCGACGACATCGCCATCTGCGATCCTGATGTCGGGCACGAAATCCCGATCGGAGCCGGATTCCGGATTGTGCTTCTCGCTCTCGAAACGCGGGCGCGAGGCGCGGTGCGGGCCTTCGGCATAGACCGGCGCGCCCGTCACCTGCTTGATCCGCGTGGTGTTCGGCGAATGGTCGCGATGGGTATGCGTGACGAAGATATGGCTCACCGTCTCGCCGCTGATGGCATCGAGCAGCGCAGCCGCATGTGCCGCGTCGTCCGGGCCGGGGTCGATGATCGCGACATTGCCCCGGCCGACGATGTAGCTGACCGTGCCGGTGAAGGTGAACGGGCTCGGATTGTTGCAGAGCACGCGGCGCACGCCGGGCCGGACTTCCTCGACGATACCGGGCTTCAGCGGAAAATTGCGGTTGAACGGGACGTCGTCATTGTCGGACATGGCTTGCTCATACCTTGCTGACTTCGTCATGCCCGGCCTTGTGCCGGGCATCCGCGTTCTTCGCGCGGCCCTAAGACGTGGATGGCCGGGACATCTAGCGCGAAGACGTGCTTCGGGCTTGCCCGGCCATGACGTCAGAGTTTCCTACCTCGACTCTCGAGCTCAGAAAAACGCCTGAATGCCCGTGATCGCACGTCCGAGGATCAGGGCGTGGACGTCATGGGTGCCCTCGTAGGTGTTGACCGTCTCGAGGTTATGGACGTGGCGCATCACGTGGTACTCGATCGAGATGCCGTTGCCGCCGTGCATGTCGCGTGCGACGCGGGCGATGTCGAGGGCCTTGCCGCAATTGTTGCGCTTCATGATCGAGATCATCTCGGGGGCGAACTTGCCCTCGTCCATCAGGCGGCCGACGCGAAGCGAGCCCTGGAGACCCAGCGCGATCTCGGTCTGCATGTCGGCGAGCTTCTTCTGCACCAGCTGGGTCGCGGCGAGCGGCTTGCCGAATTGCTTGCGGTCCAGGGTGTACTGGCGGGCGCGATGCATGCAGTCCTCGGCGGCGCCGAGCACGCCCCAGGAGATGCCGTAGCGGGCGCGGTTGAGGCAGCCGAACGGACCCTTCAGGCCGGAGACGTTGGGCAGCAGCGCGTCCTCGGGGACCACGACGCCGTCCATCACGACCTCGCCGGTGATGGAGGCGCGCAGCGACAGCTTGCCGCCGATCTTCGGGGCGGAGAGGCCCTTCATGCCCTTCTCCAGCACGAAGCCGCGGATCTGGTTGTCGTGCGCGGCCGACTTGGCCCAGACCACGAACACGTCGGCGATCGGCGCGTTCGAGATCCACATCTTGCTGCCAGTGAGGCGATAGCCGTCAGCCACCTTCTCGGCACGCGTCTTCATGCCGGCCGGATCGGAGCCCGCGTCCGGCTCGGTCAAGCCGAAGCAGCCGACCCACTCGCCGCTGGCGAGCTTCGGCAAGTACTTCTTGCGCTGGTTCTCGTCGCCATAGGCGTAGATCGGGTACATCACCAGCGAGGACTGCACCGAGTTCATCGAGCGGTAGCCGGAATCGACCCGCTCGATCTCGCGCGCGACCAGACCGTAAGCCACGTAGCTCGCATTGGCGCAGCCATATTCCTCAGGCAGGGTGATGCCGATCAGGCCGAGCTCGCCCATCTCGTTGAAGATCTCGCGGTCGGTCTTCTCTTCGAGATAGGCCTTGGAGACGCGCGGCAGCAGCTTGTCCTGGGCGTAGGCGCGGGCGGTGTCGCGCACCATGCGCTCGTCTTCGGTGAGCTGCTCGTCGAGCAGGAACGGATCGTCCCACTGGAATGAAGCCGCAGCCGGCTTGTCCTTGGCCTGAGGGCGCACGCTCATGAAACGTCCTTTCGTCTGGTTCCGTCAAAATTTGCCCGACAAAGTAAAGCGCCGCGGCAACAAGTGCAATTGCATCCTGGTTTCGTCATTCCGGGGCGCTTTCAGCGCCATCCCGGGGGCGACACGACGTGTCAGCTCTCGAGCTGCTCGTTGGCGACGATCTCGATGCCGAAGCCCGACAGGCCCTTGTAGTCGTGCACCGAGGAGGTGAGATGCCGGATCGAGGTGACGCCGAGATCGCGCAGGATCTGCGCGCCGACGCCGACCTCGCGCCACTGCCGGTTGCGGTCGGCCTCCGTTGCGGTCTCGTCCGGCAACGCCGACACCGGCACGCCGGCCGCGCCATCGCGCAAATAGACCAGCACGCCACGGCCCGATTTCTTGAAATGCTCGAGCACCGCCGCCATGCGCTTGTGCCCCGTAAAAATGTCCTTGACGATGTTCGGCTTGTGGAAGCGCGTCAGCACGTTCTTACCGTCACCGACGCCGTTGTAGACGAACGCGACGTGGGCGATGGAATCGAACGGCGAGCGGTAGGCATAGCCCTGCAAGGGTCCGATCGGGCTTTCGGTGACGAAGGTGGAGACCCGCTCGATCAGCTTCTCGCGCGCCTGGCGGTAGGCGATCATGTCCGCGATGGTGACGTGCTTCAGCTTGTGCTGGGCGGCGAAGCGGGCGACCTGCTCGCCCTTCATCACGCTGCCGTCGTCGTTCATCAACTCGCTGATGACGCCGACCGGCGGCAGCCCTGAAAGCTTGCAGAGATCGACGGCGGCCTCGGTATGGCCGGAGCGCAAGAGCACGCCGCCGTCCTTGGCGATCAGCGGGAAGATGTGACCGGGCCTGGCAAAATCGTTGGCGCCGACGTTGGGATTGGCCAGCGCGCGGCAGCAGGAGGCGCGCTCCTCGGCGGAGATGCCGGTGCCGCCATCGGGCTTGTAGTCGATCGAGACCGTGAATGCGGTGGTGTGCGCGGAATCGTTATGGGCCACCATCGGGTCGAGCCGCAGGCGGCGCGCGTCCTCGGTGGTGACAGGCGCGCAGACGATGCCGGAGGTGTGGCGGATGATGAACGCCATCTTCTCGGCGGTGCAGAGCGAGGCGGCGACGATCAGATCGCCCTCGCCCTCGCGGTCCTCGTCGTCGGTGACGACCACGAGCTCACCCCGGGCAAAGGCCTGCAGAACTTCCTGAACGCTATCGGGCATGTCCCAATCTCTATCGGTTATGAGCGGGAGGCTTAGCCGGACTTGGGGCGGGGCGCTAGTGTTCTGGACGCAACCGCTTATTCCGGGCGGCGGACCATCCGGGGCCCGGCTTGCACCGAAGATACCAGGGATATGGGCGCAGCCAGCCGGAGCGGAAGGCGGACGGCCGCCCTCAGGGCAACACTTCGCGGCGCTCGCCGAGACGCTGATCGAGCTCGGCGCGCTTGTCGGCGAGAAGGCCTGCCTGGGCCGCCTCGATGACCGTGAACAGCTCGTGCGCATCGCTGAGCCGGGTCACGGTGACGTAGCTGGCGCCGGCCTCGTAGAGCGCGCCGACATCGGCCAGCAGGTCGGCGGTGGCGACGATCAGGGCGGTCGGATTGAGCGCGCGGACGTGGCGGACCAGCTTCTCGTTGGTGGCGCCCTTCAGCAGCGAATCCGGCACGCTGAGGATGATCATCTCGGACTTGCCGATGCCGGCATGGAGCAGCGTATCGACATTGCTGATATCGCCGTAGATCACGTGCAGGCCGCGCGAAAGCAGGGTCTGGTACACATTGGGGTTGAAGTCGACCACCGTGATCTGCTCGAGCAGCACCGGCGCCTGCCGTTCAATCTCGGCCAGCAGCGCGCTCGCCGCACGGAAAAATCCGAGGATGACGATACGGCGGGCCTCGCCGTGGCCGCCCTCGTGCCCCTCCTCGCCATGGCCGCTGCCATGGTCGAGATCCCTAAGGCCGATCCGCTTCAGGGGGCCGATCGCCCAGCGGGTGATCTCGTCGCTCCGGCTCATCGCGAAGGTCGAGAGCACCGCCAGCACCACGAAGGCGAAGGAGGCGGCGTTGGCTGTCTGCGCTGCGATATGGTGATCGTTGACGCCGGTCTGGATCACCACCAGCGAGAACTCGGAGATCTGCGCAAGGTTCAGCGCCGGCAACAGGCTGGCGCGCAGGCCCTGCTTCATCAGATAGAGCGGCGTGAAGGTGGTGACGATGCGGCTCACCACCGTGAAAGCCGCGATCATCAGCGCCAGTCCGATCACGGAGAGGCCGGGGATGGGAATGGTCATGCCGAGCGCGACGAAGAACAGGGTGATGAAGAAGTCGCGGAGCGTGGTGACCTTGGCGGTGACGTCGAGCGCGTAGGGAAAGGTCGAGAGCGAGACGCCGGCGATCAGGGCGCCCATCTCGCGCGACAGCGACAGCCGTTCGGCAGTCTCGGCGACGAGAAAGCACCAGGCCAGCGCGCCGAGCAGGATCAGCTCGGGCCGCCGGGCGATCTGGTGGAACAGTCGCGGCAGCACGTAGCGGCTGACCAGGAGCGCAGCAGTGACCAGCACCGCGACGCGGCCGATCGAGAGCAGGATGACGCTGGCCTGCAGATTGGCAAGACTCGGCTGCACCGCCAGGAACAGGATGGCGAAGATGTCCTGAAGCACCAGCACGCCGAGCGTGATGCGCCCCGGCAGCGTGTCGAGCTCGCGCTTCTCGTAGAGCACCTTGACGATGATCACGGTGCTCGACAGCGCACAGGCGACGCAGAGATAGACCGCATCGAAGTGCCCGCCGCCGAGCGACAGGCCGATGCCGACGAAGAACAACACCCCGAGCAGGCAGCCGCCGAGCAGCTGGCCGCCCGCCGCGAACAGGATCACCTTTCCCGCCCGCACGATCTTCTTCAGGTCGATCTCCAGCCCGATCATGAACAGCATGAAGATCAGGCCGAGCTCGGAGATGACGCCGATCGATTCCTGCGAGTGGACCCAGCCGGTGCCGAATGGACCTATGCAGAAGCCGGCGATAAGATAGGCCAGGATCAGCGGCTGCCGGGAGAAATGGGCGAGCAGGCCCAGCATCCAGGCAAACAGAATACAGAGAGTGATGTCGCGAATGAGCTCGTGCATACCAAATTGGTCCGTTTTGCCGCACCCTAGAGGCGGGTTGCGGCGCGGCAAGCGAGCAATTCGTCACATGCGAGAAGCGTTGTTCGCAGCAATGCTGCTATGCTCTCTCGCCTTTGCCGTGCCCGCTGCCGCACAATCCAAGGTCAATATTGAACAGAACTTTGCCGATTCCCTCACCGCAATGCCGAACCAGGAACTCGCCGTCTCCGGCGGGTTCTACGTGCCCGCCTATTCCAGCGTGGCGATGAGCCAGGGCAAGCTGCGCGTCGACTTCTCGGTGACCTTGAGTGTTCACAACGCCTCCGAGACGCAAGCACTGGTAGTCAAACGCATCGCCTATTTCGACACCGCAGGCAAGCAGGTCGAGACCTACCTGAAGGGACAGGTCGCCCTGAAGCCTCTGGCGACGATCTCGATCTTCATTCCGACCGACGACGTGCGCGGCGGGACCGGGGCCAATTTCCTGGTCGACTGGGCCGCGACAGGCGAGATCGCCGAGCCCGTGGTCGAGGCGCTGATGGTTGGCGGCGTCGCCAATGCACATTACGCTTTCATCAGCCAGGGCCGTCCGACCCGGACGGCCGGCAAGAAGTAAGCGCGCCCGCCCCCCGGGGGGCGGACGGAAACAACAAGGCGCCCGGTGCAACGCCGGCTGCTCAACAAGAACAAAACGAGGAACGCCCCCATGACGTCCAGCTTCGACTTCGCCCCCCTGTTTCCGGCAGGGCTGCCGGCCCCTTCTGGGCGCTGGACGGGCCTTGCCAAATACAGCTTCGTCGGCGGCAACAACGATTCCGAACAGGTACCGCTCGACGAATTGGTCGAAGCGGCCAACACGGTGCTGCGGCGCGAGGGACGCTCGCTCGCCACTTATGGGCTGGCGCATGGCCCGCAGGGTTACTTGCCACTGCGCGAATTCCTGGTGACCAAGCTCAAGCGCGATGCCGGCATCACCTGCACCATCGACGATCTCCTGATCGTCTCCGGCTCACTGCAGGCGCTCGACCTCGTCAACGCGACACTGCTGAGCCGCGGCGACACCGTGATCTTCGAGCAGGACAGCTATCAGGGCTCCCTGACCCGCCTGGCGCGGCTCGGCGTCAACGTCGTCGGCGTTCCCCTCGACAAGGACGGCATGCGCATGGACCTGCTGGCCGCGACGCTGGCCGATCTGAAGAGCCGCGGCATCCGGCCCAAATACATCTACACCATCCCGACGGTGCAGAATCCGACCGGCAGCATCATGCCCGAGAGCCGCCGCGCCGAGCTGGTGCGGCTCGCGACCGAGTATGGTGTGCCAATCTTCGAGGACGATTGCTATGCCGACCTCGTCTGGTCGGGGCAGCGTCCGCCGGCGATCCACGCGATGAGCGAGAGCGGCGGCGTCATCCATATCGGCTCGTTCTCCAAATCGATCGCGCCGGCACTGCGCGTCGGCTTCATCGTGGCGCCCTGGGAGGTGATGTCGCGGATGCTGGCGCTGAAGACGGATGCGGGCTCCGGCGCGCTCGAGCAGATGGTGCTGGCGACCTATTGCAAGCCGCATTTCGCAAGCCATGTACCGGCGCTGACGAAAGCGCTGCGCACCAAGCTCGACACGCTGATGGAAGCGCTGAACGAGCAGTTCGGCACAGCCGCCGAGTTCGAGGAGCCCAAGGGCGGCATCTTCCTCTGGGTCAAGCTGCCGGATCAGGTCGATACGTTGAAGCTCTATCAGGCCGCGCTCGCCGCCGGCGTTTCGATCAATCCGGGCCCGGAATGGTCGACCAACAAGAGCCATTCCAGCGCGCGGCTGCGGCTGTGCTTTGCAAGTCCCTCGCATCAGCAGATCCGCGAGGGCGTCGCCGTGCTGGCCGAGGTCTGCCGCAAGGAATTCGGCGTGCCCGCCCGCAGCGCCAATGTGGAGAAGCGGGCCTGAGGCCGCGGCCTCACGCCTCGATGTGAAACTCCACGTTGACCTGGCCGGAGCCGGACGAGGGAAAGTAGTCGCAGAGCTGTTCGGCGGCGCCGCGATAGTCGTACCAGCCGAGCGCGGCGAACAGCATGATGGTGTCGGCCATGCCGCCCTCGCCGTTGCACTTGGTGGCGTAGTCTGGGAGCATGTCGAGGAATTCGCGGTAGCGACGGCTCTGCCACAGCTCGAGCACGCGCAGATCGACCTGGCGGTTGAACTCGCTGGCGACCGAGGTCCACGCCTCGGGGCCCAGCTTCTTGTTCGGCCAGAGCCGATGCGAGAGCGAGCCGCTGGCGAGGATTGCGACCCGCTCACCGGATTCGTCGATCGCGCGGCGGGTCGCTTCACCGAGGATCCGGCTCTCCTCGAACGAGGTGAAGAGCGGCGAGGCCACCGAGACGACCTTCGCAAAGCCGTCCGGGTTCAGGTAGTGCATCGGCACGACGGTGCCGTATTCGAGCCCGAGGCTCGCCACCTCATGGGCGATCACGTTGAGGCCTGCGTCCCCAGCCCTCTCAGCGATGGCTTTCGCCAGGCCCGTGTCGCCCGGCAGATCGTAGCGCAGATCCTGGATCATCTGCGGCGCTTCGTGGCTCGTGAACGAGCCGCGATGCCGCGCATTGGCATTGATGTGGTAGCCGAAATTGGAGAGCCAGTGGGTGTCGAACACCACGAAGCAGGTGACGCCGCGCTCTTTCGCCCGGCGGCCCAGCTCGCGCAAGGAACTGACCGCCGGCTCGCGCGCGGCGCGGAGCGGGCTGCCTGATAGCTCCGACAGCATCAATGATGGAACGTGGGTGACCTTGGCGGCGAGTACGAGCTGCCCCATGGCGGTCCCCTCCAAGCGTCAGGCCGCCTGCGGCTGACTGCCGTGGATTGCGGAGGCCAGGCGCAGCAGCAGGACGATCGAGACATTGCCCTTGCCGGCCTCGATCTGGGCGATATAGCGCTCGGAAATCCCGGAACGGCGGGCCAGCTCGCGGCGCGAGAGGTCGCAGCGCATGCGCGAGGACCGCAGGCGATCGCCCAGCTCGGTCAGAAACTCGGTCTCGGAATAAGGCGGCACGGCACAGCTCCCCGGCAGCACTTCGCCCGCAAAATCCATGACTTGATTCAGCATTGGTCTATCCAGGTTCGCCTTCGGGAAGCGTCATCCTACCCCGGAAAAGTCCGGCCTCATTGACGCGGATCAAATTCGCGAGCGATCGAGCGGCCGCCATGGACGGCAGCCGACGGGATGCTACACTTTGGAATTCTTCGAGGCGGGGGTTCTTTCAGGACATGACGCGTGGTTTGGGCCGCTGGATCGCGGCTGCGATGCTGTGGGTGGCGGTCACCCCCACCGCAAGCGCCGAGACGCTGGCCGCGACGGTCGAGCAATGGGGGCTGCTCGGCTCATGGGCGGTCGACTGCGCGGCGCGGCCCGACCGCGACAAGGGCGCGCTCTTGACCTACGAGATCCGGAAGGACGGCCGGGTGATGTACCGGCGCAATTTCGGCGAGGCCAGGGACGAGAACGAGGTGGTGTCGGCCACGGTCAACGCCGAGGGCCTGCTCAATGTGATGGTGTACTTCCCCTTGCTGCATCAGGCCCGTGAATTCGGGCTGCTGCTCCTCAAGGACGGCAGCCTGCGCGCGATCTACAATCGCAGCGAGCGCGGCGAATATACGATCAAGGACGGCAAATACGTCGCCACCGGCGCGCCCACGCCGACGCAGCAGCGTTGCGACTAGCCACCTGAACAGCTGTTCAGAATTCTCCTGCGATTCTCCCGGAACGTTCGCATCAGTGCGCGGTTTAGATGTGCATTCGAATTTCGAGGAGGACATCATGAAGAAGCTTGGTTATGTGGTTGCGGCCCTGGGTGCACTCGTGATCGCGGCGCCGACGCTGGCAAGCGCGGAAACGGTCGTGATCAAGCGTGGCGGTTATCACCATCATCATCACGGTCCCTACGGCGCCCGCGCCGAATTCCGCGGCCATCGCGATTACGGCTGGCATCGCGGCCATCATCGCGACAAGGTCGTCGTGATCAAGCGCAGCCATCGCCACTGGGATTAATTGAGAGCGCATTTGGAAATGGCCCCTCACGGGGCCATTTCTTTGCGCATCAGGGATCGAACTAATCCCACGCCGGTGCGAAGCCCGGATTGACGCAGCGGCGATCCTTCGGCAGCGCGGCGATCTTCTTGCGATCGGCTTCGTCGAGCGTGATCTTCAGCGCATCGAGGTTGGCCTGCTGGCTCTCCCGGCGCGAGGCTTTCGGGATCGCGGCGACGCCGTCCTGGTCGAGCAGCCATTTCAGCGCCACCTGCGCGGCGGTCGCGTTGTGCCTGGCGCCGATCTCGGCCAGCATCGGGTCCGATGCAATGCGCCCCTGCGCCAGCGGACAATAAGCGACGAGCGGGATCGACTTCGCCGCGAGATAGGCGCGCACCTTCGATTGATCGAGCATCGCGTGATATTCCACCTGATTGCAGGCGATCGGCGCCCTGACGTCCTCGACCGCGATCTTCAGCAGCGCCGTGGTGAAATTGGCGACGCCGATGGCGCGGGTACGTCCCTCCTCCTTCAGCTTCATCAAGGTCTCGAACACCGCACCCCAGTTCGCGGCCGTCGAGGGCCAGTGCACGAGATAGAGATCGACATGGTCGAGCCGGAGCTTGTTCAGGCTCGCATCGAAGGCACGACGGATCGCGTCGGGGCTGAGATTCTCGTGCCAGACCTTCGTCGTGACGTGAAGCTCGGCGCGTGGCAGGCGGGACGCGGCGATGGCTGATCCGATCGGCTCCTCATTGGCATACATCTCGGCGGTGTCGATATGGCGATAGCCGATCGACAGCGCGCTCTCGACCGCGGCGCGGCAGGCATCTCCCTGCATGCGAAAGGTGCCGAGGCCGAGCTTGGGCATGCTGATGCCCTGTGTCTTCAGATTGTCCATGAACAGGCTCCTGACATATTGCATCCCGCCGGCCACGCCGTGAGGGCGTTGGAAACAGACTCTTTGGTGATGGAAAAGAGGTGGCGGGAGTAGCCAATCTAGCGCGGGAGCAGCGCTGCGGCCAATCAAGATCGGGTTAGAGCGGGGATGCGCGATGCGTCCTCGACGTCATGCCCGGGCTTGTCCCGGGCATGACGACGCGGAGAGGTTATCCGCCCCTCACGAATGCTGCGCAACCACCGCAGGTCGCGCCTGTGGCTGCGGTGCGATGTCGACCGACCAGAGGCTGCGGTTGTCGACGTCCTTCAAGGTCACGGTCATCACGCCGGTCGGGCCGTCGATGTCGACGCGGCCGAAGAACTGCAGGCCGAAGCACGGCGCCAGATTATCGCCCTGCGCCGCGCTGCAGCCGTTCTGGTACATCGCGACGGGCCCAAAGGTGTTGTCGAGCTCGGCGGGACCCCAGGTGCCGGCATGCAGCGGGCCCGAAACGAACTCCCAGAACGGCTCGAAATCCCTGAATTGCGCCTTGTTCGGATCGTAGTAGTGCCCGGCGGTGTAGTGCATGTCGGCGGTGAGCCAGACGATGTTGCGCACACCGGCGCGCTTGATGGAGCTGAGAAGATCGGCGATCTCGTGCTCGCGCCGATCAGGCGGCCCGTCGCCGAGCGCGACGGCGTCCAGGCTGATCAGGCCGATCGGCAAATCGGCCGCGATCACCTTCCAGGTCGCGCGCGAGGCGGCAAGCTCGCGCTTGAGCCAGGCGAGCTGTTCGGCACCAAGGATCCAGCCGCGATGGTCGCTGCCCTTGTTCCAACGGTCGTCGCGATAGCTGCGCATGTCGATCATGAAGATGTCGAGCAGCGGACCGTAAGCGATCTTCCGATAGACCCGGCCCTGCCGCACGCCGATGTCGCGGATCGGCATGAAGTCGAAGAAGGCACGGCGAGCGCGTGCGACGAGGCGCGGGGTGCCGTCATCCTCAAAGCCTGCGTCATCGTAGCTGCCGGTCGGTGACCAATCGTTGGTGACCTCGTGGTCGTCCCATTGCGCGAACATCGGCACCTCCGCGTGGAAGGCGCGGAAGTGCTCATCGAGATGGTTGTATTTGTAATTGCCGCGAAACTGCGCCAGCGTGTGCGCGACCTCGGACTTCTCTTCGGTCACGAGGTTGCGCCAGGTCTCGCCGTTCGGCAGTTTCTGCTCGGCAGGAATCGTGCAGTCGGCGTAGATGTGATCGCCGGAATGGATGAAGAAGTCCGGTCGGTTGTCGAGCATGGTGCGATAGCTGCGATAGCCGCCGCGCGAGATGTCGATGCCCCAGCCCTGCCCTCCGACATCGCCGGACCACACGAACGAGATCGACCGGCCTGCTGCCGGCGCGGTGCGGAAATGGCCGATGCGGCTTTCGCCGCGAAGGCCGGTTGCGATGTCGTCGAAGCGGACGCGATAGAACATGTCCTGCCCGGGCGGCAGGTCGTCGAGCTGCAGCTTTGCGGTGCAATCCGCGTCCGGCAGCGCACCGCGCGAAGCCGACGCCATGATGGTCTTGAAGCTCTCGACGGTCGAGCACTCCACGTGCATTCGCGCGGGACGGTCGGCACGCGCCCAGATGACGGCGGAGCCATCGCAGACGTCGCCCGACTGAATGCCGCCTGCGACTTGCGGACGATCAGCGGCGCGGCTGAGATAGGGTGTCGCGAGCGTGCCGAGCGAGGCAACCGCCAGGCTTGAAGTCGAACGGACCAGGAATTGCCGCCGGGTCCACGCGCGCGATGCGCGGAGCGTTGCCATTCAGGAAACCTTCGTCGAATCGCGACGGAAGGTGCCTGCGCTCCTTAACTTCCAGCTTACGGTTTCTTGACTCCCCGCCTACGGTTTTGCGACGCGGGGATGACGGGGTGCCCCCCGTTCAGTGCTTCCAGTTGCAGATGCCGCCGGAGCGGCAGGGCCAGGTCTGGATGCGGGTGTCCATCGCCTGCGCGTCGAGCGGGTTGCCGTGACGATGCGCCAGCTTGGTGCGGGCTGCGCCGCGCGGCTGCGCGGGCCTCGCATGCGCGCTCTTCGGCTCGGCCGCACGGACGCGTTCGGCGGCCACCTTCTTCGGCACGTCGACGGGCTCCGCGCGCGCCTGCGCCTCGTTGCCGCCGCGCGCTTCGAGGGCGACCGGTGCAAATTGCGTCTCAGGCCCGAGACGTTTTGGAGACAGCACGGCCCTGGAGAGATCGAGACCGAGATATTCGTTTGGCTTGTAGTCGTCAGCGCGCGCGATGCCGCCCCATGCGAGCACGAGGGCAACGGCAATTGCAAAAGAACCGCTTTTCAGGACCACGGACGCCTCCTGAAATTGATTTTGAAAGGGTAATTTACCCTTATTTGGGAGGCGTCGCGTGGAATTCCAGTGGCCAAGTGCCGCCGTGGTTAAGAAGTTTGGCGGTGTCAGGCGACCTTTCGCGTCGCCGCCGTCCCATCCAGGAACCCCATCAGACGGCTGCGGATGATCTGTTCCGCCTCCCCCATGATCCGATCGATGAGTTCCTTGCAGGATGGGATGTCGTGGATCAACCCGGCGACCATGCCGCAGCTCCAGGCGCCGGCGTCCATCTGTCCTTCCAGCATGATCCTGGGGTAGACGCCCGCAACCTGGTCGTGGATGTCGTCGATCTTCAGCTTGTCGCCCTTCTCGCGCTCGATCTCGATCAGGCGATCGACATTGGCGTTCCTCAACACGCGCTCGGTGTTGCGCAAGGAACGCATGATCAGGCGGGTGTCGAGCTCGGTGGCCGCGACCAGCGCGTTCTTCACGTTCTGATGGACAGGGGCTTCCTTGGTGGCGATGAAGCGCGTGCCCATGTTCATGCCGGCCGCACCCAGCGACAAGGCCGCGACCAGGCTGCGCCCGTCCGCCATGCCGCCGGAGGCGACGAACGGAATCTTCAATTCCTCTGCCGCGCGCGGCAGCAGGATCATGTTGGGAATGTCGTCTTCGCCGGGGTGACCACCGCACTCGAAGCCATCGACGCTGACGGCGTCGCAGCCGATGCGCTCGGCCTTCAGCGAGTGGCGGACCGAGGTGCATTTGTGGATCACCTTGATGCCGGCGGCCTTCAGCGCCGGCATGTACTGCTCCGGACTGCGGCCTGCGGTCTCCACCGCCTTGATGCCGCCTTCGACGATGGCCGCGATATATTCCGGATAAGGCGGCGCCGCGAAGGTCGGCAGGAAGGTGAGGTTCACGCCGAACGGCTGGTCGGTCATGTCGCGGCAGCGCGCGATCTCCTTGGCGAGCAGCTCCGGCGTCTTCTGCGTGAGACCGGTGATGATGCCGAGCCCGCCGGCATTGGAGACGGCGGCGGCCAGCTCGGCGAAGCCGACGAAATGCATGCCGCCCTGGATGATGGGGTGCTCGATGCCGAACAGCTCGGTGATCGCGGTCTTCACTTCACTCTCCTCCCGGAATTTGGCTTTGGATTGGGTGCAGTCTAGCCGGACTTTCGCGCCGCGGTCACCCTTTCTCTGAGATTGCAGGCAAGGCTTCCTCAATGCCCCCGCGCCGGCCCACCCAGCTTGATCGGCCGCAGCACGGCTGCCGTCGGGATCATCAGCACCGCGACGATCGCAAGCGTCCAGAACACGTCGATGTAGGCGAGCAGATCGACCTGCTGCTGCAAGGTGCGACCGACCCAGGCCAGCGCCTGCGACGCCGCATCGCTCGCATTGGAGCCCTGCGCCTGGAAGTAGCGCGTCATCGCATCGATGGTCTGCTGATAGCCGAGATCGGAGGGTGCGGCGTGCTCGATCAGGCGGCTCTGGTGAAATTGCTGGCGCTGCGCCAGCACCGTCTGGGCCAGCGCGACGCCCATGGATCCCCCGATGTTGCGGGCGACGTTGATCAGGGCCGAGGCCTGGTTGGTCTTGTCCGGTGGCACGCCGTCATAGGACGCGGTCGTCACCGGCAGGAACAGGAATGGCAGACCGAGCGCAAGGAAGATGCGGGACAGCGCCGCGTAGCCGTAGGTGATGTCGCCGGTCAGTCCCGTGAGATGCCACATCGAGAACGCGACGATCGCCGCGCCGAACATGATGAGGTATTTCGGTTGCACCGAGCTGACGAGGCGGCCGACCACGGGCATCAGCACCAGGGTCGCGATGCCGCCCGGCGACAGCGCGAGGCCGGCCAGCATCGCCGTGTAGTTCAGCTCGGTCTGGAGCAGTTGCGGCAGGAGCTGCGTGGTCGAGATCAGCACGGCACCGGTGGCGAGCATCACCAGGAAGCAGGCGGCGAACTGGCGGCGGCCGAGCAGGCGCAAATCGACGATGGGATCTTCGCGCGTCAGCTCCCACGGGATCAGCGCGAGCAGGCAGGCGGCGGCGAGCAGCGCGAACATGATGATCATGTTCGAGCCGAACCAGTCGTTGCGCTGGCCTTCATCGAGCACGAATTCGAGCGAGCCGAGCCCGATCGCGACGAGCAGGAAGCCGATATAGTCGACGCGTAGGCCCTTGCTGAGCAGCCTCTCCCTCTCCTCCTCCGCGCCTGAGGGCTCCCGGACCAGCGTCCCGACCAGGAACAGCGACAACAGACCCATCGGTACGTTGATCAGGAACACCCAATGCCAAGTGTAGGTGTCGGTGATCCAGCCGCCGAGTGTCGGGCCGATCACCGGTGCGACCACGACGGCGACGCCGTAGATCGCGAAGGCCTGGCCGCGCTTGTGCGGCGGGAAGGAGTCGGCGAGGATCGCCTGCTCGCTGGTGGCCATGCCGCCGCCGCCGAGGCCCTGAAGAATGCGAAACAGCACCAGCGACTGCAGATTCCAGGCGAAGCCGCACAGCAACGAGGACAATGTGAAGGTCGCGACGCAGATCATATAGAAGCGCTTGCGGCCGATCACCGTCGACAGCCAGCCCGAGATCGACAGCACAATGGCGTTCGCGACCAGATAGCTGGTGATGACATAGGTGCTCTCGTCGATGCCGACCGCGAGGCTGCCCGCGATGTGACGCAGCGCGACATTGGCGATGGTGGTGTCGAGCACCTCCATGAAGGTCGCGATCGAGACCACGAAGGCGATGAGATAGGGATTGTGCCCTCCGGCCGCCGAACGTTCCGGCGACCAGCCGCCCGCAGACGCGCCGCCTTGCGCGGCGTCCGTCATCGCACCCTGGTCCAGGGCACGACCGACATGCCGGGACCGACAGGCAGATCGGCCGGCCAGTTGTCGACCACGATCTTCACCGGCACGCGCTGCACCACCTTGACGTAGTTGCCGGTGGCGTTCTCGGCCGGCAGCAGACTGAACGCGGTGCCGGAGCCCGGCTGCACGGAATCGACATGGCCGGTGAGCTTGCGACCGGGATAGGCATCGATGCGAATCTCGACCGGCTGGCCCGGACGCATGTCGTTCAGCTGCGTCTCCTTGTAGTTCGCGACGATCCAGACCTCGTCGGGGACGAACATCATCAGGCTCTGGCCGGCGGTGACGAACGTGCCCTTGGCGCCCGAGAGCTTGACGACGCGGCCGGACTGCGCCGCGACGACGCTGGTGTATTGCAGGTTCAATTTCGCCTGGTCGAGCTGCGCCTGCGACTGCGCGAGCTGCGCCTTGGCGCCTTCAAGCTGGGCCTGCAGCGTCTTGATGCCGAGTTGCGCCGACGTCACCGCCGTCTTGGCGCGCTCGGTGTTGGCCTGCTGCGCCTGGAGATCAGAGCGGGTCTGTTGCTGGCGCTGCACGGTGCCGGCGCCCTTCTCGACCAGCTCTTCCGCGCGCTTGAACTCCTCCTGCGCGAATTGAAGCTGGGCCTGCGCCTGCTCGAGCTGCGCCTGGGCCTGCTTGATCTGCTCCTCTTGCGAAACAATCTGCGCCTCGACATTGTCAATGTTCGCCTTGGAGACGGCGACCTGCGCGCCCGCCTGTTCGATGGCGATGCGATAGTCGCGCTCGTCGATTTTGGCGAGAAGATCGCCGGCGCTGACATGCTGGTTGTCAGTGACGGGAATGTCGGTCACATAGCCGCCGACCTTCGAGGCCACCGAAAAGCTGCGCGCCGCGACGAACGCATCGTCGGTGGATTCGTAATGGCGCACCTCGAGCCAGTAGAGCAGACCGCCGACGATCGCGGCGATCAGCACGAGGGCGCCGGCGGTTGCGAGCAGCCAATGCTCGCGAAGCCGGTCTCGCAGCGACGGCGCCGGCTTCTCCGGTTGATCCTTGGCGTCGCGCGGCGGATCGGGATTCGGTGGTGGAGCGTCCTTCGCCCTCTGCGGCTGCTCCGCGGACGGCCCACGCTCCCGTGTCTGAGCATCCACGGCCAACAACCTCTCTCGGGATTGAGCTGGCACCAAGCCGATTTGCACCGGTCGTGCGCGCCGCGGGCCTAACCACGGCGCCGCAACATGGTTCCGCACACCCAGCGTGCCGCCGTCATTCGTGATCGCGCTGCCAACAAAAATAGAGCGCAGCATTGTGCTTGCTGCGCTCCCTATTTATTCCGCGAAATCGTTTGGTTCAGTGCGTCTTGGTCCGATGCCACTTCTCGAGGTCGGGCTTCACCTCGTCCGATCCCTGCTCCTTCTCCGGATTGCCCTTCCAGGGCTTGTCCGTTTGCCTGTGCGAACCCCAATCATTCTGATTACGGGGATCGTCGGTGGGCCGTTCCTTGCTCATTGGTTCATCCTTCTGCTACGCGAACGGGACGCCGTAATAGGAATTGATACCGCGCACAGCAGCGTCATCGCTCCAGTTCCATTCGGTCTGCTCGCTATATTTGGGAGCACCTTCCAGATCCTTGGCGGTGATCGCGGTAATGTAACCGCCAAGTTCGGTGTCGTATTTCAACGATTGCCAGGGCAACGGATAATGATCATTGCCGAGGCCGAGAAATCCCCCGAAGCCAAGCACCGCGTAGGAGACCTTGCCGCTGATCTTGTCGATCATCACCCGTTCGATCGAGCCGATCTTGTTTCGATCGGCCCCGAAGACCGATGTTCCCTCGACCTTGTCGCTTCCGATCAGCCGACCCATTTCGTCGCGGTCCAGTTCGCCCTGATTCAGCATCGTCATTCTCCACTCAGCCATTTCTGAATCAACCGCGAGGGGGCAGCGATCGTTCCGGTCCGTGTTCCCAGGCACGAGACAGGAACATCGCAGGGAAGCAGCCGTTCTGAGCTCATCCACTCAGCCAGGGTTCGCGCGATGTCCCAGACCGTCTCCGACTTCATCGTCCAGCGTCTGCATCAATGGGGCGTGCGCCACATCTTCGGTTACCCCGGCGACGGCATCAACGGCGTGTTCGGCGCGATGAACCGGGCCCAGGGGCAGGACGGCGAGATCGGCTTCGTGCAGGCCCGGCACGAGGAGATGGCGGCGTTCATGGCGACCGCTTACGCGAAATTCTCGGGCCAGCTCGGCGTTTGCATCGCGACCTCCGGACCCGGCGCCTCGCATCTCGTCACCGGGCTCTACGATGCGCTGCTCGATCACCAGCCGGTGCTGGCGATCGTGGGCCAGCAGGCCCGCAATGCCCTCGGCGGGCATTACCAGCAGGAGCTCGACCTTCTCTCGATGTTCAAGGACGTCGCCGGCGCCTATGTCATGCAGGCATCCTCGCCTGCCCAGGTGCGGCACCTGATCGACCGCGCGGTCCGGATCGCGCTGGCGCGGCGGACCCCGACCGTGATCATCCTGCCCAACGACCTGCAGGAGGAACCTTACGAAAGCCCGCCCCACGCCCGCAGCACGCTGCATTCCGGCATCGGCTACAGCGCACCCAGCATCACGCCGCGCGAGGCCGATCTCGATCGCGCCGCGGAGGTGCTCAATGCCGGCAAGAAGGTTGCGATGCTCGTCGGCGCCGGCGCGCTTGGTGCCACCGACGAGGTGATCGCCGTCGCCGACCGGCTGTCGGCGGGCTGTGCCAAGGCGCTGCTCGGCAAGGCCGTATTGCCCGACGATTTGCCATGGGTCACCGGCTCGATCGGCCTGCTCGGCACCGAGCCCAGCTACAACATGATGATGGAGTGCGACACGCTGCTGATGGTCGGCTCCGCCTTCCCTTACGCCGAATTCCTGCCGAGGGAAGGCGCCGCGCGCGGCGTGCAGATCGACATCGACGCCAGCATGCTGTCGATCCGCTTTCCCATGGATGTCGGCCTCGTCGGCGACGCCGCCGAGACACTGCGCGCATTGCTGCCGCGATTGAAACCCAGCAGCGACGGCGCCTGGCGCCAGGGAATCGAAGATAACGTCGCGAAATGGTGGAAAACGCTGGACGGAAGGGCACATCAGCCCGCAGCCCCGGTCAATCCGCAGCTCGTTGCCTGGGAACTGTCCCCGCGCCTGCCCGAGCGGGCGATCGTCACCAGCGATTCCGGCTCTTGCGCCAACTGGTTCGCGCGCGACCTCAAGATGCGGCGCGGCATGACGGCCTCGCTCTCCGGCGGCCTCGCCTCGATGGGCGCCGCTGTGCCCTATGCGCTCGCCGCAAAGTATGCCCATCCGGATCGGCCGGTGATTGCCCTCGTCGGCGACGGCGCGATGCAGATGAACAACATGGCGGAATTGATCACCGCCGCGAAATACTGGCGCAGCTGGAAGGATCCGCGCCTCGTCGTCTGCGTCTTCAACAACGAGGACCTCAACCAGGTCACATGGGAGCAGCGCATTATCAACGGCGACCCGAAATTCGAGGCCTCGCAGCGCATTCCCGACGTCTCCTACTCCCGCTTCGCCGAGCTCATCGGCCTGCGCGGCATCTTCGTCGACAGCCCAGAGCTGCTCGGCTCGGCCTGGGAGCAGGCGCTTGGATGCGAGATGCCCGTCGTGCTCGAGGTGAAGACCGATCCCGAAGTGCCGCCGCTGCCGCCGCACATCACGCTGCAACAAGCCAAGAACTTCTCCCTCGCCCTGATGAAGGGCGACCCGAACGAAGGCGGGATGATCAAGGGAGCAGCACGGCAGGTGCTCGAAACAATCCTGCCCGGAAAGCAATGAGGTGAACCATGAGCGACTTCCGCGACATCCAGCACGGCGTCAACGATCCCGTCCATGGCCTCGATGTGAAGCGGCAGATCAACGACAATAAGACGGCGCATGAGCGCGCGCAGCGGCATGCCGACGTGCGGGCCGACGCCACGGCCGCCTCCGACGAGCCGTTTCTGCCCGAGCGGCTTCGACGCAAGCCGACCGATCCGATCAATCCGCGCACCGGGCGCAATCCCACGGATTGATCGTTAGGAACCACGGCCCCCGAGGCGTGTTGATCGGCGCAACATGGCGCGGCTAGCGGCCGCGCGTCCAATTGGAGGGACCACACATGAAACGTGCCGTCATCGCCCTTGCTTGCGTGCTCTTCGCAGGCCCCGCGCTCGCCCAGTCGCTGGGCGAGAAGACCGGCGTCAATTCGGCGCTCGGCGTCGCACCTTCGACCGCCGACTTCGTCAAGGAGGTCGCGATCAGCGACATGTTCGAGATCGAGTCGAGCAAGCTCGCCGAGCAGAAGGGCAACGCCCAGGAGAAGAGTTTCGCGCAGCAGATGATCACCGATCACACCAAGACCAGCACCGAGCTCAAGGGCCTGGTCGGCGACAAGAAGGTCGAGGCGACGCTTCCGACGGCGCTCGACAGCTCGCACCAGAGCAAGCTCGACAAGCTTAGGAATGCCTCGGGCAAGGATTTCAGCTCGGACTACAACTCCTACCAGGTCAGCGCCCATGAGGATGCGGTGTCGCTGTTCGAGCGCTATGCCAAGGGCGGTGACAATTCCGCGCTGAAGGACTGGGCCGGCAAGACGCTGCCGGCGCTCAAGCACCATCTCGACATGGCCAAGGAGCTCGGCAAGGCCCCGAGCGTCGGCCAGTCCACCAAGTAACGCATTGCTGAAGGACGTCGGGCATGCCCGGCGTCCTTCGCCTGGCAACATCGACCGTCTCCGCGCATTGAGCTCTGGCCACCGCGGAGAGCATCATGTCGAATCCCAGCAAAACCTCATTGTCCCGCCGCCACGTCATGCACGGCGCGAGCGCTACGCTCGCGGCGGCTTCGCTGGCGTCTGCAGCGAAAGGAGAGACGTCCATGGCCGAGCACGCCTTGATCGATCCCGTCAGCCGCTATCCGAAGCCGCCGTTCAAGAAGCAGTCGCAGCCTTGGCCAGGCCTCGCCGGCCAGATGGAGCCGCGGCCCGATCATGGCGAGACCAGCTACAAGGGCTCGGGCCGGCTCGCCGGCCGCAAGGCCCTGATCACCGGCGGCGATTCCGGCATGGGCCGCGCCGCCGCGATTGCCTACGCGCGCGAGGGCGCCGACGTCGCCATCAATTACTTGCCGGCGGAAGAATCCGACGCCCAGGAAGTGATCGCGCTGATCAAGAAGGAAGGACGCATCGGACTTGCGGTCCCCGGCGACCTCAAGGACGAAGCCTTCTGCGGCAGGCTGGTCGAGCAGGCGGTGCAAGGTCTCGGCGGCCTCGATATCGTCGTCAATAACGCGGCCCGGCAACAGACCCGCGCCTCCATCCTCGACGTCTCGTCGGAGGATTTCGACGCGACCATGAAGACCAACATCTACGCGCCGTTCTGGATCATCAAGGCGGCCTTGCCTCATCTCAAACCCGGCGCTTGCATCATCGGCACGACATCGGAGCAGGCTTACGATCCCTCGCCGGATCTCTACGACTATGCGCAGACCAAGGCGGCGACCATGAATTACGTAAAGTCACTGGCCAAGCAGCTCGCTTCCAGGGGCATCCGCGTCAACGGCGTCGCGCCGGGGCCGATCTGGACGCCGCTGCAGGTCTCCGGCGGAGCCACGATGGAGAAGCTGGAAAAATTTGGCGGCATTACACCGCTCGGCCGTCCGGGCCAGCCGGTCGAGCTCGCTTCGATCT
Organism: Bradyrhizobium sp. WYCCWR 12699; assembly: GCF_032144035.1. Lineage (NCBI taxonomy): Bacteria > Pseudomonadati > Pseudomonadota > Alphaproteobacteria > Hyphomicrobiales > Nitrobacteraceae > Bradyrhizobium > Bradyrhizobium sp. WYCCWR 12699. The sequence continues at coordinate 1,380,328 of NZ_JAVTJN010000039.1, forward strand.
ATGTGCAGCTTGCGGCCGCCGACGCCAGCTATGCGACTGGCCAGGTATATGGCGCCGCCGGCGGATCCGGACAGCCGTAGTCGGGCCTCGCGGCGGAAGTCCTACGGGCACAGGAACCATCCTTGTCTCCCAGCTTTTACAAAACTGTCATGGAGGAAACATCGCCGGCTGACCGATGGCGCTCGTAACAGTCAAACCCACCCGGATCGATACGGCGATCGCGAACGGGATCGCAGACAACACGACCTCAAGCCTCGAGCACACCGCGCAAGCACTGACTTGGGGCGCCGACGAGCATGTGCTCCTCGCGCTCGCTGCGGCCGGATGGCTTTACACCCGCCTCCGGCATCCGCAGCATCGCCCCGTTGCCAATCACATCCTGATGGTCTCCTTCGCAACGGCCGTACTGCCGCATGTTCTGAAATCGGTGTTCGATCAGACCAGGCCTGACCGGTTGACAGTCACAGGGCACCGGCATGGCGTCCCCTTCTCGGGACGGTCGCGAGACGCGTTTCCTTCCGGTCACGCCGTGCATATGGGCGCCCTCGCCTCGGCCGCCGGCCTGTTGCCGGCCACCTGGCGCCGCTTGGCACGCACGCTCGCCGTCACCTTGTCATTGACGCGCGTGGTGCTTCTCGCACATTGGGCGAGCGACGTGGTCGCGGGCTTTGTCCTTGGCGTCATGGTCGAGCGATCGTTCAGGCCGTTCACGCTGGCAAGGTCAAGGCAGCGGCGAGCGTCGGCTTCGCGAGGCTTGTCATGATGGAATATGTCATGCGTTTCGTTGCCGGCGGCTTGATCGTCTCCGCCTTCGCGATCGCAGGCGACATGCTCCGGCCGAAGAGTTTTGCGGGGCTCCTCGGTGCCGCACCATCCGTCGCCCTCGCCACGCTCGGCATCGCCGTCGTCCAGCACGGCCCGCAATATGTCGCCGCCGAAAGCTGGACGATGATCTACGGCGCGGTCGCCCTCGGCTGCTACAGCCTCGCCGTCTGCCATCTGCTGATGCGGTTTCGTCTCGGGGCGCTGCCGGCGACGATCCTCGCATTTGCGGTTTGGATCGTCGTCGCGTTCGGTTTGCTTGCCGGTTTCGGAGGCGCCGCGTGATGCCGGTGAAGCTGTCGACATCCTCGCTCAAGCAAACGCATTGGTACGAATACGCGGTGCGTTTCGCGCTTGGCGGCCTTGCAACGGTCGCAGCAGGCCTCCTCGGCAGCTATTTCGGCGTTTCCGTCGGCGGGCTCTTCCTCGCGCTCCCCGCCATCTTCTGCGCCAGCGCGACGTTGATCGAAAGCCATGAGCGCCGCGCCAAGGAAAAGGCCGGCCTCAGCGGAGACAGGCGCGGGCAACAGGCCGCAGCGCTCGACGCTGCAGGTGCCGGCCTCGGAAGCATCGGTCTCGCGGCATTCGCGTGCGTCTTTTATGTCGTGGTTTCGATGACCACGATTGGCGCCTTCGTCGCCGCCATTCTGGCGTGGGCGACGGTTTCGGTCTCGGCGTGGTGGCTGAGGCGAAAGCTTCGCATCACCTCTCGCACGGTGCGGACCGGGTGCATCGGGCCATCAGCGAACGGCCGCGGCATCTCCCCGTAGCATCAGAAAGCCGTACATCTCGGCAGCGGTCTGAAGCTGGTCGATACGCGCAAGAACAATTTCGCGCTGGCGTCCGTCCGGCAGGCCCGACAGCTCATGCTCGAGCCGCAGCTTCTGCGCCGTGAGACGTTGTTCGAATGTATGGGGCTCAGACCGTCTTCGCATCTTCCGTCCTCGGTGGTTGCAGCCCAGGGCTGTTGGCCCAGCGCTCGACTTGTTCGATGACCTTCTGGTGGCTCGGCCGCACCGGTTTGGCGGCTTCGGGCTCTTCGGAAAGCTTACGGGGCAACCTGACTTCATCCGTCATGGCTTTTCTCCCTCTCAAGGAGAATGCGCGACCGCTCCCATTGTTCAATACTAAACCATTGATTTTACTGCTTATTTCTACTCATTTGGGGACTCCGTCGCCTCTTGTGGAACTTTCCCCAAGTTGGGTCGTTGAGTAAACTACTCAATCTACTCATTTTGCGGGACGACCATGAACGATCTTCGCGCCGAGCGGCTTCAGGTCATGCTCTCGCCGGAAGAATTGGCCGCCGTTGACGATTTCCGGTTCAAGCATCGTATGCCGACGCGGGCTGCGGCGGTCCGCGAACTTCTTAGATTCGGACTTGCTGCCGCAGACGTCGACGCAGCCGCCGGCGTGAAGTCGAGCAGCTTCGGCGTGTTCGGCCGCGGACCTGACGGGCACACGCAGGGAGAGCCCGAAAGCGGCGCCGAAGACTAGCCGGGAGACCTTCACAAGCAAACGGCCCCGGCACGGTGAGCGCCAGGGCCGTCCTTGGAGATTGCTTCCGGCGCACCGGGGGCATGACAACCGGAAGCAACCTGTCGACTCCACGCGCGAAGATTCGTTCCTCGCGCGAAATCTGCCGTTCCTCGAGTAGCTCGACGCCTAGCCGCTCGGCGCGCCGCCGGAATCGTCCGGTGTCATGCCGGAGCCCGGAGTCTTGCTGTTGTCGTTCAGCTTGGGATCGCGCGTCGCCTCTCGCGATGGTGAGCCTTTCGCATCGGCGTTTTGCGGATCGGTCTTGTGCACGGATTGCGCGCGCTGCTTGTCACGCGGCTGCTCCTCCGCCCGCTTGTCCTTGACGATGCCGTGGTCGGAATGGGCCATGATGTGCCTTAGCCTCTTCTAATGTCTCGAAGCGGTTACGCGCTGCGGCCTCGAATGTTCCGGCGTTATGCTAGCTGTGCGCCGCGTGGATGGGGGGCGTCCTTTCCAGATGCACCTGACGCACCGTCGTCACCGTCGCAAACGCGACCGAGACGCCAAAGGCGAGAATGAGTGAAAGCAGAGCCAGACGTGGAGCCATCGCAAAACCTCCTTCTGGAATCGAAACCAACGCGATTGACTATCCCTGATCATCCTGGATTGGACGCCTGCATTCCGTGAGCGGTCTCACACGCGCCCTCACGAAAAGGCGAGCCCTCACGCGCTCCGATGTTGAGGGGGACGGGCCGCGACGGGCGGGATCTCGCCATCCAGCCAGTCCTGCTCGAGGGCGAGCGCCGTCCAGGCGTCCGCCATGCGCGAAAAGCGCTTGTGGGCGGGTTGTCCCTCGGCGCGCTCGGCGAGCTGAAGGCAATTGTCGGCGTTGTCCCTGAAGATGTCAGACTGTTTCATCGGGAAGACGTGGGGACGGAACTCCGAGGTCGCAATGCCCTTACCGCATCGTAACGTTCGGGGAACTTCGCCCGCCATCCGCGGTTGATATCGATGCGAGTTCTCGTCGCCATCATATTGGCATTCATCAGCACTGTTGCGCTTGCCGACAGCACCGGCGAACGCAAGCCGCTCGACCGTCCGCCGAACGCAACGGACGTCATCGGCGGCCTGTACGATTTCAGCCGCTTTCAGCAGGGTCTGCTCGAGAGCACCGATCTGAAGGGCAACACCGAGGTCAAGAACCTCGCCGCCTTGCGGGCCGAGGAAGCGGCCAAACGCGACAAGGCGCTGAAGCAGATTCAGGAGACGATTGGCGCGGAGCCGCGCGTTGGCAAGACGACGTCCGTCAGCGCCAGCCTGGTCGAGCCCGACGCTTCGGACGGGCCGACCTACATCCGCAGCTTCTATGCCTCCCAGATTCCCGAATACGAATCGGCCATCAAGCTGCTCGAAAGCTACCTGAAGGCGCCCGACAACGCCGCGCTCGCAGCCTTCGCGCGCGAGCAGCTCCCGCTGCTGCGCGCGCAGGTCAAGGATGCCGAGCGCACCATGGCCGACAAGTAACCCCCTTACTTGTCGTTCGGATGATTCTGCTGGCTGTGCGGCCGCACGGTGCGGTCGCTCTCCGGCATCTTGTCCCGGCCCGCATCACCATTGTCGTCCTTGCCGCCCGACGACGAGGTGCCGCTTCCGCTTGGGTTCGACCTGGTTGCGGCCCCCGTGGTCGGCGTATCGGCCCGTGGGCTGGCCGAGCTGGCGGCGGGATCGCCGGTCACCGCGCCACGGCCGCTGGGCGCACCGCCCTGCGCCAAGGCCGATCCGGCAAACAGCACGACGACGATCGCGGCTAGTCCTGCTTTCATGTCCGTTCTCCCTCTTTTCGGGCTAACCGCGAGACTTGGCGCTGCGTTCCGAAGGAGGCCGGGAATGGGGCCAAGGAGACGGCGGGGCCCCGGACCTCATTTCTCTGCCGGCTGCGCATGGAACCAAATCGGGGGATCCGTTATTTTCGTTGGGCTGAGCAAGGCAGGTTCCATTCCTCGCGTCGCACCTTGGCGCTTGATTTCGAATTTGGCTGACGCTCTATTTTGACCAATGCGTCTGCCTTGGATTCGGCCAAGGCTTGCGGGGGAATCAGTATGAGCGACCTCGATCCCGGAGCTGCATCACGGTCCGGTCGTCGCGTCCCAAAGCCAAAAGCCAACGGTATGTCGGATCCGGATTCCCGGGCTGAACTGCTGCTCGCCCTGCAGGCGATGCGGAGTGGCGATTTCTCCGTGCGCATGAGCGGCGACTATCTCGGCATCGACGGCAAGATCGCCGACACTTTTAATGAAATCATCGCCGCCAACCAGCGCATGGCGCAACAGCTCGAGCTGGTCGGCCAGGTGGTCGGCCGCGAAGGCAAGACCCGGCAGCGCGTGAAATTCGGCCTCGCCTCGGGCTCCTGGGCCGACATGGAAGGCTCCGTCAACACGCTGATCGACGATTTGCTGTGGCCGACGCGCGAGGTGACGCGCGCGGTCGCCGCCGTCGCGCAAGGCGACCTGCTCCAGACCGTCAAGCTCGACGTCGACGGCCGTCCGCTGCGCGGCGAGTTCCTGCAGTCGGCGACCATCGTCAACACCATGATCAAGCAGCTCGGCGTGTTCACCTCCGAGGTGACGCGCGTGGCGCGCGAGGTCGGCACCGAAGGAAAGCTCGGCGGCCAGGCCCAGGTGCCCGAGGTGACCGGCGTCTGGAAGGACCTCACCGAGAGCGTCAACTCGATGGCGAACAACCTGACCAACCAGGTTCGCAACATCGCCGAGGTGACGATCGCGGTCGCCAACGGCGATCTGTCCAAGAAGATCACGGTGGACGTCCGCGGCGAGATCCTGCAGCTCAAGGAAGCCATCAACACGATGGTGGACCAGCTCCGCTCCTTTGCCTCCGAAGTGACGCGCGTGGCGCGCGAGGTCGGCACCGACGGCAAGCTCGGCGGCCAGGCCATCGTGCCCGGCGTCGCCGGCACCTGGAAGGACTTGACGGATTCCGTCAACGCGATGTGCGGCAACCTGACCGCCCAGGTGCGCAACATCGCCAACGTCACCACCGCCGTGGCGCGCGGCGACCTGTCGCGCAAGATCACGGTGGACGTGCGCGGCGAAATCCTGGAGCTGAAGGACACCATCAACACCATGGTGGACCAGCTCAACTCGTTCGCCTCGGAAGTGACGCGCGTGGCGCGCGAGGTCGGCACCGAAGGAAAGCTCGGCGGCCAGGCCCAGGTGCCCGGTGTGGCCGGCACCTGGAAGGACCTCACCGACAACGTCAACTTCATGGCCTCGAACCTGACCGCGCAGGTCCGCAACATCGCCGACGTCGCCACGGCCATCGCGAGCGGCGACCTCTCGAAGAAGATCACGGTGAACGTCTCAGGCGAAATCCTTCAGCTGAAGGAGACGCTCAACACCATGGTCGACCAGCTCAACGCCTTTGCCGGCGAAGTGACGCGTGTGGCACGCGAGGTCGGCACCGAGGGCCGGCTCGGCGGCCAGGCCAACGTGCTCGGCGTCGCCGGCACCTGGAAGGATTTGACGGAGAGCGTCAACTCGATGGCGTCGAACCTGACCGCCCAGGTCCGCAACATCGCCGAGGTGACGACCGCGGTCGCCGGCGGCGACTTGTCGAAGAAGATCACGGTGGACGTGCGCGGCGAGATCCTGGAGCTGAAGGACACCATCAACACCATGGTGGACCAGCTCAACGCCTTCGCCGGCGAAGTCACGCGTGTCGCGCGCGAGGTCGGCACCGAAGGCAAGCTCGGCGGCCAAGCCGTCGTGCGGGGCGTCGGCGGGACCTGGAAGGACCTCACCGACAGCGTCAACTCGATGGCCTCGAACCTGACCGGCCAGGTCCGCAACATCGCCGAGGTCGCGACCGCGGTCGCCAAGGGCGATTTGTCGAAGAAGATCACGGTCAACGTGTCGGGCGAAATCCTTCAGCTGAAGGAAACGCTGAACACGATGGTCGACCAGCTCAACGCCTTCGCCGGCGAAGTGACGCGCGTCGCCCGCGAGGTCGGCACCGACGGCAAGCTCGGCGGTCAGGCCGGCGTGCCCGGCGTCGCCGGCACCTGGAAGGACCTCACCGACAGCGTGAACTCGATGGCGGGCAACCTCACTGCCCAGGTCCGCAACATCGCGGAAGTCGCGACCGCGATCGCCGGCGGCGACCTGTCGCGCAAGATCACCGTGGACGTGCGCGGCGAGATCCTTCAGCTCAAGGACACGCTGAACACGATGGTCGACCAGCTCAACCGCTTCGCGGGCGAAGTGACGCGCGTGGCGCGCGAGGTCGGCACCGAAGGCCGCCTGGGCGGCCAGGCCAACGTGCCCGGCGTCGCCGGCACCTGGAAGGACCTCACCGACAGCGTGAACTCGATGGCGGGCAATCTCACCGCCCAGGTCCGCAACATCGCCGAAGTGACCACCGCAGTGGCGCGCGGCGACTTGTCGCGCAAGATCACCGTGGACGTGAAGGGCGAGATCCTCGAGCTCAAGAACACCATCAACACCATGGTGGACCAGCTCAACGGCTTTGCCGGCGAAGTGACGCGCGTGGCGCGCGAGGTCGGCACCGAAGGCAAGCTCGGCGGCCAGGCCGAGGTGCCCGGCGTCGCCGGCACCTGGAAGGACCTCACCGACAACGTCAACTTCATGGCCTCGAACCTCACGGCCCAGGTCCGCAACATCGCCGAGGTCGCGACCGCGATCGCCGGCGGCGATTTGTCGAAGAAGATCACGGTGGACGTGCGCGGCGAGATTTTGCTGCTCAAGGACACCTTGAACACCATGGTCGAGCAGCTCCGCTCCTTCGCCGCCGAAGTGACGCGCGTCGCGCGCGAGGTCGGCACCGAGGGCCGCCTCGGCGGTCAGGCCGTCGTGCCCGGCGTCGGCGGCACCTGGAAGGACCTCACCGACAACGTCAACCTCCTGGCCGCGAACCTGACCACACAGGTCCGCAACATCGCCGAAGTGACCACGGCGGTCGCGCGCGGCGACCTCTCGCGCAAGATCACCGTGGACGTGAAGGGGGAAATCCTCGAGCTGAAGAACACCATCAACACCATGGTGGACCAGCTCAACGCCTTTGCCGGCGAAGTGACGCGCGTGGCGCGCGAGGTCGGCACCGAAGGCAAGCTGGGCGGCCAGGCCCAGGTGCCCGGCGTCGCCGGCACCTGGAAGGACCTCACCGACACCGTGAACTTCATGGCGGCGAACCTGACCGAACAGGTGCGCGGCATCGTCAAGGTGGTGACCGCGGTTGCCGACGGCGACTTGAAGCAGCAGCTCACCGTGAAGTCGAAGGGCGAAGTCGCCGCGCTCGCCGACACGATCAACAACATGACCGAGACGCTCGCGACCTTTGCCGATCAGGTGACCAGCGTGGCGCGCGAGGTCGGCGTCGAAGGCCGGCTCGGCGGCCAAGCCAACGTGCCGAGCGCGGCCGGCACCTGGAAGGACCTCACTGGCAACGTCAACCTGCTCGCCGCCAACCTGACCTCGCAGGTGCGCGCCATTGCCGAGGTCGCGACCGCCGTGACCAAGGGCGACCTGACGCGCTCGATTCAGGTCGATGCGCGCGGCGAAATGGCCGAACTGAAGGACAACATCAACACGATGATCACGAATCTCCGTCTTACGACGGACGTGAACACCGAGCAGGACTGGCTGAAGACCAACCTCGCCAAATTCACCAACATGCTGCAGGGCCAGCGCGACCTCACCACGGTCGGCCGGCTGCTGCTGACCGAGCTGTCGCCGCTGGTGAATGCGCATACCGGCGTGATCTACCAGGTCGAGAACGAGGACAATCCGCAGCTCCTGCTGCTGGCCTCCTACGCCAGCGACGGCATCTACCCCTATCAGCGCGTCCTGCAGTTCGGCGACGGCCTGATCGGCCAATGCGCTCTCGACAAGCGGCCGCGCGTGGTCGCCGACATTCCGCCCGACGTGGTGCCGATCAACTCGGCGCTGTTCCGCGTCGCACCGAAGAACCTCGTCGTGCTGCCGGTGCTGTTCGAGGGCCAGGTCAAGGCCGTGATCGAGCTCGCCTCGCTCGTCTCCTTCACGACCTCGCAGATGACGTTCCTGGAGCAGCTCACCGACTCCATCGGCATCGTGCTCAATTCGATCGAAGCGACGATGCAGACCGAAGGCCTGCTCAAGCAGTCGCAGCAGCTCGCCGGCGAGCTGCAGACCCAGCAGCGCGAATTGCAGCAGACCAACGACCAGCTCGAGCAGAAGGCGCAGCAGCTCGCCGAGCGCAACGTCGAGGTCGAACGCAAGAACCAGGAGATCGAGCAGGCCCGCCGCGCCCTGGAGGAAAAGGCGACCGAGCTTGCGCTGACCTCGAAGTACAAGTCGGAATTCCTCGCCAATATGAGCCACGAGCTGCGCACGCCGCTGAACTCGATCCTGATCCTGGGACAGCAGCTCACCGACAATCCGGACGGCAATCTCTCGGCCAAGCAGGTCGAGTTCGCCCGCACCATCCACGGCGCCGGCACCGACCTGCTCAATCTGATCAGCGACATCCTGGACCTGTCCAAGATCGAATCCGGTACGGTGACGGTCGACGCCGAGGAAATCCTGACCGCGAACCTGCTCGATACCGTCGGGCGGCCGTTCCGGCACGAGGCGGACAACCGCAATCTGTCGTTCAAGATCGACATCGATCCGAACCTGCCGCGCAGCATCGTCACCGACTCCAAGCGCCTGCAACAGGTTCTGAAGAACCTGCTCTCCAACGCTTTCAAGTTCACCGCCGAGGGCGAGGTTCGCCTCAAGGTCGCCGGCGCGCTCGGCGGCTGGGGAACGGATCACCCGGTACTGAACTCCGCGCCGGCCGTGATCGCGTTCGAAGTGTCCGATACCGGCATCGGTATTCCCCTGGAGAAGCAGAAGCTGATCTTCGAGGCGTTCCAGCAGGCCGACGCCGGCACCAGCCGGAAATACGGCGGCACCGGCCTTGGCCTCGCCATCAGCCGCGAGCTGGCGAGCCTGCTCGGCGGCGAGATCCATCTGCGCAGCTCGCCCGGCAAGGGGTCGTCCTTCATTCTTTACCTGCCGCTGAAATATTCCGGCCCGACGCTGGCGCCGCGCGCGGCGCCTGCGCCGCAGCAGCATAACCAGCCGCCGGCGCTCCAGACGGCCGCGCCGGAGCAGCGCGTCATCGAGCAGCTTCCCGACGACCGGCTCAACCTCGAGCCCGGCGACAGCATCCTCCTGATCGTAGAGGACGACCCGCATTACGCGCGCGTGCTGGTCGACCTCGCGCGCGACAAGGGATTCAAGGTGCTCGTCGCCGCCCGCGGCGCGGAGGCGCTGGAGCTTGCCAAGCAATACCAGCCGAGAGCCGTCTCGCTCGACGTGTTCCTGCCCGACATGCTCGGCTGGACCGTGCTGAGCCAGCTCAAGCACAATCCGCTGACCCGCCACATTCCCGTGCAGATCATCACGCTGGACGAAGACCGCCAGCATGCGCTCGCGCGTGGCGCGTTCTCCTTCGTCAACAAGCCGACGACGACCGAAGGCGTTTCCGCCGCGCTGACGCAGATCAAGGAATATGCACGTCCCAGGCGCAAGCGGCTCCTGATCGTCGAGGACAACGAGGCCGAGCAGCTCTCGATCCGCGAGCTGCTGCATCACGACGACATCGAGATCGTGACGACGGACACCGGCGCCGGAGCGCTCTCGACGCTGCGCGAGGCGCCCTGCGACTGCGTGGTGCTCGACCTCCGCCTGCCCGACATGAGCGGCTTCGAGGTGCTGGACCAGATCCGCAACGACGAGGCGCTGTCGAACGTTCCGGTGGTCGTCTTCACCGGCCGCGAGCTTTCGGCGGAGGAGGACGCGGAACTCCACACCATGGCCCGCAGCATCGTGGTCAAGGGCGTGGAATCGCCGGAGCGGCTGCTCGACGAGACCGCACTGTTCCTGCATCGCGTGATCACGGAACTTCCGGTCGAGAAGCAGCGCATGCTGGAGAAGCTGAACAGTTCCGACGAGGACCTGATCGGCAAGACCGCCCTGCTCGTCGATGACGACGCCCGCAACATCTTCGCGCTGTCGAGCGTGCTGGAACGGCGCGGCATGAAAGTGCTGACGGCCACGACCGGCAGCGAGGCGGTGACGCTGGTCGAATCCAATCCGGAAATCGCCATCGTGCTGATGGACATCATGATGCCGCAGATGGATGGCTATCAGACCATCGGTGTCATCCGCGAAAACCCGGCCTTCGCCCGTCTTCCGATCATCGCGCTGACCGCCAAGGCGATGAAGGGTGACCGCGAGAAGTGCCTGGAGGCCGGCGCGTCCGACTATCTCGCCAAACCCGTCAACACCGATCAATTGCTGCTTGCGATCCGCATGTGGCTGCACCGCTGAGTTGGACCCGAGAATGGACCACGAAAAGGTCAACATCCTCCTCGTCGACGACCAGCCGGCCAAGCTGCTCGCCTATGAGGTGATCTTGAAGGACCTCGGCGAGAACCTCGTGATCGCCTCGTCGGGGCGCGAGGCGCTGGAGGTGCTGCTCAAGACCGAGATCGCGGTGATCCTGGTCGACGTCTGCATGCCCGAGCTCGACGGCTTCGAGCTCGCCGCGATGATCCGCGAGCATCCGCGCTTCCAGAAGACCGCGATGATCTTCATCTCCGCCATCCAGGTCAGCGACATCGACCGGCTGCGCGGCTACGAGATGGGCGCGGTCGACTACGTGCCGGTCCCGGTCGTGCCGGAAGTCCTGCGCGCCAAGATCAAGGTGTTCGCCGAGCTCTACCGCAAGACCCGCGAGCTCGAACGGCTGAACCAGGAGCTGGAGGATCGCGTCCGCGCGCGCACGGCGGAGCTGGAGAACTCCACGGCGAAGCTGCGCGAGAGCGAGCAGCGGCGCAGCATGGCGATCGCCGCCGGCAAGATGGGATCCTGGGATTGGGACTGGATCAGCGGCGACTGGATGTGGGACGAAGGGCAATATCGCATCTTCGGCGTCAGCCCCGAGAGCTTCGAGGTCAACCCGGCCAACGTTCAGGCGCTGTTGCATCCCGATGACGTCGACCAGTTGCGCAAGGCGATCGCCGAGTTCAACCGGGGCACGCGGGCCTACGAGACCGAATTCCGGATCATGCGGCCCGACGGAGAAGTGCGCTGGTGCGTCGGCACGGCGGCAGCGACGGTGGACGATAGCGGTCGCGTCGTGCGCGTGAGTGGCGTCACCGTGGACATCACCGAACGCAAGCGTGCCGAGGAACGGCAGAATCTGCTGGCGCGGGAAGTCGATCATCGCGCCAAGAACGCGCTGGCGCTGGCGCAGTCGATCGTGCGCCTCACCCGGGCCGACGAGGTCAAGGCCTATGTCAACGCCGTCGAGGGACGCATCAACGCGCTGGCGCGCGTGCACACCATCCTGTCGCTGTCGAGCTGGCAGGGTGCCGAGCTCTCCAGGCTGATCGACGAGGAGCTGGCGCCCTATTCGCTCGGCGGCCAGATCATCCTGGCAGGTCCGGAGGTCCAATTACTGCCGGCAACGGCCCAGACGCTGGCGCTCGCCCTCCACGAGCTCTTCACCAACTCGGCCAAGTACGGCGCCCTCTCGACCAGGTCAGGACGGCTCACGATCGGCTGGCAGGTCGAGGACCAATTGCTGACGCTGAACTGGGAGGAATCCGGCGGCCCGCTCGTCATGACTCCGAAATCGCGCGGCTTCGGCACGCGGAGCCTGCTGGCGAGCGTGGAGTCCCAGCTTGGTGGACAGGCCAAGTTCGATTGGCGAGCCGAAGGCCTGTTGTGCCGGCTGGAGGTGCCGTTGACACGCAAGACGGCGGCGGCGCCCGCATCCGGCAAGTTCGAGGACGCCGGCTCCGCCGAATTGCAGCGCGCATCCGGCTAAAGCGTTTTTCAGCGAAATCGCGACCGGCTCGCGTCGAGAGAGCTGAAAAGCATCAGCCGGACGCCGCGCTCATCATGCGTCGCATCGTCCGCGGTTCGCGCGCAACCCGCCCTTCGAGCCAGGCTTCCGTCTGGGCGAGATCTCGTAGCGCCCTGGCATAGCGGCGAGCCGCGCTTCGCTCCGCCCCGCGAGGCAGCTTGCGCGCCTTGCGCAGAATGTCCGCGGCCGCGTTGCGATAGGCCAGCGAGCGGTAAAGAAAGACTACCTTACCCATGTCGATGTTCCCGTTTTGCTGGTGCTCATCCTCGCAAGCCCGGCATGAACGTCGGATGAAGCCGTTGATGACAATTCCTTCATTCAATTGGAACCAGCGAATTATCGCCCGCGTTTGCATGCCAAATCGGGATGCTGTTCCCATGCGCGTAAAAAAGTCGTCGGACTTGATCTCTGCGACCGGCCTCATCAGGCTGATGACGCATACCTTGATGGGCGCAGCCCTCGGCCTCGCCTTCAGTCTCGCGCTGATCCTCTGCAATCCGGCCGTCGCGGGCTTGCTCAGTCACGGCGGAAACCAGGCCGCGATCATCTTCGCTCTCACCTTGGTGACGACTTTCGCCATCGGCGCGACACTCACCGGCGTCGTGTTCATCCTCGCCGAGGACAAGCAATCTTGAAGCGTGCGCAAAGCGCACGAAGGCTTTGTCGGGAACTCCTGCGCTCAATGGCGGTTGGCTGCCTGCGTCAATTTAACCCAGGGAGTTCCCTCGCATGACAACGACCAAGCTCGTTCTCACCGCAATGCTGGCGACCGGTCTCGCCGCCGCGCCGCTCGCCGCACAGGCCAAGTCGCACAAGGCGAAACATGGATCGTCGATGTCGTCGTCGCAGACCACCGGCGCCAACACCAAGGCGTCCAAGGGCGCCGATCCCTCCGGCCAGGGCGGTTCGGGCCCCGGCTCCGACCAGGGCGGCACCATGACGAACAAGACCAGCAAGGGCATGACCAACACCAAGTGAGCCCAGCCCGGCACGACATCAAAAGCCCCGCGGCGACGCGGGGCCTTTTTCTTGGTGCTCAGTCTGCAATCGAGCACCAAATGGTCAGGCGTCAGCTCATGGCGGCCGGCGCGTTCCGAGATTGAGCCCGCGCCCCTCAGCATTCGTCTTCACGAGATGATCGAGCTGCGCCCGTTTGCGTCCGATCAGAAGTTGGGCCGCAGCATCATCAAGACCCGCGCGCTGCAACTGCCGGATGGCGGAGCCCAGTTCGAGAATCTCGGCGCGCAACCTCAAGATCCGGTAAGTGTCCGGGTCGTCATCCACGGCGCCCCCTCAAAGATTTCAGCGCCGTCTGCTCGCGCGCTGGGGAATACCGGCTGTCTTCACGAGATGAAGGCGCACGCGGTCGCGGACGTCGGGCAGGACATCGGCACCGCCGGCGGCCTTCCATTCCCCGATCAGCAAATTGACCTTTCGGCGCAGATCCATCTGCGCCAGGGCCTGTCCGGTGCAATCGCGATCGCCGTTGACGGAAGCGCGCACGGACGCCTCGACGTCGGCCATCTCCAGCCTCAAGGCACTGATCTTACGTCGAATTTCATTAATTCTGTTGTCCATGGCTTGTTAGAACAAAATAAGAACATATAGTCAAGCCACGAATTCAGGACGGAGATGCCAGATGCAGGTTCAAAGTAAATACGACGCCAGGATCTTTCTCGCCGAGCAGATGACCCGGGCGCAGGGGCTGAGACTGAAACGGCTGAGCGAAGAGGCCTATCAGCCCGCACAATATGCGCGCGACCTGTCCTCCACCGAGGCCGCGCGACGCATCCAGGTGCTGGAAGCGGAGATCGAGCTGGCGAATTCCTTCTAGGCTTTCGCCTGGAAGGTGGCGCGCTCTTTCGGAACCATGCCCGTGTCGAATGGTTCTTCCGGCCAAGGGAGAACATGCATGGCACGCAAGGCAAAGAAGCGCCGCTACTCACGCAGCTCCGGCAGCGATGTCGAAAGCGAGATGCGCCGCTACAAGAAGGGCACGGCCAAGAGCGGCCGCAAAGGCCGTGGCGGACGCGTGAAGAGTCGCAAGCAGGCGATCGCGATCGGGCTGTCGAAGGCGCGCAAGAAGGGCAAGAAGGTCCCGAAGAATGCCAGCAAGAAGACGTCCAAGAAGACGACCAGGAAGCGGACGACGAAGAAGACAGCCAAGAAATCGTCGAAGCGCAAATCCAGCAAGCGCTGATGCTGACCTGTCTCAGATCATGCTGCCCGGCATGAAGCAGCGGATCGAGACTCCGAAAGCCGTCTTCACCGGCCATACCATGGTGCGGCCGGCGCGGTTCGGCTCGGTGATGACAGCTTCGTCGGGCACCTCGACCCACTCCCCGTCGAGCCGCACGCGATAGTGCCCGTTGTGCGACTCCCAGTCGGGATCGGCGACGGCAAAACCGTCGGCGTCCGAGCAGCAAGGACCGAGGTGGCTGCGCAGGCTGTCGAACCACGGCTTGAGGGGCGAGTCCGCGTAGCGGCCGTCATCGCGACCAAGCGCGTTTCCACCCCAGAGCACGAACGGCGCCGCAAGCAGCGCCCCCCTTAGCGAGAGCTTCAATCGATCCATGTCGGCACCGATCAAGTGCGAACCACCGGCCAGTTCCACAAGACGGCGGCGGGTTCGAAGTTCCACGCTTGCAACTCTCGACGGCCTCGGTGCCGCCGAGCATATCCACGACTCGGAACTGTGATGGCCGAACGCGGCTTTTTCGTATGAACCGGGTCACCATCGCTGCCGTTAACGAGAATGTTATCCGCTCTTGCCGCACATCCTGGCGGCAAAGGAAAGGGCGACCCGAGGGCCGCCCTTTGGCTTGTTGGGAAGACACGGGTCGCCTCAGGCGAGCGGCACCGCGACGAACCTCGTCGCCTCGGCGCTCCTGACCTGCAACAGCACGCTGCGCTTGCCGGATGATTTGGCCTGCGCCAGCTCCGAGCGGACGTCGCCGACATTGGCGACGGGCTTGCCGCCGACATTGAGGATGACGTCGCCGGTCTGGATGCCGTGCTGCGCCGCCGGTCCTTGCGGATCGACTTCGGTGACGACAACGCCCTTCTGGCCGGCACCCTGGACGTCGCCGGCCGGAGCCAGACCGAGCCCGAGACGGGGCGTGCCGGCGCTCGGCTGCTCTATGCCCCCGTCGGCGCCGCCATTTGCCTTGGCCTGCCGCTCGTTCGGCAACTCGCCGAGGGCGAGCGTCAGTGTCTTGATCCCGCCGTTGCGGAAGACGTCGAGCTTCACCGAACTGCCCGGCGCAATCGTGGCGATGGTGCGGGCGAGGTCGCGGGAGTCCTTGATCGCGGTGCCGTTGACGGCGGTGATGACGTCACCCGCCGCGATGCCGGCCTTCGCCGCCGGGCTGCCATCCTGCGGCGTGTCGACGATGGCGCCACGCGCTTCCTTCAGCCCGAGGCTGTCGGCGATCTCCGACGTCACCGGCTGGACCTGCACGCCGAGCCAACCGCGGGTCACCGCGCCCTTGTCCTTCAGCTGCGCGACCACGAGCTTTGCGGTCGAGGCCGGAATGTCGAAGCCGATGCCGACCGAGCCGCCGGAGGGCGAGAAGATTGCGGTGTTCACGCCGATCACGTTGCCGCTCATGTCGAAGGCCGGTCCACCGGAATTGCCCTTGTTGATGGGCGCGTCGATCTGGATGAAGTCATCATAGGGACCGTTGCCGATGTCGCGGCCACTGGCCGAGACGATTCCGGCGGTCACCGTGCCGCCGAGACCGAAGGGATTACCGACCGCGACCACCCAGTCGCCGATGCGCGGCTTCTGGTCGGAGAATCTGACGAACGGAAAGTCCGTCTTGCCGTCCACCTTGATCAGCGCGAGATCGGTCTTCGGATCGGTGCCGACGACCTTCGCGGTGTAGCTCGTGCCGTCGTCCAACGTCACCTGCACCGAGGTGGCGTGGTCGACGACGTGGTTGTTGGTCACGGCATAGCCGTCGGCGGAAATGAAGAAGCCGGAGCCTTCGCCTGTCATCGTCTGATGGCGCTGGCGCGGCATGCCGTTCGGGCCGCCGGGGAAACGGAAGCCGAACTGCCGCGAAAACTGGTCGAACGGCGAGCCCTCGTCGGAGTCCATCCGGTTCTGTTGCAGCATCGCGCTCTTGTCGCTGTCCTGGTCGATCCTGACCCGCACCGAGATGACGGCCGGCTTGACCCTGCTGACGAGATCACCGAAGCCCGGCGGCGTCGCGGCGGATTCCGAAGCCTCCGCCGGCGCAATGAAGGAGCTCGGCCCGAATTTTGAAGAGCCTGGAGAGGCCGCCAGCACGGCCACGCCGAGTGCGGCCACGGTGCCGAGCAGCGCGAGCCGGCGCGGCTTCAGGATCTTGCGGGACGTCGGGGTGCCGGAATTGACGCGATCGTTCATGTCGAAATGTCCATGTTGGAAGCTGTCGCCTTGCATCCAACATGGACATCGTCACCTTACGACGTCCCGTCCGTCCGATTAAATCTTGGCAAAGAACGTGCGGGCGGGTGCCATGAGAAGATCGTCCCTGCACATTTGATGCAGCTCAACGCAAGTCCTTCGGGCAGTGAAAAACTGCGGCCACCGGATGATGTTCATCGGAGGCGCCCCCATGTACAAAGATATTCTCGTTCACATTCCCACCGAACGTCCCATGCGCTCCGCGATCGATGGCTCGATTTCGCTGGCAGCGCAGTTCAACGCCCATCTCGACGCGGTCGCGGTCGGCTATGTCGCAACCAGTGCAGCCTATGTGATGGAAGGCGGCGCTGCGGTTGCCGCCGTGTTCGAGCTGGAACGCGAGCGCGCCGTGGAGCGGGCCGAGGCGGCCCTCTCGGTGTTCGAGATCGAAGCGGCGAACGCCGGCATTTCCTACGCCTGCCGTCCGCTCGGCGCGATCCCGGTGGATGCAGCCGGCTCGCTCGGCGAGATGGCGCGGCTGCACGACCTCAGCGTCGTGCTTCAGCCCGAGCCTGCGCACGGCTCGTTCGACAACGACGTACCCGGCGAGATCCTGTTCCAATCCGGCGGCCCGGTGTTGTTCCTGCCCTACACCTTCCATGGCGCGTTCAAGGCAGGGCGGATCGGCATCTGCTGGGACGGCAGCCGCGTCGCGGCCCGTGCCGTGCACGACGCAGCGCCATTCCTGGCGCGCGCCGAGGAGATCGTGATCATCACCATCAACGAAGCCAAAGCGGTCTCGGACGAAGCGTCAGCGAACAATCTGGCAAGACATCTCGGCCGACGTGGACTGTCGACGCGCACGGTCGGCCTGTCGGCGACGCGCGCCGACATCCAGCCGACCATCCTGTCGCTGGCGGCCGACGAGGGGCTCGATCTCCTGGTGATGGGCGGCTACGGCCATTCGCGCTTGCAGGAACGCGTTCTCGGCGGCGTCACCCGTGCCATGCTGGAAGCCATGACGGTCCCGACGCTGATGTCGCATTGAGACCAACAGGCACCGTCACGCCGCGACCGGAGTCTCCCAGGCCTCGGGCGCTGCGGCGCCCTCGTCGTGCTTCGCGTTGCAGGCGTCGAAATGCGCCTTGAGCTCGACCTCGGCGAGATACTCGAAATGTTCGGCCTGGCCGAGTAGTTCCCAGTTCTGAAGCGGCCGGTAAGCCGCCTGCTGACGACAGAGGGACGCCAGCGCCCGGTAGCGACGTACGTTCTCCATGAGACCCTCCCTCGCATTCGCAGAGCTTATTGCCCCTATTTACGTCAGGCCGATGGCGGTAGTGCAAAAGATTTGCTGCGCCCCCCGCGGCGCTTGGCCTCGGCTCGCTATTAGGAAATATATGTCCGGGTCAAAGTTCCAAATGGTGTCGGGCTGACGCCCGGAACCGCGCCGCTGGACTTGGGCTAGGCGTAGAGCCGGCGCTCCACGGTCACGCCGATCAGATCGAGATAGCGTTCGATCAGGTCTGGCCGGCCGACCAGATAGCCCTGCATCTCCTCGCAGGCCTCGCGCGCCAGGAAGGCCCGCTGAGCTTCCGTCTCCACCCCTTCGGCGATGACCGGGATGTTCAGCGCGTGCGCGAGGCTCAGGACCGCGCGGACGATCTCGGCCGATTGCGGCGACGCCTCCAGATTGGAGATGAAACCGCGATCGATCTTGATCTTGTCGAACGGGAAGGACTGGAGATAGGACAGCGAGGAATAGCCGGTGCCGAAATCGTCCATCGCGATGCGGACGCCGAGCGCCTTCAGCCGCCGTAGCAGGTTGAGCGCGCGGGTGAAATCGCCGATCAGCACGCCCTCGGTGATCTCGACCTCGAGCCGCGTCGGCGAAAGCCCGGTCTCCAGCAGGATCTGGTGGATACAACGTTCGAGATCGCCGGCCTGGAACTGGACCGGGGACAGATTGACGGCGACCTGCAAAGGACGCGGCCAGGACGCCGCCTCGCGGCACGCTTCGCGCAAGACCCATTCGCCGATCTCGACGATCAGCCCAATCTCCTCGGCAAGCGGAATGAACTGGTCCGGCGGCACGAAGCCGCGTGTCGGATGGTTCCAGCGCAGCAGAGCCTCGAAGCCGATGACTTCGCCATCCACCCGCGCCTGCGGCTGGAAGTAGACCAGGAACTGGTTCTGCTCCAGCGCCTGTCGCAGATCGCGCTGCAACAGCCTGCGGTCGCGCAGCTCCTGGTCCATCTCGGATTCGAAGAAGCGGACTCGTCCCCTGCCCTCGCGCTTGGCGCGATAGAGCGCTGAATCGGCGTTGGCGAGCAGCGTGGCGGCATTGACGCCGTCATCAGGATAGAACGCAATGCCGATGCTGAGGCCGACATGGGGGAGATAGTCGTCGACCTCGAGCTCCTTGCCGATCGTCTCGACCAGGCGTTCGGCGAGCGCCAGAACGTCCTCCCGGTTGATGTCGTCGGGCATCAGGATCATGAACTCGTCGCCGCCGATCCGGGCGACGAAGGCACCGTCGGCTTCCGCGGCAAGCCGGTCCGCCGCCGCCCGCATCAGCATGTCGCCGACGGGATGGCCGAATACGTCGTTGACCTCCTTGAAGCGGTCGAGATCGAGGCTGAGCACGGCAAAACTGGTCGCCGCCTCCTGCGCCCGCTCCAGCCGCTCGTCGAGCGCGGCGTTGAAGGCGCTACGGTTCGGCAGGTCGGTCAACGCATCATGATGCGCGAGATGGCTGATCCGCGCCTCGTTCGTGATCCTCTCGGTAATGTCCTCGATCACGCCGACCAGATATTGCGGCGCGCCCGCACCGTCCCTGATCAGCAGCTTGCGCGAGTTGACGAGACGATCGCGGCCCTTGACGCCGACTTCGAGCAGATGTCCCTCCAGGAACATCGGCGAGCCGCTGTCGACGACGCGGCGATCCTGCTCGTTGACGACGCGGGCGATACTGTCCGGAAAGATCTGCTCCGGAGTCTTGCCCAGCATCTCCTCGCGCGGCATTCCGTAATATTCTTCGCCGGCGCGGTTGAGCAGGACGTAGCGGGAGTCCTTCGCATCCTTGGCGAATACCGCGATCGGGATGTTCTCGATGATGCTGTCGAGGAATTCGCGCGCCCGCAGCAGATCCTGCTCGGCGCGCTTGTGCGTCTGTTCGAGCTCCTCGATCATCAGCTTGATCGCACGGTCGGTGCGGCGGCGATCCCGATCGCTCTCCTCATAGGCCGCGCCGACGAGCTCACAGAGCTTGGTCACATCGACCTGTCCGGATTCGTCCGTCGCCTGGCGGATTTGTCTTGCGAGCAACCGATGCATGGTCAAGCGGCCGCCTCCGCGATGACAGTGACGGTCATGGTCTGGTTATGCAGCTCGCAGCGGCCGGACGCGGCCGGCGGGGCGATCTCGCCGTAGGAGTAGAATCCGATCCGCACGACGTCCTCGCCGAGTTCGGCGGCAACGGCATCCAGCTCGTCCTGCGTACGCTGCCCCATCACCCTGCGGCGGCCGGTACAACTGACCAGGATCGCAAGCTTGTCGCCGGCGACCCCTTCCGCGAGAGCGCTGCGTGCCTGCCTGCCGGCCTCGCCGGCACCGGCGGCGAGACTGTCGAAATTGGCGCGCATCAATTGCGCGGTACATCCTTCCGGAATGTCGGCGGCGAATGTCAGGGTGCGGGCATTGCGATCCACCGCGAACACCGAGCGCACGATCTGGCGGTTCGGCTCCGCCTCGTCGTGAATGCGCAACGGGAATGCCAGGCCCGAACCCGGCATCGCCTCGGCCTCCTCCTCGCCGAGATAGCGAGTGTAGAGGTCCAGCGGCGGCTCGCCGTCGAGCTCCACGACCACCGATCCTTCCGCCTTCGTCACCTTGCGGCGAGGCCCGAACACATCCCAGCCGCCGGCGCAGCCATGCGCGAAACGGAACGAGGCGCCGTAGAATGCGATTGCGGCGACACGGTTGGGCGACGGCTCCGCGTCGGCTCCGACGATCGTCTGTTCGAATCGGGTTCCATCGCCGGCGAGCCCGCCGGTGACGGGCAAATCCGGTCCGAGCACTTCGGTGATTCCGGCAAGCAGTTCGCCCCCGTTTACCGCCAACCCGTCCGACAGGACAAACAGGCCCGCCAAATCGGCCGCCATGACCTGACGGGCAAGACGCGCGCCGCAGGCCCGCGACGCGTCGCGGCTCTCAATGAGCTCCTGCACCAGCCGCACCTGCGTGCGGGCAAAGCGCAAGGCGACCGCGACCACTTCGTCGTCGCAAATGTCGTCGCCATGGATTTGTCCGCCGGTGCTGCAACCGACGATATGGCTGTCGGGATAGAGCCCGCGCAGCTCGCCGTAACGTTGGCCGTCCACCAGCTGCTCACGGCTGCCGAAATAGAGCACGAGCTGGGGAGGCTCGCGCAGGGCATCCGCTCCGCACCAGCCATGGGCAGCATTCCAGTGAAGATATTGAATCTGCATCCCACACTCTCTGCAGTCCTTGAACCACAGATTGTGAAGCGGCGCATTGCGTCGCCGTTAATCGCGTGCGTACTTCGGCACCGTTGGTTACCCCGGCATGAAGGCATTGCGGAGTCGCGCCAAATATTCCGTAAGACTCCGGAAAAACTTCGATACCACCGCGCAATAGCCTGGAGATGCCACCCGTAATCTACCGGGTGCGCGCGCCTTCGCCGACGCGCATCGGCTGCACGGCATTATCCTGCCGCTTCGGAACCCGGCCCGACTCGGCGGCGCTGCGAATGGCCTGGATGTTCGCGGCATAGTCGGCAACGCTCTTGCCGCGGAAGACAGCGGAACCCGCCACCAGCGTATCGGCGCCGGCTGCCGCCACGGCAGCGGCATTGTCGCGCGTGATACCGCCGTCGACCTCGAGTCGGATCGGACGGTCGCCGATCATGGCTCGGATGCGCCTGATCTTCTCGAGCTGGGATTCGAGGAAGGACTGGCCGCCGAAGCCGGGATTGACCGTCATCACCAGCACGAGATCGAGACGGTCGAGCACGTATTCAATCGCGCTCTCGGGCGTCGCGGGATTCAAGCTCACGCCGGCCTTCTTACCGAGCGCACGGATGGCCTGGAGCGAGCGGTCGAGATGGGCGCCCGCTTCGGCATGCACCGTAATGACGTCGGCTCCGCACCTCGCGAACGCCTCGAGATAGGGATCGACAGGCGCGATCATGAGATGCACGTCGAAAATCCTCTTCGTCGTCGGCCGGATCGCCTTGATGATGTCGGCGCCGAAGCTGATGTTCGGCACGAAGTGCCCGTCCATGACGTCGCAATGGATCCAGTCGGCGCCGGCCGCGTCGATGGCCGCGACCTCCTCGCCGAGACGCGCGAAATCCGCAGCCAGGATCGACGGCGCGATGATGATCTCTCCGCTCATGATTTTGCACTCCGCGCATCAGCGCCGCCGCTGAAGACGCGGCTCGCCAGGACGTCCATGGGATCGATGGTTTCGAGGTCGGCGACATCGAGCATGCGGTCGAGATCAGACACCAGGCGATCGGCCTGCCGCAGCCGGATGCGGTCGACGGCGTTGCGGATCGAGCGCGCATTGGAGAAGAAAGGCTGGGTCCGGCGCAGCGCGATGTATGTCTCGAACGCCTCGCGCGCCGCCGCCGAGAAGCGATAACCGCGCTCCTTCAGCATCAACTCAGCGATGACGAGCAGCTCGGCCTCCGCATAGTCGGGAAATTCGATGTGATGGGCGATGCGCGAGCGGAAGCCGGGATTGGAGGCGAAGAAGCTCGTCATGCGCTCGCCATAGCCGGCGAGGATCACGACGAGGTCCTCGCGCTGGTTCTCCATCACCTGGAGCAGGATCTCGATGGCCTCCTGGCCGTAGTCGCGCTCATTGTCAGGGCGATGGAGGTAGTAGGCCTCGTCGATGAACAGCACGCCGCCCATCGCCTTCTTCAGGATCTCCTTGGTCTTCGGCGCGGTGTGGCCGATATATTGGCCGACGAGATCGTCGCGCGTCACCGAGATCACCTGCCCGCGCCGCACGAAGCCGAGGCCGTGCAGGATCCTGGCCATGCGCAGCGCCACCGTCGTCTTGCCGGTGCCGGGATTGCCGGTGAACGACATGTGCAGCGTCGGCGGCGCGGAAGCCAGGCCCGCACGCTGCCGGATGCGCTCGATCAGCAGCAGTGAGGCAATCTGGCGCACGCGGCTCTTCACCGGCCTCAATCCGACCAGCTCCTGCTCGAGCTGCTGCAGCGTGTCGGTGATCCCGGCCGCTTCAGCTTCCTTGCGGAGATCGAAATGGGTCTCGCCGGCCTCGACCGGGGTTGCGTGGGGAACATCCAGCATGGCTACCCTCGAAGAAAAGAGCTTCGCCGCGGGGGAGCGGCGAAGCAGTGGTCCGCCAAGGAAACGGAGCAGGGAGTGCTCCGCGCGGAGGAGAATGGTTATGGAGAGGTGTGCACAGCCGGCTTCCGCACCGTGGTGTAGCGGATCGCGCGACCGCCGACTTCCTGCCGCACCAGCTCGAACTCCGCCTCTTGCGGCGGCCGGTTGACGAGGAAGGAGATCCGCACCGATTCCCAGCCATGGCTAGAATCGAATCCGCTGATGCGGATGTAGCTGTTACCATACACCCTGCGGCATTCGGCGAGCTCCATCATCACGCCGGCGGCATCCTGAAGGTCGAACATCGGCAGGCCCCACATCTCCCAATAGGTGTTGCGGGGATGCGGATCGTCGGTGAACTCGATGTTCACCGCCCAGCCATTGGTGAGGCAATACTGCACCTGCTTGTAGATCTGGTCGTCGGTCAGATCCGGCAGGAACGAGAAGCAGCCTTGAGTCAGCTTCATGTCAAATCTCCCTAAACGGTTTCGAGCGCGGTCGGCACGAAGTCCGGCGTGTCGGTGGATTGATAGTTGAAGGTCACGTCCTTCCAGACTTCGAGCGCCGCCTTCAGCGGCGTGCAGGTCTCGGCCGCCCGAGCCAGGATTTCCGGACCCTCGTGGACGTAATCGCGGCCCTCGTTGCGGGCGAGGATCATCGCTTCCAGTGCGACGCGGTTGGCGATCGCGCCGGCCGCAATGCCCATGGGATGGCCGATGGTGCCGCCGCCAAACTGCAGCACGACGTCTTCGCCCAGGAGATCGAGCAGCTGATGCATCTGGCCTGCATGGATGCCGCCGGAGGCAACCGGCATCATTTTGTTGAGGCTCGCCCAGGACTGGTCGAAGAACAGGCCATGCTCGAGCTTGGTCGGGTTGAAGTCCTCGCGGCAGACGTCATAGTAGCCGCGCGTGGTGTTGGGATCGCCTTCGAGCTTGCCAACCACCGTGCCGGCATGGATGTGGTCGACACCGGCGAGCCGCATCCACTTCGCGATGACGCGGAACGACACGCCATGGCTCTTCTGCCGCGTATAGGTCGAATGACCGGCGCGATGCAGGTGCAGTATCATGTCGTTGCGCCGCGCCCATTTGGCCATCGACTGGATCGCGGTGTAGCCGATCACGAGGTCGATCATGACGATGCACGACCCCAGCTCCTTCGCGAACTCCGCGCGCTCGTACATGTCCTCCATCGTACCTGCGGTGACGTTCAGGTAGGTGCCCTTGACTTCGCCGGAAGCCGCCTGCGCGCGGTTCACGGCTTCCATGCAATAGAGGAAACGATCGCGCCAGTGCATGAAGGGCTGCGAGTTGATGTTCTCGTCGTCCTTGGTGAAGTCGAGTCCGCCCTTCAGCGCCTCATAGACCACGCGGCCGTAGTTGCGGCCCGAAAGCCCGAGCTTCGGCTTCACCGTCGCGCCCAGCAGCGGCCGGCCGAACTTGTCGAGCCGTTCGCGCTCGACCACGATGCCGGTCGCGGGTCCCTGGAACGTCTTCACATAGGCGACGGGAAAGCGCATGTCTTCCAGGCGCAGCGCCTTCAGCGGCTTGAAGCCGAACACGTTGCCGATGATCGAGGCCGACAGGTTTGCGATCGAGCCCGGCTCGAACAGGTCGAGATCATAGGCGATGTAGGCGAAATACGAGCCAGGCGAGCCCGGGACGGGATCGACGCGATAGCATTTTGCGCGATACTTCTCGGCGGCGGTCAGGCGATCGGTCCACACCACGGTCCAGGTCGCGGTCGAGGATTCACCGGCGACTGCAGCGGAAGCCTCGATCGGATCGACGCCCTCCTGCGGCGTCACGCGGAACAGCGCGATGACGTCGGTGTCCTTCGGCGTGTAGTCGGGCTCCCAATAGCCCATGCGCTTGTATTCCATCACGCCCGAACGATAGCGTTCCTTGCCGCGGACGGTGCCTGCGTGTGCATTCATGGCTCTCTCCTGCTCTTCTCTCTCTGAATGATTAGGCCGCAACAGGCTCGCGCGCGCCGATGCGCGGATCGAGCTCGCCGGCGCGGTAACGCCGCGCCATCTCGCTCAACGGAATGACCTTGATCTTGCTGGCGTGGCCCGCGGTGCCGAACTGCTCGAAACGATCGCGGCAGAGCTCGCGCATCGAGTCCATCGCGGGCTTGAGGAATTTGCGCGGATCGAACTCGGAGCGCATCTGCGCCGCGACCTTGCGGAACACCGCGGTCATCGCCAGCCGGCAGTCGGTGTCGATATTGACCTTGCGCACGCCGCTCTTGATGCCGCGGACGATCTCTTCCACCGGCACGCCCCAGGTCTGCGGCATCTCACCGCCGAACTGGTTGAACATGTCCTGCAGCGGCTGCGGCACCGAGGAGGAGCCGTGCATGACGAGATGCGTATTTGGCAGCCGGCGGTGGATCTCCTCGACCACCCGCATCGCCAGGATGTCGCCGTCCGGCTTGCGGCTGAACTTGTAGGCGCCGTGCGAGGTGCCCATCGCGATCGCGAGCGCATCGACCTTGGTGGCGCGGACGAAGTCGACGGCCTGGTCGGGATCGGTCAGGAGCTGGTCGTGGCTGACCTTGCCCTCGACACCATGACCGTCTTCCTGCTCGCCGCCGCCGTGTTCCAGCGAGCCGAGCACGCCGAGCTCGCCTTCGACGGAGGCGCCGACCCAATGGGCGAGATCGACGACGCGGCGGGTGATCGCGACATTATAGTCGTAATCGGCGGCAGTCTTGGCATCGGCCTTGAGCGAACCGTCCATCATCACCGAGGTAAAGCCATGGGCAATCGCGGACGCGCAGGTGGCTTCGTCGTTGCCATGGTCCTGGTGCATGCAGAGCGGGATGTCCGGATAGGTCCGCTCCAGCGCATCGATCATGTGCGAGAGCATGAGATCGCCGGCATAGCTGCGCGCGCCGCGCGAGGCCTGGATGATCACGGGCGCATCGACCTCGGCCGCCGCCTGCATGATCGCGATGCCCTGCTCCATATTGTTGATGTTGAACGCCGGCACCGCGTAGCCATGGCCGGCCGCGTGATCGAGCAATTGGCGAAGGGTGATACGAGCCACGATTGATCCTCCTTATTGGCGCTTGCGGGCGATTGCCCGGCGGGCGGCTTCCGCGATGCTCTGGGGCGTGATGCCGAATTCGCGATACAGCACCGGCGCCGGCGCCGAGGCGCCGAAACCGCGCATGCCGACGAATTCGCCGTCCGTGCCGATCCAGCGATGCCAGTCGCCGGCGACGGCGGCCTCGACACCGACGCGCGGCGCGGTGCCGAGCACGGCGGCGCGGTAATCGTCCGGCTGCTCCTCGAACAGGGCGAAGCACGGCGCGGACACCACGGCCGCACGGATGTGCTCGGTCGCAAGCAGGCGAGCGGCGTCCATCGTGATAGACACTTCCGAGCCGGTCGCGATCAGCGTCACGTCGCGGCCGCCGTCCGGCGAGACCACGAGATAGGCGCCGCACGCGGCGCGGTTTCTGCCGCGCGCGTCGCTGCGGAAGGTCGGCAGCGCCTGCCGCGACAGGCACAGGACGGACGGACGGTTCTCGGAGCTGAGTGCGCAGTCCCAGGCCTCCAGGGTCTCCACCGCGTCGGCGGGGCGGAACACCAAGAGGTTGGGGATCACCCGCAGCGCCGCGAGATGCTCGACCGGCTGGTGCGTCGGGCCGTCCTCGCCGAGGCCGATCGAGTCGTGCGTCATCACGTGGATGACGCGCAGCCGCATCAGCGCCGCAAGGCGGATCGCGGGCCGGCTGTAATCGGAGAACGCCAGGAACGTGCCGCCATAAGGAATGAAGCCGCCATGAAGCGCGAGGCCGTTCATCGCCGCGGCCATGCCGTGCTCGCGAATGCCGTAATGGATGTAGTCGCCGGCGAACGCGCCGCGCTTGACGGGCGCCTGCACCTTGGCATGCGTAAGGTTCGAATGCGTCAGGTCCGCGGAGCCGCCGACCAGGCCGGCAATCGTCCCGGCGATGCCATCGAGTACCTGTTGCGAGGCCTGCCGCGTCGCGAGCTTCGGACGTTCGGATGCGAAGCGTTCGCGCAATCTCGCGGCGGCCAGCGCATAGGCGGCAGGCAGAGCAACGGCCTTGCCTTCGACGAACATGTCGCGCTGCTCCGGCGTCGCTCGTTCATAGCGATCGAGCCAGGCGAGTCGATCGACCTGCCCGCGCTGCCCGATCATTCGCCACGCCTTGAGGATCGGCAGCGGCACCACGAAGGGCTGATAATCCCAGCCGAGGGTTCGCCGCGCCGCCGCGGCCTGCTCGGTACCCAGCGGCGCGCCATGCGCCTTTTCCGTGCCTTGCCTGTCGGGCGCGCCGTAGCCGATGATGGTGCGGCACGCGATCAGCGACGGCTTTGCGGTCTCCCGCTCCTCCGCGATCGCCTGCGCAATGGCATCGGGATCGTGCCCGTCGATGCTGCGCACCGACCAGCCGGAGGCGACGAAACGCGCGAGCTGATCGTCGGAAGTGGCCAGCGAGGTCGGTCCGTCGATCGAGATTCCGTTGTCGTCGAACAGCACGATCAGACGGCCGAGCCCGAGATGGCCGGCGAGCGAGATCGCTTCCTGGCTGAGGCCCTCCATCAGGCAGCCGTCGCCGGCGATCACATAGGTGAAGTGATCGACGAGGCCGTCGCCATGCCGGGCATTGGCCATGCGCTCGGCGAGCGCCATGCCGACCGCCGTCGCAATGCCCTGACCCAGCGGCCCCGTCGTGGTCTCGACACCAGGGGTGTGCCCGTATTCCGGATGCCCGGGTGTCTTCGAACCCCACTGCCGGAAGGCCTTGATGTCGTCGAGGCTGAGGTCTCCGCCGGTCAAATGCAGGAGCGCATAGAGCAGCATCGAGCCGTGGCCGGCCGAGAGGACAAAACGGTCGCGGTCCGGCCAATTGGGATGAGCCGAGTCGAATTTCAGGAAGCGCGAGAACAGCACGGTTGCGACATCGGCCATGCCCATGGGCAGGCCGGGATGGCCCGACTGCGACGTCTCGATGGCATCGACCGCGAGGAAGCGGACGGCGTTGGCGAGATCATTGTGCGTGACCGCCGAGAGGTCGGCTTCGGCGTGGACGGAGATGTTCATCGGTGTCTCTCCCTGTTCACTTCAGGCTGCGCTTGCGCTCGATCAGTTGCATGATCAGTGGCGTCAGGATCAGCTGCATCGCCAGATCGAGCTTCGCGCCGGGGCAGACGA
Organism: Bradyrhizobium sp. WYCCWR 12699; assembly: GCF_032144035.1. Classification (NCBI taxonomy): domain Bacteria; kingdom Pseudomonadati; phylum Pseudomonadota; class Alphaproteobacteria; order Hyphomicrobiales; family Nitrobacteraceae; genus Bradyrhizobium; species Bradyrhizobium sp. WYCCWR 12699. The sequence goes on from NZ_JAVTJN010000039.1 coordinate 1,408,539, forward strand.
TGGAATTGGCGCGCGACATCCAGCTCTGCGGCAGCATCGACAGCAGATAGGGGAAGTCGATGCCGCGCGGATTCTTGAAGCGGATCACCACCATCGATTCGTCCGGCGTCGGGATCCAGCGCGCGATGAACGGATTGGAGGTATCCACCGTCGGCACGCGCTGGAAGTTGATGTCGGTCTCGGAGAATTGCGGGCAGATGTAGTGGATGTAATCCGGCATCCGCCGCAGGATGGTGTCGGTGACGGCCTCGGTCGAATAGCCGCGCGCGCTGCGGTCGCGGTGCAGCTTCTGGATCCATTCGAGATTGATGACCGGCACGACGCCGATCTTGAGGTCGGCATAGCGCGCGACGTTGACCTTGTCGGTGACCACCGCGCCGTGCAGGCCCTCGTAGAACAACAGGTCCGAGTTCTCCGGCAGCTTCTCCCAATCGGTGAAGGTGCCGGGCGCGGCGCCGTGCAGCGCGGACTCTTCGGCGTCGTGCACATAGTGCCGCGTCACCGCCGTGCCGGTCTCGCCATAGTCGCGGAAGGCCCGCTCCAGCTCCTCGAACAGATTGGTCCCGGGGCTGAAATGGCTGAAATGCTTGTTGCCGTGATCGGCTTCCTTGGCCATCTGCGCGCGCATCTCGGCGCGGTCATAGCGGTGAAAGGCGTCACCCTCGATGTAGGCGGCGTTGACCTTCTCGCGGAAGAATATCTGCTCGAACGTCTTCTTCACCGAGGTGGTGCCGGCGCCGGAGGAGCCGGTGATGGAGATGATCGGATGCTTCCTGGACATGCGTCACCCTCCTCACAGCCGGAAGAAGCCACGCCGCGCGAACAGCGGCGCAGAGACGCTGGCAACCAGCAGCGGATCGCAATGCAGCTCCTCGACGCGGCGCACCTCGTTGCTCGAGCCCATGATCAGCGGCGCGCGTTGGTGCAGGCTGTGCGCCGAGAGGTCGAGGATGCGCTCGCGCCCGGTCGTGGCGGAGCCGCCGGCCTGCTCGATGATCATGGCCATCGGATGCGCCTCGTAGACAAGGCGCAGGCGGCCATCGCCATAGCCGGGACGCGCGTCGGAGGGATAGAGGAACACGCCGCCGCGGGTGAGGATGCGATAGGCCTCGGCAACCAGCGAGCCGATCCAGCGCATGTTGAAATCATGGTTGGCGGGGCCTTCGACGCCGGCGAGACATTCGTCGATGAAGGCGCGCACCGGCGAATCCCAATGCCGGCGGTTCGAGGCGTTGATCGCGAATTCCTCACACGCCTCGGCGATCTGCACGCCGCTGCGGGCGAGGCGGAAGCAGCCCGCCTTGCGGTCGAGCGTGAAGATGTCGACGCCCTCGCCAAGCGTCAGCACCAGGGAGGTCTGCGGGCCGTAGGTGACGAAGCCCGCCGCAAGCTGCGCCGAGCCGCGCTGATGGAAGGCGAGCGTGAGGTCATCCGGGGCAGGCAGGATCGAGAAGATCGTGCCGACGGTCATGTTGATGTCGATGTTGGAGGAGCCGTCGAGCGGGTCGATCGCGACGCAGATCTTTGCCTCGCGATCGCCGATCTGGGCCTCGCGCATCTCCTCCGACGCCAGCGCTGCGATCGGCAGCTTGCTGAGGCAGCGGCGCAGGATCGCATCCGCCTGGATGTCGAGGTTGCGTTGGACGTCGCCGTCGCTGTTGCGCCCCGTCGTCAGGCCGGAGGCATCCGCGAGATCGCCTGACGCGATGAGGTCGGCGATCTCGATGGCCGCTGTTGCGATGGCATCGACCGCGGCGGCCACGGCCAGCGCATGCGGCGCGGTCTCGGAATACCGTTGAAGGTGATCGTCCAGCCTGAGTTGCCCGGTCATCTGCGTCCATCCCCTTTGCCGGCGCCGCATCCGTTCCCTCCCCTCTGGAGGTCGTTGCGGTCAGTCCCGGCATCAGGAGATTGACAGGGGCAGCTTAATAAGGAAAATTTCTATTCATAATGGCCGTCAAAGAATTTTCTTATAATGGTCCCAGCCATGCGGCGGCTCAGCTCCGGCATCTGACGATCCGGCAGCTGCGCTCGCTTGCCGCGCTCTCAGCCAAGGGCAGTGTGACGGCCGCGTCCGGCCATCTCGGGCTGACCCAGCCGGCCGTGACCCAGCAGCTCCGGCAGCTGCAGGACCTCGCAGGCTTGCCGCTGGTGCAGCGGACCGGCGACGGCATGCTGCTGACGGAGGCGGGCAAGGAGGTCCTCGCGCTGGCCGAGCGGGTCGAGGCCGCCATCACGGATTGCCAGGGCGCACTCGATCTGCTGGCGGGACGGACCGGCGGCACGGTGCATCTCGGCGCGGTCTCGACCGCGAAATATTTCGTGCCGCATGCGATCGCGGCGTTCTCCAAGCGCTATCCCAAGATCGAGATCAAGCTCACCATCGGCAATCGCGAGGAGATCCGCGGGGCCATGCACGGCTACGACCTCGATTTCGCAGTGATGGGTCGGCCACCGGCCGACGTCACCGTCGACGTCCGCCAGCTCGGCCGCAATCCGCACATCATCGTCGCGCGCAAGGGACACTGGCTGGAGAAGGATTCCGGCCTCAACCTGACCGATCTCGTGCACGAGACCTTCCTCACCCGCGAGCCCGGCTCGGGCACGCGGACGCTGATGGAGGGCATGTTTCAGAAGTCGGACCTCGAGCCGATCATCGGCATGGAGATGAGCAGCAACGAGACCATCAAGCAGGCCGTCATAGCCGGGCTCGGCATTGCCTTCATCTCGGCCCACACCGTGGCGCACGAGCTCACCGAGGGCCGGCTCGTCGTGCTCGACGTCGCGGGCCTGCCGATCGTGCGGCAATGGTACGTGATCCGCCGCAGCGACAAGGTGCTGCTGCCGCCGGCGCAGGCGATGTTCGATTTTCTGGGCTCGGAAGGGTCGAACTATCTGCCCGACGTGCCCGAGTTCGGCGGGCGATAATGCACCGGCACTCAGCTCATCAGCTTCATCGCGACGGTGGCCGCCAGGATCACGATGATCTGGAGCAGGCGCTCCGTCGTGAAGATGCGGTTGAACGTGGTCATCGCTTGCCCCGGCCGGCGTGAAGGTGATTTGGATCGGCCCGTTGCTAGCACAGGCGGGCCGCGAGACAACTCCGTAATTGCCACGGGTGCAGCGGGGTAACTGCATCTCATGCCCTCCCCGACAGACGATCGATCCACCACGCAAGGCCGCGTGCGGCCCCCTCTTCGAACCCGATGGACGGTAGGCCTGCGATCACCTCGCGAAGGCGGCGGACGTCGGCGGCCATGATCGGATCGGCGTCGACCCCCGTGGCGGTGACGGCGCCGAACCTGACCAGATGGCGCGCATCGAGGAGCTCAGCGACGTGCTCGATTGCGCTGCGCAGGCTGCGCACGTCACCGCTGGCGAGATTGACCGCGCCGGTGAGATCGCTGTCGAGCACCGCGGCGATCATCTGTGCGAGGTCATCGACATAGACGAAGTCGCGCAGCTGCCCGCCATGCGAGCAGTCGAAGGGCCGTCCCGCGTGAAGGCTTCGGATCAGCGAGGGGATGAGGCGCGCTTCGGGCTCGTGCGGGCCGAACGGGACAAACACGCGGCCCCAGGCAGCACCCGCCGCGATATAGGCTCCGGCCGCGGCGAGCTTGGCTTGTCCGTACAATGTCGTGGGACGGCATTGGCTGGTGCGCTCCTCGCAAGGTCCGCCCTGCGGCCCGTATTCGAGGCAGCTTCCGATGCCGAGGATGCGCTCGGTGCCGCAGGCCCGGGCGCGCGCGAGCAGGTCGATGCTGGCCTCCGCCCAGAGCCGGTTGACGGGATCCTCGCGGTAGCGGCCCGGCCGGGCCTCCCAGGCGAGATGAACGAGGTGCGTTGCCCGCACTGCGGCCAGTGCCTCCTCGCGGCCGGCTTCGGTGAGGAGATCGGCCGCGTGCCACGTCACGCCTGACGTCGCCGGTTGCGTTGTGCGCGTGATGCCATGGACCTCGAAGCCGCGAGCCGCCAGCACAGGCAGCAATGCGCGGCCGATGAAGCCTGATGCGCCCGTGACCAGCACCCGCCTCATGCGAGATACGGCAGCGCGCGGTCGCGCGCGGACAGGATCGGATCAGGCAGCGGCCATGCGATCGCCAGCGACGGATCGTCCCAGCGAATGCCGGCTGCGCCTTGCGCATCATAGGGCACGTCGATGCAATACATCAGCTCGGTCCCGTCCACGAGCGTCTGGAAGCCGTGCGCGCATCCGGCGGGAATGAACACGGCATTGTGCCGATCGGCAGAGAGCTCGAGCGAACACCATTGTCCGTAGCTCGGCAGCGACCGGCGCAAATCGACGATCACGTCGAAGGCGCGGCCGGCAATGCAGCGCACCAGTTTGGCCTCCGGCCGGCTGGCCTGGTAATGCAAGCCCCGCAAGGAGCCGGCGCGTTCGTTGCGGGACAGGCTGTGTTGCGCGAAATGCGTGGGCAGTCCATGCGCCGCGAACGTCTTGGTGTCGAACAGCCGGGCGAAGAATCCGCGCGCATCAGGCTCCGGCTCGATCCCGATTTCAACCACGCCCGGCAGAGCCAATGCAGTGAACTTCATCTCGGGCCCCCGCACCGCGACACCGCCGTTGCGAACATCCGTTCACCGAAACGCCTTTTCGGTTGCATCATGCGCAACGTTGGCGGAATTTCCGTGACGTGTGAGAATTCACTAACAGCCGCGGCACGACGGCACAACGGGACGATCCGTTCATGGACAGGCATCGATGCCGCTTTTGCGCGCGGGAGCTCGACGAGACCTTCGTCGATCTCGGCCTGTCGCCTTTGGCGAACTCCTTCGTGCCGACGGAGCGGGCCAATGCTGCCGAGCCGACCTATCCGCTGCATGCCCGCGCGTGCGGTGCCTGCGGGCTGGTCCAGCTTCCGCAATTCGAGCCTGCGGCGAACATTTTCGACCGCTATCTCTACTATTCGTCCTATTCCGAGAGCTGGCTGCGTCACGCGGAGAGCTACGCTGCCGAGATGATCGCCCGCGCGAGGCTCGGTGCAGCGTCCGAGGTGATCGAGATCGCCAGCAATGACGGATATCTGCTGCAATATTTTCAACGCGCCGGCATCCGCGCGCTTGGGATCGAGCCGGCCAGCGGTCCGGCGGCAACGGCGATCGCCAAGGGGATTCCGACCCGGACCTGCTATTTCGGCCGCGATGCCGCCGCAGCGCTCCGCGCCGAAGGCCACGAGCCGGACCTGATCGTCGCCAACAACGTGCTGCCGCACGTCCCCGACATCAACGATTTCGTCGCGGGGCTGCGCATTCTCCTGCCCGAGACCGGTCGTACGACGCTGGAGCTGCCGCATCTGTTGCATCTGGTCGAGCAGATCCAGTTCGACACGATCTATCACGAACACCTCTCGTACTTCTCGCTCGCGACGCTGGAGACGGTGTTTCGCGCGCATGGCTTGCGCGTCTTCGACGTGGACGAATTGCCGACCCATGGCGGCTCGCTGCGCCTGCATGTCTGCGCCGAAGCCGCGCCTCAGGGCGCTTCGCCCACGCTCGAAAGGTTGCGTCAACGCGAAAGGGACGCCGGACTCGACCAGCCTGCGACCTATCGTGATTTTCAGGCGAAGGTCGCGGCGAAGCGCGAGATGATCCGCGGCTTTCTCGCCGGCGCGCAGCGCGCGGGCAAGACGGTGGTGGCCTATGGCGCGCCCGCGAAAGGCAACACGCTGCTCAATTATTGCGGCGTCACGCCCGAGTTGATTTCGTTCACCGTGGACCGCAATCCGCACAAGCAGGGCCTGCTGCTGCCCGGAACGCATCTGCCGATCCGCGATCCCGCCGCCTTGATCGCAGCGAGGCCCGATTACGTCTTCATCCTGCCCTGGAATCTGAAGGACGAGATCATCGCGCAGCTGGCGGAGGCTCGCGCCTGGGGCGGACAATTCGTGGTGCCCGCGCCCGACCTTTCGATCGTATCCTGAGCGATGGTTAACGATCAGGCAGCGAGCGGAGCGGAATGGTCCGCGCGCAACGCGAAATAGGCTTCCAGCTCCGACAGAGCCCGCTCTTCCCAATCCTTCGCCTGCTCCAGCAGCGACCAGCTCTGGCCCGGGCGGAACGCAGCGGTCTGGCGATAGAGCGATGCGATGCCGCGATAGCGGCGCACATTCTCCAAGATGGCGTGACCGTTCATGTCCGAAAACTCCCTCGTCATTCCCGGGGGAGAAACTGCGGCCAAATCTTTTTCGAAAAGTTAGCGGCGCGCGGCAAGCTCGCGGATGGTTGCCGGACTGTTGCGCGCACGCAACGCGCGACGTGCTGCCAAGACGATTTCGAAGACGATTCCGAAGGCGATTTATTGCGGATTCGTTGCCGCGCTCTCGCCCGGGGACTTCAGCCCGCCGCGGCTGATGATCCTCATGGTCTCGCGGCAGAGATCGGCAAGGCCGATCAGCAGCAAGGCGAGCAGGCAGAACAGGTTGATGGAATCGGTATTTGCGCTGCTCAGCGCGTTGAACTCGAAGAAGGGCGGAATGAACGCCCACCACACCAGGGGAATGGTGAACAGCGCGGCAAATCCCGCCGCCGGCGTGCCCGCGACGAGGCCGAGCACGAACAGGCCAGGCAGGAACGCCGCAAAATAGAGCTTTGCGCCGAGCGAAACGCAGATGCCCTGAAACACAGCCGACACAGCGACAACGACGCATCCAAGCAAAAACGCCTGCCACGACCATGGCCGTACCCGCGGTACGCCAAACAGCCCCGCACGCCTCATCAGCCTCCCCCTGCCGCCCGTTGACCGAGCCCGCTTGAGACGAAAGTACTACAAGCGCAGGCAAACCGCGAGATGGAAATTGCAGCCGAATGGGATTGGTAAACGAGCCGCAAAGCACGGCCCGGGGAGGCCTGCAGGCTGGTTGGGGTGCGTGTCCCGGACAAGCTGCAACGCCGTTTGGCGTTGCGGCGCAGAGGCCGGATCCAGCAGCGGCACGGTCCAATGCGGTGCGATGGTCCCCGGGCCTCCAACGCACCACCCCGGACGATGCTCCGCATCGCCGGGGGCGCTGCGGTGCGTCCGGGGCACGGGAGTGACGGCGGGCGAAACGGGCGACGGCCACAGCCTGTCCCCGGGTATCGCTGCGCTCATTCGGGCCACGACGAGGAGATCATGCCTTTGCCCGCACGGGCGATCCATCCGCCATCGTCGTCACACCCTTCCGGTCCACGATCATGCCATAGGTCTGCGGCTGACGGTGGACGTCGAAATTGAAGGTGGTGCGCTTGTAGGAGTTGCAGAGGTCGAGATCGCAGCGGGCGAGCGCGAGCTCGTCGCCCTTGGTGGCGCAGCGCGCGATGATCTCGCCCGAGGGCGCGATGATGCAGCTGCCGCCGATGTGGTCGACGCCCTCCTCGACGCCGGCCTTGGCGACGCCGACCACGAAGGTGCCGTTCTGATAGGCGCCGGCCTGCATGACCAGGTGGTTGTGGAACAGCGAGAGATCGTCATGCTCGGGCGCGGGCGGATTGTGCACCGGCGTGTTGTACCCGATCATCACCATCTCGACGCCCTGTAGGCCCATCACCCGATAGGTCTCGCTCCAGCGGCGGTCATTGCAGATCGCCATGCCCATCACACCGCCGAACGCATTGGCGACGCCGAAGCCGCTGCCCGGCTCGAAATAGCGCTTCTCCAGATGCTGAAATTTCCGCCAAGGCTCATGCTCGGCATGACCGGGCAGATGAACCTTGCGATACTTCAAGGTGATCGCGCCGCTCTTGTCCACGAGAATGGACGTGTTGTAGCGCCTGACGATTCCGGCCTCGACCGCCAGCTCGGCATAGCCGAGGCAAAAGCCGATGCCGCTCGCGCGCGCAAGATCGAACAGGGCTCGCGCCTCCGGGCCCGGCATCTCGCGCTCGAAGAAGCTGTCGATTTCGGCCTGATCCTCAAAATACCAGCGCGGAAAAAACGTCGTCAGCGCGAGCTCGGGATAGACGATGAGGTCGCAGCCACTGGCCTTCGCCTCGCGCATCAAGGCCATCAGCCGTGCCACGACTTGGGTCCGGCTCTCGCTCCTGGCGATCGGGCCAAGCTGGCCGGCTGCAACAGTCACAAATCTCGTCACGCGTCAGTCCCTCATATCCCGGAGTGCGTCGGGCCCAAGCCTAGCGAGCGGCGCACCGCACGCACAGGCCGCCTCGCCCGTCGTCATGACGGCACACAATCAAATTCCGTGCCTGCGGGTATCATCGTGCGGAGCCGCGCGAGCCTTCGCTGAGAATCGGGAACTTCGTTGCGGATATGCAACGGTTCCCCACGGTCTGAAGCCGGACAAAACAAACTCCCAATCCGGCCACGAACCGCTCTCACAAGGCCGTGAGACTATCAGGGGAACGACGATGCGTGCACAACGCGTTTGGAAAGTGAATGGGGACGCCAGCATCGGGCATCTCCAATCGAAACTGGACGATCTCAACAAGCGCCTGGGTCAGCTGGAAAGCCTGCATTCTTCGAGCGGGAAGCTCGAAGAGCTCAAAGCGAGCGCGCTCAGCCTGTCCCGCGAGATCGACGACATCCGCTGCGCCGAGGCGACGGCGGCCTTGAGCGAGTTGCTGCGGAAGTAATCAGCAGGGCGAGCTTGTCGATTCGGGGCGCTGAAGGAACCAACGTCACGTGCCGCCATTTCCATGAGAGCATGGAGCACGATCATGACCAGGCACCTGACGCGAGCCCATCTCGCACGCGGCGTGGCCGGCGCGGTGTCCACGCTGGTCCTGTGCGCGACGGCGGCCTTCGCCCTCGCGCGCCATTTTGCGCTGTGAGGGATTTGGCATGACCTCCGACCCCGAGGAGCAGGTACGGCTGCAAGGCTTTGGCGAGATGACGTTGCGCACCGCTGTCGCGACGCTGATGCAACTCGCGCCGCGCGAGCGATCGGAGGCTGCGATCTTCCGCGTGCGCGACGGCGTGCGCCTGGCGGAAAGCGAGGTCGCCGAACTCGCCACAAGTTGGGGCATCGCGCCGGCGCCGACGGTGCGATCGCCGCGACTGGTCCCCGAGCAGCACTGGCCGGACATCGTCCGCGGCATGGTGCGCGAGGCGCCGCTGCCGGCGCTGATGGTCGCGTTCCTCGCGGGCGTTGTGATAGCGCGGCGGTAGAGCCCCGCGCCAGACTGCCGACGACCTCGTCCCGCAAATGCCTGGCCGCCGCAGCGGCCAGGCGGTAGGGCAGTCGTCTCAATGGTGCATTTTCTTTGCGCGAGCCGGCGGCAGCAGAACGGTGTCGATGACGTGGATGACGCCGTTGGACGCTTCGATGTCCGGCTGGATCACGTGCGCATCGTTGACGCGGACACCGAGACTTCCGTCGACGTTCACGGGCTGACCTTGAACGGTCGCCACCTTGAGCGACTTGCCGGCGACATCGGCAGCCTTCACGCGGCCTGGGATGACGTGATACTTCAGAATGGCCGCCAGCTTGGCCTTGTTCTTCAACAGCGACTCGACCGTTCCGGGCGGCAGCTTGGCGAAGGCTGCATCGTTGGGCGCGAACACGGTGTAGGGGCCCTTGCCCTTGAGCGTATTCACGAGGCCGGCCGCTTTCACGGCCGTCACCAGCGTGGTGAACGAGCCGGCAGACACCGCCGTGTCCACGATGTCGGCGGCGCGTGCCGCAGACGAACCAAGCAGGCCAGCGACCATGGCCGCTCCGGCCACGAACGAACGAATTGCGGGCGTCATCAAATTCTCCAGATGTGATTGATCCATGCCGACGCGATGGGTGCACGCGCTATCGCGCATCCATCGTCCGATCCGTTGCGATCGACCCCCTTGAAACGAAGCCTCGTGACGGCTGGATCACCGCCCCTTTTGAAAATCGACGGACAGTGACGAGACGCCGCACCGACATCCCACCGATCCGGGCCGGACATTCAGCTCAAGGTCTTGATCACGAAATCCTTCAGTCGCTGCGCCGGCAGCGGAAGACGGTCGCGTTCAAGGATCGCGATCTCCGTGTCCTTGAGATCGGGCATTGGCTTTCCGTCCACCACGTGGAGATCGGGAGGGACCATATCCTTCGGAAGCACCGTCACGCCAAGCCGCGCGCGGACCGCGGCAAGCGTCCCGGCCAGCGAACCGCAGGTGTAGGCGACACGCCATGATCGTCTGGCGCGGTCGAGCGCTTCGGTTGCGCGCTTCCGGTAGACGCAGGGTTTCGGCGAGACCGCGAGCGGAAGAACGCCTTGCCTGAGATCGACGCCGCCGGTGACCCAGACCAGCGGCTCACGCCACACGCGGGTGCCGGGGATTTCGATCGAGCGCTCGCGCTTGATCAGCGCCAGATCGAAAGCACCTTTGCGAAAGCGCTCGATCAGGTTCATCGTCAGATCGCAGGTGACTTCGAGATCGACCTGGGGATAGGCGTGGGCGAACCGGGCGAGCACGTCGGGAAGATGGCGGGTCGCGAAATCCTCGGGCGCGCCGAGGCGAACGAGGCCCCGCATCGCCGGCTCCTGAATGCGCGCAACCATTTCGTCATTCAGGTCCAGCATGCGCCGCGCATCGTCGAAGAACGTCTCGCCTTCCGGGGTCAACGCGACCGCTTGCGGCGACCGTTCGAGCAATTTGCCACCGACCATTTGCTCGAGCCGGCGGATCTGCAGGGAGATCGTCGACTGCTGCAAGCCCAGCGTCTGCGCGGCGCGCGTGAAGTTGCCGAGCGAGACGATGGTGACGAAGGACCTGATCAGGTCGATGTCGAGGTTTTGGCGCGAACGAGGCATCATCATTGCCTTTTTCAATGATGATTCTTGATACAATCAATTTTGACAAACACCAACGAAAAGCTAAGCAACCCTCCGTTCGCCCCGACCCGCCAGGAGGTCCCTTGCTCGCGCTCGCCGTCCAGAATCTCGTCTCACCCTCGGTGCTGTTCTTCGGCATGGGCCTCGGCGCCTCGCTCGGCCGCTCTGACCTCTCCGTGCCAGAGGCGATCGCGCGCTTCCTTTCGCTCTATCTGCTGATCTCGATCGGTTTTCGCGGCGGCGCCGAGGTCGCCCATCAGGGCCTGACGCTGGCGCTGGCGTTGACGATCGGGGCCGGCGTGGTGCTGTCGGCCGGCCTGCCCTTCATTGCCTACGCCCTGCTCCGCTATGGCGCGGGCCTCGACCACATCAACGCCGCCGCCGTGGCCGGTCACTACGGATCCATCTCGGCCGTGACGTTTGTGGCCGTGACCGGCGCGCTCACCCAGCTCGCGCTGCACTTTGACGGCTATATGATCGCGGTCGCGGCCGCGATGGAGACACCGGCGATCTTCTCGGCGCTGCTGATCGCGCGCAGCGGACAAGGGAAAGCGAAAGGCGCGTTCTCCGGCGACTTCCTGCGGGAGATCGCACTCAACGGCTCCATCGTGGCCTTGCTCGGCGCTATTGCCGTCGGTTGCATCACCGGCGAGCGCGGCATGGCCTCGCTCAAGCCTTTCCTGCTCGATGCATTCCCCGGCTTCCTCTGCGTCTTCCTGCTTGACATGGGCCTGATCGCGGGACGCGGGCTGCGGGACGGCTGGAAATCGCTGTCTGCTGCGGTCGCAGGCTTTGCCTGGGTAATGCCGCTCATCGGCGCCGCGTTCGCTGCGGCCTTCGCCTGGCTGATCGGACTGTCGGCCGGCAGCACCGCGATCCTGATGACGCTAGGCGCATCCGCCTCCTATATCGCCGTCCCGGCCGCGATGCGGCTGGCCCTGCCCGCCGCGAACCCGGCGATTGCTCTCACGCTCTCGCTCGGCCTGACCTTTCCCTTCAATCTGATCGTCGGCATCCCGCTCTACATCGCCGCCGCCCAGATCATCGCACGATGAGGACAGCATGCAGATGTTTGCCAAGAAGCGGATCGAAATCCTGATCGAGCGGGCGCTGCTGAAGCGGCTGACCGACGAACTCGAGCGCAGGGGCGTGAGCGGTTATTCCGTCGCGCCCCTCGCCGGCGGGCGTGGCCACGCCGGTCGGTAGGAAGCGGATGGCCAGATCGGCGATGCCGCGGGGATGTTCGCGCTGTGGTGTATCGTGGACGCAGCTCGCCTGGACGCGCTGCTGCGGGCCGTCTTCGCCATCGTCGCCCGGCAGGTGGGCCTGGTCTCGGTCAGTGACGTGCAGGTGGTGCGTCCGGAGCGGTTTTGACGGCAACAGGCGCGGCTGGTCGGGCCGGCGCCTGGACCGACGAACCTTGGCGGTGTGCAAAGCTTCATGCCGGGCCGCCGGAACAAGCGGCCCTGCCCCGCCAAATCGGCCGTGGACCCGATCCCGAAATCGTAGCAGAAAGGCGCACCGAGGCGCTGACAGCCGGTCTGCCAAGCCTCTGGGAAACGTCAACTTTTGGAAGAATGGTCGGAGTGGCAGGATTCGAACCTGCGACCCCTGCGTCCCGAACGCAGTGCTCTACCGGGCTGAGCCACACTCCGACAAGAAGGCGGCTTATAGCGTCGGGTTTGACGCACCGCAAGCGGCCGAGATGAGGAATTTTGTCCCTGTGAAAACGGGCCTTGAAACGCTGATTTTACCGGCCGGTGGGGCCGGCGCGGAAGCTGCCGCCCGGACATTGGCGGCCGGCGGGCTGGTCGCGTTTCCGACCGAGACGGTTTACGGGCTCGGGGCCGACGCCGCCAATGCGACGGCGATCGCCCATCTCTACGCCGCCAAGGGGCGGCCGGCGTTCAATCCGCTGATCGCTCATGTGCCTGATATCGCCGCTGCGCGGCGGATCGGGCGGTTCGACGCGCGCGCGTTGCAGCTGGCCGAGGCGTTCTGGCCGGGGCCGCTGACTCTGGTGGTGCCGAAGACGGAGAACTGCCCGGTGGCGGATCTTGCCACGGCCGGCCTCGACACAGTCGCGATCCGCATTCCTGCCCACCCGGTCGCCCAGGCAATCCTGCGCGCCTTCGGCGGGGCGGTGGTGGCACCGTCCGCCAACATCTCCGGCCACGTCTCGCCGACGCTGGCGGCCCATGTCGAGAGCGACCTGGCGGGCCGGATCGACCTGATCGTCGACGGCGGCCCTGTCGCGGTCGGCGTCGAATCGACCATTGTCGGGTGCTTCGAGACGCCGATGCTGCTGCGGCCCGGCGGGCTGTCGCGCGAGCGGATCGAGGCGGTGCTGGGCGCGAGCCTGGCGCGGCCGCCTGTGGAGACAGATAGCGATGACAGCCAGCCGCTGGCGCCGGGCATGCTGGCCTCGCACTACGCGCCGCGCGCGCCTGTGCGGCTCAAAGCGCAGGACGTGGCGCCAGGCGAGGCGCTGCTGGCGTTCGGACCTGCGCGCCTGCCCGGCATGGAGGCCGCCGCCGCCGTCATGAATTTGTCGCTCACAGCTGATCTCGATGAAGCCGCCGCCAATCTGTTCGGCTATCTTCGCGAGCTCGATGCGAAGGGCCCGCGGGCGATTGCGGTGATGGCGATCCCCGAGGACGATCTGGGTGAAGCGATCAATGACCGCCTGCGCCGGGCGGCGGTTGCGCGATAAGAAGCTTGAGAAGAGACATCAGAATGAACGTCAACACACCCGCCATCCCGCCGCTTGCGCCGGAGTTGATCGAACAATTCCGTGAGATCGTCGGCGAGCGCCACGCGATCACCGATGCCAACGATATCCAGCCCTACGTCACCGAGGAGCGCAATCTGTTCCACGGCCGCTCGCCGCTCGTGCTGCGCCCGGGCTCGACGGCCGAAGTCTCCGAAATCTGCAAGCTCGCCTCCGCGCACAACATCGCGCTGGTGCCGCAGGGCGGCAACACCGGGCTCGTCGGCGGGCAGACGCCGCACAATGGCGAGGTCGTGGTGTCGCTGCGCCGGCTCGACAAGGTTCGCGAGGTCGACACCGCCTCCAACACCATGACGTGTGAGGCCGGCGTGGTGCTGCAGGTCGCGCAAGCGAAAGCCTCCGAGGTGGACCGGCTGTTTCCGCTGTCGCTGGGCGCGGAAGGCAGTTGCACCATCGGCGGCAATCTCTCCACCAATGCCGGCGGCACGGCCGCGCTCGCCTATGGCGTGGCGCGCGAGATGGCGCTGGGATTAGAGGTCGTGCTCGCTGACGGGCGCGTCCTCAACACGCTCTCGAAGCTGAAGAAGGACAACACCGGCTACAATCTGCACAATCTCTTCATCGGCGCCGAAGGCACGCTCGGCATCATCACCGCGGCGACCCTGAAACTGTTTCCGAAGCCGCGAGCGGTCGAGACCGCCTATGTCGGGCTGAAGTCGCCGGCGGCGGCCTTGAAGCTGCTGACGATCGCGCAAGGCGAAGCCGCCAATGCGCTGACGAGCTTTGAGCTGCTGTCGGAGATGGCGGTGGACTTCTCGGTGCGGCACGGCATCGACGTGCGCGATCCGCTCGCAGAGAAACATCCCTGGTACGTGCTGATGGAATTGTCCTCGCCCGGCGACGACGCCCGCACGCCGCTGGAGACGATCCTGGCCCGCGCCATGGAAGAGGAGATCGTCGACGACGCCGTGATCGCGGCGAGCCTTGCCCAGCGCAACAATTTCTGGAAGCTGCGCGAGGAGATGTCGGCGGCGCAGAAGCCCGAGGGCGGCTCGATCAAGCACGACATCTCGGTGCCCGTCGCCGCCGTGCCCGCCTTCATCGCCGAGGCGGATGCCGCCGTGGTGAAGCTGATCCCGGGCGCGCGGCCGGTGCCGTTCGGTCATCTCGGCGACGGCAATCTGCATTACAATGTCAGCCAGCCGGTCGGCGCCAACACCGCCGATTATTTGGCGCGCTGGCACGATGTGAACGCCGTGGTGTTCGAGATCGTGCTGCGCATGGGCGGTTCGATCTCCGCCGAGCACGGCATCGGCGTGCTCAAGCGCGACGAGCTGCCCGAAGTCAAGGACAAGACCGCGATCGAGCTGATGCGCGCGATCAAGGCGATGCTCGATCCGCAGGGCATCATGAATCCGGGGAAGGTGCTGTGAGTGCGCTCGCGATCTCCGCGATCACCGATGCCGATGTCGAACCGGTGGTGGCGCTGTGGCAGCGCTGCGGCCTGACGCGGCCCTGGAACGATCCGCATGCCGATATCGCCCTGGCGCGGCGGCGCGACAATTCCACCGTGCTGATCGGCCGCGAGGGCGGGGAGATCGTCGCGACAATCATGGTCGGCCATGATGGCCATCGTGGCTGGGTCTATTACGTCGCGGTCGATCCAGACTGCCAGAAGCGCGGCCTCGGCCGCCTCATCATGGCGGCGGCCGAGGACTGGCTGCGCGCGGCCGAAATTTCGAAGCTGCAGCTCCTGGTCCGCCGCGAGAACGAAGCGGCCAATGCGTTCTACGGCTCGCTGGGCTTCGAGCTATCGACCTCCGTGATGTTCCAGAAGTGGCTCGACGGCCGCGCTCCCACCTAGTTCCGGAAGAAGATCATGACCGTTTCCGACCGCGTCCGCATCAAGGATGTCCGCGTGCTCTCGAACAATTGGACCACGCTCAAGAACACCACGTTCGAGTACCGGCGCGCCAGCGGCGAATGGCAGACGCAGCATCGCGAGACCTATGAGCGCGACAACGCCGCCGCCGTGCTGCCGTATAATCTCGCGCGGCGCACCGTGATCCTGGTGAAGCAATTCCGCCTGCCGGCCTTCATCCGCGGCTACGACGACCTGTTGATCGAGGCGGCCGCCGGCGTTCTGGATAATGCCGAGCCCGAGGAGCGCATCCGCGCCGAGGCGGAGGAAGAGACCGGGTATCGCCTGCATCACGTCCACAAGGTGTTCGAGGCGTTCATGAGCCCGGGCGCCATCACCGAGAAGCTGCATTTCTTCGTCGCCGAATACGAGCCGGAGATGCGTGTCAGCGACGGCGGCGGCCTTGAGCACGAGGGCGAGGACATCGAGGTGCTGGAGCTCTCGATCGACGAGGCCCTGGCGATGATCACTGACGGCCGCATCATCGACGCCAAGGCCATCATGCTGCTGCAATACGCGGCGCTGCACGTGTTCAGGTGAGCTTCTTACCCTCCCCTGGAGGGGCCCCTCCAGGGGAGGGTAAGTGGCAGCACCGGTGCCGCAGCATCCTCACATGCAATTCAGCCCTGCGCTGCCCCGCTCCCCTGTTGAGCAACCCCAAAACTATCTCTAGTCTGGCTCCAACCAAGAACCAGGAGACGCGCCCATGACCGCGCCGCGCGACGACGAATTCGGCTTTGCGCCCGACTATGATTCTCCCATCCCCTACATGCAGCGCACGCGCGAATATTACGCGGCGATCGGCTACACCACGGCGTATCGCTGGGCGCATTACACCGCAGCGCCGTTCCAGCCGCTGAAGAAGCCGCTGGCGAAGTCGCGCGTCACCATCATCACCACCGCCGCGCCCTACGATCCCGCCAAGGGCGACCAGGGGCCGGGCGCGGCGTATAATGGCAGCGCGAAGTTCTACCAAGTCTATGACGGCGACACGTCGAGAGAGCACGACCTGCGCATCTCGCATATCGGCTACGACCGCAAGCACACCAGCGCCACCGACAACGGCACCTGGTTTCCGCTGCCGCAGCTATTGAAGGCGTCCGCCGCGGGTCGGATCGGCGAGGTTGCCCCGCGCTTCTTCGGCGCGCCGACCAACCGCAGCCACCGCGTCACGCTCGACACCGATGCACCGGAAATCCTGGCGCGCTGCCTTGCCGACAAGGTCGACGTCGCGGTGCTGGTGCCGAACTGCCCGGTCTGCCACCAGACCACGGCGCTTGTGGCGCGGCATCTCGAGGCCAACGGCATTCCGACCGTGATCATGGGCTGCGCCAAGGACATCATCGAGCACGCGGCCGCGCCCCGCTTCCTGTTCTCCGACTTCCCGCTCGGCAATTCCGCCGGCAAGCCGCACGACGTCGCCTCGCAGGCGCAAACGCTGGAGCTGGCGCTTCAGCTGCTGGAGACCTCGAGCGGCCCGCAAACGACGATGCAGTCGCCGCTGCGCTGGAGCGAGGACGCCTCCTGGAAGCTCGACTACAACAATGTCGCACAGCTCTCGCCGGAAGAGCTGGCGCGCCGCCGCGCCGAATTCGACAAGCAGAAGGAGATCGCGCGCGGCAACCGCGCCGCCTGACGGCTCCACGAACAATAACCATCGGGAGAGCGACGTGACGCGACCGTTCGAGGGCGTGAAGATCCTGGATTTCACGCAAGTGCTGGCCGGCCCCTATGCGAGCTACCAGCTCGCGCTGCTCGGGGCCGACGTCATCAAGGTCGAGCGGCGCGAGGGCGAGGACATGCGCCGCACGCCGCTCTCACGCGAATGGGCCGAGCGCGGGCTGGCACCGGCGTTCCAGGCCATCAACGGCAACAAGCGCAGCCTGACGCTCGATCTGCAGAAGCCGGAGGCGATCGCGATCGTGAAGAAGCTTGCCGCGACCGTCGACGTCGTGATGGAGAATTTTCGCCCGGGCGTGATGGACAAGCTCGGCATCGGCTATGAAGCGCTCTCGGCGATCAATCCAAAACTGATCTATTGCGCGGTGTCGGGTTTTGGCCAGACCGGCCCGGACCGCCTACGGCCCGGCTATGACGGCAAGATGCAGGCGCTGTCAGGCATCATGGCGATCACCGGCCACCCCGAGACCGGGCCGACGCGCGCGGGCTTTGCGGTGTGCGACGTGCTCTCGGGCGCGACCGCTGCCTTCGGCGTCTCGAGCGCGCTTTACCAGCGCGACCGCACCGGCAAGGGACAGCTCATCGACGTCTCCATGCTGGAGGCGACAATGGCGTTTCTGTCCGGGCAGATCGCGGACTGGTCGGTCGCCGGCCATCGCCAGCAACTGTCGGGTAACCAGGCGGTGAGCCGCCGGACTACGGCAAACCTGTTCAAATGCGGCGACGGCCATATCCTGCTCGCCGTCAACAACGAGAAGCAGTATCGCGCGCTGATGTCCGCGCTCGGCCGCGAGGACACGCTCAGCGACCCACGCTTTGCCGACTGGTTCTCGCGCAACGAGAACGAGCCGGCCTTGCGCGCCATCATCGAGGAGGCGCTTGCGGCGAGGCCTGCGCGCGAATGGGAGACCATTCTGGAAGACGCCGGCGCGCCTTGCGCCAGCATCTGGAAGGTCGAGGAAGTCATCGACCATCCGCAAATCAAGGCGCGCGGCGCGATCCAGGAACTCGACACGCCCTACGGCCGGCTGCGCTTTGCCGGCAGCGGCTTCAAGCTCGCCCATGGCGGCGGCCGGCTGGACCGGATGGCGCCGGAGCTGAGCGCCGATACGGATGCGGTGCTGGACGAGCTGGGATTCGATGCCGCCGAGATTGCGGCGCTGAGGGCGAGGGAGATCGTTTAAAACACCGCGGCCGCAGGGTGGCAGTGATTAGAACAACGAGCCCTGCCCGTCATCCGATGATGCAGCAGCAACCTTCCGCGCCGCCTTCTTCGGCTTGGCCGCTTCGGCTTCCGCCGCCATCTCCTCCGCGCTGATCGGCAAGAGCAGCTGCTCGTCGTCATTGGCGACGCGATTGACGCGGGTGGAGACGGGGTGCCAGGCGAATTCGCCGATGCGCGGGGCGGCGAGCAGCGGCAGGATCGAATCGACATCATCGCCTTTGATGTCGAGCCAGCGTTCGACATCGCGCTCGCCGATGGTGACTGGCACGCGGTCATGCAGCGCGGCGAGATCCTCGCCCGCCGCGGCCGTGACGATCGCGACGGTGTCGAGCTCCTCGCCGTTCGGCCCGGCCCAGGTCTCGAACACCGCAGCGAAGCCCAGCGGCGCGCCGTCGGCGCGATGGATGAAGAAGGGCTGCTTGCGGCCGTCCTCCACCTTCCATTCGTAATAGCCGTCGGCCGGGATCAGGCCGCGCCGGCGGCGAATCGCCCGCTTGAACGCGGGCTTCTCGAGGATCGTCTCCGAGCGGGCATTGATCAGGAGGGTAAAGCTCTTGGGATCCTTCACCCAGCCGGGCAGCAATCCCCAGCGCATCAGCCGGAAATGCCGCGCGCCGTTCTCGACCAGCACGACCGGAATCGGTTGTGTCGGCGCGACATTGTACCGAGGCGGGAAATTCGGCTGCTCGACATAGCCGAACAGTTGCCGCAAAGCCGCGGGGGCCGAAGTTATGACGAAGCGTCCACACATCTCAGGGCGTCTATATAGGGTCCGTTCAGGTCCTTTTAACCCCGAACGTTAACACTGTGGCAGATGAGCTCAACGGCCTCCCAACCCGCGCGGACGCATGTACAGACGGGCCCCGAGGCCGCCGCCTGGGCCGAGCGGCTGCGCGTGGCCAATATCAACCCGCGGACCGGGCTTGCCACTGACTATCTCAACCATTTCAATGAAGCCGTGATGCTGCTGGAAATGGTTCCGGACATGCCGGAATGCGCCGAGGATTTTTTGACCTGGTCGCCCCTGTCCTATGCCGAGCATTTCACGGCGTCGAATTTCAAGGCGCGCGACCTCGCCATCGAAGCCTATGAGAAGGCCGATCCCAACGTGCGCGCCCAGTTCGACCACCTCACGGATACCATGACCTCGATCCTGACCGCGGTCGGCACGGCCATGCGCGAGGTCGAGAAGGACACGACGCGGATCCGCCTCGCCGAGCAGGCCGCGCTCTGGGTCAAGCCGCTGATCGCGGCCTGCGGCGGCATCATCCATGGCGGGGCCGAAGCCGACGTCGACACCATCATGGCGAACTGAGCCGATTCCTGTAAGAACCCGTCCTGCAAAACAGGTCTCGTAAGAAATGGCGTCGGTCGTCCAGCCCACCCACCCCCAGCTCGCCGTGAGTGCCGCGATTTTCCGCGACGGCAAGGTGCTGCTGACCCGTCGCGCCCGTTCGCCAGCGAAGGGGTTCTATTCGCTGCCCGGCGGCCGGGTCGAGTTCGGCGAATCGCTGCACCAGGCGCTTAAGCGCGAGGTCGATGAGGAGACCGGGCTCGACATTGCCATCGCAGGCCTTGCCGGCTGGCGCGAAGTGCTGCCGGCCGCGCCCGGCGCCGGCCATTATCTGATCATGTCGTTTGCCGCCCGTTGGGTGGCCAGGGAGCCGTCCCTCAACGACGAGCTCGACGATTACCGCTGGATCTCCCCTAGCGCCCTGGCGAGCCTGACCGACCTCAAGCTGACCGGGGGGCTGGAAGAGGTGATCCAGTCCGCCGCGCGGCTGGTTGGCCCCTGAGCGCCCCCCGCCTTGCGTCCACCGCCTCGAGGGGGCATACACCCCGCCAATGTCCACGCGATTTCTGGCCATTTTTGTCCTGATTCTCGCCTGCGCCTCCGGACCCATTCGGGCCCAGGACGTGGCGGCGCCGTTCGACGCCGATTTGCAGCGGCTGGCCGAGATCCTCGGCGGGCTGCACTATCTGCGCGGCGTCTGCGGGTCCAACGAGGGCAACAAATGGCGCAACGAGATGCAGGCGCTGATCGATGCCGAAACCCCCTCCGGGGAGCGCCGCACCCGCATGATCGCCGGTTTCAACCGCGGCTATAACGGCTTCCAGCAGACCTACCGCAGCTGCACGCCGGCCGCGACGGTGGCGATCCGCCGCTATATCGAGGAAGGCTCGAAGATCTCGCGGGATCTGACGGCGCGTTACGCGAACTAGTTCTCTCCTCGTGTCATTCCGGGGCGAGCGCAGCGCGAGCCCGGAATCCATTCATCCACCGACTCTGTAGCGCGATGGATTATCAGGTGCGCAATTACGCACCATAGCTCGCGACTTCGTCGCGCCCCGGAATGACAGCCGGACCGGAACTCTGTCATCGACTTTGTACACAGCCGTTAACCGTTCCTAAAGATGTGGCCTAGCGGTCGTTAACGCCCGTGCTACACCTCTCGCACAGCGCATCGCCGTGGATCGCGCCCCAGCCCTGATCGAGTTTCATGAGCCAGCCGATTTCCTACGCCCCCGCCCGCGCGCCGCTGCCCGATCACGAGCAGAAACAGGCCGCACTGAGCTATCTCAACGAGGCTTGGGCCGAAGCGCGCCATGACGGCGTGGACGGCGACTGCCTGGCACAGGCGAGCCTGTTCGCGGCCTTTGCCGAGCTCGTCGGCACCTATGGCGAGGACGCGGTCGCCAAATTCGTCGAAGGCTTCCCCGGCCGTATCCGCAACGGCGAATTCTCGGTCGACATCTGCAGGCAGTAGGCTTCCGAAAATGACCCCGCCGCATGGGCGGGGCCAGTCAACGGATGAATGACCTTGCGAAGAGATTTAGCCGAAAGGCTTCGCAAAAGTCTGCCGGCTTTATCGCACGGAAGCCGCTTGCCCCCGACAAGCATTAGTCTCGCAATGGCCGGGAGATGTTCCTGACGGAGTCGGGAATGCGCTCCCTCCCCCTCACGGCTCGATCTTGAGCGTCGCTTTCATGTTGGGATGATAGCGGCAGTAATATTCGACCGTTCCCACCTTTTTCAGAACTGACGTCGCCGATGCCTTGGGCGGCAACTTCACGTCGAAATCACCGTTCTTCGCGGTGGCGGTATGGGCGAAGACGTCCTTGTTGATCCAGCTGACGGTATCGCCGACCTTGGCCGACACCTCAGCCGGCGAGATCACGAGGTTCTCCATCGTGATCTCGATCGTCGCGGCGTGCGCCGGGACGACCATCGCGGCGAAGACAAGCGCGATGGGAAACGAAGACAGCCGCCCCGACATCATCGCACACTCCCTATTTCAGCTCGGCCGCGACATGTTCGGCGTGCTGCTGATGGCCCTGGAAGATCTTCAGGCCGGTCTGCAGCAGGCTCTTCAGCTCGGCGTTGCTCGCCGACGGAATCAGCTGCGTCTCCAGCGCGCCGTTGACCGCCTTGTGGTAGGCGACCTCGTTGGCGACATAGGCCTTGTCGAAGGCAGCACCGCTCAGCTTGTCGAGCTCGGCCAGCTTGTCGCTCGCCTGCTTGGACAGCGCCTTGCTGGTGTCGTTGTCTTCAGGGGTGACGTTCAGCTTCTTGACCAGCGCGAGTGCCTGCTTGTTGACGGCCTCGTGGTCGCGCAGCATGTCCTCGGCGAACGCCTTCACGTCCTTGCTCTTGGCCTTCTTCTGCGCCTGCTTGGCCGCGTTGATGTCGATCACGCCAGCGGTGTAGGCGATATGGGCGATCTGCGGATCGGTGGGCTTGTCGGCGGCGCTGGCGCCTTGCAGCAGCGCGGGGCTCGACAACAGAATGGCCGCGGCGATCGCCGCGCTCCGTCGGGTGAACATGGCTTGGTACTCCTGTGGTGCCGGCATTGCCCGGCGCGTTGCGTCACAGGGATTGGATGGGAGTTTCGCGCAAACGTTCCCGAAAAATGACGCGCCGGCGCCAATCAACAGATGCCAATCAGCCGATGCCAAGGCGCCTGAGCACGGTCTCGGTCAGGTGCTCGCAGCGCTGGCCGGCGAACGGGAATGCATCCATCACGACGGGGCCGATCTTCTTCTCGACGTTCTCGCGCAGCAGGGCGCGCGCACGATGCAAACGCGTCTTCACAGTCTCGGGCTTGATGCCGAGCAGCTCGGCCGTCTCCTCCATGCTCATCCCCTCCATCACCCGCGCGATGAAGACCATGCGGAAGGCGTCGGGCAATTCGTCGACCGCGTGTTCGACGACGCGCTGGATTTCGCGTTGAGCCATGGATCTTTCCGGATCGGTTGCGGCGGACGAAAGGGGGAACTTGATGATCTGTGCTTCGAGCGTTGCCTCCGGCACCGATCCCAGCTCGACCTGCGGCCTCCGGCTGCGCAGGCGCCCGAGCGCTTCGTTGATGGCAATGCGCGACAGCCAGGTCGACAGCGCCGACGTACCAAGAAAGCCGTCGAGATGCGTGAAGGCGCGGACATAGGTTTCCTGCACCACGTCCTCGGCCTCACTGTCGCTGCGCAGAATGCCGCGGGCGAGGCGATAGAGCCTGCGGTTGTTGCCCTGCATGATCTCGCGCAATGCGGCTTCGTCCCGGCGCCGCGCGCGCTCGATCAGCTCGGTTTCCGATGTCCTGGCACCGGCCGACAGGCCGGCCGCGGTCCCTTGCATGGTTGGTGCCTTGTCTCCATTGGTTCCGGACATTGGATGCAGGCCCCGGGGGAAAGGTTCCCGGATTTCTTACACTCGCCTGGAGAGCCCCTCCAGGGGTAGCCAAGCACACCTAATCCGTCTCGATCGGCAGTGCCGGGTCCCTGGCCCATTCGCCCATCGAGGCGTCGTAGAGCGTCAGCCTGTCGTAGCCGAGCTGCGTCAGCAGGAAGAGGTCGATCGTCGCCGAGATGCCGCCGCCGCAATAGAGGATCACGTTCTTGTCGCGCGTGACGCCGGCAGCTGTGAATTTGGCTTCGGCGTCGGCGAGCGTCGTCAAGGTCTTGTCGGCATTGACAAGCGTCGCGGCCGATACGTTGACGCTGCCGGGCACACGGCCGGGCCGGCCGTAGCGGCTCGGCTCGAGGCCGCGATGAAATTGCGGACCGAGCGCGTTGACGATCACCGTCGCGGGATCGCGGATCCGCGCCTTTACGGTGGTCTTGTCGACGAAGAAACCCGCGCGCGGCGTGGCCTTGAAGGTCGTCGCGGGATAGCCTTTCGGTGTGCCAGTCTCGACTGGGCGTCCCTCCTCTTTCCATTTGTCGAAGCCGCCGTCGAGCACATGCGCATCGACGCCGAGCGAGCGCAGCATCCACCAGAACCGCGTCGCCCACATCATGGTGCCGATGCTGTAGAGCACAACGGTCTTGCCTGCATCGAGGCCGTGGCGGCCGAAGGCGGCTTCGAGTTGGGCCAAATCGGGCATCATGAAGAATTGTTGCGACGAGGTGTCGGAGAACTCGCCCTGCAGGTCGAGGAAATCGGCGCCGGGAATGTGGCCGGCTGCAAACGTCTTGTCGCCGGGGACCGCGCGATACGGCACGTCGCTGCCCGGCGGGACGGGTTCGTTATAGGTCGTGCAGTCGTAGACGCGGAGGTTGAGATCGCCGAGCATGGCAGCGAGCTGTTCGGCAGTGATGAGGGCGGCTGGCTCTGACATCGGAATGCACTCCCGTTCGAGAGGAAGTGTAGCTCTCTCCTCTCGTCATTGCGAGCCACCGGGTCCGCGCGAAGCGCGGCCCGATGACAGGCTCCGCGAAGCAATCCGGAATCTTTCCGCGGAGGGACGCTGGATTGCTCCGTCGCATCTGCGCAAAATTGCTCCGCAATGTTGTCGCTGAGCTCCTCGCAATGACGGGGATGGTGCGTTCGTCCCCGACCGAAGCGTCCTACTGCTTCAGCGTCTCCAGAAACCGCACCGGCTCGCCCTGCGATGGCGTCACCAGCTCGCCCTGCCACATCACGCGGCGGCCGCGGACAAACGTGCCGACGGGCCAACCTGTGACACGCACGCCGTCATAGGGGGTCCAGCCTGCCTTCGACGCGACCCATTTGTTGGTGATGGTTTCGCTGCGCTTGAGGTCGACGACCGTGAAGTCGGCGTCGTAGCCGGCGGCGATGCGGCCCTTGCAGGCCATGTTGTAGAGACGCGCGGGGCCGGCGCTGGTGAGGTCGACGAAGCGCGCCAGGGAGAGCCGGCCCCCGTTGACGTGGTCGAGCATTAGCGGCACCAGCGTCTGCACGCCGGTCATGCCGGAGGGCGAGGCGGGATAGGTCTTCTGCTTCTCCTCCAGCGTATGCGGAGCGTGGTCGGAGCCGAGCACGTCGATGATGCCCTGCTCGATGCCGCGCCAGATGCCGGCACGGTGATCGGCGCCGCGCACCGGCGGGTTCATCTGCGCCAGCGTGCCGAGGCGCTCATAGCATTCCGGCGCGACCAGCGTGAGGTGATGCGGCGTCGCCTCGCAGGAGGCGACGTCCTTGTGATCCCTGAGGAACTCGATCTCTTCCTTGGTCGAGATGTGCAGCACGTGGATGCGCTTGCCGGTCTCGTGCGCGAGCTTGACCAGGCGCTGCGTGGCCATCAGCGCCGCGGTTTCGTCGCGCCAGACCGGATGCGAGCGCGGATCGCCTTCGATACGCAGAGATTTGCGATCGTTGAGACGGTACTCGTCCTCGGCATGGAAGGCGGCGCGGCGGCGGATGACCTGAAAAATGCGGCGCAGGCTTTCGTCGTCCTCCACGAGAAGCGCACCGGTCGAGGAGCCGATGAACACTTTGACGCCGGCGCAGCCGGGTGCGCGCTCCAGCACCGGCAGGTCCTGCACGTTCTCGCGGGTGCCGCCGATGAAGAAGGCGAAATCGCAATGCATGCGGTGATGGGCGCGCTTCACCTTGTCGGTGAAGGTCGCCTCGGTCACGGTGAGCGGCGAGGTGTTCGGCATCTCGAACACGGCGGTGACACCGCCCATCACGGCGCTGCGCGAGCCGGTCTCGAGGTCTTCCTTCTGCTCCAGCCCGGGCTCGCGGAAATGCACCTGGGTGTCCATCACGCCGGGCAGGATGTGCAGGCCCTTGCAGTCGATCACCTCCGCGGCGGAGGCCTGCGACAGCGGACCCAGTTCGGCGATGCGGCCATTGGTGATGCCGATATCGCGAACACCCTCGCCGTCCTGGTTGACGACGGTGCCATTCTTGAGGATCACATCGAAGCGCTGGGTCATGGCTGAAGGCCTCTCTCGTCCCCAAGCGCAGGGCTCGAGGTCTTGTCGTTTATGCCTCGCGGGCTTACGTTCCGGAGCAACATGTCGCAAGAGATTTTCGCATGAAATCAGCGTTTCTTCCCGACCGGGGCGTGGTCAAGGTCGCGGGCGAGGATGCGCGCAACTTCCTCAACGGCCTGGTTACGACCGACGTCGACAGGTTGAAGCCGGGCCTGGGGCGATTCGGCGCGCTGCTGACGCCGCAGGGCAAGATCATCGTCGATTTCCTGATCGCCGAGGTGCCCGCAGGCCATGGCGGCGGGTTCCTGCTAGACTGCCCGAAAGCGCTGGCGGATAGCCTCGCCACCAAGCTGAAATTCTACAAGCTGCGCGCCAAGGTCACGGTGGAAAACCTCGATCTCGGCGTGCTCGCCGCCTGGGATGGCCAGCCAGCGGCCCAGCCCGATCTTGCGTTCGCCGATCCGCGCCAGGACGGGCTCGGCTATCGCATCCTGATCCCCGAGGATCTCAAGCAGAAGCTCTCCGACCTCATCGGGGCCGAGCTTGTCGATGCGACCGAATACGAGGCGCACCGCATCGCGCTCGGCGTGCCGCGCGGCGGGCTCGACTTCTCGTACAACGACGCCTTTCCGCACGAGACCAACATGGACCGCCTTGCCGGCGTCGATTTCGACAAGGGCTGCTATGTCGGCCAGGAGGTCGTCTCGCGCATGCAGCATCGCGGCACCGCACGCACCCGCAGCGTCAAGGTGCTGCTCGACGACTTCTCGCCGGAGGCCGGCGTCAGCGTCATGGCCGGCGACAAGCCGGTCGGCACCATGGGCTCGTCGGCGCAAGGCAAGGGCATTGCCCTGGTGCGCATTGACCGCGTCGCCGAGGCGCTCGATGCCGGCCAGCCGCTGACCGCTGGCGGGCTCGCGTTGAAGCTGGCAGACCCGGACGTCGTCCGCATCCCCGCAAAGCAGCCCACCGCATGAGCCGAGCCCCTCGCCAGCATCCCGACGGAAAGACGCGTTGCCCCTGGCCCGGCGAAGATCCGCTTTATGTCGCCTACCACGACACCGAATGGGGCGTGCCGGAATATGACGACCGCGCGCTCTACGAGAAGCTGATCCTCGACGGTTTCCAGGCCGGCCTGTCCTGGATCACCATCCTGCGCAAGCGCGACAATTTCCGCAAAGCCTTCGACGATTTCCAGCCGGAGAAGATCGCGCGCTACAACGAGAAGAAGGTCCACGCACTGATGAACGATGCCGGCATCGTGCGCAACAAGGCCAAGATCGACGGCGCGATCCTGAGCGCGAGATCGTATCTCGACATCATGGAGAAGGGCCCGGGCTTCTCGAAGCTGCTGTGGGACTTCATGGACGGCAAGCCCAAGGTCAACCATTTCAAGACCACGGCAAGCGTGCCCGCCTCGACGCCGCTGTCGACCCAGATCTCGAAAGAGCTGTCCTCGCGCGGCTTCAAATTCGTCGGCCCGACCATCGTCTATGCCTTCATGGAAGCGACCGGCATGGTCAACGACCATCTCGTCGACTGCCATTGTCACGCGACTTGCGGCAAGGCGCCGCGCAAGCCGCGTCTCAAGTCCAAATGACCGTGAAGAAGACCGCGCGCGACGCGCAGTCCCGCGCCTGGCAGCGCATGCTGTCGGGCCGGCGGCTCGATCTGCTCGATCCCTCCCCGCTCGACGTCGAGATCGCCGACATCGCGCACGGGCTGGCGCGCGTCGCGCGCTGGAATGGCCAGACCATCGGCGCGCATATCTTCTCGGTCGCGCAGCACACGCTGCTGGTGGAGATCGTGCTGCGGCACGAGATGCCGCGCGCCGATCAGCGCATGCGGCTCGCCGCGCTGCTTCACGATGCGCCGGAATACGTGATCGGCGACATGATCTCGCCGTTCAAGGCGGTGCTCGACGGCCATTACAAGGCCGTGGAGAAGCGCCTGCTCGGCGCCATCCATATCCGCTTTGGCCTGCCACCGGACTTGCCGGAGGAGATCACGTCAGCCATCAAGGCCGCCGACCGCGGCGCGGCCTATCTGGAAGCGACCGAGCTTGCCGGCTTCAGCGAGAGCGAGGCGCGGCGCCTGTTCGGCAAGGATCCCGGCCTCAGCGACAGCGTCCGGCGCGACTATCTCACGCCCTGGACCGCGGCGCGGGCCGAGAAGCAGTTTCTGGAGCGGTTTGGCGCGGTGTCTGCGTAGCATCATCCCTTCGTAGGGTGGTCAAAGCGAAGCGTGCCCACGAAACCAGGTCAGATGCGCGCATTTGCGAGATGGTGGGCACTTTGCGCCTTTGCCCACCCTACGAGCGCTCGTTATAATCGCGGCAAAAAGGTCCGCCATGATCCACGTCTGTTCGCTCGCCGCGCTTCCCGAAACCGTCCGCCTCACCAAGGCCAGCCATGTGCTGACCGTGATGGCCAATGTCGAGCAAGTGGCCCGGCCGGTCTCCGTGCTGCCGGCCAATCATCTCAAGGTGTCGATGGACGACATCACCGAGGAGATGGACGGTTTCGTCGCACCCTCCGAGGGGCACATCGACCAGGTGCTGAATTTCGTGCGCTCCTGGGACCGCGGCGCACCGCTGGTGGTGCATTGCTATGCCGGCATCAGCCGCTCCACCGCGAGCGCGTTCGCGGCGGTCTGCGCGCTCAATCCCAACCGCGACGAGCTCGAGATCGCCAGGAAGATCCGCGCGGCCTCGCCGATCGCCTCGCCGAACCGGCGCATCGTCGGCCTTGCCGACCGCGCCTTGGGGCGCAACGGCCGCATGCTGCGCGCGCTCGACGAGATCGGCCCGGGCGCGATGATGGTCGAGGGCCGCCCCTTCGTGATCGAGCTCGAATGACAGCTGTGATATCAGCCGCATGAGCGAGAAGCTGCTGACGCCGATCGAGATCGGCCTGACCGCGGCGATCGTGGCGATCGAGGGTCATGAGCCGCTGATCCTGACCGCGCGCGACAGTGAAGGGCTTGCCGGCCTGCCGTTCGGCCCGTTCGACGCGCTCGCGCACCGCACCTTCGAGATCGGCCTGCGCGCCTGGGTCGAGGAGCAGGCGGGCTTGCGGCTCGGCTATGTCGAGCAGCTCTACACCTTTGGCGATCGCGGCCGCCATGCCGAGGCTGGCGACACCGGGGCGCATATGGTGTCGATCGGTTATCTCGCATTGACGCGCGCGGTGGACGGCGAGCTAGCGGCGAACGCGGCGAGCTTCGCGCCATGGTATCGCTTCCTCCCCTGGGAAGACCGGCGCGAGGAGCCGCCGGCGATCATTGCCCGCGACATCATTCCCGCGCTGACCGAGTGGGCCGCGGAGGAGACGCCGGAGACGACCCGCGCGCTGCCGCGCAAGGATCGCGTGCGGTTTTATTTCGGCCTCGACGGGGCGGCCTGGGACGAGGAGCGCGTGCTCGACCGCTACGAGCTCTTGTACGAGGCCGGGCTGGTCGAGGAAGCCAGGCGCGACGGCCGCCCTGCGGCATTGGCGCGCACGGCGCTTCCCCCGCTCGGGACCTCGATGCGGTTCGACCACCGCCGGATTCTTGCCACGGCGATCGCGCGGCTGCGTGCGAAACTGAAGTATCGTCCTGTGGTGTTTGAACTTTTGCCGCCCGAATTCACACTTACGGAACTGCAGTATACGGTGGAGGCGATCTCCGGCCGGCACCTGCACAAGCAGAATTTCCGCCGTCTGGTCGAAATGGAAGCCCTGGTCGAACCGACCGGGGTGATGTCGACACAGACGGGCGGACGGCCGGCGGCGCTCTACCGCTTCCGCCGCGACGTGCTCCAGGAGCGGCCCGCACCGGGGTTACGCGTACGCTCCCGGCGCTAACTCAAGATTTGCGCGATCGGCCCCTGCCCGCCGGTCGCCTGGAGGCTTCATGTTCGACGGCCCGTTTGACGTCTTTGCGCTGATCATCGCGATCATCGCCATCCTGATCGCAATCAAGGCGTCAAGCCAGGCGGCCGAGCTGCGTCGGCGCTTCAGCGCGCTCGAAGAGAGGGTTTACGCGCAGCAGCGACCGGTCCAACCGCCGCCACCGTTGCCGGCATACGTGCAGGCTGAAGCTCCCGCAACGGCGACCACCGAACCTCCGCCGCTCGCGCCGGAGGCCGAAACGGCGCCGCCTCCGCTCGTCACCGAAGAGCCGCGGCCGCTCGCAGCGAGTCAAGGGGCCGATGCCCCGCCGCCGCTCCCCGGGCGCGCGCCTGATAGTCGTGAACCCGGCTTCGAGGAGCAGCTCGGCACGCGCTGGGTGGTGTGGATCGGCGGCCTTGCGCTGGCGCTGGGCGGCTTCTTCATGGTGCGCTATTCGATCGAGGCCGGCCTGCTCGGCCCCGGCGTGCGCGTGTTCCTGGGCGGCCTGTTCGCAGCAGCGCTGCTCGGAGCCGGCGAATGGACGCGGCGCAAGGAGAGCATCTCGGCCATCGCCGCGCTGCCGATCGCCAACATCCCCGCGATCTTCACCGCGGCAGGTACAGCTGTGGCGTTCGCGACCATCTATGCGGCCTATGCGCTCTACGGCTTCCTCGTGCCCGCCACCGCCTTCGTGCTGCTCGGCATCGTCGCGATGTGCACGCTCGCGGCCGCGCTGCTGCACGGCCCCGCGCTCGCCGGCCTCGGCGTGGTCGGCGCCTTCGTGACGCCGGTGCTCGTCTCCAGCGGCAAGCCCGACTATTGGGCGCTCTACATCTATCTCGCCGTGGTCACCGCCGCGAGCTTCGGCCTCGCCCGCATCCGGCTGTGGCGCTGGCTCGCGGTCACGACGATTGCCTTTGCCGTGCTCTGGATCTTCCCGGGCCTCGACGCGAGCGAATTGCAGGTCGCGCCGCACGCCTTCCATGCCGTCGCGGGCTTCGTGCTGGCCGCGCTGGTCGTCGTCTGCGGCTTCATGTTCGGACCCAGCATCGAGGACGGCGAGATCGAACCCATCTCGTCGGGCTCGCTCGGCGCCTATTTGTTCGGCGCGATGCTGATCGTGCTGTCGAGCGCGCATGCCGACCTGGCGCTGATCGCGTTTACGCTGCTCGTCGGCGCAACCCTGCTCGTCGCCTGGCGTGCGCCGGCCGCCACCGGCGCGCTCGGCGCGGCCGCAGCGACCGTCTTCATCGTGTTCGCCGAATGGGCGGTGCGCGCCAATCCCGACATGCTGGTGCTGCCGGGCGGTGCGATGTCCGGCATCGGGCCCAGCGCCATCGACGGCTCCGTGACGCTGCATCTGGTGACGGCCGCGATCTTCGCCGCGGGCTTCGGCATTGCCGGCTTCCTCGCGCAAGGCCGGTCGAATTCGGCGATCATCCCGGTGGTGTGGTCGGCGACATCAGTCGCGACGCCGATCGCGATCCTCGTCGCGCTCTACGCGCGGATCGCCCATCTCGACCGCTCGATCCCGTTCGCGATCCTCGCAGTGCTGCTCGCGGCAGGCTTCGGTGCCGCGACCGAGGCTCTCTCGCGCCGTGAGACCCGGCCGGGCACCATGATCTCCACCGCTCTGTACGCGACCGGCACGCTCGGTGCGCTGGCGCTGGCGCTGACCTTCGCGCTGGAGAAGGGCTGGCTGACGATCGCGCTGGCGCTGATGTCGCTCGGCACCGCCTGGATCTCGCTGCAGCGGCCGATCCCGTTCCTGCGCTGGCTCGCCGCGATCTTCGCGGGGCTCGTCACCGCGCGCATCGCCTACGATCCCCGCATCGTCGGCGACGCCGTCGGCACCACGCCGATCTTCAACTGGCTGCTCTGGGGCTACGGCCTGCCGGCGGCCTCGTTCTGGGGCGCCAGCGTCTTCCTGCGCCGCCGCGCCGACGATCCACCGCTGCGCATGGTCGAGACCGCCGCGATCCTGTTCACCGCGCTGCTCGCCTTCATGGAGATCCGGCATTTCGCGACCGGTGGCGACATGATCTCGCCGCCCTCGCTGCTCGAATTCGCACTCCAGGTCTGCATCACGCTTGCGATGGCGATCGGGCTGGAGCGCCTGCGGCTGCGCAGCCACAGCATCGTGCACGATATCGGCGCGATCGTGCTCACGGCGATCGGCGGGCTGATCAGCGTGTTCGGCCTCCTGATCCTGGAGAACCCGCTGATCTGGCGCATCGACGTCGGCGGCGCATTGTTCAACTTGCTGCTGCTCGGCTATGCGCTGCCGGCGGTGCTGATGCTGCTGCTGTCCTATGCGGTGGTCGGGGCGCGCGGCAAGGCCTACGCCAACACGATCGCGGGCGGTGCGCTGGTGTTCGCGCTCGCCTACGTGACGCTGGAGATCCGCCGCTTCTATCACGGCCCGATCCTGTCCAGCGGACCGACCACGGGCGCCGAGCAATACACCTATTCGATCGGCTGGCTGACCTTCGGCGTGGTATTGCTCGGCGTCGGCATTCTCGTCAACTCCGAGCGCGCGCGGCTGGCCTCGGCCGCCGTCATCGCGCTGACGATCCTAAAGGCCTTCGTCATCGACATGTCGACGCTGACAGGCGTCTACCGGGCGCTCTCGTTCATGTGCCTCGGCATCGTGCTGGTTGCGATCGGCTGGCTGTACCAGCGCATCCTGTTCCGGCGGCAGGTCGCACCGCCGCCGGCTCCGCAGACGGGCAGTTGATTATCAGGCCGCGCGGACCGATTCCAGGAACTGCGCGACCTCGACCTTGAGACGCGTGCTGTCGGATGCCAGCGATTTCGCGGCCGACAGCACCTCGACCGAGGCCTCGCCGGTCTCCATCGCACCGCGCTGCACGTCGGTGATGTTAGCCGAAACTTCCTGCGTGCCGACCGAGGCCTGCTGGACGTTGCGCGAGATCTCCTGCGTGGCCGCGCCCTGCTCCTCGACGGCAGCGGCAATCGCCGCCGACACCTCGGACAATCGCTCGATGGTGCCGCCGATCTCCTGGATGGCGCTGACGGATTCCTGCGTCGCGGCCTGGATGCCCGACACCTGCGCCCCGATCTCGCCGGTCGCCTTCGCCGTCTGCTCGGCCAGCGCCTTGACTTCGGAGGCGACGACGGCGAACCCGCGGCCGGCTTCGCCCGCACGCGCCGCCTCGATGGTGGCGTTCAGCGCCAGCAGATTGGTCTGGCCCGCGATGGTGTTGATGAGCTCGACCACGTCACCAATGCGGGAGGCGGCCTGCGACAGCGCGTTGACGCGCTCGTTGGTCCGCGCCGCCTGCTCGACGGCTTCCGCCGCCATCCGCGCCGAATCCTGCACGCGGCGGCTGATCTCGGTGATGGAGGACGACAGCTCCTCCGAGGCGGAGGCGACCGCCTGGACGTTGGTGGAGGCTTCCTCGGACGCCGCGGCAACCACGGTCGCGAGTTCCTGGCCGCGCTGCGCGGTGCCGGTCAGCGTCGAGGCCGAGGCCTCGAGCTCGGTCGAGGCCGAAGAGACGGTGCCGACCACCTCGCCGATCATCGCCTCGAACTTGCGGGTGATGGCATCGACGCGGCGGCCGCGCTCGATCTTGGCTTCGGCATCGGCGGCCGCGGCCTCGTCGGCGGCCTTCTTGGCGATCAGCGCCTCCTTGAAGATCTGCAGCGCATCCGCCATCGATCCGATTTCGGTCTTCTCGCCGCGATGCGGCACCTCAGCCGAGAGGTCACCCTCGCCGAGCGACTGCATCGGGCGGATGATCGAGGCGATGCCGCGAGAAACGTCGCGTACCAGATAATAGGCGGCGCCGATCGCGATCAGGACGGCCGCGATGATAATGCCGACGAGCACGCGGAAGATCAGCGCATAGCTGTCGGCCGCTTGCTTGGTCTCCAGCTCGGCGCCGCTGTTGTTGAGCTCGATGCCTTTCTGAAGCAGCGGATCGGCGGCCTGCGCCATCTTGGCGACCTTGGTCTGCAACATCTCGTTGGCATCGGTCGGGAAGCGGCCGACGCTCTTGCGCGACAGCGCCATAGTCTCCTGCACGCCGTTCAGGTACTCGGCCCACGCCTTGCTCCATTGCTCGTAGAGCGAGCGCTCCTCGGGCACGTTGATCAGGCGCTCGTAAACCTTGCGGGTCTTCTCGATTCGTTCGCGCAAGCCTGCGAGTCGCTTCTCGGCGGCCTCCTTGCCCTCGGCACTGTCCTGCATCAGGTGCAGTCGGAGCGCGACGCGCAGCTCGTTGATGTCGGCCCGCATGGAGCCTAGCGCACGCACGCTCGGCAGCCAGCTCTCCGCGATCTCGACCGTGTGGGAATTGATGTTCTGCATCGTGCCGATCGCCATCACGCCGACACCGGCGAGCGAGAGCACGAGGACCGACAGCACGGTCAGAAGCTTGAAAACGATCGACAACTTCGACATCACACAAAAATCCCGTTGAGGCCTACGACGCACAAATCACCTGCGCCGTGATCGTCGCGAGGGACAATAGGGCGGAGGGCATTCCAACGATGATGGCTGGTTCTTATCCCGTAAAATTGCGCCCATAGTTGCAAACAGGCGTTAACAGGAAGCTACGTTAAATTACGGAATTCGGCACCGCCGCCGTTATATGTTCCGCAGCCATCTGTTGCAGCGCAGCCGGCATCGCGCGGCACGCACCGCCTCCAGAAAGCGCGGGATTCCGGTCCTGAGCCGCATGCCCTCCCCTGCGAGAGCGACTGCGCGGCGGAATGCACCTGCGCCGAGGCGGCCCCGTCTCGCCGCCCCCGTCAGGCGGCGCGCACCGTCTCGAGGAACTTCCCGACCTCGAGCTTGAGGCGGTTGCTGTCGCCCGACAGCATCTGCGCAGCCGACAGCACTTGTGAGGACGCCGAGCCGGTCTCGCTCGCGCCGCGCTGCACGTCGGTGATGTTGGACGAGACCTGATGCGTGCCTGCCGCTGCCTGCTGCACGTTGCGGGAAATCTCCTGCGTCGCGGCGCCCTGCTCTTCCACGGCAGCTGCGATGGTCGAAGAAATCTCCGACAGCTTCTCGATGGTGTCGCTGATGTCCCTGATGGCACCGACCGAATGCTCGGTCGCGGACTGGATGCTGGCAATCTGCTGCCCGATCTCGCCGGTCGCCTTCGCGGTCTGCTCGGCAAGCGCCTTGACCTCGGAAGCGACGACGGCAAAGCCGCGTCCGGCCTCGCCGGCGCGAGCGGCCTCGATGGTTGCGTTCAGCGCGAGGAGATTGGTCTGGCCCGCGATTGTGTTGATCAGCTCAACCACATCGCCGATCCGCGCCGCTGCCTTGGACAGTTCGCCGACGCGGTCGGTCGTGGTGCGGGCCTGGCTGACTGCCTCGCTGGCGACGCGCGCGGATTCCTGCACCTGGCGGCTGATCTCGGTGATCGAGGAGGACAGTTCCTCCGTTGCGGATGCCACCGACTGCACGTTGGTCGACGCTTCTTCCGATGCGGCCGCCACCACGGTGGTAAGCTGTTGCGTGCGCTCGGCGGTCGAGGTCAGCGTGGTAGCTGAGGCCTCAAGCTCGGTCGAGGCCGAGGAAACCGTGCCGACGATCTCTCCGACCGCAGACTCGAAACTGTCCGCGAGCTTGTACATTTCGGCCTTGCGCCGTTCGGCCGCGATCTGATCCTGCCGCACCTGGGCCTCCGCTTCTTCGCGCGCCTTCTGCTCGGACACGACCTTGAATTTTTCGACGGCACCAGCGACCTCGCCGACTTCGTCCTTGCGGCCAAGGCCCGGGAGCACCACAGAGAAGTCGCCGCCAGCGAGCTTCTCCATCGCCAGCGTCAGCGCGCGCATGGGCCGCGCGATGCTGAACACCGAGAAGATGCAGGCTCCAATCAACACGAGCGCAACCAGCACGCCGGTCACGAGCGACGTCCGGGCGACCGAGGCGGCCTCGGCTTCCGCTTCCGCACGCGCTTCAACGGTTCTCTGCTTGGCGAAATCGGTAATCTGGTTGGCCAGCTGGTTGATCTCTTCGTTGATCGGCGCCAGCGTTCCCTTGCGGAAGCGATCGACCTCGCTCACGAGCTTGGCGATCTGCGCCGCCCCTTCGGCGTCTTTCTTCTCCTCGAGCGCCAGCTCCTGCTTGCGGATGGCTTCGATCTGCTGCTGGCCCTTGCCGAACTCCCCGATCAGCACGGTCAGACGATCGATCCGCTTGCGGTTCTCCGGCGAGCGTGAAAGCTTCGCCATTTCGTTCGAGAATTTTGTGGCAGCGCTCTGACGGTCGTTGAAATAGGTGACCGCCTTCTGCATCTCGGCCGGCGATGCAGACGTCAGGATGTCGCGAATGCCGATCTGCATGCCCCGGACCGAGGCCTTCGCTTCCGCGGCATTTTGCGCGATCGCCTGCTGTCCTGACGCGGCATTGTTGAGCCTTTGGACATCGGCATCCCCTCTCATCTGCAGAAAGATCATCAGCGCGACCAGCCCTATGGTCAGCACAGAGGTGATGGCGAGTTTGGTGCCAATTCGCAGGTTCTGAATGAACATCATCGAAATTTCCCCGGACGTATGGCGACTGCCGCGACGAAGCACGTGCACAACCCGGGAACGTTAACAGCGACGTTCCTCATTAACGTTAAGCAGCACCGCGACAGCCTAAGTAGAAGTACTGAAATACCTGCTCAGCCTCGCGATTCTTCGCAGCTTCTACGTGCAACAGCCCGGACTTCGCGGATTTGCATGCACTGACATTCGTTAACGCCGGTCGCACGTCGGCGAACCGTCAGGGCACGTTCTCGCCGACGAGACTGATGCGAAAAACCGGCTTCTTGTTCTCGTCGAGCAGCTCCATGCACCATTCGGCGTTCGGCTTCAGGCCGCGCGCGATGCTCCCGAGCAAGTTGGCGCAGACCTCGGTCATCTCGGTCCAGGCGGCTGCGCGATCCTCGAACTCGTACGGCTGGTCGGCGGCGCCGGAATAGCGACCGGTGCTGATGCGGAAGAAGTACAGCGACATCGTTGAACCCTTGTGTAGGGCCGCGCCCCCCGGCCGGACGTAAACTGGGACGCGAACAGCTACCAACGCATGAAAGCCGCCGTCCGTATGACTACGGCGCGGCGGCTTCATGTTTGATCAACGTCTTCAACGACTAAAGCGTGCAGCTAGTCCCCGCAGGGCCGTCTCACTGAGTCGAACGGCGCAGCTCCAGCGGACCTTCGTTCTTGGCAGGCTCGGACCTGACTTCCGCCTTGACCGGCTCGAGCCGGCTGCTCTCGACGCGCGGCGTTTCCACGCGCGCGGCGACTTCGGTGTTGGCCGGGCCGACCGAACCGGTGTGCTCCGACCTGTGCAGCGAGCGTGGCCGCGCCGCAGCGCGCGCCATCAGCATCTGGTTGCCGCCCTGGTGATGGAAGTCGCAATAGGCGAAGCCCATGCCCGACACCGAGCCGCGGAAGCTGCGATCGTCGGTCTTTTCCAGGTTGAAACAGGGCTCGAATGGAATGCCCTTGATCGAGGCGCAGACGTTCTGGCCGCGGATCTGGAGCGTATTTCCGGGCAGGCGGAGGTGCTTGACGGGGCCCGCGCCCGAGAACTGCACCGCACCGGCGGCGCCGAGATCGTCGAGGATACGGCCTGCGCCGCGGGTGCCGTCGAAACAGGTGAAGGCAAACACTTTGCCGGCCACGAAGCGACGCGCTTCGTCAGCGTTCATGCTTCCGGCAATGGCCGGCGCAAACGTTGCTGCCGCCGTGACAGCCCCCAACACAATACGCGCAAGCATGCTCAACTCCGAACCCAACCCCGCAGCGGGCGATGCCTTATCTCTTTACCCGCTGCTTACCATACTAACCATGGCGACATTGAAGCAGCTTGGTTGGTAAAGTCTAAACGCCGTTAAGCGATTTTTACCACGATGCGCCCGCGGACCTCGCCGGCGAGGATTTTCGCGCCCCATTGGGGAACGTCGTCCAGCGAAATTTCATGAGTAATTTCAGTTAGTTTGGCCCGATCGAGATCGGACGCCAGACGCTGCCAGGCAGCTTTCCTCGGCTCAATCGGGCACATCACGGAATCGATGCCGAGAAGGCACACCCCGCGCAAAATGAAGGGGGCGACAGAAGACGGCAGGTCCAGGCCGCCGGCGAGGCCACAGGCCGCGATCGCTCCGCCGTACTTGGTCATCGACAGCAGATTCGCCAGCGTGGTCGATCCGACGCTGTCCACGCCGCCCGCCCAGCGCTCTTTGGCGATCGGCTTGGCCGCGCCCGACAATTCGTTGCGATCGATGATTTCGGCGGCGCCGATGTGTTTCAGGTAGTCCGCTTCCGCGGCGCGGCCGGTCGAGGCGATGACGTGGTAGCCGAGCTTCGAGAGCACCGCGGTCGCAACCGATCCGACACCGCCGGCGGCACCGGTCACCACCACCGGGCCGCTCTTGGGCGACAGACCGTGCCTTTCCAGTGCCAGCACCGACAGCATCGCGGTGAAGCCGGCGGTGCCGATCGCCATGGCATCGCGCGCCGAGAGCCCTTGCGGCAGGGCGACCAGCCAGTCGCCCTTGACCCGCGCCTTCTCGGCATAGGCGCCGAGATGGGTCTCTCCCATGCCCCATCCGGTGCAGACCACCTTGTCGCCCGCCTTCCACTGCGGATGCGAGGATGCCTCGACCGTACCGGCAAAGTCGATGCCGGCGATCATCGGGAAGCGGCGCACCACCGGCGCCTTGCCGGTGAGCGCGAGGCCGTCCTTGTAGTTCAGCGTCGACCATTCCACGCGGACCGTGACGTCGCCGTCCATCAGCTCGGCTTCATCGAACTGCGTGAGCGCGGCGGTGGTGCCCTTGTCCGCCTTGTCGATCCGGATCGCCTTGAATGTGGCCACGACTGAACTCCCTGACTTGTTTGCCGGGGATGTTTAGCCGATCAGGCAGGCTGCGCAACCGCCCGTGCAACGGGTTTTTCCACGATCGGAAGATTGATCAGCGCGGAGAGCACGCCGAACAGGATCGAGAGCCACCAGATCGGCGTGTAGGAACCGAATTTCTCGAACACGATGCCTCCGAGCCAGACGCCGAGGAAACCGCCGACCTGATGGCTGACGAAGGCGAAGCCGTAGAGCGTCGCAAGCCAGCGCGTGCCGAACATCAGCGCCACCAGCGCCGAAGTCGGCGGCACCGTGGAGAGCCAGGTCAGGCCGGAGACCGCACCGAAGGCAATCGCAGAAAACGGCGTGATCGGGAACGAGATGAAGGCCAGTGTCGCGAGCGCGCGCGTGAAGTAGATGGTCGAGAGGATGTAGCGCTTGGGCACCGAGTTCTGGAGATAGCCGACGCTGAGCGAGCCGATGATGTTGAACAGGCCGATGGCGGCGATCACCCAGCCGCCGGTTTGCGCGGAGATGCCGCGATCGACCAGGAACGCCGGCAGATGCACGGTAATGAAGGCGAGCTGGAAGCCGCAGGTGAAGAAGCCGAGCACCAGCAGCACGTAGGAGCGATGACCGAAGGCTTCCGCGAGCGCCTTGGTGATGGTCTGATCATCCGCGGGAGCTGCATTGGCCGTGGTCGTCACCGGCGGCGTCGAGAGCGCCAGCGCTAGCGGAATGATCAGCAGCATCAGGAAGCCGAACACGGAGAGCGCCTGCTGCCAGCCGAAATTGTCGATCAACGCGACGCCGATCGGCGCGAACAGGAACTGCCCGAACGAGCCCGCCGCCGTGCCTGCACCAAGCGCAAGGCCGCGCTTCTCCGCCGGCAGCAGCTTGGTGAACGCCGACAGCACCAGATTGAACGAGCAGCCGGCAAGACCAAAACCGACCATGACGCCGGCGCCGATGTTGAGCGACAACGGCGTCGAGGAGTAGCGCATCAGAAGAAGGCCGCCGGCATAGAGCAGAGCGCCGACGCACATCACCCGAAACAGTCCGAAGCGATCCGCGACCGCACCAGCGAAGGGCTGGCCCAGGCCCCACAACAGATTCTGCACGGCAATCGCGAGGCCGAACACGTCGCGGCCCCAGGAGAATTCGTGACTCATCGGCTGCACGAAGAAGCCGAGCGCCGAGCGCGGACCGAAGCCGAGCATGCCGATCGCACATCCACAGAGAATGATGACGGCCGGGGTGCGCCAATTGGAGGAACGTGAGCTGGGAAGTTCGCCCGCTGAAATCGACATGGTGTTCCTCGTCTGTCATTAGCGGATTCGCAGGAGCGGCCGCGAACTGCCATTTAATGCACTTGCATGAAGATCCCAAGTCAAAAACGATTGCATTCCACGGGGAGCTGCCGCGGGAGCCTTGCGTTTCAATGTGGCCTCGCCAGAGGCGTCCGGCCCGGGCCTGACGAAAATGTGTGCGAGTGCATCTGGCAATTCCCGGCAGAGCATGATATCTGATTTGCTCACATTGAGTATATCATCCCTGACAAGGTCCATGCCCGCCCGCCGGCGGGATTCTTCAGGCTCCACATATACTCAATATGAGTATAATTGACTTGCAACGGAGGCTTCGATGCCGATCGCTGGAATTTACGGTCCCGACGACTTTGCCAACCGGCCGCAGGGCCAGCACCTAGGCCAAGCTACCGCCTCCCCCCGTGCAGCACCGGCACGAACGGGACCCACGCTGCCGACGCCCTCGCTGGCATGGACACCGGAGGTCGCGCGCGCCACCGCGCCGCTCTACGAGCGTGTGAAGCATGTGATCC
Source organism: Bradyrhizobium sp. WYCCWR 12699 (assembly GCF_032144035.1). Taxonomy (NCBI): domain Bacteria; kingdom Pseudomonadati; phylum Pseudomonadota; class Alphaproteobacteria; order Hyphomicrobiales; family Nitrobacteraceae; genus Bradyrhizobium; species Bradyrhizobium sp. WYCCWR 12699. Next base: position 1,448,590 of record NZ_JAVTJN010000039.1, read on the forward strand.
CGCCGATCGAGTGGCCGCTGATGGCGCCGACGATCCTGGCGATCAACGAGCTGAAGCACGCGCGCGGCGCGGTGATCCTCGCGCACAATTACCAGGCGCCCGAGATCTTCCACTGTGTCGCAGATATCGGCGGCGACTCGCTCCAGCTCGCCGTCGAAGCCACCAAGGTGAAGGCCGGCATCATCGTCCAGTGCGGCGTGCACTTCATGGCGGAGACCTCGAAGCTGCTCAACCCGGACAAGACGGTGCTGATCCCGGACTCGCGCGCCGGCTGCTCGCTCGCCGCCAGCATCACGGGCGCCGACGTCCGCCTGCTCCGCGAAAAATTTCCGGGCGTACCTGTCGTTGCCTATGTCAACACCTCGGCCGAGGTGAAGGCCGAGGTCGACATCTGCTGTACCTCGTCGAATGCGGTGCAGGTGGTCGAGAGCTTGGGCACGCGAAGCGTGATCTTCCTGCCCGATCGCTATCTCGCCACTTACGTGGCCTCGAAGACCGACGTGAAGATCATCGCCTGGAAGGGCGCCTGCGAGGTGCACGAGCGGTTCAAGGGCGAAGAGCTGCGTGCCTTCCGCGAGGCCGATCCCTCGGTGCAGATCATCGCGCATCCGGAATGCCCGCCTGACGTGCTGGCGGAAGCCGACTTCACGGGGTCGACCGCGCACATGATCAACTGGGTGCGTGAGCGGCGGCCGCGGCGCCTGGTGATGATCACGGAATGCTCGATGGCCGACAATGTGCGGGCCGAGCTGCCTGACGTCGAGATGCTGCGACCCTGCAATCTCTGCCCGCACATGAAGCGCATCACGCTCGCCAACATTTTGGAGAGCCTGCTGACGCTCCGTGAGGAGGTGACGATCGATCCCGCGCTTGCGGATCGCGCAAGGCGCTCGGTCGAGCGGATGATCAATCTGAAGAACTGAAGGCAACCCGCAACAGCAAGCACCGCTGTCATCCCGGACAAGCCCGCGCAGATTCGGGCCCCCCCGCGCGAGCGCTCGCGCTCGTCGCGCTAACCACAGGAAGATGTTTGGCGAGTTGGCGCGAGAACCCCTCCCTGGGGTTATGGGTCCCTGCATTCGCAGGGACGACGGCGGAGTGAATGGAGAGAGCACAATGACCAACGACATCCACACCCTCACCCGCACCGACATCGTCATCGTCGGCGGCGGTCTTGCCGGATTGTTTTGCGCGCTGAAACTCGCGCCGCGGCCGGTGACCTTGATCTCGGCCGCGCCGCTCGGACAGGGCGCATCATCGGCGTGGGCGCAGGGCGGCATCGCCGCGGCCGTGGCCGAGGGCGACACGCCGGAGGCGCATGCGGCTGACACGATCGCGGTCGGTGGCGGCCTGGTCGACGCGGCGGTGGCGCTCGGCATCGCGCGCGAAGCGGCACCCCGCATCCATGACCTGCTCACTTATGGCGTCCCCTTCGATCGCGATCTCGAAGGCAGGCTCGCTGTCGGCCGTGAGGCGGCACATTCCGCCCGCCGCATCGTGCATGTCAGGGGCGACGGCGCGGGCGCCGCGATCATCGCGGCCTTGAGCGAGGCCGTGCGCCGCACGCCGTCGATCCGCGTCATCGAAGGTGTCGTCGCCGAAACGCTCCTGACCGAGGATGGCGCCGTCACAGGACTTCAGTTGCGCGAAGCCGGCAATCTTTCGGCGCGGCCGCTCGTGCTCGCCGCCCGCGCGGTGGTGCTTGCCACCGGCGGCATCGGACATCTCTATGCCGTCTCCACCAATCCGCGCGAGGCTGGCGGCTCCGGCCTTGCCATCGCCGCCCGTGCGGGTGCCGTGATCGCCGACCCCGAATTCGTCCAGTTCCACCCGACCGCCATCATGACCGGAGGCGATCCGGCGCCGCTCGCCACCGAAGCCCTGCGCGGCGAAGGCGCGACGCTGATCAACGGCAATGGCGAGCGCTTCATGGCGGCGCGTCATCCGCTCGCCGAGCTCGCGCCACGCGACATCGTGGCACGCGGCGTGTTCGCCGAGATCGCGGCCGGGCGCGGCGCCTTCCTCGATGCGCGGGCGGCGCTGGGCAAACGTTTCGCCGACAGATTTCCGACCGTGCATGCGAGCTGCCTCGCCGCCGGCATCGATCCGGCGACGCAAGCCATCCCGATCGCGCCCGCTGCGCATTACCACATGGGCGGCATCGCGGTGGACGGGCGCGGCCGCAGCTCGATCGACGGGCTCTGGGCCGGCGGCGAGGTGTCGTCGACCGGCGCTCACGGCGCCAACCGGCTCGCCTCGAATTCACTGCTCGAGGCCGTGGTCTACGCCGCGCGCATCGCCGAGGACATCGCCGGCCGCGTTCTCCCCTCGCCTGCCGGAGTCCCCGACGCACCGGTTGCTTCGCGTGGCGGCGCGCCGGATGGCGCGATGGTGAAGCGGCTGCGCGCGATGATGAGCGCGCATGTCGGCGTGGTCCGCGACGATCCCGGCCTTGCGGAAGCCGTGCGCCACATCGCCACGCTCGAGCGCGAGGCAACCAGCACCGCGCTGCGCAATATGGCGACATCAGCCCTGCTCGTCGCAGCCTCGGCGTGGAGCCGGCGTGAAAGCCGCGGCGCGCATTTCCGCATCGGCCATCCGACGGATGTGCCCGCGCTGGCGCAGCGAACGATGACCGATCTCGCCGCGGCGCGCGAGATCGCCGAAAGCCTGAGCGAGCAGCCCCTGCCGCGCACCGTCCAGCCCATGATTGCCTGAAGGAAGCCTCTGATGAACCCGACCTCACTGCTCTATCCCGACGCCTTCCTCTCGCCGCTCGCCATCGACGCGGCCGTGCAGCGCGCGCTCGACGAGGACCTCGGCCGCGCCGGCGATATCACTTCACTTGCGACGATTCCCGAAGCGACCAGGGCCCAGGCGATCCTGGTCGCGCGCCAGTCCGGCGTGATCGCAGGCCTGCCGCTCGCGCTCGTGACGCTGCAAAGGCTCTCGCCCGACATCGAGGTGCGCGCGCATGTCCGTGACGCCGCACGCGTTGCCGGGGGACAGCAGGTGCTGACGATCTCGGGCCCCGCGCGCGCCATTCTCACCGCGGAGCGAACCGCGCTGAACTTCGTCGGCCGCCTGTCGGGCGTTGCGACGCTCACGGCGGATTATGTCGCGCGCACCGAAGGCACGACAATGCGCGTCTGCTGCACGCGCAAGACCACGCCGGGGTTGCGCGCGCTGGAGAAATACGCGGTGCGCTGCGGCGGCGGCTTCAACCACCGCTTCGGCCTCGACGACGCGATCCTGATCAAGGACAACCACATCGCGGTCGCCGGCGGCGTCCGAGCGGTGCTGGAGCGCGCCCGCAGCCACGCCGGCCATCTGGTCAAGATCGAGATCGAGGTCGATACGCTGGCGCAACTGCGCGAGGTGCTCGACAGCGGGCTCGCCGACGCCGTGCTGCTCGACAACATGGATCTTGCGACGCTGCGTGAGGCGGTGCGGCTCAACGAAGGCCGCCTCGAGCTGGAGGCATCCGGCGGCGTCACACTGGATTCGATCGCCGCGATTGCCGCGACCGGCGTCGATTACGCGTCAGCGGGCGCGCTGACCCATTCGGCGCCGAATTTCGATTGCGCGCTGGATATCGAGATGTGAGCGGTCTTTCCGTCAGGGCCGGGCTTGTCCCGGCCATCCACGCCTTAGCCACGCGGGACGAAGAACGTGGATGCCCGGGACAAGCCCGGGCATGACGGTCTCTTTGTGATGACGACTACCTCCGCTCGCTCGCGCCCATCTCGGCGGAGCTCTTGGCTTCCTGCGCGAGCTCGGCGGAGAGCGCGGCGGTCTGGGCCGGCGTGCCCCAGCTCGGTTCCTCGCTGCCGTCGCCCCAGGCGCGGGGGCGGTAGAAGGTGTGCACGCCGGTCTTGTACATCTTCTTCATCTCGGCGACCCAGGACGGGCGCACCCAATAGGCATGATAATGCGTGGACTTGCCGACTTCGGGCAGCCAGATCTGGCCGTCGAGCATGGCCTTCGCGATCTTCTTGGCGCGCTCCCACATCTCGGGCTCGCGGATCACGTCGGCATTGTTGTCGCAGGCAAAAGTGAACTGGCAGGCGAGATGGCGGTGCTTGTTCTGATAGACCGCGCCGCACACCGTATCAGGGTACTTGCCGGAGAATACGCGGTTCATCACGACTTGCGCGACGGCCATCTGGCCGCGGACGGCCTCGCCGCGGGATTCGAAGTAGACCGCTTCCGCGAGGCACTTCTCGGATTTCGCGCGCGACTTGTCGTCGAGCGCGAGCCGTTCCGCCGGTGACCTGGTCCGCTGGTTGTCGGCGTTGACCTCGCCCTTCGGAGCAACGCTCTCGCCGCTCTCGATGTCCTTGGCGATCTCCACCGTGGGCGGCGTCAGCGAGGCCGTCACCTTCATGTCGGGGTCGGGCATCACGATCAGCGGTTCGGCGCCGGGCTTCCAGCTCTCTATGCTCTCGAGATTGCCGCCGAGCGAGGAGCTGCCGAAGAACAGGTTCGAGGTCTTGACGCTGAAGGGATCGCGCACAGGCGTCGTCGGCGCAGTCGCCCGCTTCAGCGCTTCGAGGGGCTGGACCGCGAACGCACGCGCGGCGTCGCTGGCTTGTGGCGGATTGGCATATTGCGGCAGCGGCGGCGCGCGCAGCGCTTCCTGGAGCTCGGGATCGAGCGCGGCCGCGGATTCCGGCGACATCGCCTGCGGCAACGCGGCCGTCTTGGCCCCGAACACCGAGCTGTTCGACGTCGCGGGATCTTCCTGCGACGGTGCCGCCGCGGGCGCATTCGTCTCCGGAGCCTGGCCCGGTGTAATTGTTGCGAGGCGATCACCCTTCATCGAGCGATCGACCTTGGGAAAGTCGGAAGCCTGGTAGCGCGGCGCGGTCTGCAGCGCCGGATTGCGGCTGATCGCGCCGGTGACGTCGCGGCCATCGAGGCTCGCGAGACGCACCATCGCGCTCTGCGGCACGGAGGTGCCGATGGGCCGCGAAAAACTGTAGGTGGCGAGCTGGATCGAGGACGCCGCAGAGAACACCTGCTTCTGCCAACGCTCGGCAACGCCAGGTTGGCGCGCCAGCAAGGAGGCAATGTCCTGATAGCCGGTCTCTCTCGGCATCAATGCGAAGATGCAGAGACCGATTCCGAAGGACGCGAACCGCGCGCCCTTCGGATGGTTACGCAACACTGACATCGTTACGCTCACGCTACGCTTACGCCAGAAAAATCGAGCCGCAGTACATCCGTGCAATTCGATCTTTATCGTAAGTATCCAATTTAGGTTGCCGGGGCGTTAATCGGCGTTGCGCGTGCAGCACACTCAAGCGAACACAGGTGTTTTCACGGGGCGATCGCGCGCGCTGGTAAATGCGTCGTCACGTGAAGCGGTAAACGACCCGTCAACGCGAATGGTGAAGGAACTCTTGACGGCGCGTATCACTACGGGATGCCCGACGAGTTCCCAGTGTTGCGCGCAGTGCATCCGCGATGCTCGTCATGGCGAGCGCCGCGAAGCAATCCAGAATCTCTCCGCAGAGATGGTCTGGATTGCTTCGTCGCAAGGGCTCCTCGCAATGACCGGGGGAGAGAGCATCGGCCCAAATGAAAAGAGGCGGAGCTTTCGCCCCGCCTCTTCATTCCAGCATTTTAGTTCTGCTTACGCCTGGCTCGCGATCGCCTTGCCGAGCGCGGCTTGCGCGGCGGCAAGGCGGGCGATCGGCACGCGGTAGGGCGAGCAGGAGACGTAGTCGAGGCCGATATTGTGGCAGAAAGCGACCGAGGCGGGATCGCCACCGTGCTCGCCGCAGATGCCGACCTTGAGCTTCGGCCGCGTCTTGCGGCCGCGCGCGACACCGATCTTGACCAGTTCGCCGACGCCTTCCTGGTCCAGCGCGACGAAGGGATCGATCGGGAGGATGCCCTTGGACACGTAGGTCCCTAGGAAGCTCGCCGCATCGTCGCGGCTGATGCCGTAGGTCGTCTGCGTGAGGTCGTTGGTGCCGAACGAGAAGAACTCGGCCGACTCCGCGATCTCGGCCGCGAGCAGACAGGCGCGCGGCAGCTCGATCATGGTGCCGACCTGATAGGCGAGCTTGGTGTTGGTGTCGCGCATCACCGCCTGTGCGGTGGCGTCGATCCGCGCCTTGACGAGATCGAGCTCGGCCTTGGTCGCGATCAGCGGCACCATCACCTCGAGGCCGACGGCCTTGCCGGTGCGCTTCTCGGCTTCAACCGCCGCCTCGAAGATCGCACGCGCCTGCATCTCGGCGATCTCCGGATAGGCGATCGCGATGCGGCAGCCGCGGAAGCCGAGCATCGGATTGAACTCCGAGAGCTCGCGCGCGCGATCGGCGAGGCGCCGCGGGTCGGTGTTCATGGCGCGCGCCACTTCCTCGACCTCGGCGTGGGTGTGCGGCAGGAATTCATGGAGGGGAGGATCCAAAAGCCGGATCGTGACCGGTAGGCCCTTCATGATCTCGAACAGCTCGACGAAGTCGGCGCGCTGCATCGGCAGCAGCTTGGCGAGCGCGGCGCGGCGGGACTGCTCGTCCTCGGAGAGGATCATCTCGCGCACCGTGCGGATGCGCGTCTCTTCGAAGAACATGTGCTCGGTGCGGCAGAGGCCGATGCCTTCGGCGCCGAACTTGATCGCGGTGCGCGCGTCGTCGGGCGTATCGCCATTGACGCGAACGCCGATCTTGCGGACCTGGTCGGCCCAGTTCATCAGCGTGCCGAACTCGCCGGACAGCTCCGGCTCGATCATCGGCATGCGGCCGGCGAGCACCTGGCCGAGCGAACCGTCGATGGTGATGACGTCGCCGGTCTTGAAGGTGCGCGAGCCGATGCTCATCGTGCCGCGGCCGTAATCGACGCGGATGGTGCCGCAGCCGGAGACGCAGGGCTTGCCCATGCCGCGGGCGACGACCGCTGCGTGCGAGGTCATGCCGCCGCGTGTGGTCAAAATGCCTTCGGCGGCGTGCATGCCGTGGATGTCTTCCGGGCTGGTCTCGATGCGGACCAAAATCACCTTACGCCCGTCGCCCTGAAGCTTGGCCGCCTCGTCCGAGGAGAACACGATCTCGCCGGACGCAGCACCCGGGGATGCCGGCAGGCCGGTCGCGATCACGTCGCGCTTGGCATTGGGATCGATGGTCGGGTGCAGGAGCTGGTCGAGCGAAGCCGGATCGATGCGGGTGACCGCTTCCTTCTTGCTGATCAGGCCTTCATTGGCGAGCTCGACCGCGATGCGCAGTGCGGCTTTCGCGGTACGCTTGCCGCCGCGGGTCTGCAGCATCCACAGCTTGCCCTGCTCGACCGTGAACTCCATGTCCTGCATGTCGCGGTAGTGCTTCTCGAGCAGCGTGTAGATCCGCGTCAGCTCCTTGAAGGCCTCCGGCATCGCCGCTTCCATCGACGCCTTGTCGGAGCCCGATTCCTTGCGCGCTTCCTCGGTGATGTCCTGCGGCGTGCGGATGCCCGCCACCACGTCCTCGCCCTGCGCGTTGATCAGGAATTCGCCGTAAAGCTTGCTCTCGCCGGTCGAGGGGTTGCGGGTGAACGCAACGCCGGTCGCCGAGGTCTCGCCCATGTTGCCGAACACCATGGCCTGCACGTTGACCGCGGTGCCCCAGGATTCCGGAATGTCGTGCAGCTTGCGATAGGTCACCGCGCGCGCGTTCATCCAGGATGAGAACACGGCGCCGATCGCGCCCCAGAGCTGGTCGTGCGGATCCTGCGGAAAATCCTTGCCGGTCTCGCGGGCGACCGCGTCCTTGTATTTGCCGACTAGGTCGACCCAATCGTCGGCCGACAGATCGGTGTCGAGCGTGTAACCCTGGCTATCCTTGAAGGTGTCGAGGATTTCCTCGAAGTGATGATGCTCGAAACCGAGCACCACGTCCGAGTACATGGTGATGAAGCGGCGATAGCTGTCATAGGCGAAGCGACGATCGCCCGACAATTCCGACAACGCTTCCACGGTCTGGTCGTTGAGGCCGAGGTTGAGCACGGTATCCATCATGCCCGGCATGGAGGCACGCGCGCCGGAGCGCACCGAGACGAGCAGCGGATTCTTGGTGTCGCCAAAGATCTTGCCGGTCAATTTGCCGACATGGTCGAGCGCCTTCTCGACCTGCGCCTGCAGTTCCTTGGGGTAGGTTTTGCCGTGGGCATAGAAGTAGGTGCAGACCGAGGTTGGGATGGTGAAGCCGGGAGGCACCGGCAGGCCGAGATTGGCCATTTCGGCAAGATTGGCGCCCTTGCCGCCGAGCAGGTCGCGCATCTCCGTCCGGCCTTCGGCCTTGCCGTCACCGAACGTGTAAACCCATTTGCCGGCCTTGCCCGCGGCTGGCGTCGTCTTCGCGGGCGCAGCCTTCTTCGGCGCGGGCTTCGCGGCGACTTTGGGCGCGACCGCCTTGGTTACGGCCTTTGCCGCCGGCTTGCCCGCGGGCTTCGCGGCAGCCTTTGCAGCGGGCTTGGCGACCGGCTTCGGCGCGCTCTTGGCCAGCGCCTTGCGGGCCGGCGGCGCGGCCTTCGCAGCGGCGGAGGACTTTGATTTCGCTGGCATTTTTTTAGGCTTCGAGGCGGCTTTGGCCATAGCTTGCACACAACCTGCGAGAGGAATGGGAAATCGCGGGCCTTACACCACTTTGGGCGGGCCCGCGCAAGTCGGACAGTTCCGAAAAGTGAACGCCTAGAAGCGGAGCCACTTCAGGAGCCCGAGCCCGATCGCGCCGTTCACGATGAGGAAGATCGCGACGATCAGGTTGAGGAGCCGCGGCATGATCAGGATGAGCACGCCCGCAATCAACGACAGGATCGGCGAAATGTGGGCGACGGTGATGTGCATGAATTATCTTTCTGTGGAGGGGGTGCGAATCGCGGGCGGATCATAGCCCTCCCGGTTCCGGGAGTAGAGACGCGCAACAGGCGAGTCGAGTTCCGGCTCCCACGAAAACTGCCAGAAATTGCCGCTGTTGCGGCGGGGCTTTTCCCGGAACATTGCCAACACGCATGCATTGGCAACCGGTCGCGCCGCTGGCGCGTCCGAACCATCACGTCGAAGGAGTTGTCCATGCGGAACAGGATTCTTGCCCTTGCAGCGCTCGCGGCCGCGATCGGCTCGCCCCTGGCGGCGCAGGCGCAAAGCGGTGTCACCGTCGGACGCGCGCCCGCCGTGGTCGACAGCGCTCCGACCATTGCGGCCGAACAGCGGCCCGCTTTCCGCGAATATGTCGTCGAACAACGCGTGCCCGCCTTCCGGATTCCGGATCGCATCGTGGTCGGCGCCACCTTACCCGAAAGCGGCGTCACTTATTATGACGTGCCGCAACGCTTCGGCGCCACCACCTACCGCTACACCGTCGTGAACGGCGAGACCGTGCTGGTCGAGCCGCGTTCACGCCGCATCGTCGAGGTGCTGGACTAAAGGACGTATCGAACTGAGATCGACTAGATGTCCGGCGCGTCACTTCAATCAGGCTGGCGCGAGCAGTGTAAATCGGACATCAGGCCCCGCCCGGTCTTCCCCCCGCCGGGCGGGGCACTTTTTTGGAGGCCACTCACGTGTCCCGGACTAGGCGCAACGCGCAAGCGTTGCGACGCAGAGCCGGGACCCAGAGGCTCCGAGCACGCGGGCCGCATGGGCCCCGGCTCTGTAGCGCATCACGCCGCGAAGCGGCGCGCTACACAGCGTCCGGGGCACGGGAGCCGCAATACCCGCACCTCAATCCTGGATCTTCGAGAAATCCGCCACCGCGCGCGTGGCGCTGCGGATCTCGTTCAGCAGCTTCAGGCGGTTCTCGCGCACCTTGGCATCGTCGTCGTTGACGCGAACCTTGTCGAAGAACGCATCGACCGCAGTTCGAAGAGTTGAAAGCGACTCCATCGCTGCTTCAAAATCTTGTTTCCCTACGTGCAGCTTCGCGTCAGCAACCGTGCTTTGGATAGTTCGCCAAAGATGCCGCTCGTAGTCATCCGTCATCAACTCAGGATCTGGCGCACCGTCATAAGTGCGCTTATCTTTCTTCTCCTCAATCGAAAGGATGTTGCTTGCGCGCTTGGTGCCCGCCAACAAGTTCTTTCCGTCATCAGTATCGAGAAACTTACCTAGCGCCTCGACGCGACGGACGATTGTTAGCAGGTCATCCTCCAATGCGATCGCAAATGCCGCTTGAACGAGGTCATGTCGAGCTCCGACAGCGCGCAACTGGACCTCCAAGCGATCCACAAGGAAATCGAGCAAGCCAAACACACGTTCCTTTGCGGTTTTTGACTCCTGCTCCACCACGTCGTCGGAGAAGGTTTCATCGACCAAATCACTCCAAGCTTTTTGAACGGCGGCATCGAAAAGGCCGCTTTCTCTCTCCACACGTATAAGAGCAATCCTCGAACCTTCGAGCCTCGCGCTCTTGATATCCAAGAAACACTCAATGTCGGCTGTCGTGAAAATGTCCACGAGCGGAAGATGAAGTTTATTCTCCAAGATGATGCGTATTACCCCTAAAGCAGCGCGCCTAAGCGCATAAGGGTCCTTACTCCCGGTCGGCTTTTCATCGATCCCCCAGAACCCGACAAGCATGTCGATCTTGTCCGCAAGCGCCACCGCAATGCTCACGGGGTCCGTTGGAACCCCATCAGATTGTCCTAGAGGCTTGTAGTGATCTTCTATCGCCGCAGCGACTGAGGGTTCTTCGCCCTTCGCCAAGGCATAGTACTTGCCCATAGTGCCTTGAAGCTCAGGAAACTCACCGACGACTTCGCTTAGCCGATCCGCTCTCGCAAGCTCGGCTGCACGACGGACTTTTTCGACATCAGCCCCCACTAGCGGCGCTATCTCGACAGCCAAATGAACCACGCGATCGACATGCTGGCGCTCATTGCCCAGCTTCTCATGGAAAACAATCTGGCCGAACTTGGCTAGGAGTTGATCGACTGACTTCTCCTTCCAGTTTTTCAGGTCGGTTTCGTAGAAGAACTTCGCATCCGACAGGCGCGGACGGATCACGCGCTCGTTTCCTGAGACGATGACCTTGCCGCCATCGGCAGCCTCGATATTGGCGGTCAGGACGAACTTGTTGGTCAGCTTCCCGGTCTTGGGATCCTTAACCACGAAGCACTTCTGGTTGTTGCGGATGGTGGCGCGGATCACCTCGTCGGGAATCGCGAGGTATTCCGCTTCGAACGATCCCATCATAACGACCGGCCATTCGACCAGGCCCGAAACCTCATCAAGCAGCACCTGATCCTCGACCAATTCGAAGCCCTGCGCGAAGGTCAATTCCTTAGCATCAGCGAAGATAATGTCCTTGCGGGCTTGCGGATCCAGAATGACCTTTGCGGCCTTCAGCTTCGCCTCATAGTCCTCGAAGCGGCGCACCTGAATGGGCGCCGGCGCAAGGAAGCGGTGGCCATATGTCGTCTGGCCGCTCTGGATGCCATCCACCTCGAACTTCACGACATCGGGCTCTTCGGTCTCGAGCCCGAAGGTCGCGGTGATCGCGTGCAGCGGGCGCACCCAGTTGAGCGAGCCCGGTTTGCCCGAGCGCGCGCCCCAGCGCATCGATTTCGGCCAGGGGAAGGTGCGGATGATGACGGGCAGGATTTCGGCGAGCACGTCGATCGCATCGCGGCCGGGCTTCTCGATCAAGCCGATGTAGAAATCACCCTTGGGATCGCGCTGGATTTTTGCTTCGTCCAGCGACTTCAGACCCGTCGCTTTCAGGAAGCCCTGTACGGCCGCATCGGGCGCACCGATTTTCGGGCCGCGGCGTTCGGTCTTGAGGTCCGGCTGGCGCGCGGGGATGCCGTGCACGGTGAGCGCGAGGCGGCGCGGCGTCGCGAACGCCTTCGCGCCCTCGTAGACGAGCCCTTCGGCGACCAGCTTGTCGGTGACCATACGGCGCAGATCGTCGGCCGCCTTGGCCTGCATGCGCGCGGGAATCTCTTCCGAGAACAGTTCAAGCAAAAGATCGGGCATCAGGCCGCTCCGCCCGCTTCAGTATGGATCCAGGCCTCGCCGCAGGCTTTTGCCAATTCGCGCACGCGCAAGATGTAGCTCTGACGTTCGGTCACCGAGATCACGCCGCGCGCATCCAGGAGGTTGAAGACGTGGCTGGCCTTGATGCACTGGTCATAGGCCGGCAGCGCCATCAAATGCGCCTCGCGCTTGTCGTCCTTCCAGCCGGCGTCGAGGTACTTCCTGCAGGCGGCTTCCGCCATCTTGAACTGCTCGAACAGCATCGCCGTGTCGGCGACTTCGAAATTGTGCTTCGAATATTCCCGCTCGGCCTGCAGGAAGACGTCGCCATAGGTGACCTTGGCGTCGCCATCGCGGCCGTTGAAATTGAGGTCGTAGACGCGGTCGACGCCCTGCACATACATCGCGAGGCGCTCAAGCCCGTAGGTGAGCTCGCCCGCGACCGGCGCGCATTCGAAGCCCGCGACCTGCTGGAAATAGGTGAACTGGCTCACCTCCATGCCGTCGCACCAGCACTCCCAACCGAGGCCCCAGGCGCCCAGCGTCGGGCTCTCCCAGTCGTCCTCGACGAAGCGGATGTCGTGCACGGCGCTATCGATGCCGATCGCGGCGAGCGACTTCAGGTACAGCTCCTGAAGGTTCGGCGGCGACGGCTTCATGATCACCTGGAACTGGTAATAGTGCTGCATCCGGTTCGGGTTCTCGCCATAGCGACCGTCCTTGGGCCGGCGCGAGGGCTGAACATAGGCGGCGTTCCAGGGCTTCGGCCCGAGCGCGCGCAGTGTGGTCGCCGGATGGAAGGTGCCCGCGCCCATCTCCATGTCGTAGGGCTGCAGGATCACGCAGCCCTGCTCGGCCCAGAACCGCTGTAGCGCGAGGATAAAACCCTGGAACGAGCGTTCCGGGCGCATATGGGCGGGCAATGAGGCGTCCATCGTCAGATCAGGCTCTCGCGGGGGTTTTGAATCGCGCGGGACCGTATCGACGGCGGGGGTGGGAATCAAGGCAAAGGGGGCAAAGAGCGGTCATTCCGGGGCGCCCGAAGGGCGAACCCGGAATCTCGGGATTCCGGGCTCGATGCTTCGCATCGCCCCGAAATGACGGCGCGAATGGGAAAGGCGCGGCTACCCCGGCCTGAACGCCCCGGTCACGGGGTCACGTTTCAGCGTCTGGATATCCCCCATACGAGCGGCCTCGGCGACGCGCGACAGGCGCATCTCCTCCAGCTCCTGGTTGATCTTGACAGCGGTCTTGTAGGCCCAGCGGACCACGGCAAGCCCGCCCAGCACGCCCGCGAAAGCGACGAACGGCGGCATCGGTCGATCCTTGTTGAGTGCTCAGCCCCCACGCACATTCTTGCGCAGACCGGGCCGCGCCGCAATTGGCTCGCCCTCAAGTTCCCCTGGACCAAATGGCGCGGAAGGACTCGGGCTAGAACCCGAATTTCGCCCAAATCGCCCGCGTTTCGACCGCCGAGATCAGCTCGTCCGGCAGCCCGGCCATTGATTCCAGGGCCGAAAGCCCCGCGCCGGGCGATTTCCGGCCCAAAAGACCTGACAGCAGCCCGGTTGGCTGCGCGATCACAGGGGTGAGAACCTTGTCGCCATAGCGGGCACGAAGAGTTGAGCGGAGATCGCCGATGCTGTCGGCAAGTCCCAGCGCTACCGAGCTCTCGCCGGCCCAGTATTCGCCCGTGAACAGGGTATCGTCCGCGCCCTTGAGGCGCGCACCGCGGCTCTCCTTCACCAGCGAAATGAAGATCTGGTGGATCTCACGCTGGATCGCCTTCAGCTTGGCGACGTCATCGGGATTTTCGGGCAGGAACGGGTCGAGCATCGCCTTGTGTTCGCCGACCGTGTAGAGACGCCGCTCGATGCCGAGCCGCCTGATCGCCTCCTGGAAACCGAAGCTGCCGCCGACCACGCCGATCGATCCGAGGATCGAGGAAGGATCGCAGATGATCTCGTCGCCGGCGCAGGCGATCATGTAGCCGCCGGAGGCGGCAACATCCTCGACGAACACCAGCACCGGCAGCTTCTTTTCCGCCGCGAGCTGCTTGATGCGCAGATAGATCTGACGCGACTGCACCGGCGAGCCGCCGGGCGAATTGATCACCAGCGCCACCGCCTTGGCGTTGCGCATCGAGAACGCACGCTCGAGCACCTTGGCGACGCCCGCGAGCGTCATGCCGGGACGCAGCGGCGTCACCGCGCCGATCACGCCCGACAGCCGCACCACCGGCACCACCGCAGTGCCGGGGCGGAAGCGCGCCGGCAGATATTGCATGAGCTTGTCGGCCAGGCCGGAACTCTCACGATCGTTCAATTGTTCGGCCATGCCGTTACCTCTGATTAACCATTTCTTATCACGCGACTGTCATTGGAAGTGCCTGGAACGTGTTTTGCAGATTTCTCGTTGGGAGGCTGCAATGAGGCAGCGGAGAACACCATGAAAATCTATCTGCTGATGCTGCTGATCGGTGCGCTGTTCATGGCGATCCGCCTGACGACTCCGCAAGAGCAGCAGTCGGAATCGCTTCCGCAGTAAGCCGTCAAGGTTCCATCAGCGGCAAGGCCGCTCTCCCCTCCAAAATCTCCATCATCTCGTTTTTTGAAACGCGAGCCTCATCATTGAGCATGAGGCCCGGCAGCAATCGCGTCGGGGCCCGGCCACCTTTGACCGCGCGCACCAGCACACGGATCGCGGGCCGCCCCGCCTCGCCGTGAACCGGCAGGATCGCAAGGCTGCCGAATCCGCGCGACAGGGCCTCCAGGACATCGGCGATGCCATCTGCACGCCAGATCAATGTCAGCACGCCATTCGATCGGAGGATGCGCCGCGCTGCATGTACCCACGCATGCAGCGTCTCCTCCGTTGCCACATGCGCGGTGTGACGCAGCCGATCGGGCGAGCCGCGATGCCGGGCCGGATCGTTGAATGGCGGATTCATCAGCACCACGTCGACGCTGTCGGGCGACAGGCCATGTGACGCAAAGCCTTGCGCGTCGGCCGTGACGTCGAGCACGATCGTCTCGGCGGCAATCGCGTTTGCCGCCGCGTTGTCGCGAGCGAGCTCGGCCAGCGCCGGATCGATCTCGACCAGGCTGAGCCTGATCCCGGGAATACGCCGGGCCAGCGCCAGCCCGGCCGTGCCGACGCCGGCCCCGAAATCGACCACGCGATCTCCGATGCGCGCCTCGGTCGCCGCCGCGAGCAGGATGGCATCGTGCCCGGCGCGATGGCCGGACCGCTTCTGCTTGAGGCGCAACTGCCCGCCGAGAAAGGCGTCTTCGGTAATATCTGTCGCCTCACTCATCGCCGCGCAGTTCGTGGCTGAGGCCGGCCTCGGTCAGCAGCTCCCTCGCCTCCTGGGCGTCGTCCTCGTGGACGAGGATCCGCCGCGGCAGGATACCGAGCGAGCCCTCGATGATGCTCATGTTCTGGTCCAGCACCAGATGATGGATATTGGCGCCATCGAGCAGCGCGCCGATCGCCGACACCAGCACCATATCGTTGGTCCGAACCAGTTCACGCAAATCGCAGGTTCTCCTGCCTGAAAAGGGGGTAACGGCAAATGTCAATGGTTCCGCAGCACTTGCCGCATCCGCCGCCAGTTTCTATTGTCTTTCCGTCAGAATAGCCCTTTTGGGGCAAATATTGGAGACCGGCGTGGCCGTCATCGTACCTTTCGAAACTCCCGGCGCGTCGATCGAAGAGCTGATTGCCCTTGTCGCCCCTGACATGGAGCGCGTCAACGCCACGATCCTGTCGCGGACCGGTTCGGACGTGACCATGATCCCGGAGGTCGCCAACCATCTGATCTCCTCGGGGGGCAAGCGCCTGCGGCCGATGCTGACGCTCGCCATGGCCAACCTCGCCGGCTACACCGGCGACGGCCACATCAAGCTCGCTGCCTCCGTCGAGTTCATGCATACCGCCACGCTGCTGCACGACGACGTCGTGGACGAGAGCGAGATGCGCCGCGGCAAGCTGTCGGCGCGCATGCTCTGGGGCAATGAGGCGAGCGTGCTGGTCGGCGACTTCCTGCTCGGCCAGGCGTTCCGCATGATGGTCGAGGTCGGCTCGCTGCGCGCGCTCGACATCCTCTCTGCGGCGGCCGCCACCATCGCCGAGGGCGAGGTGATGCAGCTTGCGGCCGCCAAGAACACCGCGACCACCGAGGACGAATATCTCGCCGTGATCCGCGGCAAGACCGCCGAGCTATTCGCGGCGGCCTGCGAGGTCGGCCCCGTCATCGCCAACCGCCCGAAGGCCGAGCAGACCGCCTGCCGCTCGGTCGGCATGAATCTCGGCATCGCCTTCCAGCTCGTCGACGACGTGCTCGACTATGGCGGCAAGAGCGCCAAGCTCGGCAAGAACACCGGCGACGATTTCCGCGAGGGCAAGATCACGCTGCCCGTCGTGCTCGCGTTCCGCCGCGGCAACGACACCGAGCGCGCCTTCTGGATCCGGGCGCTGGAGCGCGGCGAGATCGGCGACAGCGATCTCGATCACGCCATCGGGCTCATGAACAAGCATCGCGCGCTGGAAGACACGCTGAGCCGCGCCCAGCACTACGGCGCGATGGCCGTCGACGCACTGGCACTGTTCCCGTCCTCGCCGATGAAGAGCGCGCTGGAGCAGGTGGTGGCGTTCTGTCTGGCGCGGTCGCATTAGGCGGCGGCTGACGCTCGTCCTGGATTGGGCGCTGTGAGAGTGTGCGCGCAACTCCCCCGTCATTGCGAGCGCAGCGAAGCAATCCAGAATCCCTCCGCGGAAACAGCCTGGATTGCTTCGCTGCGC
This sequence comes from Bradyrhizobium sp. WYCCWR 12699, assembly GCF_032144035.1. Lineage (NCBI taxonomy): Bacteria > Pseudomonadati > Pseudomonadota > Alphaproteobacteria > Hyphomicrobiales > Nitrobacteraceae > Bradyrhizobium > Bradyrhizobium sp. WYCCWR 12699. The sequence continues at coordinate 1,465,352 of NZ_JAVTJN010000039.1, forward strand.
TCCCAGCGACCGAGCAAGATGCCCCACTTCTTCTCACGTCCCGGACGCGCTGCAGCGTGAAAGGCTGCTGCGCAGAGCCGGGACCCAGGCCCCGAAATCAGCAATATGGGCCCCGGCTCTGTAGCGCACCGCTGAAGAAGCGTTGCGCTACGTCCGGGGCACGACAGCGGCTCAGCTTCGGTCTCGCTCGCCTAGTCACTTGCATTTTGCAAGTTACTTGCCTACTTTCTGCCCATGCAGCCTAAATCACCTTCCATCCAGGAATGCCCCGTCGGCCGGGCCGTGGAGACGGTCGGCGAATGGTGGAGCATTCTGATCCTGCGCGATGCGTTTCAGGGGGCGACGAAATTCGACGAATTCTCGCAAAGCCTCGGCATCGCACCGAACATCTTGTCGCGGCGGCTCGCCCATCTCACCGCATCAGGCATGTTCGTCCGGCGCCGCTATCACGAACGGCCGCCGCGCTACGAATATGTGCTGACGGACAAGGCGCGGGATTTCTTCCCCGTGGTCGCGGCGCTGCTGGCCTGGGGCAACAGGCATCTCGCGCCGAAGGGCGAATCCATTCTGCTGGCGAACCGCAAAGATAGTCGTCCGTTCGATCCGGTCGTGGTCGATGCCACCGACATGCAACCGATCACACTCGCCAATGCGGTCGTCATCGCAGGTCCCCATGCGAGCCGCGGGATGCGTACACGACTCGCTTCGCTTAGGGCTATGAACCCGGCCGTCGCGCCGGCTGGAGACTGACATGCGTCGTATCGTCGTGACGGGAATGGGCGCGGTGTCGCCGCTCGGCTGCGGTGTCGAATTATCCTGGCGCCGGCTGCTCGCCGGCCAAAGCGGGTTGCGCCCGCTGCCGGAATGGTCGCAGGCGCTGCCCGCGCGCATTGCCGGGCTCGTGCCCGACAAGGCCGATGATGCCGACGGCGGCTTCGATCCTGCACAGGCGGCCGCGCCAAAAGACCAGCGAAAGATGGACCGCTTCATCCTGTTCGCGCTGCTCGCCACGGCAGAAGCCGTCGCACAGGCGAAATGGACGCCGCAGGATGCGGCCGCGCTTGAACGGACCGCGACGATCATCGCCTCCGGCGTCGGCGGCTTCCCGGCCATGGCGGAGGCGGTGCGCATCACCGAGCAGCGCGGCGTGCGCCGGCTGTCGCCGTTCACGATTCCCTCGTTCCTGGCCAACCTCGCCGCCGGCCACGTCTCGATCAAATACGGCTACAAGGGTGCGCTCGGCACGCCGGTCACCGCCTGCGCCGCCGGCGTGCAGGCGATCGGCGATGCCGCGCGCATGATCCGATCAGGCGAGGTCGATGTCGCGATCTGCGGCGGTGCAGAGGCCTGCATCGACATCGTCAGCCTCGGCGGCTTCGCCGCGGCCCGCGCGCTGTCGAGCGGCTTCAACGACGAGCCCGCGCGCGCCTCGCGCCCGTTCGATAGGAATCGCGACGGCTTTGTCATGGGCGAAGGCGCCGGCATTCTCGTCATCGAGGAGCTGGAACATGCGCTCGCCCGCGGCGCCACGCCGATCGCGGAGCTCGTCGGCTACGGCACGACGGCCGACGCCTATCACATGACGTCGGGTCCGCCCGACGGCGACGGCGCCCGCCGCGCCATGGAGATCGCGCTTCGGCAGGCGAAGCTTGCTCCGGAAGATTTGCAGCACCTGAATGCCCATGCGACCTCCACGCCGGCGGGCGACGAGAGCGAGCTCGGCGCAATCGCCGCGCTGTTCGGCCGCAACCGCGGCATTGCCGTCAGCGCGACCAAATCGGCCACCGGCCATCTGCTCGGCGCCGCCGGCGGCCTCGAAGCGATCTTCACCGTGCTCGCCTTGCGCGATCAGATCGCGCCGCCGACGCTCAATCTCGAAAACCCCGATGCGGGCGCTGACGGCATCGACATCGTCTCGGGCCACGCGCGGCCGCTGCCGATGCAGCATGCCATCTCCAACGGCTTTGGCTTCGGCGGGGTGAATGCCAGCGTGATCTTCCGCCGCGTGGACTAAACGGGGGCCTTCGAACCAAGGCTTGCAATCGCGGTCCGCTGCGCTACGAAAACAGGATGATCGAAACCAATTTCTGGCTGTTCCTGGCCGCGGCCTGTCTCATTGCTGCCATTCCCGGCCCCGGCATCTTCTACGTCGCGGCACGGACCTTGTCGGACGGGCGCGCCAGCGGCTTTGCCTCGACCGCGGGCACGGCCCTGGGCGGGCTGGTTCATGTGGTCGCCGGCAGCCTCGGCATCTCCGCAATCATCCTTGCGAGCGCCGAATTGTTCGCCGCCGTCAAATTCGTCGGCGCGCTCTATCTGGTCTGGCTCGGCATCAAGACGTTTCGCAGCGCCAGCCGCGCGCTGTCGCTCGAGAGCGACTCTGTCGGCGACAAACGCGCCTTCCGCGACGGCGTGCTGGTCGAGGCGCTGAACCCGAAGACCGCCGCGTTCTTTCTCGCCTTCATTCCGCAGTTCCTCGATCCCGCCGGATCGAGCCCCACGCTGCAATTCATCATGCTCGGTGCGATCTCGGTGGCGTTGAACACGCTCGCCGACATCATCGTGGTGCTGATGGCCTCCGCGACGCGCACGCAGCTGATCGGACGGCCGCATCTGATGCGGCGTCTCACCCAAAGCCCCGGCGTCTTCATTGCAGGTCTCGGCCTGTCGTTGGCCTTGGCGCGGCGACCGGCAAATGGCTAGCATCCCGCAGGACCGCTTCTATGAATCCCATGGCCTGCGGCTGCACTACGCCGATTGGGGCAATGAGAGCGCGCCGGCTCTCATCCTGGTGCATGGCGGCCGCGATCATTGCCGGAGCTGGGACGTCATCGCCCGGTCGCTGCAGCCGCATTTCCACATAATCGCACCCGATCTGCGCGGCCACGGCGATTCCGAATGGACCCGGGGCGGCAGCTACGCGCTGACCGAATACGTCTACGACCTCGCCCAGCTCATCCGCGTCCTCGCAGCGCCGGAGGTCACTCTCATCGGTCATTCCATGGGCGGCATGGTGAGCCTGATCTTTTCAGGATCATTCCCCGAAAAGGTCACGAAGCTCGTCGTGCTCGACGGCGTGACCATGCTGCCGGATACGCCGAAGGCCCCAGTGCATGAGCGCATCGGCAAATGGGTCGGCCAGCTCGACAGACTGCATGACCGCACGCCGCGCCGCTACGCGACCCTCGAGGACGCGGCAGCGCAGATGGTGCTGCACAACAAGCGTCTCACCCGTGACCTCGCGCTGCATCTCGCCACTCACGGCGCGCGGCGGAACGAGGACGGTTCCTATAGCTGGAAATTCGATCCCTATCAGCGCGCCTCCGCGCCGCACCGGCTCTGGCCGGACGATCACATCGCGCTGTGGGGCCGCATCGCCTGCCCGACGCTGCTGCTCAACGCCGGCGAGAGCTTTCTCGCCGGTGCCAGGGCGGCGGGCCTCGAGCGGTATTTCCAGCAAGCGCGCGTCGAGACCATCGCCGGCGCCGGACACTGGCTGCAGCATGACAAGCCGCAGGAAGTGCTGGACGAGATCCGGCGGTTTCTTGGGCTGGCTGAGGACGCCGCAGATTTAGTGCAACTGCCGTAGGGTGGCACGCTCCAGCGTCTTCGGCGAAAGACCTAGCTCAACGTCCCCGCATGCACCCACCAGCCGGGATGATCGCGCCGGATCTTTTCGGCGGCGGTATGCGCTTCGTTGGCCGCGCCGTAGATCGCAAAGCACGTCGCGCCCGAGCCGGACATGCGAGCGAGCTTGACGCCGGGGGAGTCGCGCAGGGCTTCCAGCACCTCGCCGATCACGGGCTGGATCCGCAGTGCAGGCGCTTCGAGATCGTTGGGAACGCGTTCGAGAACGTCGATCCAATCGGCAATCGATCCGCCCTCCTCCGGCCAGGCCGGAGCGCGGATGACGTCGGCGACACCGACCAGCAATTGACCGTTGCGCAGGCCCAATTCGCTGAACACGTCCTTGGTGGCAACGGGCACGCGCGGATTGACCATCACGCAAGGCATGCTCGGCAGTGCGAGCGGCAGCAGCTGCTCGCCGACGCCGGTCATGTCGCAGGCACGCGAGGCCAGGCACACCGGCACGTCGGCGCCGGTCGCGAGCGCAACCTTCTGCAGCCGGGGATCATCGAGCGACAGATCGTTGAGGCGCGCCAGGAGCCGCAGCGCCGCTGCAGCGTCGGCCGAGCCGCCACCGATGCCGGCGGCCACCGGCAGCACCTTGTCGAGCGCGAACGCACCCAGCTTCAGGCCCGGCACCGCCTCGGCGAGCAGCTTGGCGGCCTTGAACACGAGATTGTCGGAGGTATCGCCACAGGCCGCGGCCAGCGGCCCCGTGGTGGTGAGCCTCAGCTCGCCGCCCGGCTCCAGCGTAAGGCGGTCGGCGCAGTCGGCGAACGCAACCACACTTTCGAGATCATGATAGCCGTCGGCACGACGGCCTACGACGCGAAGGCTCAAATTGACCTTCGCGCGCCCTTCTTCAATCAACGCCGGCATCGGCGACACGCCCCCAACTTCGCTTAAGACTAACCGCCCTTGCCGTCGTCCTTCTTCTTCTCCGCCTGCGCGGCCGAAGAGTTCGAATTGTCCTCGGTCAGCCCGTTCGCGATCTTGGCCTCGATCTTCGGCAGTTCTTCCGGCTCGGGCTTGAGATCGCGGGCGTGCGCCCACTGGAATTTGGCTTCCAGCGTGCGGCCGACGCGCCAATAGGCATCGCCCAGATGGTCGTTGATGGTGGGATCCTCGGGCTTGAGGTCGATCGCGCGCTCGAGATTCTTCACCGCTTCCTCGTAATTGCCGATGCGGTAATAGGCCCAGCCGAGCGAGTCGACGATGTAGCCGTCGTCGGGACGCTGCTCGACGGCGCGCTTGATCATCTTCATGCCTTCGTCCAGGTTCACGCCCTGGTCGATCCAGGAATAGCCGAGATAGTTGAGGACGTGAGGCTGGTCGGGCTGCAGCTCGAGCGCCTTCTTCATGTCGGCCTCTGCCTTGGCCCACTGCTTGGAACGCTCCTCGCAGATGCCGCGATAATAATACCAGACGCTGTTGGCCTTGTCGTTGCCGGCCGGCAGCACGTCGATGCCTTGCGAATAGGTCGCGCCGCAGTCGCCGAACTTCTTGCGGCCGCGCTCGATATTGCCGAGCGCCATGATGGCTTCGAGGTCCTTGGCATCCTCCGTGGTGACGCCCTTGAGGATCTTGATCGCTTCCTCGGTGCGGTCGGCGGAATCCAGATCGATGGCGAGCTGGATCTGCGCGTTGCGCTTGAGCGGCGAGCTCGACGGCACGCGCTCATAGACCTTGATCGCCATCTGCGGCCGCTTCACCGATTCATAGAGATCGGCGAGCGAGAGCAGCGCCAGCGGATGCGTCGGCTGCAGGTAGAGCGAGAGCTGGAGATAGACCAGCGCCAGATCCTCGCCGCCGCGGCGGGTCAGCGTGGCGCCGATGCCGTAGAGCGCTTCGGCGGCGCCGGCCTGGGCGGAATCGACCAGCGGCGACATCTTCTTGCCGGCCTTGGTCTCGCGCAGGCCTTCCTGGATCAGCGGATGACGCGCCAGCTTCTTGTCGAAGGCCTGATAGACATTGGTCGCGGCGGCGGAGTCCTTGTTGCGCGACAGCCAGCGCGCATAGGCCTCGGTCACGCGCAGCATGGAATCGTCGAGCTTGTAGGCGCGCTCGAAGCGGGTGCCGGCGTCCTTCTCCTTGCCGGAGAGTTCGAGGATCATGCCGGCGTGAAGGTCCTTGAACAGCGGATACCATTCCGGACCTGCCAGCTTGTCGATGGTGGCGACACCGCCCTTGGCATCGCCTGCACCATAGGCGGCCCAGCCCGAGAGCAGCGTGGCAACGAGATCGGTGATCGGACCGCGGATCGACTGGTTGATGTTGGTCTGCGCGGCAGCGTACTTCTTCACCTTGAGATCGTGCACGCCGACGACGAGACGCGCGACGCGGTTGGTCTTGTCGATGGTGAGGACGCGCTCGGCGAGCTTGACCGCCTCCTCGATGTCGCCGTCGGCGACCGACGAAATGAAGGCGCGATCGAGCAGCTCGTTGTTCTTGGGATCGGTGCGCAGGGCGGAGCGGTAGAACGCGGCGGCAGAGGCCGCGTCACGCTCGACGCTGGCGTGGCGGGCGGCGAGATAGCTGCCGGCCCCGGTGAGCGACTTCAGATCGTTTCGGGTCGGAAACTGCGCCGCCGTGTTCTCCGGGTGATCCGGCGTCTGCGCCAGGACCCTGCCCGGGACGGTCGCGATCGCTGTGCCCATGAGGGCGATGGCGGCAACAGTCCAGCGGTTGAAACGATTTGAAAACATCAGGGCTCGCCTTGAGTTGGTAGTGCCTGGGTTTGCAGCAGAGGGCCGTCTCGCATGCGAACGCGGCCGGTGGCATCGGGACCCGGAACCGTCGGGCCGACAATGCCGCTTTTGGCGCTTCGCCGCAAGGATTCGGACCGGACGCCCCCCTTCCGCACACCCCAAAACGGCCAGGTCACCGGTCAGGAGCAGCCCCAAGACGCCGCTACTATGGCCTTATCGTGGCCAGGACCGGGGGCCCCGGCCCCCTCCTCACGCGAACGTGCACCGGACCACGTCGTGACCCGATCCGCTTGCCCGGCCGGCCGTTACATCGCCTCGTAGTTCGGACCGCCGCCGCCCTCGGGGGGAACCCAGGTGATGTTACCGTTGGGATCCTTCACGTCGCAGGTTTTGCAATGGACGCAGTTCTGGGCGTTGATCTGGAAACGCGGGCTCGACCCCTCCTCGACCCACTCATAGACGCCGGCGGGACAATAGCGATTCGAGGGACCGGCGAAGACGTCGTGCTCCGAGGTCTTCTGCAGGTTCATGTCCGTGACCTTGAGATGGACCGGCTGGTCCTCCTCATGGTTGGTGTTGGACAGGAACACGGAGGACAGCTTGTCGAACGAGATCTTGCCGTCCGGCTTCGGGTAGTTCTTCGGCGCATGCTGTTTGGCCGGATCGAGCGTAGCGCGATCGGGCTTGGCATGAGACTGGGTACCGAACAGCGAGGCGCCGAACAGCGTGTTGCACCACATGTCGAAGCCGCCGAGCGCGACGCCGAGCACGGTGCCGAACTTCGACCACAGAGGCTTGACGTTGCGCACCAGGAACAGATCCTTGCCCACCGACGAGGAGCGCCAGGCGTTCTCGTACTCGACAAGTTCGTCATTGCTGCGATCGCCGGCGAGCGCTGCCGCGACGTGCTCGGCTGCGAGCATGCCGGTGCCCATCGCATTGTGCACGCCCTTGATGCGCGGCACGTTGACGAAGCCGGCCGCGCAACCGATCAGCGCGCCGCCGGGGAAGCTGAGTTTCGGCACCGACTGATAGCCGCCCTCGGTGATGGCGCGCGCACCATAAGCGAGCCGCTTGGCGCCTTCGAAGGTGCCGCGGATCGACGGATGCGTCTTGAAGCGCTGGAACTCGTCGAACGGCGACAGATAGGGATCGTCGTAGTTCAGATGCACGACGAAGCCGACGGCGACGAGATTGTCGTCGTAATGATAGAGGAACGAGCCGCCGCCGGTCTTCAGGTCGAGCGGCCAGCCGAAAGAATGCTGGATCATCCCTTTCTGATGTTTTGCCGGGTCGATCTGCCAGACTTCCTTAAGGCCGATGCCGAACTTTGCCGGCTCGCTCTTGGCATCCAGCGCGAACTTCGCGATGAGTTGCTTGGTCAAGCTGCCGCGAGCGCCTTCGGCGAACAGCGTGTACTTGCCGAGCAATTCCATGCCACGGGTGAAAGAGTCCTTCGGCTTGCCGTCGCGGCCGATGCCCATGTCGCCGGTGGCGATGCCCTTGACCCTGCCCTCCTCGTCATAGAGCACCTCGGCAGCGGCAAAGCCCGGATAGATCTCGACGCCGAGCGCCTCGGCCTTGCGCGCCAGCCAGCGGCAGACATTGCCGAGCGAGCCGATGAAGCAGTGATGATTGTCCATCAGCGGCGGCATCATGAAGTTCGGCAGCTTGATCGCGCCGCCGGCCGTCATCCAATAGAAGCGATCGTCCTTCACCTGCGTCTTCAGCGGGCAGTCGGAATCCTCGCGCCAGTCCGGGATCAGCTTGTCGAGCCCGGCCGGATCGATCACCGCGCCGGAGAGAATATGCGCGCCGACTTCGGAGCCCTTTTCCACCACGACGACGTTGAGATCGGCATTGAGCTGCTTCAGCCGGATCGCGGCCGACAGGCCCGAGGGGCCGGCGCCGACGATGACGACGTCGAATTCCATGGATTCGCGCGGGGGAAGTTCTTCAGTGCTCATCTGATCTCAGCCCTTGAGACGGTCCTCGGTCGTTTGCGCCCTCTTGTTTCCGATTTTTCCGGGTAGGACAACCTCGGAATCGCATTTCGCTGGGATGCAAGGCGGTCTAAGATGAACTAATAGTCTGACTTTCCAGATGATCCCCGAACCCGCACCCACCGTCCGAGAGCTTCTCGCCTTCTATCTGGAGGCCGGCGTCGATTGCGCGCTCGCCGAGGAACCGATCGACCGCCTGGCGGAATTGGATGCCCCACCGCCGGCCCCGCGTGCGGCGCCTTTGGTCGAGGCACCGCGCCCCGTCGCTGCCCCCGCGGTCATGCGCGGCGAGGCCGCCCCTGCCCCCGACATCGCCATCGCCTCAGCGCGCGAGGCGGCGCGCACCGCGCCGACGCTGGAGGCGCTGCGCGAGCTGATGCAGAGCTTCGAGGGCTGCGCGCTGAAGCACACGGCGACGCGGCTGGTGTTCGCCGACGGCAATCCGCAGGCGCGCATCATGTTCGTCGGCGAGGCGCCGGGCCGCGACGAGGACATCGAGGGCCTGCCCTTCGTCGGGCGCAGCGGCAAGCTGCTCGACCTGATGATCGGAGCCATCGGCCTCAACCGCAGCACCGCCTACATCGCCAACGTGATTCCCTGGCGGCCACCCGGCAACCGCACGCCGACGCCGCAGGAGACGCAGATCTGTCTGCCCTTCATCCAGCGCCAGATCGAGCTGGTGAACCCGGACGTGCTGGTGACGCTCGGCAACCCCTCGACGCAGACGCTGCTCGGAACGCGCGAGGGCATCATGCGCACCCGCGGACGCTGGTTCGACTACGAGACCGGCCAGCGCACCATCCGCGCGCTGCCGACGTTCCATCCGGCCTATCTGCTGCGCTCGCCGTCGTACAAAAGGCTGGCCTGGCAGGACCTGCGCGCGATCGCGAAGGTGCTGGCGGGGTAGATGCTCTCGTGTCCCGGACGCGGTGCGTCACGCAGTGGCGCTCCGCAGAGCCGAGGCACAGACCTACGCTACGTCCCCTTCGGCCGCACGATGGCCCAGCCGATGCGCAGCAGCTGCTGGCGGCCGGTCACCAGCCATTCGAAGGCGCGCGGCACTTCCGGCACGATGCCGGGAAAGCGTTTGAGGATGTCCGGCGGGGGCGTGCCCGCGGTGTCGGAGGCGCGCCAGACCACGACGCCCCCGGTCTCGGCAAATTTCGTCTGATTGATCCATGGCGTGCGCGCAGGGTCGGCGTCGATGAAGAGATGCGGCCGGCCGGAATGCAGCGTGATCAGGCTCGCAAGCTGCGTCTCTCCGGCAACGGCGCGCAGGCGATGGTTGGTGCGGCGGGCGAAGCTGTCGTCGAAGAAATCCGAGATCGCGCGCGCCGGCATCGAGGTCGCAATCTCGTTGGCACCGGTCCAGGGCAGCAACAGGACGGCCAGCACGACGCCGATGGCCGGGGCCACGACGGCCGCGGCCCAGACCGTCCGCAGCATTCGCGCACGGCGCATCGCGATGAGATCGCCGGCCGCGACCACCACGGCGAGTCCGGACACGATCAATACGACCCCGGAACCACCGACGACGGAATCGAGCCCGAGCAGGCCGGAGATCATCACCCCGCCGAGCGCCGGCGCCAGCGCGAAGAAATAGACGAAGTTGCGCGCGAGCGGCGCGACCGGCGGACGATAGATGATCGGCGGCTCCTCGCCCTTTGTGGCGAACAATCCGGTGTTGAGGAAGGCGAGCGCCGGAATCGCGGCGGCCCCGAGCACGAGGCCGCCGAGCAGCCAGGCCGCGTGCAGGGCTCGGGCATTCAGCTCCGAGATTTGCGGCAGGGCCGGCATCACAAGCGTCTCGGCGCGCATCAGCCAGACCGCATAGGGCAGCGCCAGCACAGCGACGACGACAAGCGCGAACAGCGGATCGAGCGCGCGCAGCGTCCGGCGGCCGCCTGCGGTCGAGACCGCGAACACGACGAGCAGCAGCAGCAGGAAGATCGCCGCGGGCGTCGTCAGCAGCAAGAGACCGGCCTCGATCGACCAGGCGAACCAGGCATTGCCGCGGCGCTGGCCGATGATCTGCCAGGAATGCAGCAGCAGCAGCGCCCACAGCGGCCGGGCCAGCACGGGGGGGCCGAAGTCGAGCGCCGACGAGGAGAAGGCGAGCACAGTCATGGTCAGGAGCACGGCGAGCACCGCCTGCTGCGAGCCGACCACGGCGCGGGACAGATGATAGAGCGCAATGAACGTCGCGATCTCGCACAGCTCTGCCAGCACATAGACGCCGAACATGTGGCCGCCGGCGGCGCGATAGGCGATGTCGGCGAGCCAGACCGGCAGGGGCGGCCCGAGGTCGGTGCCGACCTGGTATTCGCGTCCGAAAGCCAGCAGCGTCGCCAGCGTGCCGGGCGGGCTGCGGTAGAACACCAGCGCCACGAACAGCCACATCAAAGCCTGCAGCAGCACGGCGATCCACACGATCAGCCGCGGCCGGGCGCGAATGAGCTCGATGACCAGGGAGGTAAACCGCATGCAACGCCCGAAAGATGCAGCCAACCCGTCCAGCCGGCCCTATTCGCTCACATCTGTTTTGATAAAGGGCGTCACGCGTTGTGGCAACGACGGTCTGCTCCCTCTCCCCGTTCTTGCGCGGAGCGAAAGGCACACGCACAACAGATCGTCGTGCCCGGGCTTAACCGTCCGAAGGACGGCGTCGCTTCGCTCGCCTATGACCCGGCCATCCAGTCTTTCCTGTCGCTCCAGAGAACGCGGATGCCCGGGAATGATGGACAGAGGGCTGGGTTAGGTGCCTAGAGCCCAGCCGATGCGTCGATCTCGACGCTGGCTTCCACCTGCACCTCGACCTCGGTCACCGTAAACAGGTCCTGCACCGGCTCGACGGTCCACGGCATGTGCTTGGCACGCGCGGCGGCGACGGGAGCGAAGAAGCTGCGGTGGTGGATGGTGGGACCGAGGCGATTCAGCGCATCGAGGTGCTCGGGGACGCCGTAACCCTTGTGCTGCTCGAAGCCGTAGCCGGGGCAGTCCTGTGCCAGTGCGCACATCAGGCGGTCGCGCGTGACCTTGGCGATGATGGAGGCTGCGGCGATCGACAGCACGATGCCGTCGCCGCCGATCACGGCCTCGCAGTCGCATTGCGTGTCGAGCCGGTCGCGGCCGTCGACGAAGACATGCCGGGGCGCCTCCGGCAGCGCCACCACGGCGCGCTTCAGCGCCCACAGCGAGGCACGCAGGATGTTGTCGCGATCGATTCGCGCGGGCGAGGCGACGGCGACCGAGACCTGCGCGGTGGCGCAGATCTTGTCGAACAGCTTTTCGCGCTCCTCGGCCGTCAGGCGCTTGGAATCGTCGATGCCGCGCGGGATGCGGTTGGGGTCGAGAATCACGGCAGCCGCCACCACCGGCCCCGCCAGCGGCCCGCGGCCGGCCTCGTCGCAGCCGGCGACCGGCCACACGCCGCGCTTGATCAGCGCGCGCTCGCGGCGAAAGCTTGGGGTGGTGACGGCAATGATACCTTTCTTGCCGGCGGGAATGGCCGTGGTGACATTTGTCTTGGCCGCAGCCGCTTTTGCCGCCTTGGCAGGCGCTGCCTTCTTTGCAGCAGCCTTCTTCTCAGCGGCCTTCTTCTCAGCAGCCGTCTTGGGCGCGTCTTTGGCCGGCTTCGTCGCGGACTTGTCTCGAATCATGACCGGGATCGTGCGCAAGCGGCCCGGCCTGCGCAACCGGGAACCCGGCGCAATTCCCGTTATTCAGGCCGTCCTACTCGGCCAGATGCACCCGCCTGTCGTCGCCGACATCGATGCCGGGGGCGACCACGACCTCCCAAAGATGGCCGTCGGGATCGGCGAAATAACCGGAATAGCCGCCGTAATCGGTCTCGTGCGCGGCCTTCACCGGCTTCGCGCCCTTGCCGAGCGCGAAGGCCATCACCGCATCGACCTCCTCACGGGTCCGACAGTTCCATGCGAGCGTCATGCCGCGGAAGGCCTGCGGCCTCGGCTGGTCGGGCAGCGCGGCGTCGGCCGCGAGCTGGTCCCAGCGATACAAGGCGAGCACCGGACCACCGGTCTCGTAGAACGCGACGGCCTCGCCGGTCGCCTTCAGCCGGCGCGAGAAACCGAGCGCGTCGTAAAAAGCGATGCTGGCACGGATGTCGCTGACACCGAGCGTGATGACGGTGAGCCGCGGCACCGGCACGTTGGGTTCCCTGACCATGCTGCGCCTCTTCCAATCCAAGTAAGAAACAGGGGTCAGAACAGGCTGAGCTGATCGCCGTTCCGCTTCGGCCGCGCAAAGTGATCGGTCGTCAGCTTGGAGCGGCGCTTATTCAGCCCAAGCCGCTCGCAGGCGATTTCGAAGCGGCGGCCGATGGTCCAGGCCATCGGTCCCGTGCCCTTCATCCGCTCGCCCCATTTGGCGTCGTAGTCGCGGCCGCCGCGCATGTCGCGGATCAGGGTGAAGACGTGGCGATAGCGGTCCGGATAATTCGCCATCAGCCACTCGCGGAAGAGATCGCGCACCTCCAGCGGCAGCCGCAGCAGCACATAGGAGGCTTCCTTGACGCCGGCATGGGCGGCAGCATCGAGAATGCGCTCGATCTCGGAATCGTTCAGCGCGGGGATCACGGGCGCGACCATCACGGTGGTCGGAATGCCGGCGTCGGCGAGCTGCTTCAGCGCCTCCAGCCGTTTAGGCGGCGTCGCGGCGCGCGGCTCCATGGTGCGCGCCAGTTTCGGATCGAGCGAGGTCACGGAGATCGCGACCTTGGCGAGGTTGCGCTTGGCCATCCGCCGGAGAATATCGATGTCGCGCAGCACCAGCGCCGATTTGGTGACGATGCCGACGGGATGGCCGGCACGCTCCAGCACCTCGAGGATGCCGCGCATGATCTTGTTCTCGCGCTCGATCGGCTGGTAGGGATCGGTGTTGGTGCCGATCGCGATCATCCGCGGCTCGTAGCCGGAGGCGGCGAGCTCCTTCTCGAGCAGCGCAGGTGCCTCGGGTTTTGCGAACAGCTTGGATTCGAAGTCCAGCCCCGGTGACAAGCCGAGATAGGCGTGGGTCGGCCGGGCGAAACAATAGACACAGCCGTGCTCGCAGCCGCGATAGGGATTGATCGAGCGGTCGAAGCCGATATCGGGGGAATCGTTGCGGGTGATCACCTTGCGCGAGGTGTCGATTGCGACCGTGGTCTTGAACGGCGGCAGCTCTTCCAGGCTCTGCCAGCCGTCGTCGAACGCGACGCGCGCCTCGGCCTCAAAGCGGCCGCTGGCATTGGACTGCGCGCCCCGCCCGCGCCGGCGCGCGCGGTCGATGGCGACGCCAAGTTCTGGAAAATCGGCAGGGAAGTCAGAGTCCGCACCCGCCGGCTCGGAGGGCGCCTTGACCGGCGGGTGCTTGAGAGCATGTGAGGATGCTGCTGGACTCATGCAGCTAAGATAGCATGCAAAAGGAACAAATCAAGAACGTAAACGAAAAACCGGAAAACAACCCCATGCAAAGTAACCCGCCCAAATTTCGGGCGCGGTCCTTTGACCTCACGCAACATGGCTGTCGCAACGATCTCGTTTGATGCCGGTCAGGGATCGATCGCGCCGGAACAATGTTGGTGACGATCGCGGGGCTCAGCTCGGCAAAAATCGGCAAGAACATGACAAATCAAGAACAATCGGCCACAGCGAGCAATGACCTCGATCTCCTCGATCGCTACTGGCGCGCCGCAAACTACCTCTCCGTCGGGCAAATTTATCTGCTCGACAATCCCCTGCTGCGCGAGCCGTTGCGGGCCGAGCACATCAAGCCGCGCCTGCTCGGCCATTGGGGCACGACGCCCGGCCTGAACTTCATCTATGCCCATCTCAACCGCGTAATCCGCGCGCTCGATCTCAACGTGATCTATGTCTGTGGCCCCGGCCATGGCGGGCCCGGCATGGTCGCCAACACCTATCTGGAAGGTAGCTACAGCGAGATCTATCCTGAGATCGCGCGCGATGCGGACGGATTGCGCAAGCTGTTCAGGCAGTTCTCGTTCCCCGGCGGCATCCCGAGCCATGCAGCACCCGAAACGCCGGGCTCGATCCACGAAGGCGGCGAGCTCGGCTACGCATTGGTGCACGCCTATGGCGCGGCGCTGGACAATCCCGATTTGGTCGTCGCCTGCGTGGTCGGCGATGGCGAGGCGGAGACCGGCCCGCTCGCGGCGTCATGGCACTCCAACAAGTTCATAAATCCTGCCCATGACGGCGCGGTGCTGCCGATCCTGCATCTCAACGGCTACAAGATCGCCAATCCGACCGTGCTGGGGCGGATGCCGGATGCGGAGATCCGCGATCTCTTCCGCGGGTTCGGACACGAGCCGCTTTTCGTCGAAGGCGACGATCCCAAATTGATGCACGAGGCCATGGCGGACGCGCTCGACGTCGCGCTCGCCAGCATCCGCTCGATCCAGCAGCACGCACGCGACGGCCGCGGCAGCGTCGAGCGGCCGCGCTGGCCGATGATCGTGCTGCGCAGCCCGAAGGGCTGGACCGGGCCGAAAGAGGTCGACGGCAAGAAGGTCGAGGGCTTTTGGCGCGCCCATCAGGTGCCCGTTGCCGGCTGCCGCGAAAACCCGGCGCACCTGAAAGTGCTCGAAGACTGGATGCGCAGCTATGAGCCCGAAAAACTGTTCGACGCGAGCGGCGCCCTCGTTCCCGAGCTTCAGGCGCTCGCGCCCGACGGCAACAGGCGCATGGGCGCCAACCCGCATGCCAATGGCGGCCTTCTGAAGAAAGAGCTGAAGCTGCCGGACTTCCACCGTTTCGCAATCGAGGTGCCGCGGCCCGGCGGCGTCGTGGCCGAAGCGACGCGCGAGCTCGGCAAATTCCTGCGCGATGTCATCCGCCTCAACGCGAAGGAGCGCAACTTCCGCATCGTGGGCCCGGACGAGACCGCGTCAA
Source organism: Bradyrhizobium sp. WYCCWR 12699 (assembly GCF_032144035.1). Lineage (NCBI taxonomy): Bacteria > Pseudomonadati > Pseudomonadota > Alphaproteobacteria > Hyphomicrobiales > Nitrobacteraceae > Bradyrhizobium > Bradyrhizobium sp. WYCCWR 12699. The sequence goes on from NZ_JAVTJN010000039.1 coordinate 1,480,601, forward strand.
ATCGTCTCGATGCGGTGTTCGAGGCGACCGAACGGGCCTGGATGGAGCCGATCGAACCCTACGACGTTCATCTGGCGCAGGACGGCCGCGTCATGGAGGTGCTGAGCGAGCATCTCTGCCAGGGCTGGCTCGAAGGCTATCTGCTCACGGGCCGGCACGGCTTCTTCTCCTGCTACGAGGCCTTCATCCACATCGTCGATTCCATGTTCAACCAGCACGCCAAATGGCTGAAGGTCACGCGCGAGTTGCCATGGCGGCGCCCGATCGCCTCGCTCAATTATCTCCTGACCTCGCATGTCTGGCGCCAGGACCATAACGGCTTCAGCCATCAGGACCCCGGCTTCGTCGATCTCGTCGCCAACAAGAAGGCCGACATCGTCCGCATCTACTTCCCGCCCGATGCCAACACGCTGCTGTGGATCGCCGACCACTGCCTGCGCACCTACAACCGCATCAACGTCATCGTCGCCGGCAAGCAGCCGGCGCCGCAATGGCTCTCGATGCAGGACGCCGCCACGCATTGCGATGCCGGCATTGGCATTTGGACCTGGGCTGGGACGGAACAGCCAACGGGCGAGCCCGACGTGGTGATGGCCTGCGCCGGCGACGTGCCGACGCTGGAGACTCTCGCCGCCGTCGATCTCTTGCACAAGGCGTTGCCGGACCTGAAGATCCGCGTCGTCAACGTCGTCGACCTCATGACGCTGCAACCGAAGGAGCAGCATCCGCACGGCCTGTCCGACCGCGACTTCGACAGCCTGTTCACGACGGACAAGCCTGTCATCTTCGCCTATCACGGCTATCCCTATCTGATCCATCGGCTGACCTACAACCGCACCAACCATGCCGGCATGCATGTGCGCGGCTTTGCCGAGGAAGGCACTACGACCACGCCGTTCGACATGGTCGTGCTCAACGAGCTCGACCGCTACCACCTCGCGATCGAGGCGATCGAACGCGTGCCTGGACTGGCGGCCAAGGCCGCGCAGGCCAAGCAGCAATTCCGCGACAAGCTGATCGAACATTCTCGCTATGTGCGGGAGCACGGCGAGGACATGCCGGAGATCCAGGGCTGGGTCTGGCCCAACAGCTCCGGCGGCAACACGCCGACTGAGGCCGGCGACTAGCCATGTCGGACACGGTCCTCGTCCTCAATTCGGGATCGTCGAGCACCAAGTTCGGCCTGTTCGACATCGCGGCGGCTGAGCCCGCCCTGCTCTGCAAGGGCCTGCTCGACGAGCACGAGGCAAAACCTCGCCTCGTCGTGAAGAGTCCGGCGGGCGAGGAGCTGTTCGCGACACGGAGAGAGGCGCCGGATGCCGACGGCGGCGATCTGTTCGCCGACGTGCTCGCCTTCATCGAGGAGAGGTTCGACAACCACAACCTGCGCGCCGTCGGTCACCGGATCGTCCATGGCGGGCCGGACTATTCAGGCCCGGTCGTGCTGACCGACGACGTCACCGCGAAGCTGGACGCGTTGACGCCGCTGGCACCGCTGCACCAGCCGCGGTGCCTTACGCCCGTTCGCGCGCTCGCGGCGATCCGGCCTGCGCTGACGCAGATCGCCTGCTTCGACACCGCCTTCCACCACGGCCTCGCGCCGTCCGCGCGCCGCTTTGCGATTCCACGGCGCTATGAGCAGCGCGGCGTCCGGCGCTACGGCTTTCACGGCCTCTCCTTCGAATATGTCGCGGGACACCTTGGCGAGATTGCTCCGGAGCTCGTCGCCAAACGCACCGTCATCGCGCATCTCGGCAATGGCGCCAGCCTGTGCGCGTTGCGCCACGGCCGCAGCATCGACACCACGATGGGGCTGACGCCGCTCGACGGCCTCGTGATGGGCACCCGCTGCGGCACCATCGATCCCGGCGTACTGCTCTATCTGCAACAGCACGAGAAGATGTCGGCGGAGGAGATCCAGCACCTGCTCTATCACGAGTCCGGCCTGCTCGGCGTCTCCGGCATCTCGGCGGACATGCGAGCGTTGCTGGCGAGCGGCGAGGCCGCCGCGCGTGAAGCTGTCGATTTGTTCGTCTTCCGGGCGGCGCAGCAAGTCGCGATGATGGCCACCACACTCGGCGGCTTGGACTGCCTGGTCTTCACCGGCGGCATCGGCGAGCATGCCAGGGAAATTCGCAGCGCGATCTGCGAGCGCATCGGCTGGCTCGGCGTGCACGTCGATGCTGCGGCGAATGACGCGACGCGCGAGCGGATCAGCGCGGGCGCGAGTGACGTCGAAATATTCGTCGTTCCAACGAATGAAGAGCTGACGATCGCACGGCACTGCAAGATGGTGCTCGTGGGGTGAATTGCCATCGGCGGCCCTTCCCTTCTCCCCTTGTGGGAGAAGGTGGCGCGAAGCGCCGGATGAGGGGTATCTCGCCGCGAGTCTAAATTGCGAGTTGGAGTCGCGGAGACAGACCCCTCGCCCGAGTGAGATTGCATTTCCCAGCAGAGCTGCCCTCTCCCACAAGGGGAGTCGGCACAGCTACGCGCAGCCCTCTCGCTGCACTAATGTGTGCCCGACCATATCTGAAAACACCCGATCGCGACCTCGATCACGATCAGCACCACGACCGCGATCTCGAGGCGGAGCGAGCGCTGGGTGTCGATGATGTCGGTCAGGGCGTTGGCGGTCTCCGACACCGTGGTGAGCTTGCGCTCGAGCGTGTCGAGACGCTCCTTGAGTTCGTACTCGTCCTCGAGACGGGAGTAGAGCCGGTCGAGCTCGGGCTTCTCCCAGAGCACGTCGGGCTTCTCGGCGATCGCGACGCGGCCGGCGACGCGCTGCTGCACCAGCAATGCGTTGCCGATCAGTTGCAGAATGGCCCTGCGCCGGCGCGGCGTGCGGCCGTGTTCGGCGAGCTCGCGCGCAAAAGGTTCGATCACGTCGAAGACCGCCGCGACGCGGCGCTCGTCACGTGCCAGCGACGTGCTCTTGGCGAGCGCATCCGCAACCAGCAGCAGCCGGTCGTCGGAGAATTTGGCAAGGCAGATCGGTCCGCCCGGCTGGATCGCCTCGGCGGCCTCATCGTTGCAGAGCTGCGCCTGCGCGATCTCCTCCTCGTAGGGGCTGAGCTCTCCGGTCACGCGTGACTTCAAATTGTCGATGAGAACCTTCTCTTCCGAAGGGAGCAGACCGATCAGCACCACGACGCCGTAGCGGAAGATCACGGCAAGACCGGCATGGACGCGGAAGGCCGCCGGGGTGGACGAGACCAGCGTCCCGATCTCCAGGCCGGACGCATTGATGCGGTCGCCCAGCATCAGCGCCCGGATCCGCAAGCTCGGCGCAGCCTCCTGCTTCGGCGATGTTGGCGCCGTGCCAACGGGAAGTTGATCGGCGTTCATATGCGGCCTCCGCCGGCACCAACGTCACACATTTTCCTGCTCGGGTCTTTCTCGCAAGGCGCATCGCCTTCGACGTTGTTGTCCCGCGCTGCGCAGCGTCGCCGTAAAATTACGGTGAATGCCGCTGGAATGAGCTCGTGCCGAAACATTCGACAATATTGCCGGCGTCGCCGTGACACATTTGGCTCCGATAACCGGCTGCGGTTTACCATCCACGCCGAAGCGCCGCCAGAAAGTTGCACTCGGCAATGCTACCGGTTTATGACAGCCTCACAATGAACTACGCTTCTCCCGAAGTGCGGACAGTGAAGTCTCAATCATGCTGAGCGTCATCATCCCGACCGAAGGCGTCGAGCAGACGGCGGTGGCAAGTCTGGCCGCGCTGGTGCCCGGAGCCGCCGCCGGCATCGTCCGGGAGGTGCTTCTGGTCGACGGCACCCGTAACGGCGTCATCGAGCGCGTGGCCGACGTTGCAGGCTGCCGTTTCGTCGGCTTCGAGGGGACCTCGCCGGGGGCCGCGCTCGCCGCCGGCGCGCTGCAGGCTCGTTCGCCCTGGTTGATGTTCCTGCCCGCAGGGGCCGTGCTGGAAACCGGCTGGATCGAGGAGACCACCCAGTTCATCCAGGCCGTCGCGACCAGCGGACGGGATCGTGCTGCGGTGTTCCGCTATGCACGCTCGCCTTATGCAGATACCGGATGGCGCGACATCCTCAGGGCCGTGGCACGGGGGCTGGTTGGCCCGTTCGGCGATCAAGGGCTTTTGATTGCCCGTGACCATTACGACCGGGTCGGCGGCTACCCGCCGCAGGCCCGCCGTTCCGAAGCGCAGCTGCTCCGGCGCCTCGGCCGTTCGTCCCGCACCATGCTGCGCAGCCGGATCGTCATGGTCGGCTGAAGCCGGCAGATACTTGCCAAAGTCAAACAATTATTTGACAATGGCAAGTATTGAGGTGATCCATGTCCATCGACAGTACCGACGACCACGTTGCCGCGGTCCGCGCCTTCAACCGCTTCTATACCCGCAAGCTCGGTGTGCTCGACCAGCATCTTGGCAAGACCCCGTTTTCGCTCAGCGAAGCCCGGGTGCTGTATGAGCTCGCGCATCGCGACGACCTCGCGGCAAAAGAGATCGGAAACGAGCTGGGTCTCGACCCCGGCTATCTCAGCCGCATCGTCCAGAACTTCGATGACAAGGGGCTGATCACGCGCAGGCCCCTGCCCGCGGATCGCAGGCAATACCAGCTCAGCCTCACCGCCAAAGGCCGCCAGACGTTCGCCAAGCTGAACCTGAGCTCGCAAAATGAGGTCGCCGCAATGCTGGCTCAGCTTTCGGCCGGCGATGCATCGCGGCTCGCGCAGGCGATGGCGACCATCGAGTCCGTGCTGGAGCAACGCCGAACAAGGCCCGCGGCTATCATGCTGCGCAGCCATCGCGTCGGTGACATGGGCTGGGTGATCTCCAGGCAGGGTGCTGCCTATGCCGCGGACTACAATTGGGACATCAGCTACGAGGCACTGGTCGCCGAGATCTGCGCGCAGTTCATCAGGAATTACGACGCCGCGCGCGAGCACTGCTGGATCGCGGAGGTCGATGGCGAGCCGGTCGGCTCGATCTTTCTGGTCAAGGCCACGGACGAGATCGCCAAGCTACGCCTGCTGCAGGTGGAGAAGAAGGCGCGAGGGCTCGGCGTCGGCCGCGCGCTGGTCGAGCAGTGCATCCAGGGCGCACGCGACCGGGGCTACAGCAGGATGACGCTGTGGACCCAGAGCATTTTGGTCGCCGCGCGCGGCATCTATAAGACCGCCGGCTTCAAGCTCGTGAAGGAAGAGAAGCACCACAGCTTCGGTGCCGATCTGGTCGGCGAGACCTGGGAGATGGATCTCTAGCACTGTCGCAAGGCCGTCGGCGTGGGAGATACCGGTCAGCCATCCGCACCTACGCCGTCGCGCCCTGCGCCTTCGGCCTTCGCAGATGTTCGTCCAACCGCGGCATGATCTCGACGAAATTACAGGGCCGCGTCCGGTAGTCGAGCTGGGCCGCGAGGATGCCGTCCCAGCCGTCGCGGCAGGCGCCGGGGGAGCCGGGCAGGCAGAAGATGTAGGTCGCGCCCGCGACGCCCGCGGTGGCGCGACTCTGGATCGTCGACGTCCCGATCTTGGCGTGGCTCAGCATGTGGAACGCGATCGAGAAACCGTCCATGCGCTTTTCGAACAGCGGCTCGATTGCCTCCGGCGTGACGTCGCGCCCGGTGAAGCCGGTGCCGCCGGTGGTGATGACGACGTCGACGCCGGCATCCGCGATCCACCGCCGAACGACGTCACGGATCGCCTCGACGTCGTCGGTGACGATCTCGCGCGCGGCAAGACGATGGCCGGCAGCGGTCAGACGGTCGGCCAGCGTCTGGCCGGACTTGTCGTCGCTGAGCGCGCGCGTGTCCGACACGGTGAGGACCGCGATGTTGAGCGGGATGAACTGCTTGGATTCGTCGATGGAAGCCATTGATGCGTCTCTCATGTCCCGGACAAGGTGCGGCACATCAGCGCCGCGCCGCAGAGCCGGGACCCATCTGGAGACTTGGGAGACCGGCATTGTGGGCCCCGGCTCTGCAGCGCACCGCTGAAGAACAGCTGCGCTGCGTCCGGAGCACGCAGTCTTGTTTGCTACCCCCCGCCGCCGAACGTGTTGCAGGCCTGAACCGTGCCCTGCTGGTAGCCGGTCATGAACCATTGCTTGCGCTGTGCCGCCGAGCCGTGCGTGAAAGAGTCTGGCACGACGCGGCCCGTGGCCTGACGCTGCAGCGTATCGTCGCCGATCGCGCTCGCGGTGGTCAGCGCGGCGTCGATGTCGCCGGCCTCCAGGAAGTTCGGACGCTTCTTCGCCTCGCGATTGACCCAGACGCCGGACAGGCAGTCGGCCTGCAGCTCGACCTTGACCTGGAGCGCGTTGGCCTCCGCCTTCGAGCCCGCCTGCTGCTGCAGCCGCGTCACGCGCGGGATGATGCCGAGCAGGTTCTGGATGTGATGGCCGGCTTCGTGCGCGATGATGTAGGCGGTGGTGAAATTGCACGCGGACTTGCCGGAGCAGCCGCGGAAGCGCGTCTCGACCTCCCGGAAGAACGAAGTGTCGAGGAAGATGGTGCGATCCGGCGGGCAATAGAACGGCCCCATCGCCGACTCCGCCCGGCCACAGCGGCCGCCATTGGTGACATTGCGGAACAGCACGACCTTCGGGCCGGTATAGGACTGGCCCGAGGCCTGGAAGATCTCGCTCCAGCGATCGTCGATCTCGCCGAGGATGCCCGAGATCATGCTGCCCATCTCGTCTGTCGGCGCGCCGCGCTTGCCTGACGAGGATTGGCGGTCCGTCTGGTAGCTCGGTGCCTGGCCGCCGCCGGTGAGAATCTCGGCGCCGCCGATCAGGATGCGCGGATCGATGCCGAAGGCGTAGCCGACCAGACCGAGGATGATGATGGTGCCGATGCCGAGCCCGCCGCCGCCCATGGGCAGGCCGAACCCGCCGCCTCCGCCGCCGCCAAAGCCACCACCTTCGTCGCGACGATCCTCGATGTCGTCGCTGCGGCGGAAGTCATCGTAACGCATGGCGGCCTTTCCCTCCGGTGTCCCGATTCGCGGGCCCTGCTTCAGTGTCGTCGGCTCAATGGGCGCACAGCTCCCGAAAGCTCAACGCGCCACACACGTAAAATTTCCGTTGCCTTTATCAATATCGTGGCCGGCAAAAATTGCCTAGTGCGGCAACCTGCCGACGCCAGCAATATTTTCCGAGGGTCGAGCAATTTTTTCCGAGAGAAATTTGCGGTCTTTTTGCAGCCATGATGGCGTCCGCAGCCCGGGCAATCGCGAAATCCTCTGTAAAACACGGCGAATGCGCACGATGACATGCACGCAGAACGGGATAAGCGACTTGCTCACCAAAGCGGCGGATTAAGTCGATTTTTACTTTGCCGCTTCAATGTAACGGTCAGTCGGTTGTTTGGTCCCGCGTCGCCGACAGCGTCGCCTGAGTCAGAGTTCTTGAGTCATGGTAGAGTCGCGTCGCGGGGCGTCTGCAAGGGCGCCCCGCACAAATTTTGAGTCTCCGTCGCATCGCATCATCCTCGGCGATTGCGTCGCCGAGATGTCGAAGCTTCAGGCTGCTTCGGTCGATCTCGTGTTCGCCGATCCGCCCTACAATCTCCAACTCAAGGGCGATCTCAAGCGCCCCGACGAATCCCACGTCGACGCCGTCGACGACGATTGGGACAAGTTCGATTCGTTCTCCGCCTATGACGATTTCACCCGCGCCTGGCTGCTTGCCGCGCGCCGCGCGATGAAGCCGTCGGCGACGATCTGGGTGATCGGCTCCTATCACAACATCTTCCGCGTCGGCGCGATCATGCAGGACCTCGGCTTCTGGCTCCTGAACGACATCGTCTGGCGCAAGTCGAACCCGATGCCGAATTTCCGCGGCCGCCGCTTCACCAACGCGCATGAGACCATGATCTGGGCCGCGCGCGACGAAAAGGCCAAGGGCTACACGTTCAATTACGAGGCGCTGAAGGCCGCCAATGAGGACGTGCAGGCACGGTCCGACTGGCTGATCCCGCTCTGCACCGGCGAGGAGCGCCTCAAGGGCGCGGACGGCAAGAAAGTGCATCCGACGCAGAAGCCGGAAGGCCTGCTGGCGCGCGTGCTGCTGTCGTCATCGAAGCCCGGCGATCTCGTGATCGATCCGTTCAACGGCACCGGCACCACCGGCGCCGTCGCAAAACGCCTCGGCCGCTCCTATATCGGCTTCGAGCGCGACAAGACCTATGCGAAGGCCGCTGAGCAGCGCATCGCCAGGGTCGAGCCGCTGCCGGAAGCCAGCCTCGCCCCGTTCATGACCGCGCGCGAAGCCCCGCGGGTCGCGTTCTCCGAGCTGATCGAGCGCGGCATGATCATGCCCGGCACGAAGCTGTTCGACGCCAAGAAGAAGCTCGGCGCATTGGTCCGTGCCGACGGCGCCATCATGTTCGGCGACAAGGTCGGCTCGATCCACCGCATCGGCGCGGTGGCGCAGGGCGCCCAGGCCTGCAACGGCTGGACCTTCTGGCACGTCGAGACCAAGAAGGGTCTCAAGCTGATCGACGAGCTGCGCGCCGAAATCCGCGCCGGCATGGCGGCGGAGTAGGCTCCCTTCGCCGTCATTCCGGGGCTGGCGAAGCGAGAAGCCGGAATCCATCCAGCCACGTCCATGCCGCCTAATGGCTTCCGGGCTCGCGCTTCGCGCGCCCCGGAACGACGGCGTCAATGGTTGAATGCCGCCGCCGCCAGGACTAGACTCCCCCGATCAGCCTCCGTCCTGGCCGGACCGCTCCCATGCGACGACAGTCCGAGACATTGCTGTTGGTGCCGCTGCTGCCGATCTTCCTGGTCGGCATGTTTCCGATGTTCCTGATCGCCCTGCTCGGCTTCGCCGGCCTCGCATTGTTCGGCGTGCTCGTGATCTCCGTCGGACTCGCCAGCAGCAACGAGGCGCACGACAATTTCAATCACGACGTCATCGTCCACGGCTATGCCCGCGGATCGGAGCGCAAGGCCCAGGCCTCCGACATGCATCTGGCCACCCGGCTCGGACTGCGCCTGGAGGCGGTCGGCGTGGCGATGGTCCTTACGGCGGCGATCGGCCTTTGTTACGCCGGCTGATCTGCGTACCGCGCAGATACCGCCCGGCAAACTCGCCGGTTGCCCTCTTCGACGCTGTTCAGGCAAGAGAGGCGGCGCGGCAATGACGCTGCATTCGCGCCTGGCAACAAACCCTGGGGAGACCGATGCTCAAATTCTATTTCAACGGATCGCCGAACCCGACCAAGGTCGCGCTTTATCTCGAAGAGTCCGGGCTGCCCTACGAGCCGGTGAAGATCGACACCCGCAAGGGCGAGCAGTTCACGCCGGACTATCTGAAGATCAATCCGAACGCCAAGGTGCCGGCGATCGACGACAATGGCACCATCGTTTTCGACTCGAACGCCATCCTGCTCTATCTCGCCGAGAAGACCGGCAAATTCCTGCCCGCCGCCAGCGTGCGCGGCGAGACGCTGTCCTGGCTGATGTTCATCGCCACCGGCGTCGGACCCTATTCGGGCCAGGCGGTGCACTTCAAGCATTTTGCGCCGAAGGACCTGAATCACGACTACGCCCATAACCGCTACCAGTACGAAACCGATCGCCACTACAAGATTCTCGACGGTCACCTCGAAGGCCGCCGCTACATGGTCGGCGACGACTATTCGATCGTCGACATGGCGCTGTGGGGCTGGGCGCGGATGCTGCCGTTCAAGCTCGGCGACGACGCCGTTGCGCGCTACCCGAACGTGAAGCGGCTGGTGGACGAGATCTCGGCGCGCCCCGCAGCGGGCCGTGCGATCGCGTTGAAGGACAAGTTCACCTTCAAGGCCGAGATGGACGACGAGGCGCGCGCCAACATGTTCAAGCACATGACGACCAAGGTCGCCTGATCGCACGACGACGCCGGTCGGGCCACGCGCATGCGCGTGGCCCTTTTGCTTTCAAGCCTCAGGCAACGTGAACCGAGCTGAGGAACTTGGCGACTTCCTGCTTCAGCCGGTTGCTGTCGGCCGACAGCAAGCGCGCCGCCGAGAGCACCTGCGACGAGGCTGAACCGGTTTCGGACGCCCCGCGCTGCACGTCGCCAATGTTCGTCGAGACCCGCTGGGTGCCGTGAGCGGCCTGCAGCACGTTACGGGAGATTTCCTGCGTGGCCGCGCCCTGCTGCTCCACCGCGGCGGCGACCGCGGAGGAGATCTCCGACAACCGCTCGATAGTGCCACTGATCTCCTTGATGGCGCCGACCGATTGCTCGGTCGCCGTCTGGATGCTTGCAATCTGCTGGCCGATCTCGCCGGTGGCCTTCGCGGTCTGCTCGGCCAGCGCCTTCACCTCGGTGGCGACGACGGCAAAGCCGCGGCCGGCATCGCCCGCACGAGCGGCCTCAATGGTGGCGTTCAGCGCCAGGAGGTTGGTCTGACCCGCGATGGTGCTGATCAGCTCGACCACGTCGCCGATCCGGGCCGCGGCCTTGGAGAGCTCGCCGACGCGATCGTTGGTCCGGCTGGCCTGGCCGACGGCTTCGCCCGCAATGCGTGCGGACTCCTGCACCTGGCGGGCGATCTCCCCGACCGAGGACGACAGCTCCTCGGTCGCGGTGGCAACCGCCTGGACATTCGCGGTCGCTTCCTGGGACGCGGAGGCGACCTCCGTCGACAGGTCCTGGGCTCGGGAGGCCGTCGTGGTCAAGGTGCCGGCAGAGGCTTCGAGCTCGCTCGAGGCCGTCGACACGGTGTTGACGATCTCGCCCACGGCCTGCTCGAACTGGTTGGCGAGCCTGGCCATGTCCTTCTTGCGGCTTTCGGCCTGCCCTGCCTCGAGTTCGGCCTGCTCGGCGCGCATGCGCTCGGTGTCGATCATGTTGTCCTTGAACACCTGGATCGCCTTGGCCATGTCGCCGATCTCGTCGGTCTTGCCGCGACCGGGGATCTCGACCTCGAGATTGCCGCCGGCAAGCCGCCCCATCGCGCTCGTCATCGAGGCCAGGGGCCCGACAATGCTGCGGGCGATCAGGAACGCGACGATGGCGCCGAACAGGATGGCAAGGCCGCCTGCGATCTCCTGAATGGTCGTCGTGCTGGCGATCACGGCTTCGGCCTGGCTGCGCGAGTCCTGATAGTCCTTCTTCAAGGTCGTTTCCGCGGCCTTGAGCCTGCCGATGCTGTCGACGATGAGGGGCGCGAGGTTCTTGTGATAGATCTCGTCGGCCTGAAGCATCGCGGCGGATGTCGTCTCGAACGCCGATTTGTAGAGGCCGAGCGCGGTCTTCACCGGCGCCAGTGTCGAGCGCAGTTCCGTCGCCTGCGGGCTCTTCTCGATCGCCGCGAGCCGTTGTGCCGCCCTGTCGACGCTGGCCCGGAAGCTCGCCGGCCCCTGCACATCGCGCAAAGCCAGGAAACGCCAGTTTGCGATTCGGACCAGGAGGATCCTGGATTCGAGGTCGGCGACGAGGGCCGCGGTGTCTTCGTCCACGGCCGCGCGCGCCACATCGACCAGCTTGCCGGTCTTGGTGGCGAGATCCTCGCCGCTCGGCAGCAACGTCGCCTTGCCGGTTCTCGCCTCGTTGACGGCGTCGCCGAGATTGTCACGCAGGCGTCGCATTTTGCCGATGTCGTCGATCAGGCCGTTGTAGAGCGCCCGCCGCTCCTCGGAGGCCGTCCCCTTGGCGCCGACCCGCAACAGCTCGGTCGCCGCGGTCTCGCGCTCTTGCGCCTCCTTCATCGCGGGTTCGTTGGCATCGTAGATGTAGCGCAGATTGGCGCGCTGGATGGCCTGAAGATGGGTCGAGATCTCCAGCACCCGCGCCGTGCTGTCCGAGAGCGCGGACTGTCTTGCGACCTGATCCTGGACCGCCCACAAATTCCAGACGGCGACCACCGCCATCACGAGACCAACCGCCACCAGGGCCATGAAGCCTGCGTACAGGCGTCCCCTGATCCGCAAACGAAACTTCGGCATTCCCACTGTCCACCAAGATGCATTTCACTTCGGGCAGCCGAACGAGTCCGGCGAGCGTCGCCGGCCACCTGGCAGCCGCGCGTCGCGTCCTTGCGACCCACGCTGCACCGCGACACAATGGAGGACACTCGTTAATTGAACCTTCAAATTCTTCGCGCGTGCGCGCCTCGTCGCACATCGACTTGCTGATTTTATCGGCAGCTATGCGAAGTCATGCAAGAATTCGCAGCGGCATGCATAGCGTCGCACGCGAACCTCAGAGGACGCTGGCTTGCTGCAGTTTGCCGAGGGCGTGGTCGACCACTTCCAGCGTGTACGGCTTCTGGATGACCGGCACCGATGCAAGCTCGGCCGGAAGCGGCGCGCGCTCGCCATAGCCGGTTGCGAAGATGAAGGGCACGCCGATCTCTTTCAGTTTCTGCGCCACCTTGATGCTGCTCTCGCTGCCGAGGTTGAGATCGAGCAGGGCAAAACTCGGCCGCGTGCGTTCAATCGAACGCAGCGCCTGATCGACGCTCGCAGCGGTGTCGACGTGGCGTGCGCCGAGATCGAGCAGGATGACCTCCGCCGCCATGGCGATGATCAGATTGTCCTCGACGATCAGCGCGGTCTCGGACAGCCGTGGACGGCTGGACTGTTGCTCCTCGATGCGCATGGCGGCTCCTGCTATTGATGGCACGATTTCTACGAAATTTGCGGGGATGACGAACGTCGCCTGCACACCCAGAAGATCGAAGCGGATCTCGGCATCGCCCTTGAGATCGAACGGCACCGAGCGCTCGATGATCGTGGTGCCGAAGCCGCGCCGCGACGGCGGCTGCACCGGCGGGCCGCCGCTTTCCTTCCATTCGATCACCAGGCTCGACGAAGGATCGAGACGCCAGACCACCTCGACGCTGCCGGTGGAATCGGCGAGCGCGCCGTATTTGGCGGAATTCGTCATCATCTCGTGGACGACGAGCGCCAGCGTGGCGAACGCCTTGGGATCCAGCGCGACATCGGGCCCGCCCATCTTCACCCGGCCTGCGCGCGCCCCGAGATAGGCGCCGGCCTCGGATTCGACGAGGGTTCGCAGCGCCACCGGCGCCCAGTTCAGATTGGTGATCTGGTCGTGGGCGCGCGCCAGGGCCTGGATGCGGCCGCCGAGAACGCTGGCGAACTCCTCGACGCTCGTCGCGGTGTCCTTGCTCTGCGCCACCAGGGCGCGGACCAGGCTCAGGATGTTGCGGACGCGGTGGTTGAGCTCCGCGATCATCAGCTCCTGCCGCTCCTGCGCGCCGCGGCGCTCGCGCGCGGCGAGGTCGGACAATTGCAGGATGACTTCCAGCAGCGTGACTCGCAGGCTCTCGGCGATGCGGATGTCGGCCGCCGACCACGGCTTCGACTGGCCCGCCACCGTCTCCTGCCACAGTTCGAAGCTCTTGCGCGGCGTCAGCCGCGGCCCGTTCGGACCTTCATCATAAACCTTGTCGGGAGCGCCGGCCCAGTTCACGGACCGCACGACCTCGCGGCGGAAGAAGATCAGGCAATCGCGCGGGGTTCGCGAGATCGGAATGGCGAGAAAACCCGCCGCACGGTCGCGGAAGGACTGGCCGGCGGCATAGACCTTGGCGATCTCGGCGCTCGCCAGGATCCGCCCCGGCGAGGTCCGGTTGATGAAGGCGACGAGGTCCTTCACTTCCTCCTCGGTCGGCGTGTCTCCTTGAAGCGCGATCTTGTTGTCCGACCACACCGCGACGCCGTCGCAGTCGATCATCTTGCGATAGTCGCCGAGGAAGTCGACGATGGCGCGGCGGCTGTGCTCATGCGCAGCCGCGATCTCGATCAACCGCTCCTGAACCTGGTGGGCACGGGCTTCATAGGCGACGTCGCCCTCGCGCTCGCGCCCCTCGACGATCCAGGAGAACATCTGCCCGAACAGCTCGGAGGCCGTACGCTTGTCGAATGAGATGTAACGCGGCGAATAATGATGGCATGCAAACAATCCCCACAGCTTGCCGTCGCGCAGGATCGACACGGACATCGAGGCGGCGACACCCATGTTGCGCAAATATTCGATGTGAATCGGCGAGACCGAGCGCAGCACGCTCATCGAGAGGTCGAGCAGCCCGGCATTGTGCGTGGCCGTGGACACCAAGGCTGCCGGCACGGCATTGACGTCGGCGATGATACGCAGCCAGTTGCGCTGATAGAGCGCTCGAGCCTGCCTCGGAATGTCGGACGCGGGATAACGCAGGCCGAGGAAGGATTCGAGTCCCGCCTCCGCGGTCTCGGCGATCACCTCGCCCGATCCGTCCGGGTGAAACTGGTAGACCATCACCCGGTCGAAGCCGGCCAGCGCCTTGAGCTGGCGCGCCGCCTCGCGCGCGAGATCGGTCATGCCGCGCGTCTTGCGGATCCGGTCGAGCATCAGGCGGACGAGCTCGCCGGAGTTGACACCCGGCTCGCGGACGCTCGGCTCCGCCTCGATGATGAGGTAGACGCCGGAGAAATGGATCGAGAGATCGTATTGCGGCTTGCCGGCCTGGAGCTCGATACCGAACAGGCGCTCGGTCGCATCAGGCCCGCTCAGATGATCGACGCGGCTGCGGATGGTCTCGACGGCCGCTTCGGAGATGACGGTCGCCAACGGCCGCTGGAGGAGATCGGCAAGGTCGCTTCCGAGAAAGCCGCCGACGTTGTCCGAGGCCATGCAGATCGTGAAATCCGAGAGAACGACGAGCATGAAGCCAAACGGCTGCACGCTGCCGGGAATGTGGATCGGCTCGCGATCGCAATTGGTGAGATTGACGGCCTCGTTCATGCGCGGTCCGCCGCCTGCTCGAACGCGGCGAAGGCCATGCGCGCCGCAGCGATCACCTCGACCTCGTCGCAGGCCTCGCTTTCGAGCTTCGCCAGGAAGCTCTGCCAGAGCCGCTGGCCTGCCCCGTGGCGGAGATAGAGAGTGGCCGCACTGATGCGCGGATCGGCGGCCTCCGCGACCTCTTTCAGCAGGAACTTGGCCCCGAGCCGGGAGCCCTCCAGCACGTACATGGTCCCGAGCAAGCCACCGGGCGTCAGCGGCAGCACCGACACGGGAGATGGCGCGGCGCTGCCGAGCCGTCCGAGATCGGCCGCGATCGCCGCGCTGCGCGCCCGCTCCGGCCAGTCGGGAAATATGTCGGTGACGCCAGCCACAACGAGCGCGGCTTCGAGCGGAAGCAGCGCGCCGGCGCTGGCCTGGAGAAAGCGGCGATAGCCGGTCAGGACGGTGAGATCGAACGACGACAATTGCGCATCGAGCTCCCGGTGCGCCGCCGCGGTCGCGTCTCTCAATCGTTCACGGAGTCCGGGAAAGCTGCGGTCTACCTGTGTCGAAACGTCCGAAACCCCAGCCAGCATGAACTTCCCAAACGCGCGCGATGCCGCGGCGCAATTGCCCCGGAAGCGAAGAAAACGCCGGCGGAACCCAAAGGGTTCCACCGGCGCTGCAAAATTGGCGCGGGTGACGGACCATGCCCCCAGACCTCTATTGCCGGAGGCGGGGCTTGTGCAGCTCGTACGTGATCTCCGCCCTGGTCACTCCGCAGTCCAGAAGCTCCCGCTCGGTCATTGCAGCGAGTTGATTTCGGACCCGGGACCGTTCGCGCTTGTTCCGGAGCATCTCGACGAGCGCCTGCCAGGCCCGCATGACCCTCGCCGGCTCGGCCCGATCACACCGGCCGGCGGACGTGACGCGCACGCGCCTCAGCTCGCGGCTCTCACCGGCGCCTGCGGAAAAGGACCGAGCGCCCGCTCCGTCAGGATCGAGTCGCAGTACTCGCGGATTTCCGTGATCTTGCCGTCCTCGAGACGAAACACCAGGCAATAGTCGTTGTCGTAGCGCACCCCCTCAGGCGTGACGTTGTCGCCCTTGGCCTCCACGACGACTACGTCGCCGTCGGCGATGAAGCGGTGCGCGACCGTGCGCGTGCGATCACGCAGGCGGCTGCGCACATAGCCGTGCAGATCGCCAAGGATCGCCTCCTTGCCCGAAAAGGTGCGCGACCAGGAATATTGGCCGGTGACGACCCATTTGGCGTCCTCGGCAAGGCTTGCAGCGAACAGGGCGCGATCGCGCGCGGCCGGATCGGGATTGGCGGCGGCGGCGAAAATATCCTGCATCAGTTTCTTGTTGGCGGCGGCGCTCATGGCGGCATCTCCGTTTGGTGAGAACACGGAGATCATCGCCGCGCGAAGACAATTCTTCAAATCGATAGAGAATATGATATCTATTCGTTTGATGAATTTGACTTCGCTCGACCTCAATCTGCTGACCGCCCTCGACGCGCTTCTGCGCGAGGCCAACGTCAGCCGTGCCGCCATGCGGATCGGGCTGTCGCAACCGGCGACGAGCCACGCGCTGCAGCGCCTGCGCGACATCTTCGGCGATCCGCTGCTGGTGCGCACCGGGGCGCGGATGGAGCTGACGCCGCGGGCGCAGGCCCTGCGCGCGCCGCTTGCCCAGGCGCTCGACCAGGTGCGCGGGTTGTTCGTGCCCGACGATTTCGATACCGCGCGCAGCGAACGACAATTCCGCCTGATGATGCCAGATCTCGCAGTCGAGCTGCTGATGCCGCCGCTGATGGAGAAGGTGACGCGGGCCGCGCCCAATGTTCGCATCGACGTCGTGCCGTGGCGGGGACCTGCGATCTTCCACGCCGAGTTCGCCCAAACCATCGACATCGTGATCTCGATCGGCAATGCCTTCAAAGGCTTTCACCGCCAGCTGCTCTACACCGACAGCGATGCCCTCGCGGTGCGGCGCGGCCACCCCTGGGCCGCGAAGCTGAAGCGGCGCGAGACCTTCCTGGCCGCGCGCCATGTCGGCGTGATCATCCGCGGCAGCAACGAGGATCTGATCGACACCTGGCTGCAAGCCAAGGGCATCGAGCGGCATATTTCGCTGGTCGTATCAGGCTATCTCGAAGCATTGCACGTCGCCGCCCGGACCGATCTCGTCGCCTTCGTGCCGCGCCGGCTGATCGCCGCATTGTCGAAACAGCTCGGCCTCGTCACGGTGACGCCGCCGCTCGACCCCGGCATCGACGAGCAGTTCATGTTTCATCCGACGCGCGCCCAGATGGACCCGGGCTCGATCTGGTTGCGGCGGCTGATGCTGGAAACGGGCCGGGAGCTGGAGACGAAATCTTCGTAGGGCGGATTTGCGAAGCGTAATCCGCCTACCTCGTCGAGATCGCTGAGCATGGTGGGTTACGCCGAGCAAATGCGCTTTGCGCATCTGCTCAGCTAACCCACCCTACAAGAGCTGTCACGCCTTCTGCGCCGCCATCACCTTCGCCACCGCCGGTCGGTCCGACATGCGCTTGAAGTGATCGGCGATCTTCGGCGTGGCTTTGATGTCGACGCTGTCGCCTTCGAGCCAGGTCGAGAGCGTGTAGAGATAGGGATCGCAGATCGTGTACTGCTCGCCCATCACCCACGGCCCCTTGAACATCTTCTGCTCCATCAGCGCAAAGCAGGCGGCCATGGTCTGCGGCACCTTCGCCTTCATGTCGGCGAACGAGCTCTCCTGCGTCGCCCAGCGCGCACCGCGCATCTTGTGGGCGTGATTGATGTGCACGGTCGAGCACAGATAGGAGTTGAACGACTGCACCTGGGCGAAGTCGAAGGGATCGTCGAGCGGCGCGAGCTTCGCCTTGGGGAAGGTCTGCGCGAGGTAAGCCAGCATCGCCGGCGTCTCGGTGAGGACGCCGCGATCGGTCACCAGCGCCGGGACGCGGCCCTTCGGGTTGATCTTGAGGTAATCCGGGCTGTTCTGCTGGTTGTCCTTGAAGCTCAGCCGCTCGGCCGTGTAGTCGGCGCCGGCCTCTTCCAGCGTGATGTAGGTGGCGAGCGCGCAGGTGCCGGTGGCGTAGTAGAGCTTGAGCATGTCGGACCTCATGGGAAAACCCGAGGTTAACGGCCCCCCGCCGCGCCGTCCATAGGCGACCTCTTCGCAGTTGCCCACCGCCGCCCTGCCATGCGAAGACGCGTCAATCGGAGGGGGATTGTCATGACCGTACTCATCGCCGGTGGCGGCATCGGCGGCCTGACGCTTGCGCTCAGCCTGCACCAGATCGGCGTTCCCGTAAAAGTGTTCGAGAGTGTCGCCGAACTTAAGCCGCTCGGCGTCGGCATCAACGTGCTGCCGCATGCGGTGCGCGAACTGATCGAACTCGGGCTTTTGGACAGGCTGGACGCCAGCGGCGTGCGGACGCGCGAGCTCGCCTATTTCTCCAAGCACGGCAAGCCGATCTGGAGCGAGCCGCGCGGGCTGGAGGCCGGCTACAAATGGCCGCAATTCTCGATCCACCGCGGCACGCTGCAGCAGCTCCTGCTCGACACCGCGGTCGAGCGGCTCGGCCGCGGCAACATTCTCACCAGCCATCATCTGACCGGTTGGACCGAGACCGCAGACGGCGTGCGCGCCGACTTCATCGACCGGGCGACCGGTAAGGCCGCCGGGACCTATGATGGCGCGATCCTGATCGCGGCCGACGGCATTCATTCCGCCGCGCGAGAAAAGCTCTACCCGAACGAAGGCCCGCCGATCTGGAACGGCCGCATCCTCTGGCGTGGCGTGACGCCAGCAAAGGCGTTCCTCAGCGGCCGCACCATGATCATGGCCGGGCATGAGATCCTGAAATTCGTCTGCTATCCGATCAGCAAGGAGCCGGATGCATCGGGCAATCACCTGATCAACTGGGTCGCCGAGCGACATATGCCCCCGACCTATCAGTGGCGGCGCGAGGATTATAACCGGACCGCGCGGCTGGAAGAGTTCCTGCCCTGGTTCGAGAGCTGGCAGTTCGACTGGCTCGACGTGCCCGGCCTGATCCGAAACTGCCCCCACGCCTATGAATATCCGCTGGTCGACCGCGACCCGGTCTCGCAATGGACTTTTGGCAAAGTCACGCTGATGGGCGATGCCGCGCATCCGATGTATCCGATCGGCTCGAACGGCGCCTCGCAGGCGATCCTCGATGCCCGCACCATCACCCGCGAGATTCTCGCGCATGGCCCGACGAGCGCGGCGCTGCTCGCCTATGAAGCCGAGCGCAGGCCCGCGACCACCGACCTCGTCCTGCTCAACCGCAAGAACGGCCCCGAGCAGGTGATGCAGCTGGTCGAGGAGCGCGCGCCCGACGGGTACCAGGTCGTCACCGACGTGTTGTCGCAAAAGGAGCTGGAAGACATCGCGGCGAACTACAAGCGCGTGGCGGGGTTCCAGGTGGAGGCGCTGAACGCCAAGCCGCCGATCGTGAGCAAGGATGCGCGGGCGGAAGCTTAGGACTTCGCGCGAAGCGAGATGCGCATGAATGCGCCCTGAGGGGTTTTGTCCCCCGCGTTCAACTCGCGATGAGAGTTCGTGGAGAGATACCCCTCATCCGGCGCTTCGCGCCACCTTCTTCCGCAAGGGGAGAAAGGAAGAGGAGCGCGCGGCCCGGCCTATTTCCCCACCACCCTCGCCGCCTCCAGCAATCGCTCGCTCGCGCTCGCCGTTGCCAGCACCGTGCCGTCTTCCGCCATCAGCTTCGCCTCGACGAACGCAATCGTTCTGCCGAGCTGCGTCACCTTGGCCTCGCCGATAATCGTCCGAGGCTTGGCCGGCGCCAAAAAGTTCACGGTCATGCTGATGGTGGTGGTGTAGAGCCGGCCCTCGCTCATCACCAGCACGGCCGGGCCCATGGTGTCGTCGAGCATGGCCGAGAGCATGCCGCCCTGGATGAAGCCCGCCGGATTGCAGAACTCGGGCTTACCCTCGAAGGCGAGCTTGATCCAGCCCTCCTCCGGACGGGCGTCGAGCAGGCGCCAGCCGAGGAGTTCGGCGCAGGGCGGCCTTGGAAAATTGTCGAGCGCGGTCTTGACCATTGGCAGCCTCCATTTCGCAATCCCCTAGCGCAACGCTGCTGCCAGCGTGCTGTCAGGAGGATCGGCCTGGTGGAAGATCCAGCGCGTGCGCGATCACCTTGCGCATGACGTTGGGCAGCGCTTCGCCGGCCAGGGTCGCGGTCGGCACCCAGCGCATACCCTCGGGTGCACGCGTGCGCGCCTCCGCCTTCGCGGTATAGACCACGAGCTCCAGCGGAAAATGCGTAAAGACGTGGGTGACGACGCCCACCTTGCGCTGCCAGCGCGACAACCCCTTCAACTCCGGCGCCTGCTGCTTCGCGGTCGCATCGTCCTGGCCGGCGAGCCAGTCCGAGCCCGGCACTTCCGTCATGCCGCCGAGCAGGCCTTTTTCCGGCCGCGAACGGACCAGCAGCTCGCCGCCGCGCGTGACGACAAAGGCGGCGCCGCGGCGCAACGTGCCGCTCTTCTTCGGCGCCTTGCGCGGAAAGGTTTCCTGCGTGCCTTGCGCACGCGCGATGCAATCCTCATTCAGCGGACACAGTGAGCAGGCCGGCTTCTTCGGCGTGCAGATCGAGGCGCCCAGATCCATCAGCGCCTGGGCACTGTCGCCGGCGCGCGAATTCGCCAGCAGCGTCGCCGCCAATTGCTGGATCAGCGGCTTCGCCTGCGGGAGTTCTTCTTCAACGGAAAAAAGCCGCGACACCACGCGCTCGATATTGCCGTCCACCGGCATGGTATGGCGGTCGAAGGCAATCGCTGCAATCGCCGCCGCCGTGTAGGGCCCGATCCCCGGCAGCGCGCGCAGACCCTCCTCGGTGTCCGGAAAGACGCCGCCGCGCTCGCGCGTCACGGCAACGGCACAGGCGTAGAGATTGCGCGCACGCGAATAATAGCCGAGGCCGGCCCACATTCGCAGCACGTCGTCCTGCGAGGCGTTCCCCAACGCCGTGACGTCAGGCCAGCGCGCGACGAATTTCTCGAAGTAAGGCCCGACCGCCTTCACCGTGGTCTGCTGCAGCATGATCTCCGACAGCCAGACGCGGTACGGGTCCGACGCCTCTCCGGGCGCCGCCCGCCAAGGCAGCCGGCGCCGGTGGCGGTCGTACCAGGCGAGCAGGAGGGTCGGGCGCGATGACGCTTTCGACGGCGCAGGTTCCGGCCTGGCCTTGAGGGCAGATTTGGGGCTCATGCTCTCACCCTAACGACGTTACGTCGATCTCTCCACGTCATGCCCGCGCTCGTCGCGGGCATCCACGTCTTTCTTCGCGGGAGAACGTGGATGAGTAGGAAGAACGTGGATGGCCGGGACAAGCCCGGCCATGACGGCGAAGCCCATGTGGCCCGCCCGCCAAAATGCTATAAGGCCCCATGTCCAAATCCGGTCCCATCTTCAAACCCGGCCCGATCAGCGCCAAACCGCTCGGCATCCTGCTCGACGACGTCTTTGCCGAGGCCTATGCCAAGCAGGGCTTTGCCGCGCGCGAGTTGGTGACGCGGTGGGCGCAGATCGCGGGGCCCGAGATCGCGGCCCATGCCGAGCCCTTGAAGATGCAATGGCCGCGGCCCGTAGAGGGCCAGCCGCAGGAGCCGGCGACGCTGGTGCTGCGGGTCGAGGGGCCGATGGCGCTGGAGATCCAGCATTCCGCCGACGTGATCCTGCAGCGGGTCAACCGTTTCTTCGGCTGGAGCGCGGTCGGCAAGCTGGCTTTCCGCCAGGCCCCGCTCTCGCGGCCGCGGGCCCGGAAGCGGCCCGGCCCGCCGGACCCCAAATCGGTCGCCAAGGTGGCGGAGAGCCTGGGGGCGATTGAAGACGAAGAACTGAAGACGGCGTTGGCGCGGCTTGGGGCGGCCATCAAGCGAAATTGAGCCTTATTTTGCGGCCAATCTGGACCCGTCCCTGCCGCTCGCCATTGCCTCAAACCACGTTTCAAGCTAGCGACAGGCCGCCCGGGAACCTTGCTGACCTCGGGGCGAGACCACGCCAATTCGGGAGCCGACCTTGATCATCACCCGCCGCGCCTTCACCACGATGCTGTCGCTGACCGGGCTTGCCGCGGTCGCCGGGTTCTCGCCGCTCCGGTGGATTTCTGACGCCATGGCTCAGTCGGCTGGCGATGTGGCCAAGCCGGTGTCGCTGCCCGACATGGCGCTCGGCCCGAAGGATGCCGCCGTCACCATCACCGAATACGCTTCGATGACCTGCCCGCACTGCGCCGCCTTCAACGAGCAGGTGTTCCCGAAGATCAAGAAGGAATACATCGACACCGGCAAGGTGCGTTACATCTTCCGCGAGTTCCCGCTCGACATCAAAGCCGCGGCCGGCTCGATGCTGTCGCGGTGCATCGCGAAGGACGACGGGCCGAAATATTTCGCGGTCACCGACATGCTGTTCCGCCAGCAGAACGACTGGGTTGTGAAGAACACCACCGAGACCCTGACGCGCATCGGCAAGCAGGCCGGCCTCACGCAGCAGCAGGTGGAAGCCTGCCTGAAGGACCAGGCGCTGCTCGACAAGATCGCCGCCGACCAGAAATACGCCAGCGACGTGCTCAAGGTGGATTCGACGCCGACCTTCTTCATCAACGGCGAGAAGATCAAGGGCGAGGCCTCGTTCGAGGAGTTCGCTAAGAAGATCAATCCGCTGCTGAAGAGCTGATTCGCGCGTCAAGACTCTGATTCGCATCGCGAAAGCCGTATCTTTCCCGGCATAAATCCCTTGGGAAAAGCGGCTTTCGCCGGTTGCCCTCGCGGCATACCGCGGCCATTGTCCAGCCGCATGAGGCGCCTCGCGCGACTCGCCCGGATAGCGACATTGCCTTCCATGGTAGTGTCCCGGCAGGGGGATTCGCGCCTGCCAACAGAGATGCGTGCTTATGAAAATCACCCGCCTGCGACTTCACGGCTTCAAGTCCTTCGTTGAGCCGACCGACTTCGTCATCGAGCCCGGCCTGACCGGCGTGGTCGGCCCCAACGGCTGCGGCAAGTCGAATCTCGTCGAAGCGCTGCGCTGGGCGATGGGCGAGACCTCCTACAAGAGCTTGCGCGCCGCCGACATGGACGCGGTGATCTTCGCCGGCTCCGGCAACCGTCCGGCGCGTAACCACGCCGAAGTGACGATGACGATCGACAATGCCGATCGCACCGCGCCGGCGGCGATGAACGACAGCCAGCTGCTCGAAATCTCCCGCCGCATCGAGCGCGAAGCGGGCTCGGTCTACCGCATCAACGGCCGCGACGTGCGCGCGCGCGACGTGCAGATCCTGTTCGCCGATGCCGCCACCGGCGCGCGCTCGCCGGCCCTCGTCCACCAGGGCAAGATCGGCGAGATCATCCAGGCCAAGCCCGAGCAGCGCCGCCGCGTGCTGGAAGACGCCGCGGGCGTTGCCGGCCTGCATGCCCGCCGCCACGAGGCCGAACTGCGGCTGAAGGCTGCCGAAACCAATCTCACCCGCGTCGAGGACGTGATCGGCCAGCTCTCCGGGCAGATGGAAGGCCTGAAGAAGCAGGCTCGCCAGGCGGTGCGCTATCGCGAGGTCGCGGCCAAGGTCCGCAAGGCCGAAGCCACCCTGTTCCATCTGCGCTGGATCGGCGCGCATGCCGACGTCAACGAATCCGGCCAGACCCATGATCTCGCCGTCCGCGAGATGGCCGAGCGCACCCAGCACCAGGCCGAGGCCGCTCGCATCCAGGCGATCCGTGCCGCCGAAATGCCGGCGCTGCGCGATGCCGAAGCGCGCGCCGCCGCCGGGCTGCAGCGCCTGACCAATGCCCGCGAGCTGCTCGACCGCGAGGAAGAGCGCGCCAAGGAGCGCGTCGCCGAGCTGGAGCGCCGCCTCGCCCAGTTCGAGGGCGACATCTCCCGCGCCCAGCAGCAGACGATGGATGCCGGCGTCGCGCTGCAGCGGCTCGACACCGAAGACGCCGAGCTCAAGGAAGAGATCAAGTCGCGCGTCGAGAAGCGCTCCGGCGTCGACGAGCGCGTCGCCGAAGCCGAGGCGGTGCTGACCGAGACCGAGCAGCAATTCGCCGAGCTCACCACCGCGCTCGCCGACCTCACCGCCAAGCGCAATCAGCTCGAGGCCAATGTCCGCACCCACCGCGACAAGCTCGCCCGGCTCGACCAGGAGATCGCGAACGTCGCCGCGGAAGAGCAGAAGCTTGCCGCCGAGACCGGCGGCTTCGGCGACCTCGACGAGCTGACCGCTCTGGTCGAGACCGCGGAGCAGACGCTGGCGGCTTCGGAAGCCGCGGCGCAGGCCAGCGAAGCCGCGCACGTCGCCGCGCGCCAGACGCTGGAATCTTCGCGCTCGCCGCTGGTCGAAGCGGACAAGCGTGTGCAGCGGCTCGACACCGAGGCACGCACGATCTCCAAGATCGTCAACGGCGAGACCAAGAATCTGTGGCCGCCGATCATCGACGGCATCACCGTCGACAAGGGCTTCGAGAAGGCGATCGGCGCCGCGCTCGGCGACGATCTCGACGCCCCGATCGACCCGTCGGCGCCGATGCGCTGGACCAATGTCGGCCACACCGAAGGCGATCCGGAACTGCCCGAAGGCGCCGTGCCGCTCTCCAATCACGTGCAGGCGCCGGCCGAGCTGGCCCGACGCCTGGCCCAGATCGGCGTGGTGCCGCGCGAGCGCGGTGCCGAGCTGGTCTCGCAGCTCAAGACCGGCCAGCGGCTGGTGTCGCCCGAAGGCGACGTCTGGCGCTGGGACGGCTTTGTCGCTGCCGCCCACGCTCCAACCGGCGCGGCCCGCCGCCTCGCCGAGCGTGCCCGCCTCGTCGACATTGAGAACGAGCTGGAGCAGGCCCGCATCGACGCGCAGATCAAGCGCCAGGCGCTGGAGAATGCCGAGTCCGAGCTGCAGATGGCCGCCAGCACGGAAGGCGCCAGCCGCGAAGCCTGGCGCGCCGCGCAGCGCGAGCTGAACGTCGCGCGCGAGCGCCATGCCACCGCCGAGCGCGAGATCAGTCGCCATGCCGCGCGCAAGGCGACGCTGTCGGAAGCGCACAGCCGCCTCGCCGCCGACCGCGCCGAAGCCGAGGCTGCCTATGAATATGCCGAGGCCGGCATCTCCGAGCTGCCGTCGAGCGAGGACACCGAGACCCGTCTCGCCGCCGTCCGCAGCGACATCGAAGGCCACCGCCGCATGGCCGCCCAGGTCCGTGCAGAAGCGCAGGCGCTGGCCCGCGAGGCCGAGCTCGCCGACCGTCGCGTGCAGGCGATCCTCGCCGAGCGCACCGAGTGGCAGAACCGCAAGGAAAGCGCGGCCTCCCACATCGACACCATCCAGGCCCGCATCGCCGAGCTCACGATCGAGCGCAGCGAGCTCGAAAACGCGCCGCAAGTGTTCGCCGAGAAGCGCAGCGCGCTGATCACCGAGATCGAATACGCGGAAAACGACCGCCGCATGGCCGCCGACGCGCTCGCCACCGCGGAAAGCGCGATGGCCGAGACCGACCGCGTCGCCAAGCTGACGTTGGAAGCCCTGTCGAGCTCGCGCGAGGCCACGGCCCGCGCCGAGGAGCGCATGGAAGGCGCACGGCGGCGGCTCGAGGACATCGAGCGCGAGATCCGCGACATGCTCGAGGTCGAGCCGCAGGCCGTCGCCGGCCTTGCCGAGCTCGAGCCCGGCGCGGAGCTGCCGCCGCTGCACGACATCGAGGAAGACCTCGAAAAGATGCGGCGCGACCGCGAGCGCCTCGGCGCCGTCAATCTGCGCGCCGAGGAAGAGCTGCGCGAGGTCGAAACCCAGCACACCGGCCTCGTCACCGAGCGCGATGACCTCGTGGAAGCCATCAAGCGGCTGCGCCAGGGCATCCAGAGCCTCAACAAGGAAGCGCGCGAGCGCCTGTTGACTTCGTTCGAGGTCGTCAACAACCACTTCAAGCGCCTGTTCGTCGAGCTGTTCGGCGGCGGCGAGGCCGCGCTGCACCTGATCGAAAGCGACGACCCGCTGGAAGCCGGTCTCGAAATCATCGCCAAGCCCCCGGGCAAGAAGCCGCAGACGCTGTCCCTGCTCTCGGGCGGCGAGCAGGCGCTGACCGCGATGGCGCTGATCTTCGCGGTGTTCTTGACCAACCCCTCGCCGATCTGCGTGCTGGACGAAGTCGACGCGCCGCTCGACGACCACAACGTCGAACGATACTGCAACCTCCTGCACGAGATGACCGGCTCGACCGACACGCGCTTCATCATCATCACGCACAACCCGATCACCATGGCGCGGATGAACCGTCTGTTCGGCGTCACCATGGCCGAGCGCGGCGTGTCGCAGCTGGTGTCGGTGAGCCTCGCCGAGGCCGTGGACATTCTCGATCAGAACGTGGCGTGATATCTCCGGCGTCATTCCGGGGCTCGCGCAGCGAGAGCCCGGAATCTCGCGCTATAACCTCCAGAGTCCGGGTTCGCGCTTCGCGCGCCCCGGAATGACGTGAGGTTGATGATGATCTCCCCCACCCTCCCCGCCGAACTGAAGGCCGCCCTCGACGGCAAGCTGCAGGGCTTCTCGCGCACCGACGCGGCGCAGCGCTCGCAAAAAATCTCGACCGCCTATCGCGCAGGCGGCGGCTCCGGCACGATCAAGTCCGAAGCCGATGCGCTCGCCTATGCGCTGGCGCGCATGCCGGCGACCTACGCGGCGGTGGCTGCAAGCCTGAATGCGCTCACCGAGATCGCACCAAGCCTCGCACCTGAAACGCTGCTCGACGTCGGCGCAGGCCCGGGCACCGCGAGCTGGGCGGCAGCGGAGGCCTTTCCCTCGCTGCAGGATTTCACCCTGCTCGACGCCAACGCCACGCTGAGCCGGCTCGCGCTCGACCTTGCACGCGACAGCTCGCGATTGGCGGAGTGCCGCTATCTGCCCGGCGATGCCGGTGCGAACCTCGCGGAGGTCTCGCAAGCCGATCTCGTGATTGCCAGCTACATCATCGGCGAGCTCAGCGAGGCCGACCAACGCAAGCTCGCGGAAACCATGTGGGCCAAAGCGCGCCACGCGCTGGTCGTGATCGAGCCCGGCACGCCCGCGGGTTACGCGCGCATCCTCGCGCTGCGCCAGCAACTGATCACGGCTGGCGCCTACGTCGCCGCGCCCTGCCCGCACGAAAGGCCCTGCCCGCTCATCGCACCCGACTGGTGTCACTTCAGCCAGCGCCTGCCCCGCTCGCAGGCGCACCGGCAGATCAAGAGCGCCGAGGTGCCGTTCGAGGACGAGCGCTTCATCTACGTCGCGCTGACCCGCACAGCGCCGGCGAGCCGCGCCGCACGCGTGCTGGCCCCGCCGGATGTTGGCAAGGCCGAGATCGCGGCGAAACTCTGCACCGAAGAAGGTGTCGCACTGACAAAGGTCCCACGGCGCGACAAGGCCGCCTACGCAAGTGCCCGGCGTTGGCGCTGGGGCGACGCCGTCATTGCCGAAAGTTAACCTCATCGGGGCTTTTGCCTTGAACTCGAGCGGCTCCCCGTTCGACCAAGTCCTACCTCTCCTCTGCGCCGGGGCTCTCGCTCTGCGCCAATTTGGTCTAGGCTAGGCCCGCCTTCTTCCCCCTTCAGGAGTTCTCCATGTCGACCGGCTGGATCGTTCTCGGCGTCATCGTCGTCCTCGCTTTCCTCGCGTTCAGCGCCTACAACCGCCTTGTGGCGCTGAGCCAGCGCGTCGGCCAGGCCTTTGCCGATATCGACGTTCAGCTCAAGCAGCGCCACGATCTCGTGCCCAATCTGGTCGAGACCGTGAAGGGCTATGCCTCGCATGAGCGCGGCACGCTCGACGACGTCATCAAGGCGCGCAATTCGGCGATGTCGGCGCAAGGCCCCGCGCAGGTGTCCGCGGCCGAGAACCAGCTGTCCGGCGCGCTCGGCCGGCTGATCGCGCTGTCGGAGGCCTATCCGGACCTCAAGGCCAACGCCAATTTCCAGCAGCTCGCATCCGAGCTCTCCGACCTCGAGAACAAGATCGCAGCGAGCCGCCGCTTCTTCAACAACGCGGTCCAGGAATACAACACCGGCATCCAGCAGCTGCCCGCGGCGCTGTTCGCCGGCATGTTCGGCTTTACCAAGAGGGACTTCTTCGATCTCGGCGCCAGCCGCACCGAGGTCGAGGCGGCGCCGCAGGTAAAGTTCTGATCTTGAGCCGCTAGGTCGCAGGGCAACCGCGTCATGGCCGCGTATGGTCTCTACACGCACATCGCCTCGAACAAGTTTCGTTCGATGCTGTTGCTCGGCGGCCTGTTCGCGCTGGTCTATGTGCTGGTCTATGCCGGCGCGCTGGTCGCCGAGGTCGTCATCAACAGCAATGGCACGGTCGCCTATTACCTGAGCCGCGCCTTCCTGGATCTGAAGGTCGCAGCACCCGTTGCAACGGTCGTGGCCGCGGCCTGGATCGTGATCGCCTATTTCTTCCACCAATCGATGATCGATGCGGTGACCGGCGGCCACGACGTCACCCGACAGGAGGAGCCGCGGCTCTACAATCTGCTCGAAAACCTCTGCATCTCACGCGGCATCACCATGCCGAAGCTGAAGATCATGGACAGCCCGGCGCTGAACGCGTTCGCGACCGGCCTCAATCCCAGGCAATATTCCATCACCGTCACCACGGGTCTCCTCGATACGCTCAATGACAAGGAGATCGAGGCGGTGCTGGGCCACGAACTGACCCACATCAAGAACGGCGACGTGCAGCTGATGGTGGTCGCCGTCATCATCGCCGGCGTGGTTGGCTTCTTCGGCGAATTGTTCTTCCGCCTGTTCACAAATTTCAATTGGAGCTCCGGCTCCGGCGGCTCGTGGTCCTCGGGCTCCTCCTCGTCGTCGCGGTCGTCTTCCTCGTCGTCGAGCGACAGCAAGAGCTCCGGCGGCGGCGCGGTGATCGTGATCATCATCGCGATCGTGCTGATCGTGGTGGCCTGGCTGCTGTCGCAGGTGGTCAAGCTCGCCTTGTCGCGCTCGCGCGAATATCTCGCCGACGCTGGCTCGGTGGAATTGACCAAAGATCCCGATGCCATGATCTCGGCGCTGCGCAAGATCGAGAATCGTGGCGAGCTGCCCGGCGCGACCTCGGCCGTGATGGAGCTCTGCGTCGACAATCCCCGCGAAGGCTTTGCCGACCTGTTCGCAACCCACCCCTCGGTGCAATCGAGGGTGGATGCACTGGTCAAGTTTGCCGGCGGCCATGATCCGGGCCCGCTGCCACCGACCGAGGAAACGGGCGAGCCCGAGGCGCCAGCCGACCCGCAGCATGCCCCACCACCGCTCCATCATGGTCCCTGGAACGATGCCAGCGGCCCAGCCGCTCCGCCGCCCGTGCCTGCCCCCGGAACCGCGAACAGCAACCCCGTGGGTAGTCCCATGGGCCCTTGGGGCCGTCATTGAGCGCGCGATAAGCCGTCATGCGCGGCAGTTTCGCCGCGCTTGGGAAAAACTTCGGGAATTGCCGTATCGACGGCCTGCGGAATTGAATTCTCCCTTGTTTCTGCCATGTTCGCGCCCAACAGCAGACTCGGGACATCCTTGGGACCATCCTCGGGACATCGATTTGGGGCCCGGCCGATCGCGACCTCGCGATCGGGGGGCGCGCGTTAGGGGACAGCAATGGCAAAGCCGGCAGTGGTTGTGGTGGGCGCGGACAAGGGCGGGGTCGGCAAGACCACGGTGTCGCGTACCTTGCTCGATTATTTCTCAGCCAACAACGTGCCGACGCGCGCCTTCGACACGGAGTCGCCCCGCGGAACCCTGAAGCGCTTCCACCCTGACATCACCGAGATCGTCGACATGACGACGACGGCCGATCAGATGAAGATCTTCGATACGCTCAACGCGACGAGCCCGTCGGTCACCGTGATCGACGTCCGCGCCGGCCTGCTCTCGCCGGCGCTCGCCTCCTTGCGCGACATCGGTTTCCTCGACGCCGCCAAGGCCGGCCAGATCACCTTTGCCGTGTTCCACATCCTCGGACCCTCGATCGCCTCTCTGGACGAAATCGCCGAGACCGCGGGCTTCATGACCGGTGCCAAATACTTCCTGGTGAAGAACTTCATCAACGACACCCAGTTCTTCCAGTGGGACCAGGCGACCTATAATTCCTACTTCCACCGCATCAAGGACGCCACCGAGCTGACCATCCCCAAGCTCAACGAAATGGCCTATGAGCAGGTCGAAGTGTCGTCCGTCCCGTTCCTGAAATTCGTTGCCAACAAGGGCATCAACGACGAGGCCGCGAACTATTCCTTCGTGCTGCGCGGCTATGTCAGGCACTGGCTCGCCAACGTCTGGAGCGAGTTCGACCGCATCCGCCTGACCGACATCGTCGGTTCGAAGTCCGTGACCCGCAACAGCGAAAAATAGTTGCGCAAGCCGGGCTGATACGGCTGGATTGGTCGCCAAGTTCGACTGATATAGCTGTCGATGCCCGCAACGCCCGTCTACATCATCTGCTCGCCCCGCCCGCAGGTCGGCAAGACCCTGCTGGCGCGGCTTTTGAGTGAATTCCTGCTGCTCAAGAACGGCAATGTCGCGGCCTTCGACGTCAATCTGAAGGAGCCGTCGCTGCTCGACTACCTGCCGGGGGTCACCGAGACCGCTGACGTGATCGACACCTACGGCAAGATGCAGCTGATGGACCGCGTCATCATCGACGATGGGCTTCCCAAGGTGATCGACCTCGGCTTCCACGCCTTCGACGAGTTCTTCAAGATGACCGACGAGATCGGCCTGTTGAAGGAGGCGGCACGCCGACACGTCGCGCCCCAGATCCTGTTCGTCGCCGACACCGACCGCGTCTCTGCCCGCGCCCACGAGATGCTGCGCGGGCGGATCCCGCGGATGAACCTGATCACGGTCGACAACGAATATGTCGTGCGCGGCGAGCTGCCGGCTGCGATGGCCGGCGGCCGGCTGTTCCGCCTGCCCGCCCTGCCCGGCTTCCTCAAGACCTATATCGACCGGCTGAACTTCTCCTTCACCGGCTATCTCCGCCAGGAGAAGGACGCCTCGACCGAGCTGCACCAATGGACCCGGCGCAATTACCTCGCCTTCCGCGAGCTCGAGCTCAGCCTGATCCTGCAGCGGTCCTGATTATTTTACCCGGATAATATTGACTGCAGGCTGGAGCCGACGTATGGAGGCGGGCATCCATATCCCCTCAGCAAGGCCCATCCCCCGTGAGCATTGACCGGAAAGCAGCGATCGCCGCCTACAAGGAGCGCAAGACAGTTGCAGGCATCTACGTTGTCCGCTGCGCGGCCTCAGGCGAGGCCTGGGTCGGCCAGGCGCCGAACCTCGAGACGATCCAGAACCGCATCTGGTTCTCGCTCCGCCAAGGCAGCCATACCTGCCGCAGCCTCCAGGCCGCCTGGAAAGCCCATGGCGAGGCCGGCCTGACGTTTGGCGAATGCGAGCGTCTGGAGGACGAAGAGAGTGCCTATGTCAGGAACGCGCTCCTGAAGGAGCGCCTGCTGCATTGGCGGGCCGAGCTCAAGGCCGAGGTGATCTGACCGCCGACGGCGGCTCAGTGCCCCTCGAACGTCATCAGCGTGCGCACCGGCACGTCCATGGCACGGAGCTTGGCGGCGCCGCCGAGCTCCGGCAGGTCGATGATGAAGCAGGCCGCGACGACGTTGGCGCCGATCTGGCGCAGCAATTTTACGGCGCCTTCCGCGGTGCCGCCGGTGGCGATGAGGTCGTCGACCAGGATGACGCGCTCGCCGGGCTGGATGGCATCGACATGCATCTCCATCTCGTCGATGCCGTATTCGAGCGAATAGGCGATCCGCACCGTAGTGTGCGGCAGCTTGCCTTTTTTCCGGATCGGCACGAAGCCGGCCGAGAGCTGGTGTGCCACCGCGCCGCCGATGATGAAGCCACGCGCCTCCATGCCGGCGACCTTGTCGATCTTGTTGCCGGCCCAGGGATTGACGAGTTCGTCGACTGCACGGCGGAACGCGCGCGCGTCCGCGAGCAACGTGGTGATGTCGCGGAACATGATCCCGGGCTTGGGATAGTCGGGGATGGTGCGGACGCTCGCCTTGATGTCGTGGTCAAAGGTCATTGGTGCCTCTCAATCGACACGCGCATCCAGCCGGAACGCGTTTTCAACAATACGTAGTCCCACCTCGTTGCCGAGCGACATCAGCGATTCCGGGTGGAATTGGACGCCGGCGACCGGCAGGGTCTTGTGCTCCAGCGCCATGGCGACGCCGTCCTCGGTGCTGGCGGTGACGTCGAGCACCTCCGGCATGCTGTCGCGCTCGACGAAGAGCGAGTGATAGCGGCCGATGACGATCTCGTTCGGCAGATTGCGCATCAAGCGCCCACCGCGCACCTGCACCCGTGAGGGGCGGCCGTGGGCGGGATGGGTGAGCTGGCCGAGCTCGCCCCCGAAATATTCTCCGATCGCTTGCACGCCCAAGCAGACGCCGAACACCGGCAGCTTCTTCTCGAGCGCCGCATCAATCGTCTTCTTGATCGCGAAATCCTCAGGACGCCCGGGCCCCGGCGACAGCACCAGCAAATCCCAAGTCTTCTGCTTGAGCATGTCGAGCGCGTGCACATGGCGGACCACGGTGACGTCGGCGCCGACCTGGCGGAAATAATCGGCGAGCATGTGCACGAAGCTGTCGTCGTGGTCGATCAGCAGCACCCGCTTGCCCGAGCCGGTCGCATCCGGTGCGAAGGTCGACAGCGGCTTCGGCGGATCGCCGCGCAGGGCCTGGAATAGGGCTGCGGCCTTGACCTGGCATTCGCGGTCTTCTGCGGCGGGGTCTGAATCAAACAGGCAGGTCGCACCGACGCGCACTTCAGCGAGACCATCCTTCATGCGGATGGTGCGGATGGTGAGGCCGGTGTTGATGCTGCCGTCGAAATTCACAGCTCCAATGGCGCCGGCATACCAGCGCCGCGGCGAGCGCTCGTGATCCTCGACGAACTGCATCGCCCACAGCTTCGGCGCGCCTGTCACGGTGACCGCCCAGGCATGGGTGAGGAAGGCATCGAGCGCGTCGAAGCCGGGGCGCAGCATGCCCTCGACGTGATCGACGGTATGAAACAGTTTTGAGTAGGTCTCGATCTGCCGGCGCGCCAGCACCTTGATGGTGCCGGGAACGCAGACCCGCGCCTTATCGTTGCGGTCGACGTCGGTGCACATGTTGAGCTCGAACTCGTCTTTCTCCGAGTTCAGAAGCTTGCGGATCTGCTCGGCATCGCCGATCGAATCCGTGCCGCGCGCGATGGTGCCCGAGATCGGACAGGTCTCGACCCGGCGACCGTCCGAGCGCACGAACATTTCCGGCGAAGCCGAGACGAGAAACTCGCCCTCGCCGAGGTTCATCAGCGCGCCGTAAGGAGACGGGTTGATGACGCAGAGGCGCTGGAAGACTTCGGCCGGCGAGCGGTCGCAAGGCTCGGCGAACAGCTGTCCCGGCACCGCTTCAAAGAGATCGCCGCGCGCAAAGGCGGCGCGCGCGGTCTCGACGGTCGCCTGATATTCGCCGGGCGCGTGATCGGCGAAGCCCTGGCGCGGCGTCTTCAAATAAGGGCTTTCGGCGGTCTCGCGCGGCAGGCCTGCGGTCGACTTGCCCTTCCAGGCGAAGTCGTAGGCGAGCACGACGCCGCGGCCGGTGGCGCGGTCATAGGCCAGCAGGCGATCGGGCACGTAGAGCACGATGTCGCGCTGGTCGGCCTCGCGTGCGCGCTTCTGCTCGAGATCCTCGATCTGGAACACGAGGTCGTAGGCGAAGGCGCCGAACAGGCCGAGCAGCCCGTCGTCATTGGCGGAGAAGGCTGCGATGATGTCGCGCACCAGCGACATCACGCTGGCACGCCGCGTGCGCTGGTCCTCCTCGACCGGCGCGTCGCCGCGGACGATGTGGCCGGCAAGATGCGTCGCGCTCTTCTCGGAAATCACGACGCAGGGCTCGCGCAGGACATCGGCGAGGAAGGCGATCAGCACCTGGCCGCGCCCATTCAGCGCTTCCAGCTTGAAATCGACGCCAGTGGTCTCGAGCTTGAGCGGCGGATCGGAGAAGCCGAGGTCAAAACTCTCGTAGCGGCCGGGCACGGTGGTGCCCGAGGACAGCACCACGCCGCGGCGGCGGTCGAGCAGGTTGATGAGATCGTCGAGCCGGTTGGCGCCGCCCGTGAACTGCTCGGCCACGCGCGTGATCGCGAGACCTGCGCGGGTCACGTAATCGCTTCGGGCCGGGAGGGCAAAGACTGTCCTGTTCATGTGGTCCTCTTACGAAACTTGCCGAGGGAACGCCACACAGGACAAACGAGAAGGCCGCCGCACTGTGCAGGCGACCTCAGACGATTTTGGGAGAATAAATCGCACCGGCCACCTCTTAGGAGGTGCGCCACCAAAGACGGGCTGGGCGGACGGCGGTGCTCATGGGCGGATACTCACCATCCGAGAGAGGCCATGTCAAGAGACGGAACCACGCCCCTGCCCGTCCGGGCCCTCTTTCGAGGCTTGAAAGCGTGAAAACGGCCTGACGGTTGTTCAGCCCTCGCGGAGATATAGCAGGTCGATGGCGCCTTCTTCCTCGTTCATCCATCGATCGCGCTCGCGAAAGCCGTGCTTCTCGTAGAACGCACGCGCAGCGAAATTCTGCTCGAAAACATCGAGCGTGATCCGGCCATGAGCACTCGCATGCACACTCGCGATCGCTCGCTCCAGCAGCGCCGAACCGGCGCCGCGCCGGTGACACGATGGATCGACGAAGAGCTGATCGACATGCCGGCCCTTCAGCGCAATGAAACCCGCCATGGCGTCCGCCTCGAATGCTGCGAGTGTCCAGCTCCATTCGGCGAATTTAGGCGAATACCAGGCCTCGACCTCCTGCAGCGAATACGACCAGTTCATGAATTGATAGGCGATCAGGCAGGCGCGGTAGTGCACGAGACTGATCGCCTTGAGATCGTGCATTTCGAGCGGCCGAAAGCTGAGGTTCGGGCTGCCCGTCATGCTACCCCAGATGCTTCCTGAAAAACTCCGTCGCCCGGCCCCAGGCGAGTTCAGCAGCTTCGCGGTCGTGCACGGCCTGGCGCTGCTCGTTGACGAAGGCGTGCTCGGCGTCATAGCGGAACAGCTCGAGCGACTTGCCGGCGGCCTTCATGGCCTTTTCGAAGCCATTGACCAGCTCCGGCGTGCACCAATCGTCCTTGTTGGCGAAATGAGCCTGCAGCGGAATCTTGACGTCGGCCGGCTTGGCCGCCTGCTCCGGCGGGATGCCGTAGAACACGACGCCGGCGGACAGCTCCGGCACATGCACCGAGCCGATGATGGTCACGGCGCCGCCGAGGCAGAAGCCTGTCAGCCCGACCTTGGCGCCGTTGCGCGCCAGATATTGCGCGGCGCCGCGCACCGTCTGCGTGGTGGCGTCCATGAAGTCGAGGGAGTTCATCTCCTTGTTGGCGCTGTCCGTGTCGTGATACGGCACCACCTTGCCCTTGTAGAGATCGGGCGCCAGCGCATCGAAGCCGGCCAGCGCAAAGCGGTCGCACAGGCCCTTGATCTGGTCCGACAGGCCCCACCATTCCTGGATCACGACCACGCCCGGCGCGTTGCCGCGCGCGGCATTGGCGAGATAGCCCGAGGCGTCCTTGCCATCCGGGCGCTTGAAGGTGATGGCGGTTCCCATGGTGTCCTCCGATGAGTTTCTGGCAGAGCGATTGACGGCATTTTGGCGGGTGGGACCGCGAGGCGCAATCCACACTCTCGTCATTTCGGGGCGCACG
This sequence comes from Bradyrhizobium sp. WYCCWR 12699, assembly GCF_032144035.1. Lineage (NCBI taxonomy): Bacteria > Pseudomonadati > Pseudomonadota > Alphaproteobacteria > Hyphomicrobiales > Nitrobacteraceae > Bradyrhizobium > Bradyrhizobium sp. WYCCWR 12699. The sequence goes on from NZ_JAVTJN010000039.1 coordinate 1,516,125, forward strand.
ACAGTGCGAACCCGGAATGACCGAGAGCTGAGCTCAGAAAAAAAGCCCCCTTGCGGGGGCTTCTCATTTCTCGTTTCGCGCGCGCTGCTCAGTGCGAGCTGGCCCAGACCTTCTTCTTGGTGAAGTACATCAGGCCCGCGAACAGGATCAGGAAGATGAAGACCTGGAAACCGAGGCGCTTGCGCGCTTCCATGTGCGGCTCGGCGGTCCACATCAGGAACGTGGTGACGTCCTTGGAATACTGCGCCACCGTGGTCGGCGAGCCGTCGTCATAGGTCACCTGGCCGTCGCTAAGCGGCTTCGGCATCTTGATGGCATGGCCCGGGAAGTACTTGTTGTAGTACGAGCCTTCCGGAATGGTGACGCCCTCGGGGACATGATCGTCAAAGCCCTGCAGCACCGCCGAGACGTAGTCCGGACCCTGCTCCTGGTACTGGCTGAAGAAGTCGACGATGAACCAGGGGAAACCGCGCTTATAGGAGCGCGCCTTGGTGATCAGCGACAGGTCGGGCGGCGCCGCGCCGCCGTTCGCGGCACGTGCGGCCTGCTCGTTCGGGAACGGCGAGGGGAAATAATCCGCCGGCCGCCCTGCGCGCTCGAACATGTCGCCCGCATCGTTCGGACCGTCCTTGACCTTGTATTCGGACGCGAAGGCTGCCGCCTGCGCCACCGAATAGCCGGGCCCACCGGGCTCGGCGAGGTTGCGGAAGGAGACATAGGACAGCCCGTGGCAGCTGGCGCAGACCTCCTTGTAGACCTTCAGGCCGCGCTGCAGCGCGCCGCGGTCGAACTTACCGAAAGGGCCGGAGAACGACCATTTGTTGCCGGGAGGCGTGTCGCTGCCTTCAGACGCCTTCGCGCTCTCGACCGAGCCCGCGAACAGCGAACCCGCCAGTGCCAGCATGATCGCGGTCGACACCATCGGCGTCGATCGGCTGCCGGTCTTGGCCAGAACCGCATCGGAGATCGAGTTCGGCACCGGCCGCGGCTTCTCGATGCGCGAGAGCAGCGGCAGCACGATCAGGAAGTAGGCGAAGTAGCAGACCGTCAGAACGCGGCCGGCAACGACGTAGATGCCTTCCGGCGGCTGTGCGCCGAGATAGCCGAGCAGGATGCAGACCACGACGAAGATCCAGAAGAACTGCTTGGCCAGCGGACGATACTTCGACGACTTGGTCTTCGCGGCGTCCAGCCAGGGCAGGAAGCACAGGATGATGATCGCGCCGAACATCGCGACGACGCCCGCCAGCTTGTTCGGGATCGAGCGCAGGATCGCGTAGAACGGCAGGTAATACCATTCCGGCACGATGTGCGGCGGCGTCACGCCCGGGTTCGCCGGAATGTAGTTGTCGGCGTCGCCGAGATAGTTCGGCATGTAGAAGATGAACCAGGCGTAGAGCAGCATGAAGCAGGCGACGCCGAACATGTCCTTGATGGTCGCATGCGGCGTGAACGGCACCGTGTCCTTTTCCGTCTTCGGCTCGACGCCGTCAGGATTGTTCTGGCCGGCGACGTGCAGTGCCCAGACGTGGAGCACCACGACGCCCGCGATCAGGAACGGCAGCAGGTAATGCAGCGAGAAGAAGCGGTTCAGCGTCGGGTTGCCGACCGAATAGCCGCCCCACAGCAGCGTCACGATGCTCTCGCCGAAATAGGGAATGGCGGAGAACAGATTGGTGATGACGGTGGCGCCCCAGAAGCTCATCTGGCCCCAGGGCAGCACGTAGCCCATGAAGCCGGTCGCCATCATCAGGAGGTAGATGATGACGCCGAGGATCCACAGCACCTCGCGCGGCTCCTTGTAGGAGCCGTAATAGAGACCGCGCAGCATGTGGACGTAGACCGCGAAGAAGAACATCGACGCGCCGCAGGCGTGCATGTTGCGCAGCAGCCAGCCGTAGTTCACGTCGCGGACGATCAACTCGACCGACTTGAAGGCGAGATCGGCATGCGGCGTGTAGTGCATCGCCAGGATCACGCCGGTCAGGATCTGCATCCCCAGCATGAAGGAGAGGATGGCGCCGAAGGTCCACCAATAGTTCAGGTTACGCGGGGTAGGATAGGCGACGAACGAGGAGTGCATGAGGCCGAAGATCGGCAGGCGCCGCTCGATCCATTGCAGGGCCGGATTGCTCGGCTGGTAGTCGGATGGTCCGCTCATGATGCGATCCTGAGGAAATAAAACGACGAGACGGCGCGAAGCTTCGGACGTGCGTCCGAAGCTCAGCCGATCTGGATTTTGGTGTCGGAAACGAACGTGTACGGCGGCACCGGCAGGTTCGCGGGCGCGGGCCCCTGGCGGATGCGGCCGGACGAATCGTACTGCGAACCATGGCAGGGGCAGAAGAACCCGTCGTAGCTGCCTTCATGAGCGATCGGGATGCAGCCGAGATGGGTGCAGATGCCGATCACGACCAGCCATTGCTCGTGGCCGGACTTGACCCGGGCCTCGTCGGTCTGCGGATCGGGCAGGCTCGCCACGTTGACGGCGCGCGCCTCGTCGATCTGCTTCTTGGTGCGGTGGCTGATGTAGATCGGTTTGCCGCGCCAGAACACCTTGATGTCCTGCCCTTCGGCGACCGGGCTGAGATCGACCTCGATCGGCGCACCGGCGGCGATGGTCGAGGCGTCAGGATTCATTTGGGAGATGAAGGGCCAGAGCGCGGCTGCGCCCCCTACTGCGGCAGCTGCCCCCGTTGCAACGAATAAGAAATCACGGCGTGTCGGATGGTCCGCCGAAGACGCTGTCGTCACGATTCCAACCCTTTCTTCTTACGCAGCCGGCGGAACCGCTCCAGGAGGCGCCCATGAGGTCCCCGGAAAGGCTGCCGGCGCCCGCGGCCCCCCGCGGCGGCAGAACTTCGCTTATTCGCCTCTAAACAGGCGAAACAGCAGTCCAGAATCGTTCTATTGGCACCCTTGCCGGGCGAGCGCAAGCCCGCTATCGGCGCGGGGGCGTGCCATGCACGAATTCCCGGCCATGCGATGTTTTATTGAGACATTTCCGACCCGCAACCAACCCGCCTCCACCCGATGCAGATAGCGCTTTTCCAGCCCGACATCCCTCAGAACACCGGCACGATTCTCAGGCTCTGCGCCTGCCTCGGACTGGACGCCCATATCATCGAACCGGCGGGGTTCCCGGTCTCCGACCGCGCGTTCCGCCGGGCGGGAATGGATTACCTCGGCCATGTCAGCATCGTCAGGCACGACTCCTGGCTGAAATTCGAGGATTGGCGCGCCGCGCATGGCTACCGCCTGCTGCTGTTCACCACCAAGGCCGCCACCGACTATCGCGATTTCCGTTACCAGACGTCGGACATCCTGCTATTCGGGCGCGAGAGCGCCGGCGTCACCGACGCGGTGGTCGAGGCCGCGGATGCGCGACTGGTGATCCCGATCAAAGCCGGGTTGCGGTCGCTCAACGTCGCCATGACGGCGGCCATGGCCGCAGGCGAGGCGCTGCGGCAGATCCGGAACCCGCAAGTTTGAAGGTTTGAGGAGAGACGATTGAGTTACGCGGTCAAGGAAATCTTCCTGACCTTGCAAGGCGAAGGCGCCCATGCCGGGCGCGCCTCCGTGTTCTGCCGCTTTGCCGGCTGCAACCTCTGGAGCGGGCGCGAGGCGGACCGCCTCGAGGCCACCTGCAAGTTCTGCGACACGGATTTCGTCGGGACCGACGGCACCCTCGGCGGCCGCTACGGCACCGCGGCCGAGCTCGCCGACACCATCGCCGCGCAATGGCGCGCCACCGAAGCTGGCCGCTACGTGGTGCTCACCGGCGGCGAGCCCCTGCTCCAGGTCGATGCCGCGCTGATCGAGGCGCTCCACGCCCGTGGCTTCGAAATCGGGGTGGAGACCAACGGCACCATCGAAGCGCCCGATGGCCTCGACTGGATCTGCGTCAGCCCCAAGGGCGGCAGCGAGCTGGTGCTGCGCCAGGGCCACGAGCTGAAGCTGGTCTATCCGCAGGCCCTCGCCGCCCCTGAAGCGTTCGAGAACCTCGCCTTCGAGCGCTTCTCGCTGCAGCCGATGGACGGCCCCGAGGTCATCGAGAACACCGCGCGCGCGATCGACTACTGCCTGCACCACCCGCAATGGCGGCTCAGCGTGCAGACGCATAAGTCGCTCGGCATCAGATAGGACGCGACCGGGAATGCAGATGGACAGTTCGACGATCGAAGACCGCAAGACCCGCGCCCGCACCTGGTTCGAAGCCTTGCGCGACGACATCTGCGCGAGCTTCGAGCGGCTCGAGGACGACGCGCCGCCAAGCCTTTATCCGGGCGAGGCCGGCCGCTTCAAGCGCACGCCCTGGCAGCGCACCGACCATACCGGCGCGGCCGGCGGTGGCGGGGTGATGTCGATGATGCACGGCCGGCTGTTCGAGAAGGTCGGCGTGCATTGCTCCACGGTGCACGGCGAGTTCGCCCCGGAGTTTCGGGCTCAGATTCCCGGCGCCGCGGACGATCCGAAATTCTGGGCCTCGGGCATCTCGCTGATCGCGCATATGCGCAATCCGAACGTGCCCGCCGTGCACATGAACACACGCTTCGTCGTCACCACGAAGGCCTGGTTCGGCGGCGGCGCCGATCTCACGCCGGTGCTCGACCGCAGGCGCATGCAGGACGATGCCGACACCATTGCCTTCCACGCCGCGATGAAAGAGGCGTGCAACCAGCACGGCGGCGTTGCCGATTACGACAAGTACAAGAAATGGTGCGACGAGTATTTCTACCTGCCGCACCGGAAAGAAGCGCGCGGCATCGGCGGCATCTTCTACGACTGGCACGACAGCGGCGACTGGGACGCCGACCTCGCATTCACCAAGGACGTCGGCCGCGCCTTCCTGAAGGTCTACCCCGAGATCATCAGGCGCAATTTCGAAAGCGCCTGGACCGCCGCCGACCGCGAGGAGCAATTGATCCGGCGCGGCCGCTATGTCGAGTTCAACCTGCTCTATGATCGCGGCACCATCTTCGGGCTCAAGACCGGCGGCAATGTCGAGTCGATCCTGTCGTCGATGCCGCCCGAGGTGAAATGGCCGTGACGACGATGAAGCCCGCTTTGAAGCCGCTGCCCCGCGCCATGCTGATCGACATGGACGACACCATCCTGTCGGCCTATGGCCGGCCCGAGATCGCCTGGAACACGATCGCGAACGAGTTTGCCGAGGAGCTCGCGCCGCTGCCGCCGCCGCAGGTCGCGGCCGCGGTGCTCGCCTTCGCGCGAAACTTCTGGGCGAACGCGGAAGCCGCATGGCGGATGAAGCTCGGCGAGGCGCGGCGGCTCACGGTGCGCGGCGGCTTTGCCGCGCTTGCCGCAAGCGGCCATCGCGCCCTGCCCGACGATCTCGCCGATCGCATCGCCGACCGATTCACCACCTACCGCGAGGAAGCGATCTTCGTCTTCCCCGGCGCCCATGATGCGATCGACGCATTCAGGGCCAGCGGCGTCAAGCTCGCCCTCGTCACCAACGGCGCCGCCGAGATGCAGCGCGCCAAGGTCGAGCGGTTCGAGCTGACCCATCGCTTCGACCACATCCAGATCGAGGGCGAGCACGGCTTCGGCAAGCCCGAGGAGCGCGCTTATCTGCACGCGATGGAGGCGCTCGGCGTCACACCTGAGGACACCTGGATGATCGGCGACAATCTGGAATGGGAAGTCGTGACGCCGCAGCGGCTCGGCATCTATTCGATCTGGATCGACGTGCATGGTGACGGCCTGCCCGAAGGCTCGACCGTCAAGCCCGACCGCATCATCCGCTCGCTGACGGAGCTGGTGCCGGACCGCTCCTGAGCAGGCCAAAAGATAAAAATCGCAAAACAACCCCATGCACAGTAGCCGGGCCCTGCAAGATCAAGGGCTTACGGATTTTACGAAACGGCCCTTGCTCCGTCGGGCAAAACGGGGGCATGATGCCATCGTCGAAACTTGCGGCAGGGAGTTTCGCGCGGGCTGCGGCCGTCTGCTCGGCCTCGAACGGGAGCGGCCGCCAAAAATTTCTTCGCCTGCTGACGTAACGACCTGCCGAGCTTGCACGTAGATGACCCCGCGGGCGCTTTTCAGCGCCAACGGGAGGGCACGGCATCGTGAGTGGCGAATTGAACATCCGGAAAGCCGAGGCGAGCGACTATGCCGCCGTTCGCGATCTTGCGGACGCACTTGCGGCTCATATCGAAGAGCCGCCACCGCCTCTGACGCCGGACCGGTATGTCGCCTTCTATGTGCGCGAGCATGCGCCCGTGCACCTCTTTGTCGCGCTGCTTGGAGATCGCGTCGTCGGCATGATCGCGTGGATCCTGACTCACGAGCTCTATAGCGCAAAGGCCGCGCTATATATCAGCGACATTGCGGTGCACGCCGACGTGCGCGGAAACGGCGTCGGCCGAGCGCTGATGATGAAGGCCAAGGAGTGGGGCTCCGATCACGGCGTCACGAGGCTCGGCTGGGATGTGTGGAAGCACAACGCGTCGGCCATGCGATTCTATGAGCGCCTCGGCGCGACCGTCGACACCGAGGCCGTGCCGCATCTTCTGGAGCTGACGAACGACTAGCTTCATCATGACCGATTGGCGGCTGCGGACGTCGCGGCCTGACGACATAGAACCGATGTACGAGGTGTGGCACGCCTCGGTGCTGGCGACGCACGATTTCCTCAGCGAATCCGATTTTGCGGACATCTGCATCCAGGTCCGAAGGGACTATCTCCCGAACCGCGACTTCACTGTTGCGGTTGACGACGGCGATCGGGTGATCGGATTCATGAGGGTGCAAGGATCAGAGATCGACTCGCTCTACATCGCGCCGGCGTTTCGCCGTCAGGGACTGGGACGGCGGTTCGTGGCCGAGGCGGCCGCTCGGGGCGAGAACCTCGAGGTCGAGGTGAATGCCCAAAACACCCAGGCCGTCGCATTCTACAGCGCGATGAGTTTTCGCGTGATCTCATCGATGCACGCCGATCGTGAGGGGCGGCCTTATCCGTTGCTGCGCATGCGGCGGAGTTTGCCTCGCAATATCCCCTGATTTGCGTCGCCCTGCTCTCCACCTCGGCGTCGGCGGAATTCCCGCCTTGGCCGGCCCGCGTGATCGGCCTGTCATGTCTGCTTGCTAGCTTTCCCCGATGTTCGCTTCTCTGCCCATCACGGCGCGACGGCGGACATCGCTGGATGTCGCCGAAGGGCCATAACCGGAAGTCTGTGGGTAGCGTGCGACGTCCACTAAGTGCTAAAAATGCACCCACGCCACCTAGGCAAACTTCAATCGACCCCAGAGAGCTCAATGATCGGATTTCTGCTCATCGATCGAGCCCATTCAGAGAACGCTTCAATCGACCCTACCCTCGGATGTGCCGGCACGTACATTAGATAAAAGCCGTAGCCGGGGAGCGTCAGCTTCGAGACTTCCTTGAGTGCGCCGCTCGCAAGCTCGGGCGCCACCAACACATCGCTGCAGATCGCAATGCCCTGACCTGCGATGGCCGCTTCGATGGCATGCAGTTCTTCACGAAACGCGAGATTGGCTAAGCGTGCGAGGTCAGGCACCCTCTCAAAGCGCTGTCGCGCCTTTGCTTGCCAGCGCTGCCAGGTCGGTGCGGCCCGGTCGCCGGGTGGCCATGCGATCTCGATCAGGGGAAAGTTTGCAAGTTCGGCCGGGCTAAGTGATTTATCGCTAGCGCCAACCAGCTTCGGACTCGCAACCACGCGAAACGTGTCGCGCGTCAGCTCGATGGACTTCGTTCCGGCCGGCGGCTGGCGCGCATATCGAATGGCGATGTCGGCTTCACCAGCCGCGAGGTCAAGGACGAGGTCCGTCCCCAGGATGTCGAGCTTGAGGCGCGGATGCGCCTCCCGCCATTTGGGCAACCGCGGCACTAGCCATCGCGCCGCAAACGCATTGGTGGAGGTGATGCGCAGCCGTCCGCCAGCTGCGCTTCCGCACACCTTCTCCAGCGCATTCGCGAAATTTGCGAATCCATCTCGGACCGTCGGAAACAAAAGCTCGCCAGCAGCGGTCAGCTTGAGGGGACGGGGCCTTCGGCGGAAAAGGTCCCTGCCACAGTGGCGTTCGAGCAGCTTGATCTGATGGCTGATGGCCGTCGGCGTGACACAAAGTTCCGCTGCCGCCTTCTTGAAACTGAGATGACGGGCTGCGGCCTCGAAGGCTCGCAACTCGGTAAGCGGAGGAAGCTGGCGCATCAGCATAGTCTAGGTGAATCCAATTCATCTTGCACCTGAATTATCCGAGCTTGCCAGCGCGGCGGGTGGGGGCCGAGAGTGATCGGCGACTTAGCTGGAGCACTTGCAACATGCTGGCGGGATCCCCCGGCCGGGTGGCGGACTACCTGGATGCGATTGCGCAGCTTGCGCCCCTGATCGCCAAACATCGCGACGCCTTCGACACCGAACGCCGGCTCCCTGATACCGTATTCAACGCACTGGCGGATGCCGGGCTATTCAGGTTGTGGCTGCCTCGCGCGTTCGGGGGGCCGCAACTGTCCCCGACCGATTTCATGTCGGTAGTGGAAGCAGCATCCATGCTCGACGGTTCGATCGGGTGGCTGGTCGGCAACGGTGGAGGCATGAGCCGCGCCGGCGGCTATTTGCCGGAGCCGGTCGCGCGCGAGTTCTTTTCCGATCCGCGCGCATTCATCGTGTCCGCAACCGCCGCTGTCGGCCTCGCGCACAAGGTGGAGGGTGGCTATCGCATCACAGGCCGCTGGCCGTTCGGCAGCGGCGCTCACCATGCCTCGCACTTCACGGCCCTTGCAAGTATGAAAGATGCCGGCGGAAATGAGGAGCCGCCGCGGTTTTACTATTTCAGGCGGCGCGATGTCGTCATCCACGACACCTGGCGCGTGTCAGGGCTGCGTGCGACGGGCAGCTGCGACTTCGAGGTTCGCGATCTTTTCGTTGCCGCGCAGCACGCGCATGACTTCATCGGGGTTAGCGCAACGCAAGACGGAGTTGCCTATCAGTTGCCGGCCGTATCGGTGTTTGCCTGGACGGTCGCGACCGTCCCGCTCGGGATTGCGCGCGGTGCGATGAACGCCTTCGTCGAACTTGCCGGGCGAAAGGCCCGGCAGGGCCAGGTCACGACGATGCGCGACCGCGACATCGTGCAAAGCAATTACGGCAGGGCCGACGCGTTGCATCGTGCGGCCCGTGCCTTCCTGATCGATGCAATGTCGCAACTGACAGCCGCGTTGACCGAGGATGGACCGCGCCTGATCGAAGCTCGCGCCGTATTCAGGACGGCTTGCACCCATGCCGCCGAAACGGCGCTGCGGATCGCCGACTTGCTCGCCGCAGAAACCGGCACGGGCTCGATCTTCGAAACCTCGCCGATCGAGCGCTATGTCCGTGACATCCAGGCCGCGACGAAGCACATCGCAATGAGCACGAACAACTATGTCGTGTCTGGACGGGTGGGGCTCGGTCTCGATCCGGGAACGTTTCGGTTTTAGCCGTCGGAGAGAGCGATATCCGTCAACAGCGCCGGTTTGAGTCGCGCCGTGTCACTTCCGGTCTGCCCCAGTTAGCAGGCGATTTGTGAGCCGAACCGAACGTCGCCATCGGGCCAGAAGCTGCCCCTCCGAAGCTGGCCTTCGCGATACGACAACCCTCATTGCGCCAGCTCGGTGAGTAACGCTCTGGCCTGCTTCAAGTCCAACGTGTCAAAGCCCTCGGCGAACCAGCCGTAGAGCGGAGCGAGAAGTTCGCGGGCCTCATCCCCCTTCCCTCGATCGCGCCACAGCCGCGCCAGGCTCATCGCGGCGCGCAGCTCGAGCGATTTTGCCCGCTGCTTGCGGGCGACTTCGAGGGCCTGAACAAAGCCTGCTTCCGCTTCATTTGTAGGTGCTCCGAAAAGCAATCGGAGTTCACCCTCTATTCTGAGCACCTCGGCCTGCCAGAGAAACTCGCCTGTTTCGTCCATCAGCTCTTTGGCTTTTCTGATCGTGCTCACGCTGTCCTGCATATCTCCCGCGCGTGCTTGGAGGACTGCAAGGAGAGAATGGTACTGCGGGGAATGAAACCGAACCTGTGTTTCGGCCGCATGTATTCCGTGCTTCATCAGCGCAATGCCGCCTTCCAGCTGCTCTGCACACCCGATCGCCCATCCCTTAAGTATTTGACCGCAGCTAGTTGCCCAGAGTGGCACGCGCGGGCCGAGTTGTGCGTTTAAGTTATCAACGTAGTTCCTGACGTCCTCCATCTTGCCGAGCAATACGGACAATTGTGCGCCAGCGTAGATGGCAACTATGCCGCTGGTGTTTGCGTGTTCTGTATCCAAGGCATGTTTGATTGCCTTTTGGCGTGCCGCAACTGCCTGGTCGGGGTATCCCAAGGCCCACAGGCTCAGTGCCAGATAGGCAAGACCTGACGCGTGCGGATCCGCGAGGTAAAGCACCGAAAGAGCTTGGTCCGCGTCGGTCCTGTCGATTGCAAGGATCTGTTCAAGCTGCGTCTTGGCGCCCTCGAACTCGCCCATTTCAAGCAGCGATGCGCCCATGGCGCGGTGTGCGATCAATCGCGCCACGCGGTCGCCGGTTTCCGCGGCCAGCGATTGGCAGCGCTCCGAATACTCAAGTGCCTTGCGGATCTTGCCGCTCGCTATGCAATAGGCATATTGCCCGTAGAGGCAGGGCAATAGGTGCTGCATGTCGCCTAATTTTTCACACAAGGCAATCGCGCGATCGCGCGCAGCTCCGACGACTGGGTTGCCATACCCATGCTGAGCGGCCAAAGGCGTGCCCAAGGCGAGCTGAAAGTCGAGTTCCTGCTGGTCCTTCTGTGCGGAATGCGGCAGCACCATCAATATTTCCAGGCCCCGCCTGAGATGACGCACAGCCTCCTTGTCGGCGGATCGCTCCGCTGCACGCCGTCCGGCCTTCAACCAGTATGAAATAGCGCGTTCTGCCTGTCCGGCATTTGTGAAATGGTGCGCTAACAGCTCGGGTTCGATACTGGCGCGCTGGGGAAATAGCTGTTCGAGCGCTTCGGCAATTCGTGCATGCAGCCTCTGACGGGGTGCCCGCAGCAGCGTGCTGTAGGCGGCATCTTGAACCAGGGCGTGTTTAAAGGTGTATTCCGCGTGTGGTGGCATTCCGCGTCTGAAGATCAGTTCGGCGGATACAAGCTGATCGAGTGCTCCATTCAGCCCAGCCGAGCTCCGCTGCGCTACGGGAAGGAGTAGCTCGTAGGAGAATTCTCGACCGATTGCCGCGCCAACCTGAGCCACTTCCCTGGCGGGTGATCCGAGCCGGTCAAGCCGCGCCAGCAACGAAGCATGGAGGGTCGGAGGAACGGCGACGGATCGCGAGGGCATACTCGCAGCTGATCTCTCACCACCTTCCTCACCTGCCTCCAGCACCGCCTTGGTTATCTCCTCGACGAACAGGGGTATGCCATCGGTGCGTTCAATTATGTCCTGTCTGATGTTTGCGGGAAGTAGCGCGCTTCCAGATATCCGGTTGACTATGGCCTTGCTCTCGTCTTCGCCGAGGCGGTTTAGATGAGCTGCAGTGACATATGGCCTTCCGATCCACGGCGGCTCGAACTCGGGCCGGTACGTGATAATCAGCAGCACCCGGAGATTTCTTAGGCGATCGATCGTGTGACCGAGTGCTTCAAGGCTCGTCGGATCGATCCAATGCACGTCCTCGAATATCATCAGGACCGGATTAGGCTTGGATCGAGCCTCAACTTGCCTGGTTAGCGCCTCAAACGTTTCTTGTCGGCGCTGCGGTGCAGTTAACTCTAGATTGGGATATCGTCCGTCGTTCGGCAGGGAAAGCATCTCAGTGAGCAGCGCAATATCTTGGTGTGGCGTCAAGAACTGCGCTAGCAGGGTATCTATCCTGTCGAGCTTTGCTTGTATCGTGTCGTCATGCGCGAATCCGGCCGCACGCTCCATCTGGGTAATGATCGGGTAAAGCGCGCTGTCTGTATGCTGCGATGAACAGAAATAGCGCAAGCGCGTGTGCGGCTCGGAAGCAAGTTGTTCAATTAGCGCTGCCGTGAGCCGTGACTTGCCAATGCCTGGTTCGCCGGAAAGCAACACCACTTGACCCTGGCCGGTCTTTGCCTTCGACCAGCGCCGCATTAGCAGTTCGAGTTCTTCCTGACGCCCTATAAGTTCGCTCAATCCGCCGCCCGCGTGGAGGGCCTCGAAGCGGCCCTCGACTATAGACGGTCGCAGTGCCGCCCAAGCTCTGATGCGGCCCGGGATGCCTTTGAGTTCCTGAGGTCCAACGTCCTTAAGTTCAAACAGATTGCCCAAGAGCCTTCGCGTGGTCTCGGCAATTACAACCGTGTTCGGCTCAGCCAGGCCCTGCAGGCGTGCGGCAAGGTTAGGCGTTTCGCCGATGATGCCGCGCTCCTGTGCCTCGCCCGATCCGATTAGATCGCCAACAACCACCAGTCCGGTCGCGATACCGACGCGGGTTTGCAGCGGAACGGACAATTTGAGTGCGCCCACTGCGGCAATTGCTTCAAGCCCCGCGCGCACGGCGCGCTCAGCATCGTCCTCGTGGGCTTGCGGATAGCCGAAATAAATGAGTACGCCGTCGCCCATGTATTTGGCGACGAAACCCTCAAACCCACGCACCGTCTCGGCGACGCAAGTTTGATAAGCCGAAATGACATCGCGCAGGTCTTCTGGGTCCATGCGTGTGGAGAGCGACGTCGAGCCAACGAGGTCCGAGAACATCACGGTAACCTGGCGGCGCTCGGCCGTATCCTTCGTGACGTTGTCGGTCGCCATTGGAACATCGGATAGCGGCGCCGGTGCGCCCGTTTTGGCGCGAAAGGCGGCAATGGCGTCGAGCAACTTGCGGCGATGCCCTACAAGTCCTACCCCAAGGTCCTTCAAGTCCTCCGCCGTCAGGTTCGGCAGGACGGTATCGTCAATCTCATTATCGCGGAATGCCGCCTCATATTGCTCGAGGCCAAGCCTCCGCAGCCAACCTCCGACGTCCATAACGGCGTCCCAGCTCGCCTAACGTCGCATGATCCCCCAGGCGAGGCAGACTGTCTAGGGTACGGCTTCTTCGGATTGCTGGTACGGACGGACGGTTTGGGTCATGAGCGCCCTCCCGCGCGCCTCGTGGGACCACACCACCCCGTAAATTTCCCAAGTGTCGGCTAGTAGGCTCGCTGGTTAGCTGGCGCGGGTTGAGCGCCGCACCATGAAAACACTGAAGCCAAAACAATGGGACGAGCAGGAAATTCGACGACTGGTCAGGCTCGCCCGAGCACGCGCTGGCGTATCGAAGATAGCAGCCGAGCTAGGCCGTCACGCAGGATCAGTGAGGCGAATGGCGCGAACACTAGGGATACTGTTGAAGAAGTAGCCCCAAGTGATCTTGAGCGCAGCGCGGCTGACCTACAGCCCAAAGCCCGGTCCCAGCGAGCTGGCCTGCAATTCGCGCGGAGCTAGAACCTAGATCGTCTGCAGCAGTATGACCCCCACGACGGTCACAAAAAATCCAATTGCCGTCACCGCGGCGAAGCACCGCTCTACGCTATCCATGAACGCAACCCCTGCCAAAAAAAATTAGTCCAGCTTTCGTGACTTACCGCTATTCCAAGCGCTGCCTCGCACGTACGCCGTGAGGAAATTGAGACCTGCTTCTCCCCAGAACATGACGCTCTGCATAGGGGTAGCCGTGACCCTCAAGGGGACTCTGGCGCCAAAAGCGCTCATGCCGCCATACTGGGGGCCGATTGCGTAGCGTTCGCATCATCTCCGATTGCTGGGAGCGGGAAGCCAGATGTGCACGACTGATCGCGCAGTGCATCATCGGCCAAATGCTCCCAAAACTCAGCTTCAGCGAGCAGTTTGCAACTTCGATCAGGGTGATGCGCGGCAGTCTGACGGCACAGCGATGCCATCGCGCGCAGGCGACTCACAGTATCCACCTACTCCTCCCGATGTTTTTGTTTTTCCACCCTATTTTCTATTTTTGCGTCGGAGTCATTATGATTATGACACAGAACCAAATTTTACTTGCCGAAGCGCGACTCGGCTTTCGATACGCTCAGATCGCGTCCCGAAACAAGGAACGCAATCCGGCGCTTCTTATTTCGCGCTCAATTGTCGAGCACCTGCCAAAGTGGTTCTTGGATGCCCGCAACGCCCTCGTCATGGGCCGTAATTCTACGGAGATTGCGCATCCGCAGCGCTTGGCATCTACTTCAGATTGATTTTGTAGCGAGTTGAATTTGAGCGGCCCATGAGCGTTAAAGCCATGATGGCGACGATCCTTCAGAAGCAAATGGTATTGCGAGGCGTGCATTCACTGACGCCATCTGACTACGATGAGATCGTCAAAGAGTTGGTCGAACAGCTCAGAGAGCTGGAGCTTGGGTTGGCCGCTCGCGAGTTAGCGGACAAGCAAAAGCCCAAGTAGCTTCATATCGGCTGACGCCGCAGATGTGCTTGGTTGGTGAGCACCTAGTAGGTCTGGCGCATCATGAAGGCGCCGACGACTGCCCGGAGCCACGTTCCGATGTGGTCCGCTATAGGTGGGAAAGCCGACGTTCGCTCATAGGAACGTGAGGTCATCTAAGGGCCACAAGCGGACTCAAGGCTCGAAGGCTGGCAGGCCTGCTTCCTGAGACGATGGCTGAACCTGTGTTCGGCTAGTCAACAATCAATCGAGGTTGGCCAGTACATCTTGGATAAACGGATCTTTGGCTATCAAGTATTGCCGAATACCTGAGGTGTTTTCGCGCTCGAGCCTTAGCTTCAATTCCTGATATCTCGAACGGTCCCCTGCATCCTTGCGCAGATGGTCTCGAAATCTCAGCATCCGCTCAATCTGTCCGTGGCCAACGAGGCACACATGAAGCTTGTGAGTGCGGACACCGTTCACGTCCCGCTTGAAGAAATAGTGGCCAGCCGAGAGGTCGCCTCCACGACGATAGCCTAGCGCCGCTAATGATTGACTCCAATGTTCCAGCCCGCTCGCTGACTTCACCACCGAGAGGACGTCAATTTCACCCTTGGCGGCCAATTCGGGTACAGCGGTGCTACCAACGTGATGAACTCCAACCAGCGCGGAGCCAAAAATAGGTTTCAGTCGCGCCTCTTCTGCCGCGTACTGCTGCGGCCAAGTGGGATCATAAGGCCTGATCGGGCTGGTGAGCGACATCTCTCAATATTAGGTCGAAGTATCAACGCCGGCTAGATCGCCGAGATGCAACCGCTTTGACCGCTTCGGGTCAAAAGCGGCTGTCGGCGGACGCCGCCGCGCAGGTCAGCTACGGGCCAATAGGCGACATGGACCACATCGACAACATGAAAGAGGCCGCCAATTGAGGCGGCGGCCTCACTCTTTGTCCTCGGTCAAAGTGCGTTCGCCGACTGGCATTCAAAAACCCGACCGGTGAGGCCAGGCATGGAGTCCATCTTCGTGTGCTTTGGCGCGGGCTGGGCGCCGCACTTGCAACGCTGGTCTTCCCGCGCTTCGACCCTGAGAATTTATCGCTACTGAGATGATTCAAAGTACTCACCGTGCCGGCGGTAAGTTTCTAAGTATCGAAGTGGGCATTTCAGCTGCATGAGAACAATCGGGTGACGCAGGACTGATCATGAACCGCCGGCCGCACATCCAGAGTCCGTTTACGGTCAAAGGCGACAGGGATTGCATCCTGGCCTGTCTGGGGCGGCCTTACTTCTCTTCGTCTTTGACTATCATCGTCAGGTTTTCAAGCTGGTGTGCCAGCGCTATCCAACTACGTGAAATGCTAAGAAGCACAGTGGATCGGCGAGCGGAAATATCAGGTTCGCATCCCAGAGTTTTGTATTCGGCAGCGAATATTTTGCACTCTTTGATGGAAATCATCGAAAGCCTCCCAATCGGTATGGAAGCGACGTGCTTCTCAGTCATCGATATTTCCGCTCGCGAGCGACACTCTAAGGATATTTGGTAAATCCGATCCGGACATAGCATTTGGGCTTGTCCTCAGCGTGCATCGCCGTGAAGGTCACTTGAGGGCCATGAGCTGACGTCATGTCGCGGCCAGCTACTTGCCTGCCAACGAGCAAAGGTGGGCGCTCGCCTCGGACTACCCACTTTCTAGGCAGTCTCTTGAGTTCAAAAGAACCTGTCTGGCCGCAAACCTCTGGCAAGCATGACTTGCTCAACCTCAAACAACAATTGTCGAAGTTCGCTGGTGGACATTGCTTCGAGATCCCGACGAACGTCTTGGTCGGATGGTCGCTCGTCTGCGGCGGACGCGGCTGGCCCATCCTGCTTCATCGGGACAAGACAGCCGACACTGTGATGGCATGGTTACATCTGCCGCATTCGAATGATCGTACATTGAGTCCTTTAGGACCTGTCGTGATACCGACCAGGTAAAGGGGCTCTTGGCATTTGGGGCAGCGCTGAGGCTCATCGGGGAAGCGGGGATCGGATGGAGACACGTGGCATTCCTGCGGTTAGGCGGGAGCACAACACTCTCAGTCACCGGTAGTCGCCAATTCAGGGAACGGTGATTGCAAGACCTTATCCTATACGTCGGGCCTCCGACATAGGAACTGCGAGCGAGGCCACCAACAAACCTCCGCCGGTATCCCGACACGGACAGCGAGGCTAAGATATTGCGACTAGCTCCCGTTCATGGCCCCTAGCCGCTTGGCAGTCGAAGCTGGGAAACAGCCAACTGAGACCGTTTACTTGTCTGCGGGGTGAAGGGCGGCCTTTCTCGCCTCCAGCTCGGCTACCATATGGAGCGTAGCCTCTTCCACCTGACGGTCGTTGATGCGGTCCTGTAGACGACGGTAGCGACGGATTTGATCGTCGAGGGTTTTGCAAATGTGGCACATGTCTCACCGCTGGCAATTCAGGCGGGAGCAAACGCGCTCTCAGTCATCGATAAATGCCTAGGGCTGGTCGATGATGAAGCAGACTATATCAACTATGTCCGGTCTCGGACATAGACAATTATGGAACTTAGGCCCCGCTTGCTGCTCACGTTGGCCTCAGGGCCCGTCGAGTGGACGGCATCACATCGTTCGGTGAAGTTCACCGAACTGAGCCGATCATCGATGCGCGAAGCCGTCTCTGCTTGCCGTGTATGTCGCAAAGCAACTCTCGAGCCACACTGCCGACAGGCTGTTTTTCGGGCGCTTCCCTGAACTGCCGGGGCTAATCCTCGCCTGAGACAGCAAGACTTCATTATATTGGATGCACATATTCCGGACAGCATCCCTTTTGGCGGCGGCGCTCCTGAAGAAAGCCGATCCAGGCGACGTCCGCTTGGCGCTCAGAAGCCAACGTTACCAGAACAAGCCCGGATCGCGGATACTTGCGAATGCCCAGTTGGGCCCGTCTACGCCAAGAGCTGCCGCGCCGCCGCCGAGATCATCACCAGCCCGCCGGTGATCACCGCGACATCCAAGATCACGGTGTGGATGTGCAGCGGCATTCGCTCGACGAAGGCTTTTGCCAGGAACGCGCCGGGGATCGCGATCGCGCCGATCAGGAGGGCGAAGGCGAGCACCTGCGCGGTGACGGCGCCGGCGAGGCCGAACACGGAGATCTTGATGAGGCCGGTGCCGAGCGAGATCATCGCGTCGGTCGCGATCACGGCGGCGCCCTCCAGGCCCGCGGCCATCAGGAGCGACAGCAGGATCACGCCGGAGCCGGAGGTGCCGCCGACCAGCACGCCATAGCCGACCGAGCCGGCGGCGAGGCCGCTGTCGGAGATCTTGACCTCGCGGCGGCGGAGCACCCGGCGCAGCGGCACGCTCAGGATCAGCATCGCGCCGATCACGACGGCTGCGCCCGCATTGCTCAGCCGCGTGTAGCCGAAGGCGCCGACCGCGGTCGTCAGCGCGGCGCAGGCGAGCACGATAGCTGCGCGGCGGCGATCGGCGTAGCGCAGGTAGGCGACCGCGCGGCTGCAATTGGTGAAGATGGCGGAGATCGCGATGATCGGCACCACGGGCTCGGCGCCGACCAGCGGCACCAGCACCAGCGGCATCAGGGCGCCGGTGCCGTAACCGGCGAGACCACCGATGATCGAAGCAAACAACGCCATCAACGCGACCAGCAAGAGCTGAAAGATCGAGATGTCGGCGAAGGCTGAGACGATGGTCACGTTCTCTCGTCGCGGCTGATGCGGGCCGCAGCTTGATCGGCGATGGAAGCGAGCGCGGCTTCATCTAGTGGAAAATCCGCCGCAAGCCAAGCGTCCTCGGCGAGCGTCAACACATGCCCGAGCGCGGGTCCTTCGGCCAATCCGCGCGCGAGGAAATCGGCGGCTTTCAGCGGAAATTTCGGCGCAGTCCAGCGCTGCGGCAGCTCGGCGAGCGCGCGCCAGCGCATCGAGGTGACATCGCCGCCGTTCCTCGCCCAGCCCAGCAACACGCGATCGTGATAGCGCTCAGGCCCGAGCCGGTAGAGCAGCCGCCGGGCATTGGCATCGTCCTTGGTGGCGAGGCGCCACCAGCGGTGACCCATCGAATCCAGCGCCTTGGTCTCGGCATTGGATAGCCGCAGGCGCGTGGCGACGCGCTTGGCATCCTCGGTCACGGCGACGGTCAGCGCGGCGAGGCGCCGCGTGCTGCTCGCGGCGAGGCCGAGCTCGCGCTCGATCGCGATCATCGTCGCCAGCGGCCCGGTGTAGACGACGCCGCCGACCAGCGCCTGCAGCAAGCCGCCCTCGGCCATGGCCAGCGCGGCGGCCGCGGCGCCCGATGCCACCAAGAGCTTCAGCATTTCCATGCGCACCCGCTCGGCCGAGAGGCTGGCGAGGCCGTCGCGCCCGCGGATGCAGGCGAGCGTGCCGTCGCGGTCGGGCTCGCCCGCGCCGAAAGCGGCGTGGATGCGGAAGAAGCGCAGGATGCGCAAATAATCCTCGGCGATGCGCTGGTCGGGATCGCCGATGAAGCGCACGCGGCGCGCTCTGGCATCCGCGATGCCGCCGACATGGTCGTAGACGACGCCCCTCGCATCGACCGACAGGCCGTTCATGGTGAAGTCGCGCCGCTCGGCGTCCTTCACCCAGTCGCGGCCGAACGCGACCTTGGCCTTGCGGCCGAAGGTCTCGGTATCCTCGCGCAGCGTCGTGACTTCGTAGGGGTGGCTGTCGATGACCAGCGTGACGGTGCCGTGATCGATGCCGGTCGGCACGCTCTTGATGCCGGCGGCCTTGGCGCGCCGCATCACCTCCTCCGGCCGCGCCGTGGTCGCGATGTCGATGTCGCCGGGCACAAGGCCGAGCAGCGCGTTGCGCACGGCGCCACCGACCACCCGCGCCTCCTCGCCGTCGGCATTGAGCAATCGCAGGACACGCGCGGTCCCGCCCGAGATCAGCCAGGGCGCATCGGCGAGTATCGGCTCCGCGCTCATCGTGCCGCCCCTATCTTTCCACGCCGGGCACCAGCCTGCCATTCTCGATATGGGCGGGAATATAGGTCGAATCCGGGGCGGCGCCGGAGAAATGCGCGAAGCCGATCAACCCCGCGATGACGAGCACGAGCGCTGCCAGGACGAGGCGCGCCACGACGGTGACCGGCCAGGACGAGCGCGCGAACAGGCCGGAGCGCGTCGCGGCCAGGAACAGCGCATAGACGGCAAAGGGAATGAGGAAGATTCCGATCTCGGTCAGAATCGGCCGGATCATGACGAATAGATCCGCTCATACAGCACACGCAGCATTCCGGCCGTCGCTCCCCAGATGTAGCGTTCCGCGAACGGCATGGCGTAGTAGAACCGCTCCATGCCGCGGAATTCCTTGCTGTGCACCTGATGGTTCACCGGGTTCATCAGGAAGGATAGCGGCACCTCGAAGGCGTCATCAACCTCCGAATGGTTGATGCTGAGCGAAAAGCCGGGCCGCACCCTGGCGACTGTCGGCAAGATCCGGAAGCCGAACGCGGTGCCGTAGAGATCGAGATAGCCGAGCGGCTCGACGAAATCCCTGGACAGCCCGACCTCCTCTTCGGCCTCGCGGAGCGCCGCGTCCAGCGGCGAGGAATCGGTCGCGTCGATCTTGCCGCCGGGAAAGGCGATCTGGCCGGCATGGTCGTTGAGATGGGCCGAGCGCTGCGTCAGCAGGATGGTCGGCTCCGGATGATCGACCACGGCGATCAGGACCGCCGCGGGCCGCACCGGCTGCTCGCGCGCGACGATCTCCAGCATCTTGTCGGTGCCGGGATCGCCCGAGGCGGGAATGATGTTGGGATCGTAGAGGCCGGCCGGCACGTCGAAGCCGAGCTTCGCCTTCGAGCGGGCGAAGAAATCCGCCGCGCCAATCGCGGCTGGATCTTTCTTCAGGATTGGCTTGTTCAAAGCGCGGCCCTCACCTGCTCCGCATCGGCCATGGCGAAGAATTCGCCGGATGATTCGACGCCGAACATCGGCTGGCCATCGACCATCCGCTCCTCGCCCATGTCAACCAGATCGTAATAGAGCGCCCGCGTGACCTTGGCCCAGAGATCGGCGCGGACATGCAAATAGGGCGTCAGCCCACCGTCCGCCGCCTGCTCGAAGCGCAGCCGGTGCGCGGCATCGCAGGTGACCCAGTCGTCGACATTGGTGCGGAAACTCAGCACGCGCTGGCGGCCCTCGCCATGCGTCAGCATCTCGACCGCCATGAACGGCGCATCGTCGACGCGGATGCCGACCTTCTCCACCGGCGTGACCAGGAAATGCTTGTCGCCCTCGCGCTTGAGGATGGTCGAGAACAGCCGCACCAAAGCGGGACGTCCGATTGGCGTACCCAAGTAGAACCAAGTACCATCGGAGGCGATTCGGATGTCGAGATCGCCGCAAAACGGCGGATTCCACAGATGCACCGGCGGCAGGCCCTTTTTGGCGCCTTCGGTATTGGCAGCGTTTTTCGCAGCGGCCGTCAGCCCTTCGAGACCGTGATTGGCGCTCTGCCCTTGGTTCGCCATGGTTTGCCCTGACTTTGTCCTTGGCACGTTTGGTGCAGGTCTACGTTGTACTCGGGTGCACGGTTCCACCCCGGATTAGCCCGGTGTGGGAGGTCGCCACTTCGTGATGCCGTACATAACCCGAAGCCGATAAGGTGGGGATAGGTTAATTCAACGAATACATGGCCTTCCTGCAAGTCTAGCATGGGGCCCATGATCTAACGTGATGATCTGACGTGATGCGATGACATGACGGCCTAGGCAAGCCGCATGGCGGGCTGAAGGAGCGAACGGATGGCGGAGAGTGTCGAGAAACTCGAGGACGGGATCGTCCGTTCGGCCGAGCAGGTGTCGGGCCAGATTCGCGCCGCGAAGGAAGCGATCGCGTCCGTCATCTTCGGGCAGGATCGCGTGATCGAAAACACGCTGGTCACCATCCTCTCCGGCGGCCATGCGCTGCTGATCGGCGTGCCCGGCCTTGCCAAGACCAAGCTGGTCGAGACGCTCGGCGTCACGCTCGGCCTCGACGCCAAGCGCATCCAGTTCACGCCGGACCTGATGCCGTCCGACATTCTCGGCGCCGAGGTGCTGGACGAGAGCACCGCGGGCAAGCGCGCCTTCCGCTTCATTTCGGGTCCGGTGTTCGCGCAGCTGCTGATGGCGGACGAGATCAACCGCGCCTCACCGCGCACGCAGTCGGCACTGCTGCAGGCGATGCAGGAGCAGCACATCACCGTCGCCGGCGCGCGCCACGATCTGCCGAAGCCGTTCCACGTGCTCGCGACGCAGAATCCGCTGGAGCAGGAAGGCACCTATCCGCTGCCCGAAGCGCAGCTCGACCGCTTCCTGATGGAGATCGACGTCGACTATCCCGATCGCGACGCCGAACGCCGCATCCTGTTCGAGACCACCGGCGCCGAGGAAACGCTGGCGAAGGGATCGATGACCGCGGACGCGCTGATCACCGCGCAGCGGCTGATCCGGCGCCTGCCGGTCGGCGATTCCGTCGTGGAGGCGATCCTGTCGCTGGTGCGTTCGGCCCGTCCGGGCGCGGAGAGCGGCGAAGCCGGCAAGTTCATCGCCTGGGGCCCCGGCCCGCGCGCCAGCCAATCCCTGATGCTGGCCGTGCGCGCGCGTGCGCTGATCGACGGCCGCCTCGCGCCCTCGGTCGACGACGTGCTCGACCTCGCCGAGCCCGTGCTGAAGCACCGCATGGCCCTGACGTTCCAGGCGCGCGCCGAGGGCCGCACGATTCCGGACGTGATCAAGCAGCTCAAGACACGGATCGGTTGATGGCAGCGGAGAACGGGCACACGGCGAAGGAGATCATCGCGATCCGACGTGCCGATGGCGAAAGCCGCACGCTCGCCGCGTCCTTGCCACGCCTGGTGCTCGAAGCCCGCCGTATCGCCGCCAACGTCATCCACGGCTTGCATGGTCGGCGCCGCGCCGGCTCCGGCGAGAATTTCTGGCAGTATCGCCGTTTCGTCTCCGGCGAGCCGGCGCAGAACGTCGACTGGCGACGCTCGGCGCGCGACGACCATCTCTATGTCCGCGAGCTCGAATGGGAAGCCTCGCACACCGTGTGGATCTGGCCCGACCGCTCGCCCTCGATGGCGTTCGCCTCGAAGACCGCGCGCGAGTCCAAGCTCGAGCGGACGCTGATCGTCGCCTTCGCGCTGGCCGAGCTCCTGGTCTCCGGCGGCGAACGCGTCGGCATTCCCGGGCTGATGGCGCCGACCGCGAGCCGCAGCGTGATCGACAAAATGGCGCAGGCGATGCTGCATGACGACGCCGATCGTCTCAGCCTGCCGCCGTCCTTCGTGCCTGCCGCGCTCGCCGAGACGATCGTGCTGTCGGATTTCTGGTCGCCGATCTCCGAGATCAGGACGACGCTCGCGGGACTTTCCGGCTCGGGCGCGCACGGCACGCTGGTGCAAATCGTCGATCCCGCCGAAGAATCATTCCCCTATTCCGGCCGCGTCGAGTTCGTCGAGCCCGAAGGCTTCGGCGTGATCACCGCCGGCCGCGCCGAGAGCTGGGCGCAGGATTACACCACGCGGCTCGCGCTGCACCGCGACCAGATCCGCGCCGAGACGGGCAAGCTCGACTGGCTGTTCACCACGCACGCCACCGACCGCTCCGCTGCCGAGCTCTTGCTGTTCCTGCATGCCGGCATGCAGGTGAGCAAGTCGGGCGCCCGCGCCACGACCATCAAGGCGGGGCCTGCCGCATGATGGGGCTGCCGCTCGCCTTCACCGAACCGCTGCTGCTGATCGGCCTCGTCAGCCTCCCGGTGCTGTGGTGGCTGCTGCGTGTGATGCCGCCCCGGCCGCGCCGCATCGAGTTTCCGCCGACGCGCCTGTTGTTCGACATCGCCCCGCGGGAAGAGACGCCATCGCGGACGCCGTGGTGGCTGACCGCGCTGCGTCTGCTTGCGGCTGCGCTGGTGATCTTCGCGGCCGCAGGCCCGATCTGGAATCCGCAGACCGGCCTCGCCGGCAGCAAGGCGCCGCTGATGATCATGTTCGACGACGGCTGGAGCGCCGCATCGCACTGGGACGTCAGGGTCAGGGCCGCCGACGAGCTGATCGCCAATGCCGACAACGACCGCCGCGCCATCGCGCTAGTGCCGCTGTCCGAGCCGAACCGCGACATCACCCTGATGCCGGCGGGCGCCGCGCGCGTCGCGCTGCGGCAGCTCGCGCCAAAGCCCTATTCCATCGACCGCGTCGACACGCTCGCCGCGATCGACCGCTTCCTGAAAGCCACCGGCGATTGCGAGATCGCCTGGCTGTCGGACGGCGTCGACACCGGCCGCGGCGAGGAGTTCGTGACCGGCCTCGGCAAGACCGTCGGCGAGCGCAGCCTGACCATCTTCGAAGGCGGCACCTCCTCGCCACTGGCGCTGGTCGCGGCCGAGAACGCCGCCGCCCGGATGACGGTGAAGGTGCTGCGCACCGACAGCGGCATCGCGATCGGCACCGTGCGCGCGCTGGACCAGAAGGCCTCGCCGATCGGCGAGGCGCGCTTCTCGTTCGGTCCGCAGGACAAGGAGACCGAAGCGGCGTTCGACCTGCCGGTCGAGCTGCGCAACGACATCACGCGGCTCGAGATCTCGGGCGAGCGCTCCGCCGGCGCGGTGCAGCTGCTCGACAAGCGCTGGCGCCGCCGCGCCATCGGCATCGTCTCGGGCGCGACCAGCGAGACCGCGCAGCCGCTGCTGGCGCCGACCTTCTATCTCACCCGCGCGCTGGCGCCGTTCGCCGATGTCAGGCTCGCCGACAAGGGCTCGCCGCAGCAGGGCATCACGCAGTTTCTGGACCAGAAGCTGCCGATGATCATCCTTGCCGATGTCGGCACCATCGCCCCTGAGCTGCGCGAGCGGCTCAATGCCTGGATCGACCAGGGCGGCGTCCTGGTGCGGTTCGCAGGTCCCCGCCTCGCGCAGGCCGAGGACGATCTGGTGCCGGTCAAGCTGCGCAAGGGCGGCCGCACCCTCGGCGGCAGCCTGACCTGGGAGAAGCCGCAGCATCTTGCGACCTTCGCCGCCGACGGCCCGTTTGCCGGCGTGATGGTCCCCAAGGACGTCACCGTGAGCCGCCAGGTGCTGGCCGAGCCCGACGCGGTGCTCGCCACCAAGAGCTGGGCCTCGCTGGAGGACGGCACGCCGCTCGTCACCGGCGAGCATCGCGGCAAGGGGCTGGTCAGCCTGTTCCACGTCAGCGCCGACATGCGCTGGTCGGACCTGCCGATGTCGGGCACCTTCGTCGAAATGCTGCGGCGGGTGGTCGACATGTCCGGCTACACGTCCAAGCCCGGCGCGGGCGTCGCCAGCGAAGCGACCACCGAGACGGTGGCGCCGCTGCACATTCTCGACGGCTTTGGCGCCTTCGGCCCGCCGCCGGCGACCGCAAAACCCCTGCCCGCGGACTATCGCGACCGCGCCACGTCAGATCATCCGCCGGGCTTCTATGGCCCGGCCGAAGGACCGCTCGCCGTGAACACGCTTGCCAGCGCCGACCGCATCGCGGCCCTCAACACCGCGAGCCTGCGCGCCCGGCACGCCACCTACACCAACGCCGAGCCGCAGGACCTGCGCGGCTGGCTGCTGTCGACGGCGCTCGCGCTGTTCCTGATCGACGCCATCATCGTCGCGGTGCTCGGCGGCGGGATCGCCGCGCTGCTGCGCCGCCGCGCCGCGCCCGCCATGATCGTGCTTGGCATTGTCCTTGGCCTGCTGTTCGCATCGCTCGTCCCGGCGCCATCTCGCGCCGACGATGCCACCGACGATTTCGCGATGCGAGCGACGGCGCAGACCCGCCTCGCCTATGTCGTCACAGGCAATGCCGACGTCGATTCCATCGTCAAAGCGGGGCTGAACGGGCTGACGCTGTTCCTGGCGCAGCGCACCGCGCTCGAGGCCGGCGACCCCGTCGGGGTCGATCCCGCGCGCGACGAGCTCGCCTTCTTCCCGCTGATCTACTGGCCGATCGTGCCGGGCGCGCCCAAGCCGCCGCAGGACGCCATCAACAAGATCGACGCCTACATGAAGCAGGGCGGCACCGTGCTGTTCGACACCCGCGACGCGATCGAAGCCCCGCCCGGCGCGAACGGCGCCGCGCAGACGCCGGCCATGCAGACGCTGCGCCAGATCCTGTCCTCGCTCGACGTGCCCGAGCTCGAGCCGGTGCCGCGCGAGCACGTGCTGACCAAGACCTTCTATCTGCTGCGCGACTTCCCCGGCCGCTTCGTCACCGGCCAGACCTGGGTCGAGACCCTGCCGCGCGACGAGGACGAGGACAGCGCGCAGCGGCCGGCGCGCGGCGGCGACGGCGTCTCGCCGATCATCATCACCTCGAACGATCTCGCCGGCGCCTGGGCCGTGCGGCCCGACGGCCAGGCCATGCTGCCGGTGACCGGCGGCGACACCCGCCAGCGCGAATTCGCCTACCGCGCCGGCGCCAACATCGTGATGTACACGCTGACCGGCAATTACAAGGCCGACCAGGTGCATGCACCGGCGCTGATCGAACGGCTGGGGCAATAGGATCGTCATGAACTACGGCATCGCCTTCACGCCGCTGGTCCCCACGATCGTGCTGTGGCTCGCGCTCGCCGCGATCGTCGTCATCGCGCTCGTGCTGCTGGTTGCGCGCGCGCGCGGCGCCGCCGTGCGCGTGGCCGCGCTGGCGCTGTTCCTGCTCGCGCTCGCCAATCCCTCCTTCACCCGCGAGGACCGCGAACCCCTCACCTCGGTCGCCGCTGTCGTCGTCGACAAAAGTCCGAGCCAGAATTTCGGCAGCCGCAATCGTGAAGCCGCGCAGGCGCAGGAAGCGCTGGTCGACAACCTGAAGAAGATCAAGGGGCTGGAAGTGCGCGTCGTCGAGGCCGGACAGGCTGACGGCGAGACCGACGGCACAAAACTGTTCGGCGCCCTCGCCTCGGCCCTGTCCGACGTGCCGGTCGACCGCGTCGCCGGCGCGTTCCTGATCACCGACGGCCGCGTCCACGACATTCCCGCGAACGCCGGCGCGCTCGGCTTCCAGGCGCCGGTACACGCGCTGATCACCGGCCAGAAGGACGAGCGCGACCGCCGCATCGCGATCACGGCCGCGCCGCGCTTCGGCATCGTCGGGCAGACCCAGACCATCAGCTACCGCCTCGACGACCAGGGCGTCACCGGCGAACGCGCCAGGGTCACGATCCGCAGGGACGGCGAGGTCATCAACGAGCGCACGCTGTCGAGCGGCCAGGCCGCGAGCGTCGACGTCGACATCAAGCATGCCGGCCCGAACATCGTCGAGATCGAGGCCTCCCCGCTCGAGCGCGAATTGACGCCGGTGAACAACCGCGCCGTCGTCGCCATTGACGGCGTGCGCGACAAGCTGCGGGTGCTGCTGGTCTCGGGCGAGCCGCATTCCGGCGAGCGCACCTGGCGCAACCTCCTGAAATCCGACGCCAGCGTCGACCTCGTGCACTTCACCATCCTGCGTCCGCCGGAGAAGCAGGACGGCACGCCAATCAACGAATTGTCGCTGATCGCGTTTCCGACCCGCGAATTGTTTCAGCAGAAGATCAACGAATTCCAGCTGATCATCTTCGACCGCTACGCGCGCCAGGGCGTGCTGCCGATCGCCTATTTCGACAACATCGCGCGCTATGTCCGCGCTGGCGGCGCGGTGCTGGTCTCGGCGGGACCCGATTACGCCTCCAACACCAGCATCTGGCGCACGCCGCTGGATACGGTGCTGCCGGCTGAACCGGTCGGGGTGACGGAAAAGCCTTTCTATGCGCATCTGTCCGACATCGGCAAACGCCACCCCGTGACGCGCGCTCTCGAGGGCTCGGCCTCCGAGCCGCCGCGCTGGAGCCGTTTCTTCAGGACGGTCGACACCCGCAATTCCGTCAACCCGCCTGTCATGACGGGCGCCGACGGCAAGCCGCTGCTGTTCCTGTCCCGCTTCGGCGACGGCCGCGTCGCGCTACTGCTCTCCGACCACATCTGGCTGTGGGCGCGCGGTTATGAGGGCGGCGGCCCGCATCTCGACCTGCTCAGGCGGATGTCGCACTGGCTGATGAAGCAGCCTGATCTGGACGAGGAGGCGCTGCGTCTGCAGGTGCAGGGCAAGGACCTCGTCGTGGTGCGCCAGACCATGGCGGACAGCGTCCAGCCGGTGAGCGTGACCTCGCCGTCGGGCGTGTCACAGGATCTGACGCTGAACCCGGGTGAGCCCGGCGAATGGCGTGCCAGCCTGCCGGCGAGCGAGCTCGGCCTGTGGCAGGCTACCGACGGCACGCTGAAGGCGCTGATCAATGTCGGCCCGACCAATCCGAAGGAGTTCTCGGAAGTCACATCGACGGTCGATACCCTGAAGCCTCTGACCCAGGCGACCGGCGGCAACGCGGTGCGCGTGGCAAGCAGCACCAGCGTCGAGCTGCCGCGCATCCTCCCGGTGCGCTCGGCCAGCGTCTTTGCCGGCGACGGCTGGATGGGCGTACGGATGCGCGACGCCAGCGTGGTGAAGGGCGTCGGCGTGCTGCCGATCTTTGCCGGCCTGATCGGACTTCTGCTGCTGCTCGGCGCGTTCGCGGCGACGTGGGTGCGCGAGGGGCGCTGAGCGCTCCGTTGCTCGAACGCCACATCGGCCCGCCACCCCTCGCTGGCTGGTTCGAGAGCCGTTGACATCTACTCATGGGTCGAGTGATGTTACATTATAACATCGTGACGCCCTCGGATCTGGCGCCTCGCGATGTGGGGGTAGCTTGTTCCGATGAAGTGGTTCCGGTCGAATATCAGGCACGGCGCCCGGCTCGCGTTGTTCGCGATGCTGGTGCAGTTCGCGCTGACGTTCGGCCACAGCCATTGGTTTGCGCAGGCCGCACCGCTGGCCCAGGCCACGCTGCAGCAGACCGACGGCGGCAAAGACAGTGCCAAAGACCAGGCTTCGGCCGACCGCACCGCGGTTCACAAGCCATCGCCCTCGAGCCCCGATCGCGACCATCCGGCTGACGACAATTGCGCGATCTGCGCCGTCGTCGCGATGGCGGGCACCATCCTGTTCGCGACGCCGCCCTTGCTGCAACTGCCGCAGGCGATCGACCTGCTCTACCGCACCACCGATGCCGAGTTTCTCCACCTGAAATCGGCCGGCACGGCGTTCCAGCCGCGCGCCCCTCCCGCGTCCTGACCTCCAACGCTTGATCATGCCTGGGCTCGCCGCCAATCGGCGCATGCCCGGGATCCGTTGAAGTCGAATTCCGTCGCCCCGCGACGGCAGGCCGCCTCCGATCAGCAGACAATCATGCGGACGGCGCCTGACTGGAATCAGGACATGTCATTTCAATCGCGACGCGCGCAGCGTCTTGGTGGAGCAAGCCTGCTCCTGCTCGGTGCCGCAGCCACGCCCGCTTTCGCCCAAACACCTCCGCAAGACAAATCGTCGACCGAGATCCCCGCTGTCACAGTGACCGCGCCGAGCCCCATCGTGCGCAGGGCGGTGGTGCCGTCCCGCAACGCTGGGCGCGGCACACGAACGGCGCGGGTGCGCAGCCGCGAGCAGGCGGCGGAAGCAACGCCGGCAACGGCCGCGCCCGCCACACCCCAGCAGGGCGTGCTGCCTGTTGTGACCAACCAGTTCGCGACGGTCACGGTGGTGCCGAACGAGGAGATCCGCCGCGAGGGCGGCGGCCAACTCGGCGATCTCCTGTTCTCCAAGCCCGGCATCACCGGATCGAGCTTCGCGCCCGGCGCCTCCAGCCGGCCGATCATCCGTGGGCTCGATGTCAACCGGGTCGGCATCGTCGAAAACGGCACCAATTCGAGCGGCGCATCCGATCTCGGCGAGGATCATTTCGTCCCGATCGATCCGCTCGCCACCAACCAGATCGAAGTGGTGCGCGGACCCGCCGCGCTGCGCTACGGCTCGACCTCGATCGGCGGCGTCGTCAGCGCCACCAACAACCGGATTCCAGATGCGGTGCCATCCTGCGCGCCGTCATTCCAGGCTTACGGCCTGCCGACCAAGGCCCCGCTCGCAAGCGCCTCGACCTCGCCTTGCGTCACCGCCGAGACGCGCACCGCGTTCTCTTCGGTCGACCGCGGCGTCGAAAGCGGCGTGCTGCTCGACACCGGCGGCGGCAATTTCGCGTTCCACGCCGATGCCTATGGCCGCACGACCTCCGACTACTCCATTCCGGGCTATCCCTATCTGAACGACCAGTCGCGCCCCGTGAACGGCCGCCAGCCGAACTCGGCGACGCGTTCGGACGGCGCCTCGATCGGCGGCTCCTATTTCTTCCAGGGCGGCTATATCGGCGCGTCGATCACGCAGAACGACTCGCTCTACCACATCCCCGGCATCGACGGCGCCGACCACCAAACCCGGATCGACGGCCACCAGACCAAGATCAACGTCAAGGGCGAGTACCATCCCGATGCGGCCGCGATCGACACGGTCCGCTTCTGGGCCGGCGCGACCGACTACCGCCACAACGAGATCGGCCTTGCTGATCCCGCCGATCTCAACAGTGACGGCATCCGCCAGACCTTCACCAACAAGGAGCAGGAAATCCGCACCGAGGTACAGCTGATGCCGTTCAACGCACGCTTCGCGGAGGTGACGACGGCGCTCGGATTCCAGGTCGGGCATCAGGAATTGAGCGCGCCGAGCCCTGACAATCCCGGCACGTTGTTCAACGGCCTGTGGGACCCCAACAACAGCACGCGCGTTGCCGGTTACGCCTTCAACGAGTTCAAGTTCACGGACGCGACGCGGGCGCAGATCGCCGGCCGCATCGAGCATGTCGAGCTGCACGGCACGACGCCGGATTTCCCAACGGATTACCTTCCCGACGGCGCGCCGCAGGCGGCGACCGCGCGCAATCCGTCCTTCACGCCGAAGAGCGGCAGCATCGGGCTGTTGCAGGACCTGCCCGGCGGCATGGTCGGCAGCATCACCGCGCAATATGTCGAGCGCGCGCCGAAAGCGGCCGAATTGTTCTCGCGTGGCGGCCACGATGCGACGGCGACGTTCGACATCGGCAATCCCAATCTCACCATCGAGACGGCGAAATCGGTCGAGCTCGGCGTGCGCAGGGCGACGGGGCCGTTCCGCTTCGAGGCGACCGTCTACTACACGCATTTCGACAATTTCATCTATCGCCGCCTCACCGGCGTGTCCTGCGACGACGACTTCGCATCCTGCGGCACCCCGGGCGCCGAGCTGAACCAGGCGGTCTACTCACAGCGCAACGCGAACTTCCGCGGCGGCGAATTCCAGTCGCAGCTCGACGTCGGCGCCTTCCAGGGCGGCATCTGGGGCATCGAGAACCAGTTCGATTTCGTCCGTGCCACGTTCAGCGATGGCACCAACGTGCCGCGCATTCCCCCGATGCGCATGGGCGGCGGTGTGTTCTGGCGCGACGACAACTGGCTGATGCGCGTGAACCTGCTGCACGCCTTCGCGCAGAACAACGTCGCGGTGATCGCGGAGACGCCGACGGCGGGCTACAATCTGCTGAAGGCCGAAGTCAGCTACAAGACCAAGCTCGACCGCAACTGGTTCGGCGCACGCGAGATGATGGCCGGCATCGTCGGCAACAATCTCCTCAACGAGAACATCCGCAACTCTGTGTCCTACAACAAGGACGAGGTCTTGATGCCCGGCATCGGGGTGCGGGCATTCGCGAACTTCAAGTTCTGAGGCGGAATGCGGTCGGGGCCTTTAGGGCCCCGACACCGTTCAGCGGTGGGCTGTAGCCCGGATGGAGCGCAGTGAAATCGGGGCTGTGGACTCACGCCGAGCGCGCGAGCCGCTTCTCGAAACGCCATTGATCGACGGGAAAGGGCCCAATCGACGTCTCCGACATCATGACGAAGGTGCCGACCTTGTCCCAGCCGCTCTTTTCGTAGAATCGCGCGGCACGCATGTTGCCGACTGCGCATGCGAGCCACGCCAATTCGACTCCCCGCGCCGCGAGGCGTTTCTCGGCGTCCGCGATCAGTGCGGCAGCCACCCCCGTGCCGTGGGCAGCCTGCGACACGAAGAGCTGATACAATTCGTCAGACTTGATCGCGCAGAAGCCCGAGGGCGCGCCGACCGGGCCCACGACATTGATGGTGTCGAGCATGGCTGCGAGCCGATCGCGAAAGTTCGGCAACGTGCGGAGGCGGACAAGATCGGGCGGTGCGAGCAAGGCGTGCGAGCCGTACCAGGCGTCGTGCCACACCTGCGCGAGGTGATCGATCTCGGCGGGGTCGGCGGGACGCACCTGCATGGTCGTGACTCCAAGAGATCGCCGTAGCCCGGAGATATATCCCTACCCTGCCCGCGCCTTGCTCCAGTCCGGACCGACCGGACCCGACACGCCCTCGAAGGCGCCATCGACGAGCTCGAACACCAGGATGCGGGCGGCATCGACCGGGCCCGGCATGGTGACGCGGCCCTTGGGGACCTGCTTGAAGCCGACGCGGCTGTAATAGGGCTCGTCGCCGACCAGCAGCACGATGGAATGGCCCTTGGCCTTCGCGTCCTTCAGCGCGCGCTCCATCAACTGCCGGCCGATACCGCGATCGCGGAATGGCGGCTCGACGGTGAGCGGCCCGAGCAGCAAGGCCGGCGTCTCGCCGACCAGCACCGGCAGCTGCCTGACCGAGCCGACCAGCAGCGTGCCGATGCGGGCGGTGAACGACAATTCGAGCAGATGATCGACGTGCTCGCGGATGCGATAGGCGCTGAGCACGAAGCGGCCGGGGCCGAATGTACGCTCGTGCAACCGTTCGATCGCCTGGGCGTCGCCGGCAGCTTCGGGAAGGATGGTCAGTGAGAGATCGGTCATGTCGGCATGCGTCTTCGAGCGAAGAAGTCCCAATTCGCGTCCGGAAAACGCGTCAATGTCACAAGCGGGATAACATCTCGGCGGGCTGCGGTCCATCGGCCTCGTGGGCGATGGACCCCCGAACCGGGCCGCGGGTGAGGACGGCCGCGAACAGCAGCGTCCAGAGCGACTGCATCAGGATCGGAATGACATAGTACGGCGTGAAGACCGGATGCGTGGCAAAGAAAGCCAGGTTCAGCACGAGATTGCCGGCAACCAGCAGCGCGAGCTTCCTGACGCCGGGATGGCCCGCGAAGCGCCACAACAGCACCGTGGATGCGCAGGCGATCACGATCAGCGAAAACTGCGTGTCGCGGAAATAGGCCAGCAGCACTTCGGGATCGAGGCGCGGCGGCGCGGTATCCTGACCGCCATAGGCCGAGACCAGGGGATGGCCCGAATTGACGAGGTTCGCCGCGAACACCGGCAACAGCCCCACCAGGAATGCGAGGCCCAATGCGAGCCCTGCCGCAAAGGTCTCGCGGCTGCGCCAGATCAGGAAGGACAATCCGAAGAACAGGAAATAGCCGGCGGACAGAACGACGTTGGCAATCCTGAAGCTCGCGGACAGGCCAAGCAGAATGCCGATGGCTGCGATCATCAACAGCCGGCGCCGACCCTCTTCGACGAACAGCTTCGCCGTGAGCAGGCCCGTCAATGCACAGACGACCATGGTCGGCGCCATCGAATAGCTCGCCTTGGTCGGATTGATCATGAAATAGATCGAGAGCGCGCCGAACAATGCGGCAAGCGTCAACGCGCCTCTCTCGCGCGCCCGCCACACGCCGTAAAGCGCAAGAGCTGCGACGATCGAATTCGCCAGCACGTAGAGCGGAACGACCTGGAACCCTTCCGGGAACAGCGCCAGCGCGAACCCGGTGCCTGGCGGCGGCGTCATCACGCTCTTGCTGCCGTCGGTCGTCAGCGTGTGGCACGGCGCCCGGGTCCGATCGTTCCAGTCCGGATAACCGATACTGCGCAATTTGCTGGCGAGATAACCGTCGGTTTCGCGGGCGAGACTGGTGTCGAGCCCGTGCCATCCGAAGCGGTGGAACAGATGCGCCTGCCTGAGATAGCAGATGTCGTCATAGACGCCGCGGCTCTCGCTCCAATGCGAGATCAAGCGAATATTGCTGGCCAGAATTGCCAGAAACAAAATCGAGACAAGGACTTTTGCAGCTCTCATGGAGGTCTGCCGGGCGGCCCGGCGCAGCTGGGGAAAAGGCAGGCCGCCTGTACAGGAAAAGCATCGGCAAGTATAGCAAGGTGGGGGATCTTGGAGGTGAGGCTGACGTGGCCGAGTTGGGCATGGATATGGGCTTGGATTCGGGTGCGGCATCGAATTCAACCGACGCGTGCCACGACGGTGCCGCCGCACCGCGCATCCTGCTCGTCATCCCCTGCTTCAACGAAGAAGCCTCGATCGGCAATCTCCTCGGAGAGATCGCCGCGACCGGCCGCCGCTATCACACCCTGGTCGTCGACGACGGCTCGTCCGACGCAACCAGCGTGGTCGCAGCTTGCCGCTCACCGGTCGCCCGCCTCGCGCACAATCTCGGTATCGGCGGCGCGGTGCAGACCGGCATCAAATACGCGGCGCGTCAGGATTTCGATTTCTGCATCCAGATCGACGGCGACGGCCAGCACGATCCACGCGCCATCGAGACGCTGCTGAACGCCTATCGCAAAGACCCCGCCAACATCACCATCGGAAGCCGCTTCATCGACAATGCCGGCTTCTGCTCGACGCGCATGCGGCGCGCGGGCATCAAGCTGATCGTGCTGGCGCTCAATAGCCTGTTCTCCGGCGGACGCATCACCGATCCGACCAGCGGCATGCGCCTGCTCGACCGCTCCGCCATCGCCTTCTTCGCGAAGGCCTATCCTGCGGATTTCCCCGAGCCGATCTCACTGGCCTGGGCGATGCGCGCCGGCCTCACGGTCAACGAGGTTCCGGTCGAGATGCGGGCGCGCGAAACCGGCGTCAGCTCGATCGACGGGCTGAAATCGGCGAGCTACATGATCCGCGTTCTCGGCTACATCCTGCTCGCGCGTCTGGTGAGATCGCCATGACGCGCTGTTCCACATCGTCCTGCCACTTCACCAGCTCGTCGACCATCCCGAGGGGACCGCGATGACAAACGTTCTTCCCAGCACAGAGACGGTCATCGTCATCTCCGTCTTCGCACTGATCTACATGCTGATGCTGCTGAAGAAGACGCTGCGAGGCAGATTGGATCTCTACGATTTCCTGATGCTGTCCATGGTGGCGATCATCCCGGCGGCGTTCGCCTTGTTTCCGAGCATCGCCTATCTCGTCAGCCATTTGACCGGCGTCGTATTTCCATTCGTGGTGATGTTCGGCGCCCTGTTCCTGGTGGTCTTCGCATTCATGCACAACATGACGGCGCGGCTGCACAGGCTGGAACGGCAGAACTGCGCGCTGATTCAGGAGCAGAGCCTGCTTGCGCTGGAGCTGCAGGCAAAAAAGAGCGGCCGGTCCGACGGTTGAATCGTTCGCCCGCCAGATGGCCTCAACGCCGGATCGCTTCACGCCAGATTACCTCACCGCCAGATCACTTTACCGCCACGTCGCAATCAGGGGCTTGCCATCCAGCACTTCCGCAATGCGCAGTCGCGTGCCGCCCGTGGTCCCCTCGGGCAGCGCATTGATCGCGAAGAACCCGCATTCGACGATCTCGCGGTTGGGCTCAGGGACGCGGTCCTGCCGGAAATGCCTGACCACGTAGACTGCGACGTGATCGCGGCGGGAGACGTGGCTGTTGAGGAAGATGCCATGCAGCTCGGCAGCACCGGTGAGGTCGATTTCGCCCTCCTCCTTGAGCTCGCGCCGCATCGCCTGTTCCATGGTCTCGCCGAGATCGACGCCGCCGCCCGGCAAATGCCAGCCGCTGACATAGCTGTGCCGGACCAGGAACACACGGTTCTCGGCATCCAGCACCACGGCGCGGACGCCGAGCGTCATGCCGCGGACGATCAGGAAATAGGCGTGGAAGAATCGCCGCAGCAGCGGCTCGGCTTTCCGTCGGACACGGTTCAGACGTTCTCCCATCAGGCTTCCTCGACGCCGCGGTTCAGGCTCTGCTTGCGCGTTCCTTGCGACCTTGCCATTACAGCGGAGCAATAGCGAGGCAATCGCGCCCCATGGCTCCCAACACGCTGGCTCCCTTCACGCTCGCCCATCTGTCCGATCCGCATCTGGCGCCCCTGCCGAAACCGCGGCTGATCGAGCTCGCGGGCAAGCGCGCGTTCGGCTACGTCAACTGGACGCGCAACCGCCACAAGTACCAGCGCCGCGAGGTGCTCGATGCGCTGGTTGCCGACATGAAGGCGCAGGCACCCGACCACATCGCAGTGACCGGCGACCTCGTCAACCTCGCGCTCGAAGTCGAGTTCGCGCCGGCTCGCGCCTGGCTCGACGAGGTCGGCCCGCCCGACCGCGTCACGACGATTCCCGGCAATCACGACGCCTATGTGCGCGCGACCTTCCACCGCTTCGGCGAGACCTTCGCCCCCTATCTCTCGGGCGACGACGGCCGCATCGGATTTCCCTCCGTGCGCCGGCGTGGGCCGCTCGCTCTGATCAGCCTGTCCACGGCGGTGCCGACGCTGCCGCTGATGGCAACGGGCACGCTCGGACGCGATCAGCTTGCAGCCCTCGAAGCGCTGCTCGATCGCCTCGCGGCCGAGGACGTCTTTCGCGTGCTGCTGGTGCATCATCCGCTGAAATCCGACGCGCGCCAGAAGCGGATGACGGACGCAGCCGCGCTGCTGGCGCTGCTCAAGCGCCACGGCGTCGAGCTGATCCTGCACGGGCACGACCACATTCATTCGACGATGTGGTTCGAAGGCCCCAACGGCAACATTCCCGCGCTCGGCGTGCCCTCGGCCTCCGCACTCGCGCACGGGCGCTACCCGGCGGCGGCGTATAACCTGCTCAGAATCGAGAAGGACAATGCCGGCTGGCGCTGCGAGCAGACGGTGCGCGGGCTTGGGGCCGGTTTTCAGGTCGGGCAGATCAAGCATGTGAGGCTGATCTAGCTCGCTATCATCCCGGCGCAGGCGCAGCATGAGCTACTGTGCTCAATTGCGCACCTGAGAATCCATCGGGCCGCAGTGCGTGGCGATGAATGGATTCCGGGTTCGCGCTTCGCGCGCCCCGGAATGACGTGAAGGAAATTCACCAGCTCCGCAACGCCGCCACCACGGCAAGCCCGAACAGCGCGGCGGCGCCGAGCACGAATCCGAACACGAACGGCCAGAGGCGCGAGCGACGCGGCGGCGGCTCGGCCACCGGCATGGGTTCGGGCGGGACCACCATGGCCCGCTCGCGCTCGACCATGCGGCGCGCGACATAGTCGGTGACGGCCTCGACGATTGCCCCGGTGTCGTGCGATTCGGCGAGCACGATGCGGCCGAAGCGGGTGTCCTGCACGAAGCGGTACATCCGCTTGTCTCGTCCCATCACGATGTGGGCGACGACGTCGATCCACAGCCGCGGCGTGTCGCCCTGGCTGACGCCGCGGTCGAACAGGTCGATCTGGTCGGGCACCTGCGCGAACAGCGGGTCGAGCGCATCATTGAGGATTTCGAGCCGCGCCACCTCGGCATCCCTGAGATCGACCACGACGCCGGTCCGGTCCGCGGCCTCGATCCGCGCACGCAGCAGCGCATCGCGCAGCCGCACCGGGCGCGGCTGGCCGGGAGGGGTCCCGCTGGTCTCGGGCTCTGACATGGTCGGCCTCGTCCTCGACTTATCCCTATTAACCTATCAGCAACCACACCCTCAGCAAAGGCCCACAATTCCAGATACTTACGGCGCCCACAGCCGTTTCACCTGTGCCAAAAACAGACGATCCCACCCAGGCAGAGCCTGGATGGGACCATCCGTCCTTGGACGTATTCTTAAGTGGGGGCGATCAGGCCGAGACCCGCGAGGGCTCTTCCACGATCGAGAAGCGGACGCCAGCCTTGTGGCGGCTCTCTTCCGAGACTTCCTTCCAGCAGTCCTCCGCTTCCTTGCGGGTCTTGAACGGACCCTTGACCTGGGCGGAGCCCTCCACGAGCTTGTGGAAGTTCATCGAGCCGAACTCGCCGCCGATCACCCAGAAATTGCTGCCTTTGGTCATTGTCAGTCTCCTGTCCAATAGCGTGCTGCGTTAGCCGAACTGGTTCATCGTGTTGTGGGCGCCGCCCGCCTTCAGGGCAGCCTCGCCGGCGAAGTACTCCTTGTGGTCGTCGCCGATGTCGGAGCCGGCCATGTTCTGATGCTTCACGCAGGCGATGCCCTGACGGATCTCGGCGCGCTGGACGTTCTTGACGTAGCCCAGCATGCCCTGCTCGCCGAAATACTCGCGAGCGAGATTGTCGGTCGAGAGCGCCGCCGTGTGATAGGTCGGCAACGTGATCAGGTGGTGGAAGATGCCGGCGCGCTTGGCCGAATCCGCCTGGAAGGTACGGATGCGCTCGTCGGCTTCCTTGCCCAGCGGCGTATCGTCGTACTCCGCCTTCATCAGCTCGGCACGGTTGTACTTGCTGACGTCCTGACCCGCTTCCTTCATCGCGTCGTAGACCTGCCAACGGAAATTGAGCGTCCAGTTGAACGACGGCGAGTTGTTGTAGGCGAGCTTAGCATTCGGCACCACCTTGCGGATGCGATCGACCATGCTGGCGATCTGCTCGATATGCGGCTTCTCGGTCTCGATCCAGAGCAGGTCGGCGCCGTTCTGCAGCGAGGTGATGCAGTCGAGCACGCAGCGGTCCGCACCGGTGCCGGGACGGAACTGGTAGAGGTTCGAAGGCAGGCGCTTCGGACGCATCATCTTGCCGTTGCGGTTGATGATGACGTCGCCGTTGCGAGCGTTCTCCGCAGTGATCTCCTCGCAATCGAGGAAGCTGTTGTACTGGTCGCCGAGGTCGCCGGGCTTGTGGCTGACGGCGATCTGCTGCGTCAGGCCGGCGCCGAGCGAGTCGGTGCGGGTCACGACGATGCCGTCTTCGACGCCGAGCTCGAGGAAGGCGTGCCGGCAGGCGCGGATCTTCGCCAGGAAGACCTCGTGCGGCACGGTGACCTTGCCGTCCTGATGGCCGCACTGCTTCTCGTCCGAGACCTGGTTCTCGATCTGCAGCGCGCAGGCGCCCGCTTCGATCATCTTCTTGGCGAGCAGATAGGTCGCTTCCGCATTACCGAAGCCGGCATCGATGTCGGCGATGACGGGCACGACGTGGGTCTGGAAGTTGTCGATCTTCGCGATCAGCTCCTTCTCACGGGTCGTGTCACCTTCCTTGCGCGCCTTGTCGAGCAGGCGGAAGATGTCGTTGAGCTCACGGGAGTCCGCCTGACGCAGGAAGGTGTAGAGCTCCTCGATCAGCGCCGGCACGGAGGTCTTCTCGTGCATCGACTGGTCGGGCAGCGGACCGAACTCGGAGCGCAGCGCCGCGATCATCCAGCCGGAGAGGTACAGATAGGTGCGATCGGTCTTGCCGCCAAAGTGCTTCTTGACCGAGATAAGCTTCTGCTGGGCGATGAAGCCGTGCCAGCAGCCCAGCGACTGGGTGTACTTGGTGGGGTCCTTGTCATAGGCCGCCATGTCGGCCCGCATCAGCGCCGCGGTGTAGCGGGCGACGTCGAGGCCGGTCTTGAAGCGGTTCTGCAGGCGCATGCGAGCGACGGCCTCGGCCGACACGCCGTTCCAGGTGGGCTGGGTCTCGAGGAGCGCCTGGGCCGCCTTGACCTCGTCCTGATACGAGGACGGGCCCTGGAGGGTGCTGATGCCGCGCGGCTGGTAGTTCATGTGCCTAATCCCTTTGCTGGCGATGGCGATGGCAGGCCATCGACATTCTTGACAGTGCATTGCGATATGCGTGTCAGGAGCTAAACGCGAAAACAGAAACTTCGTATAGATGGCTTGTTTTTTATTGGTGATGTCATGTAACATCAGAACATGTAATAGATGTTATTTTGTAAAGATTGTAAAATAATAGGTCAGCAAGCCTGTCCTTGTCCGACCCTGGAGATCCGAGACATGCCCGCCAGTTCCGGCAAGAAACTCTTCGTCGGCCCGCGCTTCCGGAGGATCCGGCAGCAATTGGGGCTGTCGCAGACCCAGATTGCCGAGGGGCTCGGGATCTCGCCGAGCTATGTCAATTTGATCGAGCGAAACCAGCGCCCGGTGACAGCGCAGATATTGCTGCGGCTGGCCGAGACCTATGACCTCGATCTGCGCGACCTCGCCACCGCCGACGAGGATCGCTTCTTCGCCGAGCTCAACGAGATCTTCTCCGATCCCCTGTTCCGCCAGATCGACGTACCCAAGCAGGAGCTGCGCGACCTCGCCGAGCTCTGCCCCGGCGTCACCCATGCGCTGCAGCGGCTCTATGCGGCCTATACCGAGGCCCGCCAGGGCGAGACGCTGGCCGCAGCGCAAATGGCCGACCGCGACGTCGGCACGCGCTACGAAGCCAACCCGGTCGAGCGGGTGCGCGAGCTGATCGAGGCCAACCGCAACTATTTTCCGGAGCTGGAGCAGGCCGCCGAGACGTTGCGCGATGAGCTGAACGTGCCGGCCGAAGGACTCTATGCGGCGCTGGCCGCCCGGCTGCGGGAAAAGCATTCGATCCAGACCCGCGTCATGCCGGTCGACGTGATGCGCGAGACGCTGCGGCGTTTCGATCGCCACCGCCGCCAGCTCCTGATCTCCGAGCTGGTCGACCCGCCCGGCCGCGCCTTTCAGCTCGCCTTCCAGCTTGGCTTAGGGGAATGCGCGCAGGCCCTGGAGAGCATCATCGGCCGTGCCGGACCGCTCGACGACGCGCCGCGCCGCCTGTTCCGCATCACGCTCGGCAATTACTTTGCGGCGGCGGTGATGATGCCCTATCCGGCGTTCCTCGCCGCCGCCGAAGCGTTGAACTACGACATCCACGTGCTGGCGCAGCGCTTCAATTCCGGCTTCGAGCAGGTCTGCCACCGGCTCACCACTTTGCAGCGGCCGAACGCGCGCGGCATCCCGTTCTTCCTGCTGCGCGTCGACAATGCCGGCAACGTCTCCAAGCGCTTCTCGTCCGGCACCTTCCCGTTCTCGAAGTTCGGCGGCACCTGTCCCCTGTGGAACGTGCATTCGACCTTCGACACGCCGGATCGCCTGCTCAAGCAGGTGATCGAGCTATCCGACGGCACGCGCTATTTCTCGATCGCGCAGATGGTGCGCCGCCCGGTCGCGCCGCACCCGCTGCCGCAACCGCGCTTCGCCATCGGCCTCGGCTGCGAGATCCGCCATGCCGCGCGCCTGACCTATGCCGCCGGCATGGACCTCGAGAAGACCGAGGGCACGCCGATCGGCGTCAATTGCCGTCTCTGCGAGCGCGAAAACTGCGCCCAGCGCGCCGAACCGCCGATCACGCGCACGCTGATTCTGGACGAGACGACGCGGCGGGTGTCGAGCTTCGCATTCTCGAATGCGCGGGAGTTGTGAGGGAGATGCAGGTCTCGTGTCCCGGACGCACTGCAGCGTGCAACGCTGCTGCGCAGAGCCGGGACCCAACGAGCCACGCGTGCCGCAGCATCTGGGCCCCGGCTCTGCAGCGCACCGCCGAAGCGTTGCTGCGCGGCGTCCAGGGCACGAGACTGCAGCACCTCACGCCAGCGTGTGCACGATCACGGGGCCCGCGGCGGCGCTCGCATGCCCCGCCAGCAGCGGGCCGAGATCCTTTTCGATCCAGGCGATCGCGCGCCGGTTCGCTTCCTCGGCCTGCTCGAACTTGTCGAAGATCGAGATCGCGGTGACCGTGTCGTCGCCGGCATAGACGACGTAATAGGCGCGGAAGCCGTCGACGTCGCTGATGATCGGAACGGCGCCGTCCTTGATCCGGCGCGCCAGCTCTTCCGCACTCCCGCTTTTCGCCTTGGCCTGACGGATGGCGGCATACATGGCATCCTCCCTTCCGGCTCGTGATGAGGGGCTTGTTGCCCGGAACGATGTTACGCCGAAGCGCCCCGCCAATCCATGCTTGGTTAACCCTGCCCTAATCCGCTGCGGCGTTCTGCAACCAACGGTTAAGCACGCCTCAACATCGGTGCCTTAGTCTCGCCCCACTCACTTTTCGCAAACAACGGTGACCTATTGTGCCGGGCGAAGTGACATCAGGGGGTTCATCATGCGCATTGCGTTGCTGCTGACTGCAACCATCGTCGGCGCGCTCTTCGCCAGTCCATCCTATGCCGGATCGCTCGATGCCGATGCAGCACAGCCGCTGCCGCCGGGCTTCCAGAGCTACCGCGGCTACATGTTCGACCTGTCGGAGAATTCCGACCGCAAGGACGTCGACAAGCTCACCGACAATCTGAAGCAGCAGATCGACCTCGTCGAAGGCGCCGGCCTGTCGCCGCGCGTGCTGCGCTTCTTCCATACGGTGCCGATCGTTGCGAGCGAGCTCGCCTGCCTCGACGAAGGCGCCGCGACCGCGTGCTACGGCCGGGTCACGCCGGACATCCGCCGCACCGCGCCGCGGACGCTCACGGTGTGGGATCCGGACAAGCAGCGCTGGACCAATCCGAACGCCGTCGACCTCGCGGTCGATTCGGGGCTCGGCGTGATCATGCTGCGCCCGGACATGATGCGCTACGAAAAGGAGGCCGTGCTGCTGCACGAGCTGCTTCATGCCTATCATGCGCGGCTCCTGCCGGACGGCTATTCCAACAAGGGCGTGATCGCCTACTACGCCCTGGCCAAGTCCAAGGACCTGCTGCCCAAGGACTCC
Source organism: Bradyrhizobium sp. WYCCWR 12699 (assembly GCF_032144035.1). NCBI lineage: Bacteria > Pseudomonadati > Pseudomonadota > Alphaproteobacteria > Hyphomicrobiales > Nitrobacteraceae > Bradyrhizobium > Bradyrhizobium sp. WYCCWR 12699. Next base: position 1,558,176 of record NZ_JAVTJN010000039.1, read on the forward strand.
TATGCGATGAAGAATCCCATGGAGTTCTTCGCGGTGACCGCCAGCATCTTCCTGGCCGGAAAGAGCGAATTCCACGACCCGAAGTCGCGCGAGACGCTCAAGGAGAAGATGCCGGACTATTACAAATATCTGGTCGGCGTGTTCGGATTCGACCCCGAGCCGGCGGCAGCGAACGGTCCGGTTGCCTCGCTGAAATAAGGCACCCCGCCGAAACATTGGAAAAGCCGCGCGCCATGCGCGGCTTTTTGGGTTTTGGCCGGACGGAAGCTGCGGATGACGCCCGGCCGGGAATTGCCAAGGCGGGGCCCGATCTGCATAGTCCCGCCCGCATCGATACCTGATTTCAAGAGGATAGAACAACATGGCGGACGCCGACCTGGATGTCGTGATCCGGCAACTGGCCAGACAGCTGCATACGGGCCTGATGACCCGCGCCAAGGAGCGGCGGGATCGCTTCAACGGCCTTGCGGCCAAGGCCAAGAGCAAGGAGACCGCCGAGCGCTTCAAGATGATGGCCAAGGCCACTCTGGAGCAGGCCACCGCTGCCGCCAAGCGCCTCCAGATGTCTGCCGACAACGTCGCCGACAGCTACGCGCGGTCGATGCGGATCGCCGCCAGCACGCCGGTTGCGGTGAAGGTGGAGAAGAAGGCGAAGGACGAGAAGCCGGCGAAGAAGGCTGCCAAGGCGAAGAAGGCCAAAGCCAAGAAGGCGAAGTAAGCGCTGGAGTTCTTCCCTTCTCCCTTGTGGGAGAAGGTGGCACAGGCGGCCATGGGCCGCCGTTCTCTGAAGAACGCCGAAGCAAAGCTTCGGCTATGGCGCCGGATGAGGGGTTGCCTCCGCAAACTCAACGCAAGAAATTCACGCGCGGACAGATACCCCTCACCCGTCTCGCCGCTACGCGGCGAGCCACCCTCTCCCACAAGGGGGAGAGGGTACAGAGAGCAAGATCCACGGGAATTTTATCGCCTCGGCACGGACGCCTGCGCCGGCTCGGCGCTCGCGAGCTCGGCAAGCTTGGCGCGAGCGGCTTCGCGCGCGCGGCCGTCCTTGCCTGATGGCAGCGCCAGCGCCGCCTCGAAATCGGCGCGCGCGTCGTCGGCCTGGCCGCGGGCGAGGAACGCGAGGCCCCGGTCGAGGCGGGCCTCGGCATTGCTGGGATCGAGGCGGACCGCCGTGTTGTAGCTCAGGATGGCGCGATCGAGATCGCCAGTGGCGGCGAGCGCGAGGCCGCGCTGGTGATAGGGCGCAGCGAGCTTGGGATCATGCGCGATCGCCTCGTCATAATCGGCGATGGCGAGCTCGAGGTCGCCGTTCTGGCGGCGCGCGAGCGCGCGGTCGCGATAGAGTGCAGCGCGGTTGGGATTGAGGTGAATCGCCTCGTCGAAATCGGCGATCGCCCGCCTGAAGTCGCCATGGCGCAGCGCGATCCGTCCGCGCCCTTCATAGGCAAAGGCGATCAGCGAGCCGCGCAGCGGCGAGAAGCCGATCACCGCCGAGCAGATGTCGGGATCGTCCTCATCGCCGCAATTGACGACCATGTGCGTGGACAGGCCCAAGAGCACGCAAAGGACGATCAGCAATGGTATGGCAAACCTGGTCATCTTCGACGGTGACCGGCAGTGGGCCGGCCACGCATCCCCTTTCGAAGAAAGCATCACCCGCGCGTGTTAGCACCCGATCAGGCGATCCTGTGTGCGCCAGGTCACAAAACGGGCCCCGATCCGGGCCGGCTCCGTCAGCCCCAGGGGCCACTTGAAGGACCACGTGATGACGAGCGCCCCCACGGGCTCGCCGGCGGATAGTTCTCGTTGGCGCCGACCGACGGCGCACCCCGAGGGCCGAGCTCGGCCGCCAGCTGCTGGAGCGCGGCGATGCGGTTCTGCGTCGAGGGATGGGTGGCGAACAGATTGTCCACGCCATGGCCCGACAGCGGGTTGATGATGAACATGTGCGCGGTCGCGGGGTTTCGCTCGGCCTCGTAGTTCGGCACCTGATGCGCGGCACCCTCGATCTTGACCAGCGCGGAGGCCAGCCACATCGGTTGTCCCGCGATGCGCGCACCGAGATTATCCGCGGCGTATTCGCGGGTGCGGCTGATCGCCATCTGCACCAGCATGGCGCCGAGCGGAGCGAGGATCATCATCAGGATCGAGCCGACGATGCCGAGACCATTGTTGTTCTCGCGATTGCCGCCGAAGAACATGCCGAACTGCGCCAGCATGGAGATCGCGCCGGCGATGGTCGCAGTGATCGTCATCAACAGCGTGTCGTGATTTTTGATATGGGCGAGCTCGTGCGCGATCACGCCGGCGAGCTCCTCGCGGCTGAGCTGGCGCATCAGGCCCGTGGTGACGGCGACCGCGGCATTCTCCGGGTTTCGCCCGGTCGCGAAGGCGTTGGGCTGCACCTCGTCCATCAGGAACACGCGCGGCATCGGCAAGCCGGCGCGGCCGGCGAGCTCGGCGACGAGCCCGACCAGCTCCGGCGCCGTCGAACGGTCGACCTCATGGGCGCCGTACATCGAGAGCACCATGCGGTCGGAGTTCCAGTAGGTGAAGAGATTGGTCGCCGCAGCAATGACGAGCGCGATCATGGCGGCCGAGGCACCGCCGATCAGATAGCCGACGCCCATGAACAGGGCAGTCAGGCCTGCAAGCAGCATTGCGGTACGAAGATAGTTCATGGCCGTCTCCTGGGCCGGCCGCGGGCAAACCTTCGGCCGCCGCTCCAGAACTATGAATGCCGCCAGATCCCGCAAGGTCGTGCGTCGCCCGGCCGCAGATCCATCTCGCATCAGGACTGGGGCAGCAGCCTTGCTTGCTCCGCTAAACCTTGATCGGGATTTGCGCAAAAACGCGCACGGACGCTTAGCAATCTGGAAAGCGCATCTCCGCTTAAGTCGCGGTAGCCCGGCACGCCCCGCGGTGGTTGCGCATTGACCGGTTCCGTTGGCACCCCGTCAGCAAGGTGACCGCCATGATGGACCGCTCGCCCGCTTCCGTCGATCCCGCATCCGCTCCCTCTCCTCACGACACCAGGACCGACGCGAAGGGATTGCAGGAAGCGCTGTACGAGCAGATGTTCGCCAACGACGAGCCCGGCCGCGCACCCGAAGCGCCGATCGCGCCGGACGCGCCGCGTCGCTGGTCCCGCCTGCGGCGGAGCACCAAGATCGTCATCGGACTTGCCATCATCGCGATTTTCGGCTGGCTGCCGCTGCGCGCGTTGTGGGAGAATTCGAGCGTCGAGGCGGTGCTGAATTCGCGCCTCGTCACCCTGCGCACGCCGATTGGCGGGCGCGTATCGGCCGTCCGGCACGTCACCGATCAGGCCAGGCTCGATGCCGGAACCGTGGTCCTGCGCGTCGTGAACTCGCGCGGCGACCGCACCCGGCTCGACGATCTCCGGCGGCAGAAAGCGCGCCTCGAGAACGAGAGGCCGAGCCTTGCTGCGAAACTTGCCTTGGCTCAGGCCGCGCAAAAGGATCTGGCGCGGCAGGCCGCGCAATTCCGCGAGGGACGCGTGCTGCAGCTCGAGGCCCGTATCGCGGAGATCCAGACCTCGATCGAAGCAGCGGCCGCGCGACGGGACGAGGCCAGCGCTGCAGTGGAACGTGCCTCCTCGCTGGCGAAATCCGGCAACGTCTCGACCGTCGAGCTGGCCCGCCTGACACGCGAGCTCTCGGTGTCGCAGCAGACCGAGCTCGGCGCGCGCAAGCGGCTGGATGCCGCCAAGGTCGAACTTGCCGCCGCACAGAATGGCTCGTTCCTCGGCGACAGCTACAACGACCGGCCCAGCTCGGTGCAACGCGAGGAGGAGATGCGTCAGCGCGCTGGCGACCTCGAGGCCGATCTTGTCCGCGGCGACACCGAGATCGCCTGGCTCGCCAACGAGATCATCGTCGAGGAGGTTCGCTTCGCCGATCTTTCCGAGGCCAACATCACGACGCCCGTCGCGGGCCGCGTCTGGGAGATGATGACCTCACCGGGTGAGGACGTGCAGGCCGGCCAGCCCCTGCTCAAGGTGCTCGATTGCAGCGGCGCCGTCATCACCGCCAACGTCACCGAAAGCGTCTACAACCGCTTGCAGCTCGGCGACCGCGCGACGTTCGAGCCGAACGACGGCGGCGAGGCGATCTCCGGTGCCGTCGTCAATCTGACCGGTGCCGCCGGCGCGCCCGCCAACCTCGCCATCAATCCCGACGCGCTGAGCAAGGAGCCCTATCGCGTGACCGTCGCGCTGGGCGATACCGCCGCGCGCACCTGCACCGTCGGTCGCACCGGACGCGTCGTGTTTGCAAGGCATGAGCCCGCGTCGTGATGGCGGCGCTGACACCCGGCCTGATCACGCTCGGCGCCTTCATGGCGATCGTGCCGCTGTTGCGGCGCGACAGCACGATGGCGCGCTCGTTGCTGGCCATCGTGTCACTCGTTTTCCTGCTCCGCTATCTCCATTGGCGCGTCACGGCAACCCTTCCGCCGCCGCATCTGACGGCCGATGCGGTAATCGGCTATCCCTTCATGCTGCTGGAAGTGGCCTCGCTCGTCGCGGTCACGCTGTCGCTGTTCTTCCTGAGCCGAACGCTCGACCGTACCGGATCGGCCAGGATCGACGGCCGCGCCACCGATCCCGCCGCGCCGCTGATCGACGTTTTCATCTGCACCTACAACGAGGAGCGATCAATCCTGGAGCGCACGATCATCGGCGCGACCGGAATGGAGTACGGCAATTACCGGGTCTGGGTGCTCGACGACGGCCGCCGGCCGTGGCTGCGGCGCCTGTCGGGCGAGCTCAACTGTCACTATCTCACGCGCCGCGACAACCATCACGCCAAGGCCGGCAACATCAACCATGCCCTCAGGCATGTCGGCACACTATCGGAGCGGCCTGACTTCATCGCCATCCTCGACGCCGACTTCGTACCGCGGCCCGACTTCCTCGCGCGAACCGTCTCGCTGATGGACGATGCCTCGGTGGGCGTGGTGCAGACACCGCAGCACTTCATCAATCCCGATCCAATCCAGACCAACCTTGCCGCAACCGACGTCTGGCCGGACGAGCAGCGGTTCTTCTTCGACATCCTGATGCCGGCAAAGGACGCCTGGGGCGTCGCCTTCTGCTGCGGCACCTCATCGCTCATTCGATACGACGGACTGGTGCAGATCGGCGGCTTTCCAACCGAGTCCGTGACGGAAGACTATCTCGTGACGTTGCGCCTGAAGGAATTCGGCCTGACCACGGTCTATCTTAACGAGCGGCTGACGATCGGGCTCGCGCCGGAGGGGCTGAAGGAATACATCACCCAGCGCGCGCGTTGGTGCCTTGGCTTCATGCAGATCGTCCGCGGCCGCAGCGGACCGCTCTCGCAGGAGTCTAAACTCTCCTTCATCGACCGACTCTCCCTTGTGGACGCCTTCATGAGCTGGTCGGCAGTCTACGTTTCGAAGGTGGCCGGGCTCGTGGTGCCATGGCTGTTCCTGCTGTTCGGCATCAAAGCCGTGCAGGCGAACCTCACCGAACTGCTACGCTTCTTCCTGCCGTTCTACGTCTGGCACGGTCTCACCATGGCCTGGCTGTCGCGCGGCCGTTCGCTCGCCATGATGACGGACGTGTCGCAACTCATCGCCGCGCCCGCGGTGCTCAAGGCCGTCGCCACCGGTCTGACGAAGCCGAAAGGGCATAAATTCAAGGTGACTGCGAAGGGCGGCGACCGCGACAGGCGATTTGTCGAATGGCCGCTGCTGCGGCTCTATGGCTGCGCCCTTCTCATCACGCTCGCCGCCATCGCCTATGCCTTCATCCTGCACCTTCGCGGCGAGAACATCGCCTATGGCGGACTGGCGCTGGCCTGGAGCCTCTACAACGCGCTCATCCTCACCGTGGTCTGCTTCGTCTGCATCGAGCAGCCGCGCAAGCGCAAGGCGGAGCGTTTCGATCGCAACGAGGCCATCCTCCTACGTCAGGCCGGCAAGTCGCATCTGGCGCGGCTCGCCGACATCTCCATCACCGGCGCCCGGCTGATCGATCCCGATCCGCCGCTCCCCGGCAGCACGATCGAATGCAAGATCTACGGCCGCTCGATCGCGGCCGTCGTGGTCCGACGCACCACGGATGGATTTGCCGTGCGGTTTGAGGAGGGGATGGACACGCGCGTGCATGCGATCAGAGCGTTTTATGCCGGCGAATATGTCCGCGCGTATCGGGGCGTCAGGGCACTTCCGGTCGGGAAGGCGCTGCTGATGCGGCTATTCGGCTAGTCCCCGCGACAGCGGCTCGCTCGCATGCCAAGCGGCACGGCATGGAAAGAATGGTCTGGAGCCGTCACTTCACCTAAACTTCGGGCGAATCCACGCCTGCCCTCCCCGCCGGAACCCCTATGCTCCAGATCCGATTTGCGATTGCGGCCGCCGCGCTCCTCGCATGCTCCGCCAGCGCCTCCGCCCAGCTCCAGCAGCCGCCCGCCAGGCCTGTCGCGCCAAAAGCCTCCGTGCCCTCGCCGCGCGCGGCTTCTTGTCATAATGGCGCGAGCTTCGATCGCTTCCTGGCCGACGTGAAGAGCCAGGCGGTGGCGGCCGGCGTGTCGCAGCGGACGATCGCGGAGGCCTCGCCTTATCTCATCTACGATCAAGGAATCGTCAATCGCGACCGCGGCCAGCGCGTGTTCGGCCAGCTCTTCACCGAATTCGCCGGACGCATGGCCGCGCCCTACCGCATGCAGAACGGCCAGCAGCACATCAAGCAACATGCGGCCGCGTTCGCGCGCGCCGAGAAGGAATATGGCGTACCGCCGGCGGTGATCGCCGCATTCTGGGGGCTGGAAAGTGACTTCGGCGCGAACATGGGCAATCTGCCGACGCTGAAATCGCTGGTGTCGCTCGCCTATGACTGCCGCCGCTCCGAGATGTTCGTGGGCGAGACCATCGCCGCGCTGAAGATCATCGACCGCGGCGATCTGCATCCCGACGAGATGATCGGCTCCTGGGCCGGCGAGCTCGGGCAGACCCAATTCCTGCCGGTGCATTACGCCAACTACGCCGTGGACTATGACGGCGACGGACGGCGTGACCTGTTGCGCTCGCCGGCCGACGTGATCGGCTCAACCGCGAATTACATCGCCAACGGCTTGAAGTGGCGGCGCGGCGAGCCGTGGCTGGAGGAGATCAAGGTGCCGCCGAACCTGCCGTGGGACAAGACCGACCTCACGGTGAAGGAGCCGCGCTCGACCTGGGCGCAGCTCGGCGTCACCTATCCCGACGGCCGTCCCCTGCCGAACGACAATCTGCCGGCGTCCGTGCTGCTGCCGATGGGACGCTTTGGGCCGGCTTTCATGGCCTATGCGAATTTCGCGGCCTACACCGAGTGGAATAACTCGCTGATCTATTCGACCACGGCGGGCTATCTCGCCTCGCGCATTGCGGGTGCAGCTCCCATGCGCAAGCCGGCCCAACCGGTCCCGCAACTGCCGTTCAACGAGCTCAAGGAATTGCAGCAGCTCCTGGTGCGTGCCGGCTTCAATGTCGGCAAGGTCGACGGCGTGATGGGCCAGCAGAGCCGCGCCGCCGTGAAGGCGATGCAGATCAAGTTCGGCCTGCCCGCGGATTCCTGGCCGACCGCCGAGCTGCTGGCACGGCTGCGCGGAGGCACGGCGCAGGCGCATCCGGCGGGCGTGGTGCGATAGAATTTTCGCACCGCACAAGCCCTCCCCGCGATTGCATTTTTCCATGAGCCTCCCATGTGAGTGGATCAGGTTTTCTCCTGAGGTTTCCCATTCACAAGCGAGCATCACATGTCCTTCTACGACGCGGTCGTCCCTGCCTATTTGCAAATGCTGAACAGCGTGACCGGGCTGCTTACCAAAGCCGAGGCGCATTGCGCGGCCAAGAAGATCGATCCCAGCGTCCTGCTTGGCTCGCGCCTGTTTCCGGACATGCTGCCGCTGTCGAAGCAGGTCCAGCTCGTCAGCGATTTCGCCGCCAAGGGCTGTGCCCGGCTGACGCATAGCGAGGTCCCCTCGACGCCCGACACCGAGACGAGCTTCGCGGAGTTGAAGCAGCGGCTGGCGAAGACCATCGACTACGTGAAGTCGTTCAAGCCGGAGCAATTCGAGGGCGCCGAGACCAAGGACGTCACCTTCCCGGCCGGCCCGGACAAATCCATCACCATGAAGGGCCAGCAATTCCTGAGCGCCTTCTCGCTGCCGAATTTCTATTTCCACGCCACGACGACCCATGCAATCTTGCGCCACAACGGCGTCGAGATCGGCAAGCGCGATTTCATGGGCGCGAACTGATTTGCCAAATCGCACGGTTGCGCGGTGGAATTCTCCTGCCGCAGCCGGAATTGCACATGAATCATGCTACGCGGCCCGGCCGCGTAGCTAGCCTGCGCTTTGAGTATGGCTCCGCCCTTGCGCCTGATGTCGCGATGCACAAGTGTCTCTGACCTTTCACCGTCTGGAACATCGCAAATGAGCCGTTCGACCAAATTGTTTGAGACCTACAAGCTCGGCCCGATCACGCTGGCCAACCGCCTCGTCATGGCGCCGTTGACGCGCAACCGCGCCGTGCCCGGCACATTCGTACCCGGCGCGCTCGCCGCCGAGTATTACGGCCAGCGCGCCTCCGCAGGGCTTCTGATCACCGAAGCGAGCCAAGTCTCACAGCAGGGCCAAGGCTACCAGGACACCCCCGGCATCTACAGCAAGGATCAGGTCGCCGGCTGGCGCAAGGTCACCGACAAGGTCCATGAGCGTGGCGGCAAGATCTTCATCCAGCTCTGGCATGTCGGCCGCATCTCGCATGTCGATCTGCAGGCGAATGGCGCCGCCCCGGTGGCGCCGAGCGCGATCCGCGCCAAGGGAAAGACCTTCGTGAACGGTACCTTCGCCGACGTCTCCGAGCCGCGCGCGCTGGAGCTCGGCGAGCTTCCAGGCATCATCGACGACTTCAAGCGTGCCGCCAAGAACGCGCTCGAGGCCGGCTTCGACGGCGTCGAAATCCACGGCGCCAACGGTTATCTGCTCGACCAGTTCGCCAAGGACGGCGCCAACAAGCGCACCGATGCCTATGGCGGCTCGATCGAAAACCGCGCGCGGCTGATGCTCGAGGTGTCCAAGGCCGTTGCGACGGAGGCCGGCGCCGATCGCACCGGCATCCGCATCTCGCCGGTGACGCCGGCCAACGACATCTCCGACAGCAATCCGCAAGCCCTGTTCGATCACATCGTCGACGGTCTCAGCGCGCTGAAGCTGGTCTATCTCCACGTCGTCGAAGGCGCCACCGGCGGCCCGCGCGACTTCGCCCCGTTCGACTATGCATCCTTGCGCAAGCGCTTCGCCGGCGCCTACGTCGCCAACAACGGCTACGATTTCGATCTCGCCACCAAGGTGCTGGATGCGAACGCGGCCGACCTCATCGCCTTCGGCAAGCCCTTCATCTCCAATCCCGACCTCGTCGAGCGGCTGAAGCAGGGCGCAGCGCTGAACGACTGGGACAAGAACACGTTCTACGGCGGCGGCGCGAAGGGATATACGGACTATCCGGCGCTGGCGGCCGAGCCGGCGGAGTGATCTTCTCCCTCTTCCCGCAAGCGGGGCGAGGATAAGAAAAAAGGCCGGGATCGCTCCCGGCCTTTCGCATTTGGTGACGCTATTCGCCGCTTACTTGGCTTCCGCGCGCTTCGGGGGGGTCGCCGGCCACGACTTGATCAGGGTGTCGTAGTCGACCGTCTCGCCCTTCGGCTTCTCGTTGGCAAGCTTGCGCTGGGGCGCGATGGTGCCGTCCTTCTCGGCCTTCGCGAACCAGTACTCCGGCTTCTCCTTCTTGTGGAGCTTCGGACCGCAGGCGCCCTGCACGTTGGACTTCTCCAGGCGCTCCATGACGGAGTCCTGAGCCGCCGCGAGAGCATCCATCGCCTGTTGCGGCGTCTTCGCACCGGACGACGCATCGCCGATGTTCTGCCACCACAGCTGAGCGAGCTTCGGATAGTCGGGCACGTTGTTGCCGGTCGGGGTCCACTGCACGCGCGCGGGCGAGCGGTAGAACTCGATCAGGCCGCCGAGCTTGGGCGCACGCTCGGTGAACGACTTGTCCCAGATGTCGGATTCACGGATGAAGGTGAGACCGACATGGCTCTTCTTCAGGCTCACCGACTTGGAGATGATGAACTGGAGATAGAGCCAGGCCGCCTTGCGGCGGTCCGCCGGGGTCGACTTCAGCAGCGTCACGGAGCCGGCGTCCTGATAGCCGAGCTTCATGCCTTCCTTCCAGTACGCACCGTGCGGCGACGGCGCCATACGCCATTTCGGCGTACCGTCCGCGTTCATCACGGCGATGCCCGGCTTCACCATGTCGGCGGTGAAGGCGGTGTACCAGAACATCTGCTGGGCGATGTTGCCCTGGGCCGGCACGGGGCCTGCTTCGGAGAACGTCATGCCCTGCGCCTGCGGCGGCGCATACTTCTTCAGCCACTCGAGGTACTTGGTGATCGAGTAGACCGCGGCCGGACCGTTGGTGTCGCCACCACGTTCGACCGAGGAGCCGACCGGGCGGCAGCCTTCCATGCGGATGCCCCACTCGTCGACCGGCAGACCGTTCGGAATGCCCTTGTCACCGTTGCCGGCCATCGACAGCCAGGCGTCGGTGAAGCGCCATCCGAGCGAGGGGTCCTTCTTGCCATAGTCCATATGGCCGTAGACCTTGACGCCGTTGATCTCCTTGATGTCGTTGGTGAAGAACTCGGCGATGTCCTCATAGGCGGACCAGTTCACGGGCACGCCGAGCTCGTAGCCATACTTGGCCTTGAACTTGGCCTTGTAGTCGGCGTTGGTGAACCAGTCGTAGCGGAACCAATAGAGGTTCGCGAACTGCTGGTCGGGCAGCTGATAGAGCTTGCCGTCCGGACCGGTCGTGAACGACTTGCCGATGAAGTCGTTGACGTCGAGCATGGGATCGGTGACGTCCTTGCCCTCACCGGTCATGTAATCCGACAGCACGATGGTCTGGCCGTAGCGGAAATGCGTGCCGATCAGGTCGGAATCGTTGATCCAGCCGTCATAGACGTTCTTGCCGGACTGCATCTGGGTCTGCAGCTTCTCGACGACGTCGCCTTCCTGGATGAGGTCGTGCTTGAGCTTGATGCCGGTGAGCTCGGAGAACGCCTTGGCCAGCGTCTGCGATTCATATTCGTGGGTGGTGATGGTCTCGGAGACGACGTTGATCTCCATGCCCTTGAAGGGCTCGGCCGCCTTGGCGAACCACTCCAGCTCCTTCTTCTGGTCTTCCTTCGACAGCGTCGAGGGCTGGAATTCCGCGATCCACTTCTGGATCACGGCGTCGTCGGCGGCGCGGACCGGCGCCGAGACGGCGAACGACACCGCGATGATGGCGGCGGCGCTGGACATGGTCAGAAAACTGCTCTTGGTCAATGGACCTTTCCTTCTCCTAAACTGTCGCATGTTGTTCCTCCGTTGCAGCGACAAACTTTTATACAGACCCGGATTGCCCCCGGGCCTGGCCGTCCCTTCGCGAGCTTCAGACCGTGCGGAATATGAGCACGGCCGTCACCAGCGAAATTCCACTTGCGAGCCACAGGCGCGAGATCTCGACGCCGTCCTCGCCGATCGGCAGCGTTGCGATCGCATCGGTGCCGAAGAAGCCGATCCAGAGAAGGTGGATAACGGCCGCCGAGATCAGCGAGATGAACAGGCGATCGCCGCGCGTGGTCGGGATGCGCAGCACACCGACGCGCTCGGCCTCGGGATAGACCGCCGCAAGCCACGTCATCACGGCGAGCGTGCAGGCGAGCGCGGCGAAGAAGATCGCCGTCGGCGGCGTCCAGGCCATCCATGCGATGGTTTCCATTGATGCCTCCCTAGACCCGACCGAGCGCGAAACCGCTCGCGATGTAATTGCGGACGAACCAGATCACGAGCGCGCCCGGGATGATTGTGAGCACGCCGGCGGCGGCCAACAGGCCCCAATCCATGCCAGACGCCGACACCGTGCGCGTCATGATCGCGGCGATCGGCTTGGCCGAGACCGAGGTCAGCGTGCGCGCGAGCAGCAGCTCGACCCAGGAGAACATGAAGCAGAAGAAGGCGGCGACGCCGATGCCGCTCGCGATCAGCGGCACCAGGATCTTGATGAAGAAGCGCGGGAAGGAATAGCCGTCCAGGAACGCCGTTTCATCGATCTCGCGCGGCACGCCGGAGACGAAGCCTTCGAGGATCCACACCGCCAGCGGCACGTTGAAGATGCAGTGCGCAAGCGCAACGGCCCAGGGCGTATCGAACAGGCCGATCGCCGAATAGAGGTTGAAGAACGGCAGCGCATAGACCGCGGCCGGCGCCATGCGGTTCGACAGCAGCCAGAAGAACAGGTGCTTGTCGCCGAGGAAGCGGTAGCGCGAGAACGCATAGGCCGCCGGCAGCGCCACCGAGATCGAGATGATGGTATTGAGGACGACGTATTCCAGCGAGTTGATGTAGCCGGAATACCAGCTCTCGTCGGTGAAGATGCGCTTGTAGTGCTGCAGCGTCGGCGTGTGCGGCCACAGCGTCATCGTCGAGACGATCTCGGCGTTGGTCTTGAAGCTCATGTTGACGAGCCAGTAGATCGGCAGCAGCAGGAAGATCAGGAACAGGCCCATGATGAGGCGGCGGCCGGGAATCGAGTGCATCACGCGGCTCCTTCCTGGGGCTTCCGCTCGGCGCCCGCATTGGTCATGACGGTGTAGAAGATCCAGCAGACGATCAGGATGATCAGATTGTAGACCAGCGACAGCGCCGCGGCCTTGCCGAGGTCGAACTGGCCGAGCGCGATCTTGACGAGCTCGATCGACACGAAGGTGGTGGAGTTCCCGGGTCCGCCGCCGGTGACGACGAACGGCTCGGTGTAGATCATGAAGCTGTCCATAAAGCGCAGCAGCACCGCGATCAGCAGCACGCGGTTCATCTTCGGCAGCTGGATCGCCTTGAACACGGCCCAGCGCGAGGCGCCGTCGATCTGGGCGGCCTGGTAATAGGCTTCCGGGATCGACTTCAGGCCGGCATAGCACAGCAGCGCGACGAGGCTGGTCCAGTGCCAGACGTCCATCACGATGACGGTGACCCAGGCGTCGATGTCGTTGGAGACGTAATTGTAGTCGATGCCCGCGGCGTTGAGGACATAGCCGAGCAGGCCGATGTCGGGACGGCCAAAGATCTGCCAGATCGTGCCGACAACGTTCCACGGAATCAGCAGCGGCAGCGCGAGGATGACGAGGCAGGCCGCCACCGTCCAGCCCTGGCGCGGCATCGACAAAGCGACGACGATGCCGAGCGGCACCTCGATGGCGAGGATCACCATCGAGAAGAACAGGTTACGCCCGAGCGAGGCGAGGAAGCGGCCGCCCAGATCGGTCGAGGGATCGAGCAATTCCTTGAACCAGCCGACGCCGTTCCAGAAGAACTGGTTGTTGCCGAAGGTGTCCTGCATCGAATAGTTCACCACCGTCATCAGCGGCAGCACCGCCGAGAAGGCGACGACCAGGAACACCGGCAGCACCAGGAACCAGGCTTTTTGGTTGACGGTCTTGTCCATCAGGCGGCTCCCTCCACCAGAAGGCTGTCGGCATAGACGTGGACGTGCGATGGATCGAATTTCAGTCCGGCCATGCCGTCCGGACTGGTGAAGCCCGCCGGCGCACGCGCCGCGAGCTTGGCATCGCCGAAGCGCGCGCGCGCGAAACGGATGCGGCCGAGATCGTCGAGGCGCTCGATCTTCGCCGTGAGCAGGCCCGGCGCGGGCGCGACGACCTCGACGAATTCGGGACGGACGCCGATCTCGATCTTGGCGCCGGCAGGCAGGTTGTCGTAAGCGCGGTCGAGCGCGATGACGTGGCCGCCGACGATGGCCTTGCGTCCCCTCACCTCCGCCGGCAGGATGTTCATGCCGGGCGAGCCGATGAAATAGCCGACGAAGGTGTGCGCCGGCTTGTCGAACAGCTCGGCCGGGGTGCCGCTCTGCACGACGCGGCCGTCATGCATGACGACGACGGTGTCGGCGAAAGTCAGCGCCTCGGTCTGGTCGTGGGTGACGTAGATCATCGTGAGGTCGAGCTCGCGATGCAGCGCCTTCAGCTTCGAGCGGAGCTGCCATTTCAGCTCGGGATCGATCACCGTCAGCGGCTCGTCGAACAGCACCGCGGCGACGTCGTTGCGCACGAGGCCGCGGCCGAGCGAGATCTTCTGCTTGGCATCCGCCGTGAGACGCGTCGCCTTGCGGTTGAGATAGGGTTCGAGGTCAAGCAGACGGCCGATCTCGGCGACGCGCCGGTCGATATCCGCCTGCGGCACGCCGCGGTTCTTCAGCGGGAACGCCAAATTCTGTCCGACCGTCATGGTGTCGTAGATCACCGGAAACTGGAACACCTGGGCGATGTTGCGCTTCTGGGTTGACAGCGGTGTGATGTCCTTGCCGTCGAACAGGATTTTCCCGCGCGACGGCGTGATGATGCCGGAGATGACGTTGAGCAGCGTGGTCTTGCCGCAGCCGCTCGGGCCCAGCAGCGCATAGGCGCCGCCCTGCCGCCAGGTCATGGTCACAGGCTTCAGCGCAAAGCTCTCCTGCGGCGCATCATTGCCGCCGTAGGAATGCGCGAGATCGACGAGGTCAATGCGGGCCATGGCGCACCTCCCCCTTAGGAGGCCGGCGCGGCGACCAGGCGGTCAGCCGCGTCGAACACAAAGACATCATTGGGATCGAGCACGGCATCGAGCGTCTGGCCGGGCTCGAACTCGTGCACGCCGTGCAGCACCGCCACCCAGTTCGATCCGTCGCGGGTCAGATGCACGAAACTCTCCGAACCGGTGATCTCGGTCACCGTAACAGTGGCGTGGAAGGCGTGACGATCGGCCTCGCCATTGGCGAGCGCAAGCTGATGCGCTCGGAAGCCGACGCGATAGGCGCCGTCGGCAAGGCTCGAATAGAGACCGGAGGCGGGCGATGCCGTACCGCCGGCATATTGCACGGAGCCGTTCTTCTTCTCGATGCCGACCAGGTTGAGCGGCGGGTCGGAAAACACCTGGGCGACCCGCAGCGTCTGCGGCCGGCGATAGACGTTGGCGGTCTCGCCCATCTGCAGCGCCTGTCCCTCCCACATGCAGACCGTGTTGCCGCCGAGCAGCAGCGCCTCGGTCGGCTCGGTGGTGGCATAGACGAAGATCGCGCCCGAGGCCTCGAAGATCCGCGGCAGCTCGGCGCGCAGTTCCTCGCGAAGCTTGTAGTCGAGATTGGCGAGCGGCTCGTCGAGCAGCACGAGATCGGCGCCCTTGACCAAAGCGCGCGCGATCGCGGTGCGCTGCTGCTGGCCGCCGGAAAGTTGCAGCGGGGTGCGCTTCAGGAACGGCTCGAGCCGCAGCAGCTTTGCGGCCTCCGCCACCCGCGCCTCGATCTCGTCGCGCGGCTTGCCCTGTACGCGCAGGGGCGACGCAATGTTCTCGTAAACCGTGAGCGAGGGGTAGTTGATGAACTGCTGGTAGACCATGGCGACCGAACGCTGGCGCACATCGGCGCCGGTGACGTCCTTGCCATTCACCACCACCTTGCCACTGGTCGGCTTGTCGAGGCCGGCGAGCAGCCGCATGATCGAGGTCTTGCCCGACAGCGTCGGCCCGAGCAGCACGTTCAGCGTGCCGCTCTCGAGCGTCAGCGAGACGTCGCGGATGTGCTCGACACCCTCGACGGTCCGGGTCACGTGGTCGAGTGTCACGGTCATGAGCGTCCTCCCGCTTCCAGCAGGGGACTTTGCGACACCGCGTGGCTCCTGATCCAGTCGTCGAGCACGGCGATCTCGTCGGCAGATAGTCGCAGGCCGAGCTTGGAGCGGCGCCAGACCACGTCCTCGGCGGTCACGGCCCATTCATGGGCGATGAGATAGCGGACCTCGCGCTCGGTGAGCGTCGCACCAAAGGACTGGCCGAGATCGGCGGCTGCCTTGGCATCCCCGAGCAGCTTGGCGGCCCTTGTGCCATAGGCGCGGGCGAGACGCCGCGCATGCTCATGGCTGAGGAAAGGATAGCCCCGCTGAAGTTCGGCGATCAGGCCGTCGATGTCGGACACGTTCATGTCACCGCCCGGCAGCGGCCATTTGCCGGTCCAGCCCTCGCGCGCCTTCGCGCTGCGCAAGTAAGGCGCGAGCCGCTCCAGCGCCTCCTCGGCGAGGCGGCGATAGGTCGTGATCTTGCCGCCATAGATCGACAGCAGTGGCGCCCCGCCGGGCGTGTCGAGCTCGAACACGTAGTCGCGCGTCGCAGCCTTGGCCTCGCTGGCACCGTCATCATAGAGCGGTCGCACGCCCGAATAGGTCCAGACCACATCGTCCGGCGTCACCGGCTTGGCCAGATATTCGCTCGCCGCCGTGCAGAGATACTGGATCTCCTCGGGCGTCGCCTTCACCTTGGCGGGATCGCCGTCATAGTCGCGGTCCGTGGTGCCGATCAGCGTGAAATCATCCTGATACGGGATCACGAAGATGATGCGCCCGTCGGCATTCTGGAACATGTAGGCACGGTCGTGGTCGTAGAGCTTTCGGACCACGATGTGCGAGCCCTGCACCAGCCGCACCTTGGCCTTGGCGTTGACGCCCGCGCCGCGGCCGAGCACGTCCTCGACCCAGGGGCCGCCAGCATTGACCAGCGCCTTCGCCTGGATCTGCGAGCGCTCGCCGGTCAGCGTGTTGACCATGCCGACGGTCCAGAGGCCATCGGCCTGGCGGATCTCGGTGGCGCGGGTGCGGGTACGGATCTCGGCGCCCTTGTCGGCGGCATCGCGTGCGTTGAGCACGACGAGGCGGGCATCGTCGACGAAGCAATCCGAATATTCGAAGGCGCGGCTGTAGCGATTCGGGATCAGCGGCTTGCCGACCTCGTCACGCCCGAGATCGACCGAGCGGGTCGCGGGCAGCAGATGCCGGCCGCCAATGTGATCATAGAGGAAGAGGCCGAGGCGCAGCAGCCAGGCCGGGCGTAAGCCAGCGTGATGCGGCAAAACGAAACGCAATGGGCGGATGATGTGGGGCGCGATGCCCCAGAGGATCTCGCGCTCGATCAGCGCCTCGCGGACCAGGCGAAACTCGTAATATTCGAGATAGCGCAGGCCGCCATGCACCAGCTTGGTCGACCAGGAGGATGTCCCGCTCGCCAGATCGTTCATTTCGCACAGGAAGACAGTGTTACCGCGACCCACCGCGTCCCGCGCGATGCCGCAGCCATTAACACCGCCTCCGATGATGGCGAGGTCGAAGATACGCTCCAACAGACGCTTCCCCTGACGGCCGCCCGTTCCTTCGGTCGGCTACTTTCGTTTTTGATTAGATCACACCGAAAAACGAAAGCAAGATGAAAGAGAGGCGAAAGGAAGCGAAAGCGGAACTTTTTCGACGTCCATAAGGCGAAGAAATTGGCCGACGAACGGGCAAATTTGGCGGCGGACTGCCCAAGGGACGGCCAAGCCATACCCCGAAGCATCCGTCCGCCTTGAATGTAGCAACATAACTACATATTTTTGGCTGGTGACATTGCTACGGCGAAGGACGCACTGACGATGGTGACGACTCTGACCAGCCGAGAATTCAACCAGGATACCGGCGGTGCCAAGAAGGCTGCCTCGCAGGGCCCGGTCTTCATTACGGATCGCGGCCGCCCGGCCCATGTCCTGCTAACCTTCGAAGACTATCTGCGCCTGAGCGGCGGGTACATGAGCCTCGCCGAAGCTCTGGCTCAGGCGAACGCGGACTTCGATTTCGATCCGCCTCGCATCGAGGGCGGCATCTCCAGGCCCGCTGATCTCGACTGATGTTTCTGCTGGACACCAATGTCATTTCCGAACTGAGGCGGCCGGACAAGGCTGATCGCAAGGTTCTCGCTTGGGCCAATGCAGTGCCCGCGGCAAATTTCTTCATGTCCGCCATCTCGATTCTTGAAATTCAACTCGGGGCGCGACTGATCGAGCGGAAAGACGCAGTTCAAGGTGCTATCCTGCGAGCCTGGATCGACGATTACGTCCTGGCCCGCTTCGAAGGGCGGATTCTGGCTATCGATACGGCGGTCGCGCAGTGCTGCGCGCAACTTCACATTCCCAATCCGCGGGCTGAACGCGATGCCCTGATTGCAGCGACCGCGCTTGTTCACGGCTTGACCGTCGTGACGCGTAATGTCGGGGATTTCGAACCTACTGGCGTGGCGCTGCACAATCCGTGGGGCGACGCCTAGTCTTATCGCAGACGCACCACCGGCGCGGCCTCCGGTGCGGCATCCTGGCTATCTGCCGGCGCATCGTCGATGTCCGCGCCCTTCGGCATCGCCGCCATCACCTCGATGCCCTTGCTGTGGCAGATGGTGGCGAGGCGCTCGGGAAGCTCCTGGTCGGTGACGAAGGTCTGGATTTGCGTGATGTGGGCGATGCGCACCGGCGCGCTGCGACGCAGCTTGGTGGAATCGGCGACCAGCATGACGCTGCGGGCGTTGGCGATGATGGCCTGCGCGACCTGCACCTCGCGATAGTCGAAGTCGAGCAGCGCGCCCTCTTCATCAATCGCGGATGCGCCGATGATGGCGTAGTCGACCTTGAACTGGCCGATCAGCTGCGTCGCGGTCGAGCCGACCACGGCGCCGTCGGCGCGCCGCACCGTGCCGCCGGCAACCACGACCTCGATGCGGGGGTGGCGGTAGAGCAGCATCGCGACGTTGAGATTGTTGGTGATGACGAGGAGATCCTCATGCGAGGTGAGCGCGCTCGCGACCTCCTCCGTCGTGGTGCCGATATTGATGAAGAGCGAGCACCCGTTCGGGATCAGGGATGCGGCGGCAGCTCCGATCGCCTTCTTCTCGTCGGCGGCGACGAAGCGGCGCGCCTCATAGGCGAGGTTCTCGACGCCGGAGGCGATGATGGCGCCGCCATGGATGCGGGTCAGCGAGCGCCGCTCGCAGAGGTCGTTGAGATCTTTTCGGATGGTCTGCGCCGAGACCTCGAAGCGGCGCGCGAGCTCCTCGACCATGACGCGGCCCGAGGCGCGCGCGATGTTGAGGATTTCGGCTTGGCGATGGGTCAGTCCGGTCACGGCAAGGGCCTCAAATCAGGAAGCGGCATGGTGCGGCGGTTCGCAGCGGCGGTCAATGCGCGCCTCGATCACGGTTAACGGATGAGGCGGGCTCACCATGCCATGGCGGCGGCAAGGCGCACGAGCAGGTCCGGATCGTCGAACGCGCTCGCAGAGGCAATTGCGCCGGCACCGACAAGGTCGGCGTGGCTGAGGCTGGTCCGGATTCCGATCGTCGGAATGCCGGCGGCGGCGGCCGATTGCACGCCGGAGCGGGAATCCTCGAACGCAACCGAAGCCGCCGCACTGGCTCCGACGAAGCGCAACCCCTCCTGATAGGGCAGCGGATGCGGCTTGCCGTGCGGCAGCTCGTCGCCGATCACGATCGCCTTGAACCGCGCGGTGATGCCGAGGCCCGACAGCAGCAGCTCGGCGTTGAGACGCGGCGCATTAGTCACGGCAACCATGGGAACGCCGGCCGCGTCTGCGCGGTCGAGCAATGCCATCAGCCCCGGCAACGGTTCGATCTGCCCGACCACGAGGTCACGGAAGATCGCTTCCTTCTCGGCGAGGATCGCGGCGCGCCGCTCCGGCGTTTCGTCGGGCAGAAAGCGGTCGCCGATCGATACGTTGGCGAAGCCTTGCAGCTCCCTGGAGAAGCGCGCGTGGTCGAACACATGGCCGCGGGGACCGAGCACCTGGTTGAAGGCCTCGAGATGCAGCGGGTCGGTGTTGGCGAGCGTGCCGTCGATGTCGAACAACAATGCCCTGCCGATTGCTTCGATCATTTCCCTACTTTCCCAAAACCGCGGCGCATCAATGCGAAAGGCGTATCAATACGGGCTCGAGCGCGCAATGGCGCATCCACATGACGACAATGCAGCACTCGACAAAGTCGCGCGCGGCTGCAACACTCCTCGCAAGATCAAAAAGGAGGAAACGATGATCAACCGACGCGACCTTGCTCTTTCGACTCTTGCCGTCTCCGCGCTTGCGCTCACCCCACCGGCGCTCGCCGCCTCGGCAGACGAAGAGGCGGTGGCGAAAAAGGTCGAGGCCTTCCGTCTCGCCCAGATCGCAGCTGATCCGAAGGCGCTCGGCGCGCTGTGCTGGGACGATCTCAGCTACAGCCATTCCAGTGGCAAGGTCGAGGACAAGGCGACGTTCATTGCCAACGCCACCGACGGCAAATCCAAATTCCTGTCGATCGAGTACAAGGACCCGACCATCAAGGTCGTCGGCCCCGCCGCGATCGTCCGCTTCCACTGGCTGGGCGAGCAGGAGATGGCGGCCGATGGGAAGAAAGTATCGACCAATCTTCACATCCTGATGAACTGGCAGAAGCAAGGCGACGAGTGGAAGCTGCTGTCGCGGGCTGCAACGAAGTTGTGATGACGCTCTTGCCCTCTCCCCTTGTGGGAGAGGGTGGCTCGCCGCGACAGCGGAGAGACGGGTGAGGGGCTGCCTCAGCGAGTTAGTCTCTTAGGTTTTGAATTCGTCGATAGACCCCCTCATCTGGCGCTTCGCGCCACCTTCTCCCGCAAGGGGAGAAGGAAGAAGGCAGTATCAAGGGCGGCAAAAAATTCCGCCCACATTTCGCGGGCCGATCGACCGGCGGGCGCTTACGCCGCTTCCTTCACATCTCCGTTCACCAGCTTGCGCGCGGCGCGCTCGGCTTCGCGCGCGTTGCGGAAGAGCTGGCCTTCGAGACGGTTGAATCGGTGGGACGAGGCGAAGAAGCAGTAGCCCCCGGAAGAACGAACGACGATACCTGCGGTCTGCGAGTCGACTTCGATGATGTAGCTGTCCGGCATAGTCCGTGGATTCCTCAGTGCGGGCAAATAACGGTGTTCCTGCCCAAAGGTTCCCAGGGCATTTGAGGCCGTTACCACCTCGAATCGGCACGCAATTGAGTACGCCGGGACCTCATCCGTTTTATGACTGGTTCTTGACTGGTTCTTGGCGAAGCCGCGACGCAGGAACGCGTGATCGGTCATCATTCACGAAGCTGACGATGCAATATCAATAAGGCACATCGTTACGTCGCGATGGTTGCGTCGGCCGGACGAACCGCCTGCGGGCGACCGTGTTCGTCGATCGAGACGTAGGTGAAGTTGCCGTCGGTGACGAGGAAAGGATGCTCCTCCCCGCGACGCAGCGCCCACGCTTCCAGATGCACGGTGAGCGAGGTGCGGCCCACGCGCACGATATTGGCGTAGACCGACACGAGATCGCCGACATAGACGGCTTTGCGAAAGTTCATCGCCTCGATCGCGACCGTCACGGTCCGCGACTTCGCGACCTTCGACGCAAATACGCCGCCGCCGACATCCATCTGGCTCAGCAGCCAGCCGCCGAAGATGTCGCCATTGGCGTTGGTGTCGGCAGGCATCGCCAGCGTGCGGATACAGAGATCGCCGCTTGGCCCGGTGCCTGAGCTGTTAGGGGCGTGGATTTGCGTATCGGTCATGTGGCTGGTCTCCCGCGGCTCTCAGCTCTCGATACAAAGCCGCGGCGTCTTGCGCAACATCGACACGAGACAAGCTTGCGCTATCCAGCTGGTCGCGGCGCTCCGACGAGGCCGCCGGCATCGTTCAGTCTGCGTTGCCACTCCGCATCGTCGGCCCGCGGCGCGCGTCCGGTCGCCGCCGTCACCAGCCGTTCCAGCCTGCTCCAAATCCGGAGACGGTCGCAGGGATAATTGGCCCATCCATTGATGACACAATAGCGGATGGTGTGGTCATGGTGATGACGCCAATGATGCTCGGGTGAGCAGACCAGATGCAGCCGTTGCGCGATGCGCAGGAGCGGCGGGCGGTGTGACCAGTGCGCGAGATTGTGAAAGCTCATGCCAAACAGCATGCAGGTCGCGATCACGAACCAGACGATCATCAGCGCATAAGTGAACGTGGAAACCGGAAACGACGCCGTGACGGCGGCCGCAATTCCGACCACTACGGCGCTCGGTGCCGCACCGAGCGATGCCTGGTCGAGGAAGTCGTAGAACAGGACGTGGCCGGGATGGGTGTGATGCTCGCGCGTGATCGCGATGCCGCGGCCGAGCATCCCCTCGTCGAGCCAGGTGTCGACCACCCAATGCACCAGCCCGGAAAACAGGTCAGCGAGGAAATACCCGGCCAGGAGCGCCACGATCAGCGACGGCCAACGCAATCCCGCCGCGGGATAAGTCCCGACGAGATAGCCTGCGCAACACAGGATCACGACGACGTCGGCCCCGCAGCACAGCCGCGTGATGATGATCTCGCGCGAGGTCGCGTGCTTGAAGAACGGGATCGTCGGCATCGGCGATGCTCCTTGGGCTCCACCACCCATGATAGCATCTTTTGCCGACGGCTCCCTATCGCAAACCGTCCCAGCCTGCATCCGGCGCGAAACGTCCGCCGAACCTCTCGGCGAGCCCGCGCAAGGTGGACACGACATTCTCCACGCCGCGCGTGCGCGCATAGTTCAGCGGACCGCCGCGGAACGGTGCATAACCGGTGCCGAAGATCATGGCGCCGTCGACCGCATCGGCGTCATCGACGATGCCTTCGCGACGCGCCGCAACGCAGACGTTGGACATCGGCAGCACCAGGCGGTCGATCATCTGGTCGGTGACGCGCGGACCGGTCTCGGGGAGCGGCGCCTTCTCTGCCTTGCCGTCCTTCCAGGTGTAGAAGCCCTTGCCGGTCTTGCGGCCGAGCTCGCCCCTGGCGACCTTGTCGCGCAGCCAGGCGGGCGTCGGCGGCAGCAGATCGCCGAACTTGGTCCGCAGCATGTCCCCGACGTCGAGGCAGATGTCGAGCCCGACCTGGTCGGCGAGCTCGATCGGCCCCATCGGCATGCCGAACTGCTCGGCTGCGGCGTCGATCAGGCGCTGGTCGATCTTCTCGTCCAGCATCACCATGGCTTCCAGCATGTAGGGCGTCAGCGTGCGGTTGACGAGGAAGCCGGGCGAGCTCTTCACAGACAATGGCAGACGGTCGATCGCACCGACGAAAGCAAGTGCGTCCTTCAGCGCCTGCGCGTCGTTGCCGTCGTGGCTGACGACCTCGACCAATTGCAGCCGCGATACCGGATTGAAGAAATGCAGGCCGACTAGGCGCTCCGGCCGCGCGAGCGTGGTGCGCAAATCTTGCAGCGGAATGCTCGACGTGTTGGTCGCAAGGATCGCGCCCGGCTTCATGCGCGGCTCGATCCCGGCATAGACCTTCTGCTTGAGCTCAAGCTTTTCCGGGACCGCCTCGATGATGAGATCCGCGTTGCGCACCCCCTCCCCGTCCATGTCGGGGATGAGGCGATCGAGCGCGTCGCGCACCTCGGTCGGCTTGCGGATGATCTTGCCATAGAGCTCGGCGGCGCGCTTCACCGCGCCCGCGATCGGCTCGGCCTTCATGTCGGCGAGCGAGACGCGAAAGCCCTGCCCGGCTATCCAAGCCGCGATATCACCGCCCATGGCGCCGGCGCCAATGACGTGGACATGCTTGATCGAGTTGCCGGAGCCTGCTGCCTTCTTCATCTGCTCGCGCAGGAAGAAGACGCGGATCAGATTCTGCGCGGTCGGCGTCACCATCAGCTTGGCGAAGGACGCCTGCTCGGCCTTCAGCATCGCGGCCTTGCTGCCGCCATGGCTCTCCCAGAGGTCGATCAGCGCGTAAGGCGCGGGATAGTGCTCGCGAGACGCGGCCTTCGCCGCCTCCGAGCGCATGCGTTTTGCGAGCAGCCCGCGCACGGGGCCGAAGTTCGCCGCGCGAGTCAGGAAGCCAGCGCGCGCCCGCTTCATCCGGCCGAACAGCGCATCCTTCACCGCGCCCCGGACATGGCGCTCCTGCGTGACGGTATCGACGAGGCCGATCGCCTTGGCCCGTCGCGCATCGATGGTGCGGCCGGTCAGCATCAAGGCCATCGACTGGGTCGGGTTGACCAGCGCGGTAAACCGCGCGGTGCCGCCGAGGCCGGGATGCAGGCCGAGCATCATCTCCGGGAAGCCGAAGCGCGCGCCGTCGAAGGCGACGCGCGACTGGCAGGCCAGAGCAACCTCGAGCCCGCCGCCGAGACAGAAGCCGTGGATAACCGCGACCGTCGGCAATTTGAGCGCTTCGAGATGATCGACCACCGCATGCGCGGCCCGGATACGGGTCTCCACCACTTCCGGGTCGGACGCGCCGCGGAATTCGTTGACGTCGGCGCCCGCGATGAAGCCGGACGGCTTTGCGGAGCGGATCACGAGGCCGGCCGGGCGCTCGGTCTCGATCGCCGCGAGCGCGGCGTCGAACTCCTCCATCACGTCGGACGAGAGCGTATTGGCGCTGGCATCAGCGCGGTCGAACAGCAGCCAGGCGACGCCGTCTTCATCGCGGGTGAGCTTGAAATGCTTGTACGGACTGTCCGGCGCGGGCTTGGGCCCCAGTTCCAGGACGCGGTCGCCGAGCGCGGTCATGATCTTCGAATCCATGGTCACACCGCCTCGATCAGCATGGCCCCGCCGAGCCCGCCACCGATGCATTCGGTGGCGACGCCCCGCCGCGTGCCGAGCCGCTTCATCGCGTTGACGAGATGCAGCACGATGCGGTTGCCGGATGTGCCGACGGGATGACCCAGCGAGATCGCCCCGCCATCGACGTTGAGCTTGTCACGGTCGATCTCACCCGCCGCGCCGTCGAGACCAAGTATCTCACGGCAGAATTTGTCGTCGTTCCAGGCCGCGAGACAGCCCAGCACCTGGGTGGCGAAAGCCTCGTTCAGCTCCCAGGTCTCGACATCCTTGATGGTAAGGCCGTTGCGCTGGAGCAGTGGTGTCGCCGACATCACCGGACCGAGCCCCATGATCGCAGGGTCGAGCGCGGCCCAGTTGCTGTCGACGATCGCGGCTTTCGGCGTGAGCTTGTGCTTTGCGACTGCGGCATCGGAGGCGAGGATCACCCAGGAGGCGCCGTCGGTGATCTGCGAGGAATTGCCGGCGGTGACCTGGCCCCAGGGGCGCTCGAACACCGGCTTCAGCTTTGCCAGCGTCTCCGCCGTGGAGTCCGGCCGCACGCCATCGTCACGGTCGAAGAACTTGCCGTCGCGCGAGAACGCAGTTTCGACCTCGCCCTTGAGATATCCCGCGCCTTGCGCGTGCGCGAGCCGGCGATGACTCGGCAGCATAGGCGTCGGCCTGTACGCGGGTGATGCCGAAGAGATGGCCGACGACCTCGGCAGTCTGGCCCATGTTGAGGTCGGTGACGGGATCGGTCAGCCCGCGCTCGAGGCCGATGATCGGCTTGAGATCGCGCGGGCGCAGCTTGAAAGCAGCGGCGAGCTTGGCGGCCACGCCCTTCGCGGTGGCGAGGCCGGCGAACCAGCGCACGCCGGAATTCGGCCAGACCAGCGGCGCGTGGCTCAGCGCCTCGGTGCCGCCGGCAAGGATCATGTCGGCATGGCCTTCGCGGATATAGCGGTAGGCCGTGTCGATCGACTGCATGCCCGAACCGCAATTGATCTGCACCGTGAAGGCGACCATGTCCTCGCCCATGCCGAGCCGGAGCGCCGCGACACGGGCCGGATTCATCTCGTCCGCGATCACGTTGACGCAGCCGAGGATGACCTGGTCGAAGCTGTCGGGCGAAAACGGCTGGCGCGCCAGCAGCGGCCGGCCGCATTGCACGGCGAGATCGACCGGTGTGAACGGGCCGGGGCCCGAACGCGCTTTCAGAAACGGCGTCCGGCTGCCGTCGACGATGAATACCGGTCGTGCCATCAGCTCGCCGCCCTCTGGTCACCGAGTTCCTGGAAGAACTGATGCACATTGACGGTTTTCTTGTAAATCGGCGACAGGGCTTCCGGCGCAAAATCGTCGACCTCGATCACTTCGGTGACAGCGCTATGAGCAGCGGCCAGTTGCTCGCCCTCGGCCTGCGTGATCACACCCTTGGTGACGGCCTCCTTCCAGTCGCGGATCTGCGCCGCGCGCATGCGCTTGGCGATCGCATCGGTGCCCACGACCAGCTTGAACGCACGCTCCAGCCGGGCAAAGCCGCCGTCGTCGTCGACATGGGCCAGATCCGGCGTCAGGCGCTCGCGCGCCGCCGACGACTCCAGCACGATGGCAGCGCATTGGTGCACGACGCGGTCGGACGGGCCGAGCACGCGCGCGCCGAACGGCTGGACGACGAGCTTGAGGAAGCCGGCGACGAAGCGGTTCGGCAGGTTGGCGAGGATTTCGGCGAGCCGGTTCTCGATCGTCCTGAAGCCGCTCGCCATGCACCATTCCAGCGCGGCAAAGTCCTCCTTCTGCCGACCTTCGTCCTGCCAGCGCTTCAGCGCGGCGGAGAGCAGATACAGCTCGGACAGGATGTCACCGAAGCGCGCCGACAGCATCTCCTTGCGCTTGAGCGCGCCGCCGAGCGTCAGAAGCGCCATGTCGGCGCAGAGCGCAAAGGCCGCCGAATAGCGCGAGAGCTGGCGGTAGAACGGCGTGGCGTCGCCGGCATCGGGCGCCATCGCGAAGGCGCCAAAGGTCCAGCTTCGGCCGAAGGCACGGAATAGCGTCTGGAAACTATGGCCGACATGTTTCCAGAACGCCTTGTCGAACGCAGTCAGCCCACGCTCGCGATCAGTGTCCGCGAGCGCGTTCATCTCGTCGAGCAGATAAGGATGCGCGCGGATCGCCCCCTGCCCGAACACGATGAGATTGCGCGTCAGGATGTTGGCACCTTCGACCGTAATCCCGACCGGCACGGCTCGGTGCAGATTGCCGAGATAGTTTTGCGGACCGTCGATCACGGCCTTGCCGCCGTGGATGTCCATGGCGTCGTCGATCGCGGTGCGCATCCGCTCGGTCGCGTGCAGCTTCATGATGCCGGAGATGACGGCGGGATGCACCCCGGCATTCAGCGCCGCGCAGGTCAGCCGGCGCGCCGCATCGAGCTGGTAAGCGGTCGCCACGATGCGCGCGAGCGGCTCTTCCACGCCTTCGAATTTCGAGATGGAGATGCCGAACTGCTCGCGGATACGGGCATAAGCGCCGGTGGTGCGCGCCGCGTAAGCGGCCCCCGCGGCAGAGAGTGACGGCAGCGAGATGCCGCGGCCGGCGGCAAGCGCGGTCATCAGCATCTTCCAGCCCTGCCCCAGCCGCTCCTTGCCGCCGATGACGTAATCCAGGGGGATAAAGACGTCACGTCCCCGGTTCGGCCCGTTCTGGAACACCTGCATCGACGGCAGATGGCGATGGCCGATCTCGACGCCGGGCAGATCGGTCGGGATCAGCGCGACGGTGATGCCGAGCTCTTCCTGATCGCCGACGAGATGATCGGGATCATAGGCCTTGAAGGCAAGGCCGAGCAGCGTCGCGACGGGCCCGAGCGTGATGTAGCGCTTGTGCCAGTTGAGCCTCAGCCCGATGACCTCGCGGCCGTCGAACTCCCCCTTGCAGATGACGCCGCTGTCGACCATCGAGGCGGCATCGGAGCCGGCTTCCGGGCTGGTGAGGCCGAAGCAGGGAATGTCGCGGCCGTCGGCGAGGCGCGGCAGCCAACGCTCCTGCTGCTCCCTTGTGCCGAAGCGCATCAGGAGCTCGCCGGGACCGAGCGAGTTCGGCACCATCACGGTAACGGCGGCCGCGATCGAGCGGGTCGAGATCTTGCGCACCACTTCCGAATGGGCATAGGGCGAGAAGCCGAGACCGCCGAATTGCTTCGGGATGATCATGCCGAAGAATTTCTCGCGCTTGACGAAGTGCCAGACGTCCTGCGGCAGGTCGCGCCATTCCCAAAAGATCTTCCACTCGTCGAGCATGGCGCAGAGCTCGTCGACGGGCCCGTTGAGGAAGGCCCGCTCCTCCTCGGTCAATTTGGCTGGCGCAATTTTCAGCAGCTTCGACCAATCGGGATTGCCTGTGAAGAGATCGGCGTCCCACCAGACGTCGCCAGCCTCGAGCGCCTCGCGCTCGGTGTCGGACATCGCCGGCAGCACGCCGCGCGCCCAGGAGAAGATCGGCTTCGTGATGTTGTCGCGGCGGAAGCTCATGGCTGACCTCGTGCATCGGCGCGGTTATCGGGCATTTTAGCGGAAACTGGCTGGCGGAGGCGAACATCTCGCCTGCAAAATTGACGCGGCCGGGCGGGCCCCGGACCATAACGGCCAGGGTGCGCGGGCAGTTCCGGGAGGGGAATGGGGCGAGATGTCTCCCCACGTCGTTCCGGGGCACGCGAGGCGTGAGCTATGGTGCGCAATTGCGCACCTGAGAATCCATCGCGCCGTAATGTTTATGTTTGTCGATAAATGGATTCCGGGCTCGCGCCTGACGGCGCGCCCCGGAATGACGGCGAGGAGAGCGAAGCGGCGGCCTTAATCCGGCCGCACCATCTCGAACATGTTTTCGGGCTTGATCTCGAAATAATCGCCGCGGCGACCGGCGCGGACGATCGGGCGGGCGGCGGCGGTCTGGTAGACCCCGTCCTTGATCATGGCCTTGTCGATGTGGACCGCGACGACCTCACCCAGCGTCAGCCAGGCGTCGGCCTCCTTGCCGTCGGCGCCCTTGAGCCGGATGATGTCGGACACCTTGCATTCGAAGGCGACCGGGCTCTCGCCGACGCGCGGCACGTTGACGAGCTTGCCGGGCACCGCGGTGAGGCCCGCGACCTCGAACTCGTCGACCTCAGGCGCGACATGCGCAGCGGTCGCATTCATGTGCTTGGCAAGGTCCATCGTGGCGAGATTCCAGACGAATTCGCCGGTCTGCTGGATGTTCTCCACCGTGTCCTTCCAGTTGGTGGAGGAGAAGCCGATGATCGGCGGCACGTAGCAGAACGCGTTGAAGAAGCTGTAGGGCGCGAGGTTGACGTGGCCCTTGGCGTCACGGGAGGAGATCCAGCCGATCGGCCGCGGCGCGATGATGGCGTTGAAGGGATCGTGCTTGAGGCCGTGGCCCTTGGAGGGCTCGTAGAAATACAGGTCTTTGTCCGTCACCGCGGAATCTTTCCTGGTCCTGGTAGCCCGGATGGAGCGAAGCGTAATCCGGGTCCGCCAGCGCAACGCTGAACCATCCCGGATTGCGCTTCGCTCCATCCGGGCTACGTCAGCTTGCTTATAGGAAAGATTTGCCCGCCCTGTCAGTGCCGCGGCGACAGACCCGCGATGACGAAATCGATCATCTGGTCGATGTTCGGGCCCGGCTTGGTGGCGCATTGGGCGATCATCTGGGGGTGGAAGAAGCGCATCATCGCGGTGCACGAGCAGAGCGCGGCCAGTTGCAGATCGGGCGCCTCGAACTCACCGGTGGCAACGCCTTGCGCGATCATCTGGCCGACCATTCCGGCGACGCATTCCATGTGGTTGACGCAGACATCCCAGTCCTCCTGCATCGCGATCTCGACCATCTCATGCAGCTTGTTGTCGCCGACATAGCGCTCGGTGTTCATGCGATGGATGGTGGTGAGGAGCTCGCGGAAGCGGTCCAGCACGGGCCCCGGCCTTGCCACGATCCGCTGCGCTTCGAGCTCCACCTCGCCCATGAGCGAGCGGGCCACCGCCTGATGGATCGCCTTCTTCGATTCGAAGAAGCGATACACGTTGGCGGGGCTCATCCTGAGCTCCTTGGCGATGTCGCCGACCGTGGTCTTCTGGTAGCCGATCTGGCGGAACAGCCGTTCGGCCACCTCGAGGATACGATCCCGGGTGTCGCCTTCGATATGTTCCGAAATAAGGGCCATCGATCAGGACTCGTTCGTCAGCAGTCTTCTCATTTATTCAGCCGCTTCAGCAAGCGGAATTGCGTGGGGGTCATCGCTCCCATGCTGCGGCGCGGCAGGTTGCTCGGGGGTGCCCGCCTCGTCCAGGCTCTTCCTGAACCACAACGCATAGAGGCCCGGCAGGTACAAGAGGGTCAGGAACGTCGCGACGAACAAGCCACCCATGATGGTTATCGCCATCGGACCCCAGAAGGCCGATCGGGACAGCGGGATCATGGCCAGGATGGCGGCGAGCGCCGTCAACACCACCGGACGGGCGCGGCGGACGGTCGCCTCCACGATCGCCTCGCGCCGGGTCAGGCCGTGGGAGACGTCGGTCTCGATCTGGTCGACCAGGATGACCGTGTTGCGCATGATCATGCCGGCGAGCGCGATCAGGCCGAGCAGCGCCACGAAGCCGAATGGGGCATTGGCGACGTTGAGGCCGAGCGAGGCGCCGACGATGCCGAGCGGCGCGGTCAGGAACACCAGGATCAGGCGCGAGAAGCTCTGCAGCTGGATCATCAGCAGCGTCAGCATCACCATGACCATCACCGGGAAAAGGATGAAGATCGAGGCGTTGCCCTTGGCGGATTCCTCGAACGCGCCGCCCGCCTCGATGCGGTAGGCCGGCTCGAGGTGATCCTTGATCGCCTTCAGCTTCGGCGTGATCTGGTTGGTGACGTCGGGCGCCTGCACGCCGTCGACGACGTCGGAGCGCACGGTGATCGCCATGTCGCGGTTGCGCCGCCACATGATCGGCTCCTCGTGCGCATACTCGATCTTGGCGATCTGCTGCAGCGGCACGGCAACGCCATTGCGCGAGGTGATGGTGAGGTCGCCGACGCCGCCGAGGTCGAGGCGCTCGGACGAGACCGCACGGGCGACCACGCCGACCTTCTCGATGCCGTCGCGCACGGTCGTGACCTGCGAGCCCGAGATCAGCATCGCGAGCGCCTGTGAGACGTCCTGAGGCGTCAGGCCCATGGCGCGGGCACGGTCCTGGTCGACGACGAGCTTGAGGTAAGGCGACTGCTCGTTCCAGTCGAGCTGGACATCCTTGACGCTCTTGTTCTGCCGCATGACGTCGCGGACCTGGTAGGCGATCTCGCGCACGGTGTTGGCGTCGGGGCCGATCACGCGGAACTGGACGGGGAAGCCGACGGGAGGACCGAAATTGAAGCGGTCGACGCGCACGCGCGCCTCGGACAGGAAGCCCTCGGCAGCCGCGTTCTCGATCTTGGCCTTGATGCGCTCGCGCGCCTCGACGCCCTTGGCCACGATGACGATCTCGGCAAAGGCCTCGTTCGGGAGCTGCGGATTGAGGCCGAGCCAGAAGCGCGGCGAGCCCTGGCCGACATAGGACGTATAGGTCTCGATGTCCTTGTCATCCTTCAGCAGCGTCTCGGCCTTCTTCACCGCCTTTTCGGTGACGTTGAAGGCGGTGCCCTCGGGCAGGCGCAGCTGGAAGAACAGCTCGGGCCGCTCCGACAGCGGGAAGAATTGCTGCTGGACATGGCCGAACCCGACGATCGAGGCGATGAAGACGCCGACGGTCGCGGCCACCACGGTGATGCGGTGGTTGACGCACCATTGCACGATGGCGCGCAGGCCCCGATACATGCGGGTCTCGTAGACCGCGTGCGGATCGTGGTTGTGGTGCGCCTTCATCTCCGGCAGCAGCTTGACGCCGATATAGGGCGTGAAGATCACCGCCACGAACCAGGAGGCGACCAGCGCGATCGCCACGATCCAGAAGATGCTGCCGGCATATTCGCCGACCGCGGAATTGGCAAAGCCGATGGGGAGGAAGCCAGCGGCCGTGACCAGCGTTCCCGTGAGCATCGGAAACGCAGTTGATTCCCAGGCAAACGACGCCGCACGCATGCGGTCCCAGCCCTGCTCCATCTTCACCACCATCATCTCGACCGCGATGATGGCATCGTCGACGAGCAGGCCGAGCGCGATGATCAGCGCGCCGAGCGTGATGCGGTGCAGGTCGAGCGACATCATGTTCATGACGACGAAGACGATGCCGAGCACCAAAGGCACCGACAGCGCGACCACGATGCCGGTGCGCCAGCCCAGCGCCAGGAACGAGACGAACAGCACGATGACGAGCGCTTCCATGAAGGAGTGCACGAATTCGCCGACGGCGTGCTCGACCACCTTGGGCTGGTCGGCGATCAGCTTGACGTCGATGCCCTGCGGCACCGCCTTCATGAAGTCGGCCGTCGCCTTCTCGACCTCTTTGCCGAGCTCGAGGATGTTGGCGCCCTTGGCGGTGACGACGCCGATCCCGATCGCGGCCTTGCCTTCCTGGCGGACGACGAAGCTCGGCGGATCGACATAGCCGTGGGTGACGGTGGCGATATCCCCTAAGCGGAACACGCGACCGTTGCTCTCGACCGGCGTTTCGGCGACGGCCTTGGCACCGTCGAGCGCGCCGGTGACACGCAGCGGCACGCGTTGCGCGGAGGTCTCGACCGTGCCGGCGGGGGTCACGTTGTTCTGCTTGGCGAGCGAATCGAACAGCGCCTGCGGCGTGATGCCGAGGGTGGCGAGCTTGGCGTGGCTGAACTCGACGAAGATGCGCTCGTCCTGGTTGCCGTAGACGTCGACTTTGGTCACACCGGGCACCTTGAGCAGGCGCTGACGGAAGCCTTCCGAAACCTTCTTGAGCTGGGCGTAGTCGGCGCCGTCGCCGGTCATCATGTAGAGAATGGAATCAACGTCGGAAAACTCGTCGTTGACGACGGGTCCGAGAATGCCCGACGGCAGCTGGCCCTGCACATCGACCAGCTTCTTGCGCAAGAGATAGAAGAGATAAGGCACGTCCTTCGGCGGCGTCGAGTCGCGGAAGGTCACCTGGAGCGCGGTGAAGGCGGGCTTGGAATAGGTCTGCACCTTCTCGAAATAGGGCAGCTCCTGGATCTTCTTCTCGATGGGATCGGCGACCTGCGTCTGCATCTCCTGCGCGGTCGCGCCCGGCCAGATCACGGAGACGTTGACCACCTTCACCGTGAAGAACGGATCCTCAGCCCGGCCGAGCTTCTCATAGGAGAAGAAGCCGGCGACGCCGAGAATGATCATGAGGAAGAGAACCAGCGTCGGATGGCTGACGGCCCAGGCCGAAAGGTTGAAGCGCTTCATCGCTCTCTCCGAAAAGACGATCCAGTTGCCAAAGACACGACAGCCACTCTGTTCATTCCGTCGTCGCGAGGCAGCGAAGCAATCCAGGGGGCTGGGCAAGTTCTGGATCGCTTCGCCGCTTCAGCCTTTGCTTAGGGACAAAGGCCGAAACTCACCTCACACGACGTAACTCATTCTCTTGTCACTCCGGCGCGCATCGCCCGGAATGACAAAAATTAAAACGACAGTGACGACACGACCCGCACCCGCTGGCCCGGATCGAGCTTCTGCACCCCGAGGGCAACGATCTTGGCGCCCTCATCCACGCCGCTGGTGATGAGCACGTCGTTGCTCTCGTAGGACTTCACCGTCACCGGCTTCAAGGTGAGCGCGCCGTTGTCGTCGACGACGTAGAAGGACGGCTTGCCGCCCTCGTTGAACAGCGCCGACAGCGGCAGTCGCGCGACGCGCTCGGTCGCGGCGTCCGACAGCGTCAGCGTCGCGGTCATGCCGAGCGCGACCTTGTCGTCGGCCTCGGGCAGCGAGAATTTCGCAAGATAGGTGCGCGTGGCCGGATCGGCCGTCGGCGCGATCTCGCGCAGCTTGGCCGCATATTTCTTGTCCGGCTCGGACCAAAGAGTGACGCTGGCGACGCCCGACTTGGCGCGTCCAACCAGCGTCTCAGGGATCGCGACGACCGCTTCCTTCTCGGCAAAGCGGGCGACACGGATCGAAGCCTGGCCCGCGGCGACCACCTGGCCGGGCTCGATCAGCGTTGCGGTGACGACGCCCCGGGCGTCGGCAGCAAGCGTCGCGTAGGAAAGGGAGTTCTTGCTCAGCTCGAGCGCGCGCTCGGCGCGGTTCAGGCGCGCGCGGGCTTCGTCCGCAGCGGCGCGGCTCGAATCCATCTGCGCATCCGTGGTCCAGCCCTTGGCCTTCAAATCCTTGGCGCGCTGCTCGGCGGCGGCGGCCTGGGCCAGCACGCCGGTCGCGGCGGTCTGCTCGGCCAGTGCCTGCTCGGCCTGCAGCTTCAGATCGACTTCATCGAGGGTCGCGAGCGGCTGGCCGATTTCGACGGTCTGGCCGACTTCGACGAGGCGCTTGGCGACCTTGCCGGCGACGCGGAAGCCGAGATCGCTCTCGATCCGGGGCCTGACGGTGCCGACGAAACTGCGTTCCGGGGTCTCGGCATCATAATGCGCGGTTGCGACCAGAACCGGCCGCGGCGGCTCGGCCTTCTCGGCGACGGTATCATTGCACCCGGCCAGGGCCGCGGCCATCAGGGC
Organism: Bradyrhizobium sp. WYCCWR 12699; assembly: GCF_032144035.1. Lineage (NCBI taxonomy): Bacteria > Pseudomonadati > Pseudomonadota > Alphaproteobacteria > Hyphomicrobiales > Nitrobacteraceae > Bradyrhizobium > Bradyrhizobium sp. WYCCWR 12699. Next base: position 1,592,384 of record NZ_JAVTJN010000039.1, read on the forward strand.
CAGCGACACGCCTGCCAATAGCCTGGAATAGCTCGACAAAACCGACCGGACGAACATCGAAGGACACTCCTGCAGCTCGAATGAGAGGAATGTCGACTAATCACTGATAAAAGTCAATAATCGTCAGTCATCAGGAATACGTGATCGTTAAGAGGGTGGACGACTTGATGATGACGACCTGTTGCGCCTCAACGCGCAATGTTGGTGTTTTCGGGCTGGCTCACAGAGAAGCGCCGACGCAGATTAGCCGGTAGCTTGGACGGTGCGCTCTACCGCCCCTGCCCGGCGAACTCGTGCTTGGTCTCGTGGCCGCCGATGAACACCAGGATGCCGGCGAGAAGAGGCAGCACGGCGAGCACCAGGAGGCCGGTCGAGGTCTGTCCCGTCGCCTCCTTGACCCAGCCGATCAGATACGGCCCGCCGAAGCCGGCGAGGTTGCCGATCGAGTTGATCAGGGCGATGCCGCCGGCGGCGGCCGTGCCGGAGAGCCAGGCGGTCGGCAGGGTCCAGAACACGCCGAAGCAGCAGAACACGCCGATCGCGGCCACCGTCAGCACCACCATCGTCATGGTGGGATCGGTGAGGTAGCTGGAGACGGCGAGCGCGACGGCGGTGAGCAGCAACGGCGCACCGACATGCATGACCCGCTCGCGCGTGGCGTCGGAGTGCCGCGCCCACAGGATCATGGCGATGGTGCCGAACAGATAGGGGATCGCGGTGACGAAGCCGGTCTGCGCGTTGGTCAGCCCGAACGCCTTGACGATCTGCGGCAGCCAGAACTGCATGCCATAGAGCGCCCCGACGAAGCCGAAATAGATCAGGCTGAGCGCGATCACCTTCGGCGAGGACAGCGCTTCGCCGAGCGAGACATGCTTCACGGCCTGCTTGGCCGCGATTTCCGAATCGAGCTTCGCCTTGAGCCAGGCCTTCTGCTCGGCCGAGAGCCAGTCTGCCTTCTCCGGCTTGTCGGTGAGATAGAACCAGGTGACGATGCCGAGCAGCACGGAGGGGATACCCTCGATGATGAACAGCCACTGCCAGCCCTTCAGGCCCATCATGCCGTCGAGCCCGAGCAAGAGGCCGGAGATCGGCGCGCCGATCACGGTCGAGACCGGCACCGCGATGGCGAAGGCCGCCAGGAAGCGGGCGCGATATTCGGCCGGATACCAATAGGTGAGATAGAGGATGATGCCGGGGAAGAATCCGGCTTCGGCGACACCGAGCAGGAAGCGCAGGACGTAAAAGCTCGTCACGCCGCTGACCACCGCCATCAGGGCGGAGATGATGCCCCAGGTCACCATAATGCGGGCGATCCAGCGGCTGGCTCCGAACTTCTCCAGCGCCAGATTGCTCGGCACCTCGAAGATGAAATAGCCGATGAAGAAGATGCCGGCGCCCCAGGAGAAGATCAGCGGCGTGAACTTCAGCTCGGCATTCATGGTCAGCGCGGCGAAGCCGAGATTGACGCGGTCGAGATAGGAGAAGAAGTAGGCCAGCACCAGGAAAGGAATCAGGCGCCAGGAGATGGCACGGATCGTCGATGTTTCGATTTCGCTCTTGGCGTTGTTGGCGCCGCCGGCGGAACCGGCATCGATGGTGGTCTGGCTCATGGCTTCCCCCTGGTTGTTGCTTTTGTGGGCTGGTGTGCGGTTTTCAGCATCGCAGACGAAGAGTCAATGGAGCGAGCAATGCACGGGACGCAGCCGGATCAAGCCATTGCGCCGCTCCGGACATCGCTGATCCGCGCGGCTCTCGCGTCGATCGTCATCGCCTGCGGACTGGCCTTGCGCTGGTACGGCTTTCCACTCGGCCTGCCCGCGTTCGTCGTGAAATACGGCGGCTCGCTCTTGTGGGCCACGATGGTGTTTCTGCTGGCCGGAGCTTTGCTGCCGCGACTCACGCGGACGCAGATTGCAGCCATCGCGGCCATCATCGCCATCGTCGTGGAATTCTCCCGGCTGGTGCACACGCCATGGCTCGACGCATTCCGACTGACGACGGCCGGCGCGCTGCTCCTGGGGCGAATCTTCTCGCTGTGGAATGTGGTGGCGTATGCGATGGGGATTGCATTCGGCGTGTGGATCGATCGATTCGCCGAAAGGCGTAGGGCGGATTAGCGGAGCGTAATCCGCCTCTGCTCTCTTCGCTGCGACGGCCGTGGCGGATCACGCCTTCGGCTAATCCGTCCTACGAAGTCGCAGCTACTCCGCCAGCTGAAACCGTTCGAAGCGATCGAGCTCCTCCTCGATGCCCTGCTTGAGCGCCTTGCGCCCCGCCGTGTTCTTGCCCTGCCCGACCCAGGTCCATTTCTGCATCAAGAGCTTCCTGGCCTGCCGATCGGTCTTCAGATCGAGCGCGGCCACGATCTCGTCGCCGACCAGCACGGGCAGCGCGAAATAACCGAGCTTGCGCTTCGCCTTCGGCACATAGGCCTCGAACAGATGGTTGTAGCCGAAGATGAGATTGGTGCGCTTGCGCTGGATGATCAGGGGATCGAACGGCGAGAGGATGTGGACGAGGTCTGGCGAGACCATCTCACCATTCCCCTCGAGCGCGGCCGGCGCCGCCCAATGTTCCTGCTTGCCGGCGCCGTCGATCGCAACAGGCACGAGCTCGCCGCGGCGCACGCGCGAGGCGATCAGACCGGCCACCGCCTTCTTGCGCGGCGCATCGAGATGGCAGATGGAATCGAGGCTGACTACGCCTTGCGAGCGCAATGCGCGATCGAGCAGATAGGCCGTGATCTCCCTGGCCGAGGCCGGCCTCGGCAGCTTGTCCCAGCCGAAATGACGCGTCATCAGCTCATAGGTCTTCAGCATGCCCTGCCGCTCGCTGATGGTGACGGCGCCGGTATAGAAGGCGAGCTGCAGCGCCCGCTTCGAAGGCTTGCGGCTCTGCCACAAATGCTCCTTCTCGGTGAGCACGTCATCCTCGATGTCGCGGATCGTCAGCGGACCGGCTCGCACCAGCCGCATCACCTTGCGCGTGTCGGCCGGCTTCACCGAAGCGAACCATTTGTGCCCCTCGCGCCGATGCTCGCGCATCGCCGGCAGGAACATGCGGAAGTCGCCGGTCGGCACGTAAGCGAGCGCATGCGTCCAATATTCGAACACGCTTCTGTCGACGCTCTGGGCATGACGCAGATCGGCGCGGCGATAGGACGGAATCCGGCTGAACAGGATGTGATGATGGCAGCGCTCGATGACGTTGATGGTGTCGATCTGCACGTAGCCGAGATGAGCGACCGCGTCCGCAACGGCCTGCGCTCCCTCGCCGAACGGGGCGCGCTCATCCAGCCGCTGGGCGTGCAGCCAGATCTGCCGGGCCTGTTTCGTCGAGAGGGGATGGGGTTTGGGCGGGCGTGACATTGCAGAACGCAATGTAGCGGGATTCGCGCCGGGAGAAAGCGGTGGTCCAGAACCGACAAAGAAAAAGCCGCGCTGCCATCTGCTGACAGCGCGGCTGTTCGATGTCGCCGAGGCCTACTTCGCCATCATGGCCTTCTGCGACTTCATGTAGTGCATGCAGGCGCTCTTCATCTTGCCATTGCTCATGTCGGTGTTGGCCATGGCCATTTCCTTGTTCGACGCCATCTTGGCCGGTGTGTCGGGCGTGCCCCCCATCATCGCGGCGGACTTCATCATGTTGTCCTTGGTGCACGCCATCATCGCGGCGGACGCGGGGGACAGCGAAAGGGTGAACGCGACAAAGGCGGCGGCCGTGAGCAAGATCTTCATCTAAAAGTCTCCTCCGTAAAACGAAACCGGCGTCATGCCGGCCTTCGCAATTACGTATTCTCGCGCGCTGACGTTTCGCGGAGAAGATAATTTTCTTGCTGCGGTGCGAAAGCAGACGGTCAAGGCGCGCACCGGGCCGATTTCCTGCTCACGGCCGGACCGCGCGGCGACGCGGTCCAAGACCCTGCGCATCGCAAAAGGTGATTTCAATCACATCGGGCCCGGCGCCGCGTGAACCTATTCCGGAGAGAATGCGACCACTTCTATTGGGACGAACGACTCCGCTCCCGACACGGCGCAGAAACGTGCCCGTTCACCGCCCGAACGCCGGAAAATGCACGAGAACAGGCCTGGACGCGGTGTCGTCACCGTGACCAAGATCACATCGGGCCCTTTGAACCCGACCTATGCTCGCAGCATCAAATCGCTATCAGGCGTAACAGCGAGGATACGACAATGACCCGTTTTGATAAGTTCTTTGGACTGAAGGCGATAACTCTCTCCGCCGCGCTGTCGATGACGGCGGGCCTGGCTCTGGCCGGCGACAGCAATGTCACCACTGGCCAGATCCTGGATGCACTGAAGCCGAAGCCGGCAACCCGCGGCCTGTCCGTCGGTCCGCAGGCCGACACGACCGTGCAGGCCAAGGAAGCGACCTTCCTGAATACCGTGCGCAACCGCTCGACCCGCTCGCTCTCGACGGGCGAGCGTGAGCAGATCGCCGAGCTCGCCGCGACCAAGCCGAAAATCGACCTGGAAATCCAGTTCGACTACAACTCGGCCGATATTGCCAAGACGTCGGTGCCCTCGGTGCAGGCGCTGGGCAAGGCTCTGTCCGATCCGGCGCTCAAGGGCTCGACCTTCGTGGTCGCCGGCCACACCGACGCAACCGGCGGCGAGGCCTACAATCAAGGCCTGTCCGAACGGCGCGCCGACACCATCAAGAAGTACCTGGTGCAGAACTACGGCCTCAACGGCACCGATCTCGTCACCGTCGGCTACGGCGAGACCAAGCTGAAGGATACCGCCAACGGCGCCGACCCGATCAACCGCCGCGTCCAGGTCGTGAACATGGACACCAAGACCGCGTCGAAATGATCTGATGACAACCCTCGCCTGCCGGCCCTCCGGCAGGCGGACCGTCGCTCAGACCGGCACCGCTCCGGGGAGCGCCTCCCGAACCAGCCGCGCGAGCTCGGCCTTGCGGTAAGGCTTCTCCAGGATCAGGGCGCCCTGCCGGACGTGGCCGTTCGCGGCCAGCGTTTCGAGGGCATAACCCGAGGTCAGCAATACGTGCAGCTCGGGCCTCTCCTTGCGGGCGAGACCCGCGAGTTCCCACCCGTTGACGCCCCCGGGCATGACGACGTCGGTGAAGAGCAGGTCGACATGCGGCGTTACGGCAAGCGTCTGCAAGGCTCCCTTGCCGTCGACGGCGGAAATCACCTTGTAGCCCAGGCTTTCCAGGCTCATCACCGCATAGGAGCGGACGAACGGATCGTCCTCGACGACCAGCACGATTTCCGAACCGCTCTGTGCCACCTCCTTCTCGACCGCCAGCGGCACGCCCTGCGACTTGCTCAGCACGGCCGGAAGATAGATCCGCACCGTCGTTCCCAGGCCCGGCTCGCTGTAGATCGTGACATGGCCGTTGGATTGCTTGACGAAGCCATACACCATGCTGAGCCCGAGCCCGCTGCCTTTGCCGACCTCCTTGGTGGTGAAGAAGGGTTCGAACGCGCGTTCCAGCACCCGCTTGGGCATGCCGGTGCCGGTGTCGGTCACGGCGATCACGACATATTCGCCCGGCCCGACATCGGGATGCGCATTGTGATCACCGGCATCGAGCGAAGCATTCGCCGCCGAGATGGTCAGGCGTCCGCCTGACGCCATTGCATCCTGGGCGTTCAGCGCGAGGTTGAGGATCGCCGCCTCGAGCTGCGCCGGATCGGCAAAGGCCTGCCGGAGCGCAGGATCGGCCTGCGTGGCGATCTCGATGTCCTCGCGCAGCGTTCGCCGCAACAGCATGTACATGGACTCGACGAGCTTGTTGCATTCGGTCTCGACCGGCCGCAGCAGCTGCTTGCGGCTGAAGGCGAGCAGGCGTTGCGTCAGCTCGGCGCCGCGTTCGCCGGCGCTGCAGATGTCGTCGGCAAGGCGCTTCAGGTCCCCGCGCGGCACCAATTGCTCGGCGAGGTATTCGGCATTGCCGACGATCACGGTGAGGAGATTGTTGAAGTCGTGGGCGATGCCGCCGGACAGCTGTCCGACCGCCTCCATCTTCTGCGCCTGGATCAGTTGGGCCTTGGTGCGCTTGCGGTCGCTGAGATCGTGGATCATGCCGACGAAGATGGACGAGCCGTCCTGCTGGGCCTCGCCGACCGAAAGGTCCATCGGGAAGGTCGTGCCGTCCTTGCGCCGGCCCAGCACCTCGCGGCCGATGCCGATGATCTTCTTGTCGCCGGTCGCGATGAAATTGCGGATGTAGCCGTCATGCTCGGACCGGTAGGGCTCGGGCATCAGCATCCGGACATTGTGTCCGAGCACCTCGTCGGCCTCGTATTTGAACAGCCTTTCGCAGGCCGGATTGAATTTCAGGATGATGCCGTCCGAATCGATCAGGATCACGCCGTCGACGGCGGTGTCGACCACCGCGCGCAGCCGCGCAGCGCTCTCGCGCAGCTCGCGCTCGACCCGCTCGCGCTCGGTGAGATCGTGAATGATGCCGACGAAGATCGAATCGCCCGCGGCCTGCCTGCTCTCGCCGACCGACAGATGCATCAGGAACGTCGAGCCGTCCTTGCGCTGGCCGACCACTTCGCGGCCGATGCCGATGATCTTGCGTTCGCCGCTGACGTGATAATTGTGAAGATATCCGTCGTGGGCGTCGCGGTAGGACGACGGCATCAGAACCTTGACGTTCCGCCCGATGACTTCCTCGGCGACATAGCCGAACAGCTTCTCGCAGGCCGGATTGAACATCAGCACGCCGCCGCGCGCATCGATCAGGATCACGCCGTCCACTGCGGTGTCGACGACGGCCCGTAGCCAATCAGCGTTGGACTGGTCCGGACTGGCGATGCGATCCTCCATGCTCACCCGAAGGCTCCTCAGGCCCGAGGATGGCGGCCAGTCCACACGCACAGATTGATTCAGGCAAGATAATTCTACCAGGCATATGCACGCAAGCGGGCACTAGATCCAGCTTTGGAACAGCATCAGCCGGCCGAAGCTTCGCATCGAGGTCCCGATGAAGGCTGCCGAGACCGGAAGCATGACCGCAAAGCCGATCCCGGCAACGCCGACATAGGCCCACAGCAGCCAGCGCGGCAGACCGTCCCGGCGCAGCACATAGACCAGGGCGAGCGACGCCGCGGTGGCGGCGGGCAGATAATAGTAGATGAAACCCAGCGTGCGCGGCAGCAGGGCCCAGGCGAGCCAGGGACCGAAATAGAACGCCGCGATCAGGAACGCATCCCAGCGGCGCTCGACGACGAAATCGCGCAGCACGAGCGCGAGCGCGAGCAGCGCCGGCCACAAGACCAGTGGATTGCCGAGGAAGACGACCGCGGAGACGTTGTCTTCCGCGACCTTGTCGAACAGGAACCAGACCGGGCGCGCGAGTAGCGGCCAGGACGGCCATGAACTCATATAGGTGTGGCCGGCAATCGCGGTCGTGGTGTTGTCGGCAAAGATCCGGCGCTGTGCCTCGATCAGCTCCGGCAGCGACACCCCGTAAAGCGGAACGAAAGCGGCAAGATAGACCACGCCCGGCAGAATCGCGAAGCTGAGCACGACATGATGCAGCCGGAGGCCGGGCCAGAGGTCCGGCCGATACCAGTCGTCCGGCTTCGCGTCGGCGAACAGCGTGCGCCAGCCCTGCATCAGGCGGATCACCGCGACGATGACGATGCAGACGCCGAGCGGAAACAGGCCGCTCCATTTGCAGGCCGCAGCGCAGCCGAACAGGCTGCCGGCGAGCGCGAACAGCGCCTGCGGCCGCTGTCGTCGAAACCCATGCATGAAGGCGGCGGTGGCAAGCAGACCGAAGGAGAGCGCAAAGATATCGAGCATGGCGATGCGTGCCTGCACGTAGAGCATCTGGTTGAAGGCCGCGATCAGCGCCGCGGCGACCGCGGGGCCTTGCGCGGAGAACAGCGCGAGGCCGCACAAATAGATCGCGACGACGGCGAGCGCGCCGAACAACGTCGCGGGGTAGCGCCAGCCGAGCGCGTTGTCGCCGAAGGCCGCGATCGAGGTCGCGATCAGCTCCTTGGCCAGCGGCGGATGCATCGGATTGAGCATCGGCTGCGAGATCGCCGGTGCCAGCATCTGCCGCGCCGCCGGCACGTAGTGCACCTCGTCGAAGACGAACTTCTCCGGCGTCGTCAGTCCGATCAACAGCGCGAGATGCGCAACCAGGAAGATTGCGACAGCAATCACTGCGCTTCGCGACATCATCGGAACCGCGGGCAATTCGAGCGGCTGCTGGGAGGCTGTTTTGCGTGGCAAATTTGCGTCACCGCGGACAAAAATAGAAGTCTCGTTTTTCATTGAACGCATTCTGCCGCAACTGTCACTAAGCATGACGCACGTCCCGCGCGGCTTGTGATAATTCCGCCACATCGCAAGCTTGCGCGATCCGGTACGATCAGGGACATATCGATCGGTTGCGAAAATGAATTTGCGTTTCTGGCTTTTCCCCACCCTGTTGTCGGCGGCGCTTGGCGCCGCGCCCTGCGCAATGGCGCAGACGCGCGTCGGCGAAGCCGTCGTGATCCAGAACGAGGTGGTGCGCGTCGCTGCGTCCACCACGCCGATCAATGTCGGCGACAGCATGCTGCGCGACGAGACCGTGCGCACCGGCGCCGACAGCGCGGCGCGCTTCGTGATGGCCGACAGCACCAATCTGTCGCTCGGTCCCAGCGCCACGCTGAAGCTCGACCGCACCGTCTTCAACGACGAACACAGCTACCGCGATGTCGCGATCCGCATGACCACCGGTGCGTTCCGTTTCGTCACCGGACATTCCGAGAAGACCGCCTACAAGATCACGACGCCGCTTGCCACCATCGGCGTGCGCGGCACCACGCTCGACATCCTTTCCCAGCGCGGACGCTCCGTCGTCGTGCTTCAGGACGGCGCAGCCAGTGTCTGCACGACGAGCTTCCAGTGCGTGCAGCTCACCCAGCCGGGCGACACCGCAATCATCACCTCGAGCGGCGGCAAGGTCGGCATCACCAAATCCAACTCGCCGCCCTGGACCTTCGCCGCCAACTGCGCCGCGAGCGCCGGGCTGTGCGCGGTGAACCAATATGCCGACGCCTCGCCGACCATCACGCCCGCGGTCCATGACGACGGCATGCTGTGCGGGCGCTGACGATGGCGAAACTCCGCTTGAAGCGCGTGATCCTCGCCGGCCTGCTGACCGTGGCCGCCGCGCTTGCGTTCGTCGCGCTCGATGTTCGCCCGGCTACAGCTCAGGCTTCTTGCGAGATCGAATGTGGTGAGCCGACGCCTTACCCGACCTATTCTCCGTCCCCATCACCGACATCTTCGCCGTCGCCTTCCCCCTCTCCTTCGCCCAGCCCCTATCCCTCGCCGTCGCCGAGTCCGTCTCCATCACCGACCTCGGCGCCGACGCCGACCGGCGCGGATTCCAGCGGCAATTCGATCGGCGGCCTCGCGGGCCAGCGCTTCAACCAGATGATCACCAACCGGGTGCTCGGAACGGTGTTGCTGGGCGTCAACGAGCAAGTCAATTGCAGCGATTGCATCAGCGCATTCGGCTCGGCCGGCTCGTTCTCGGCCGGCATCCACGGCCGCAAGGAATTGACCAACAATTTGTCGCTGCTCGCCGGCATCGCCTACACGCAATACAACGAAGGCGGCTACAAGATCACGAGCGCACCGATCGGCGCCTTCGCGCTGCGTTACGACTTCACCGACTGGGGCTCGTCGCGTCCGTTCTTCGACGTCGGCACGATCCTGACGCCGTGGGAGAAGGCGCGCTACACCCGCAGCTACAACACCAGCCTCGGGCCGGTGAGCGTGACGAGCTCGACCAACGCCTCGAACTACGCGGTCTACGGCCGCGCCGGCTGGATGAGCCGCCTGTCGCCGCGCGACGAAGTCGCAGCCTCGATCGAGGTCTGGCAGCTCTGGCAGCGCGTGTCCGGCTACAGCGACAATGCGGTGGCATTCAATCCGTTCGACGCCACCATCGCTGATGGCACCGACCGCACCAGCCTGGTCAAGATCGGCGGCCAGTGGACGCATCTGTTCGGCAGCAATTTCGAGACGAACATCAATGGCGGCTGGGTGCAGTCGTTTGCCAGCCGCAGCGGCATCGTGGCGACCGTGACCGGCCAGGGCGTGGTGGTGCCGACCATGGGCAACCAGGGCTGGTTCGAATATGGCGGCCGCCTCGGCTTCCGCGTGCAGAAGGGCTGGATCGTGGATCTCTTCGCCAACGGCACACTGGGCCCGCAGCCGGTGGGCAACACCATCCACGGCGGCGTCGGGCTAAGGATAAATTATTAGCTGCGGGCGTAATTTCGTAGGGTGCGCATAGCGAAAGCGTGCCCACCACCTCTCGATATTGGAGGCAAAGGGTGGGCACGGCGCAAACGCGCCTTTGCCATCACGCCGCCGACTTGCCCTCGAACGCGCGGCGCAACGCGTCGACATCCAGCTTCACCATCTTCATCATCGCCTGCATCGCGCGCGCGGCGGCCGCCTTGTCGGGGCTCGACAGGAATTCGAACATCACCTTCGGCACCACCTGCCAGGCCACGCCCCAGCGATCCCTGAGCCAGCCGCACTGCTCTGCCTTGCCGCCATGAGCGAGAAAGGCATTCCAGACGCTATCGACCTGGGCCTGGTCGTCGCAATGGATCATCAGCGAGATGGCGTGGGTATACTCCATCTTCATGCCGCCGTTGAGCGCGACTAGGGGCTGGCCGGCCACCGTGAACTCGACCACCAGCACCGAGCCCGTCTTGCCGGAGGGGCCGTCCGAAACGTTGCGCTGAACATGGGTGATCTCGGAGTTCGGCACGAGCGAGGTATAGAGCTTCGCGGCCTCTTCGGCATCGCCGTTGAACCACATGCAAGGCACGAGCTTTGACATCTCGAGTGCTCCTCTTCGAATGTTGGATATTTGCGGACTTCGATCAGGCGTCGGCCATGGCCGGCTGCGCGGGCGCGGCCGCCAGATCCATCCAGTTCACGCCCCACATGTGGCCATCCGGATCCTCGAAGCTGCGGCCGTACATGAAGCTGTATTCGTCCTTCGGGCTGGGATCGGCCACCCCGCCCGCGGCCTCGGCCCTGCCGACGATCTCGTCGACGTCGCTGCGGCTGTCCGCCGACAGGCAGAGCAGCACCTGGTTCGAGGTTCTGGCATCCGCGATCGGCTTCGGCGTGAATTGACGGAATTTGTCGTGCGTCGTCAGCATGACGAAGATGGTCTCGGAAAAGGCCATGCAACTCGCCGTATCGTCGCAGAATTGCGGGTTCTTGACCGCGCCGACCGCCTCGTAGAACGCGGTGGCGCGCGCGAGGTCGGTCACCGGCAGGCTGACGAAGATCATCTTGGGCATCGGAGGCTCCTTGGGGCGGGTTCTGCCCAAGGACGGATGGCCCACAGGCCATCCGACACGGCCTCCGAATATTTTTTTCGAGTCCCGGGGGACGATCGCGCCGCCCCCCGGGCCAGTCCTACTTCTTCTCGTTCGGGTCCCGGTGTACCGGATCGATCCACAGCACGGTCTCGGGCTTCTCGATTGGCTCGATGTCGAGGTTGATCGCCACGGCTTCGCCGTCGCTGCGCACCAGCACGCATTCCAGCACCTCGTCCGGGCTGGCGTTGATCTCCTGGTGCGGCACGTAGGGCGGGACGAAGATGAAATCGCCGGGGCCAGCCTCTGCCGTGAATTGCAGCTTCTCGCCCCAGCGCATCCGGGCCTTGCCCTTCACGACGTAGATGACGCTTTCGAGATGGCCGTGGTGATGCGCGCCGGTCTTGGCATCGGGCTTGATGCTGACCGTGCCGGCCCACAATTTCTGCGCACCGACGCGCGCGAAATTGATCGCGGCCGCACGATCCATGCCGGCCGTGGACGGCACGTTGGTATCGAGCTGGTTGCCGGGAATGACGCGCACGCCGTCATGTTTCCAGCGATCGTCATGACCGTGGTCATGGTGAGAATGCGAATGGTCATGGCCGGTCATGGGACTTGCTTTCTGTTGGTTCCGTGCGCGGCAAACTAACCCGAAGCCGCGCCCGCGAGCCATACCAAAATTGGAACCCTCATAGCCCCGGGACGTTGACTACACGACCAGATGAAAAGGAGAGTTTCATGGGCAGCACCAGCGACAAGATCAAGGGCAACGCAAACGAAGCAATCGGCAAGGCCAAGCAGGGCATCGGTGAAGCCACCGGTTCCGAGCGCTTGAAGGGCGAAGGCGTCGTCCAGGAAGTGAAGGGCAAGGGCCAGCAGGCCATGGGCGATGCCAAGGACGCCGCAAAGGATGCGATCGATCGCGCCGCGGCCTCCGCAAAGCGCGCGACGGAATGACGCGCAAGGAGTTGAATGCGAAAAGACCGGCCGAAAGGCCGGTCTTTTTGTTTGTGCAGTCATTCCAGGGCGGCTCGAAGAGCCGAATCCCGAACGACAGCTGCGCCGTCACTTCACCGCGAGCAATTCCACGTCGAACATCAGCGTCGCGTTCGGCGGAATAACGCCGCCGGCGCCGCGCGCGCCGTAGCCGAGCTGCGGCGGAATGATCAGCGTGCGCTTGCCGCCGACCTTCATGGAGGCGACGCCCTCGTCCCATCCGGCGATGACGCGGCCCTTGCCGATCGGGAATTCGAACGGCTCCTTGCGATCGACGGAGCTGTCGAATTTCTTGCCCTTCTGGCCGTTCTCATAGAGCCAGCCGGTGTAGTGCATCACGCAGATCTGGCCGGGCTGCGGCGAGGCACCGGTGCCGACGGTGGAGTCGATGATCTGCAAGCCTGAAGCTGTGGTCATGGTCTTTCCTGCGGTCTGGGCCGAGGCCGTGGTGGAAACGAAATGCGACACGCCTGCGATCACGGTGATCGCGAGCGCCGACATCAGGGTGAGGAGCGCGCGCTGGAAACGCTGCATAAAGACACCTTCCGTTTGTGGCGGAAGGTGTCTAGCGCAACGCGGTTGGGGTTTCCACCCCTCACACCTCGATATTTTCCAGCCGGACCGGGAGCTTGCGGATGCGCTGGCCCGTGGCGTGGTAAATCGCATTGCAGATCGCGGCATTGGTGCCGACATTGGCGAGCTCGCCGACGCCCTTTGCGCCGACGGGATTGATGCGGTCATCCTGCTCGGACAGCAAGATGACCTCGACGTCGGCCACATCGGCATTCACGGGCACGAGGTAATCGGCGAAATTGTCGTTGACGTAGCGCGCATTGCGCTCGTCGATCTCGGTGGCCTCCAGCAGCGCCGACGACATGCCCCAGATCAGTCCGCCCATCAGCTGGCTCCGCGCAGTGCGCGGGTTCATGATGCGGCCTGCAGCGAAGGCGCCGACCAGGCGGGGGCAGCGGATCTCGTGCGTGAAGCGGTTGACGCGCACCTCGACGAACTCCGCTCCGAACGCATAGGCGATCTGATCCTTCATTTGGTGTCCGCCCACGAGCCGCACCTGCCCGCTATGCATGGCGCGGAAGGAATCCAGCGGCGCGCCTTCCGGCTTCCACTCGCCATATTCCTCGACGACGCCGACCCCGAGCGCGTCGAACGCCTTCTCCAGGTCGAGCGGCCGGTCGCCCTTTGCTGCCTGCGTGGCCGGCGTCTGGCCGAGGCCGACGGTCTCCTTGGCCTTGTCCGTCAAGCTTTGGCCCGGCATCGCCGCCTTGAACAGGCGCTGCCGGATCTGATCGCACACCATCGTTACCGCCGAGCAGGTGCTGGCCGTGGAATTCGAGCCTCCGGCAACAGGCGCCGGCGGCAGATCGCTATCACCGATGAAGACGGCGACCTTCTCCAGCGGCACGCCGAGCCTTTCGGCCGCAGTCTGCGCAATGACGGTATAGGCGCCGGTCCCGATCTCGTGGCCGGCGATCTCGATGCGGGTACGGCCGTCGCGCTGCAGCCGGACGCGTGCTGCGGCGGGGCCCATCTGCGTCGGATAGCAGGTTGCGGCACAGCCATAGCCGATCAGCCAGTCCCCCTCCGACATCGACTTCGGCTGCGGCGAGCGCTGCGCCCAGCCGAACGCCTTGGCGGCCTCGTCGAAACAGGCCATCAGCGAGCGCGAGGTGTAGGGCTTGCCACCGATAGGCTCGTTAGTGGTGTCGTTGATACGGCGAAGCTCGACCGGATCCATGTTCAGCTTGACCGCGAGCTCGTCCATCGCACTTTCCAGCGCAAACAGATACGGCACCTCCGGTGGCGAGCGCATGAAGCCGGACGTGTTGCGGTCGGCCCGCACGATGGAGACGAGGCTGTCGACATTCGGACAGGCATAGAGCCGCGTCGTCGTCTTGGTGCCGCCGACGCAATAGGCATCGGGCCGAGAGGACACTTCGGCGCCCTCATGTCTGAGCGCGACCAGCTTGCCGTCGCGGCGCGCACCGAGCTTGATCTCGTGGCGAGTCTCTGCACGGTGGGTGGTGATGGTAAAGCCCTGGTCGCGGGTCGGGACCAGCTTGACCGGCCGGTTCAGCCGCCTGGCAATACCGGCGATGATGGCGGTGCGCGGCGTCATGGAGCCGCGCGAGCCGAAGCCGCCACCGACATAGGGGTTGACCACGCGCACCTTGTCGGCGTCGATGCCGAGGTGTTCGGCGACCCCATATTTCAGGCCGTAGACGAACTGGCTCGGCTCGTAGATGACGAGCTCGTCGCCCATCCAGGCGCAGCTCGTCGAGAACAGCTCCATCGGATTGTGATGCTGCGCCGGCGTCTCATAGGAAGCGGTCAGCTTGACCTCCGCCTCGTCGAACGCCTTGGCGAAATCGCCGACCTTCGGGTCTTCCTTGAACTGGGCATTCTGACCCTTCGCAGGCGCACTGGTCGTCCCGGGCGAGTCGAAGGTCGCGCTCGGCGTGGCGGCCGTGTAGCTGACCTTGACGCGGTTGGCGGCCTCGCGTGCCGCCTCGTAGGTCTCGGCGACGACCACCGCGATGATCTGGCCGTCATGGGCGATCTCGGCGGATTTCAGCGGCTGGATCGTCGTGCCCGCATAGCCGCCGTTGCTGAAGAGCTTGGAGTCCTTCAGCTTCGGTGCGTTCTCGTGGGTGACGATGTCGATCACGCCGCGGACGCGCCTGGCGTCATCGAGATCGAAGCTGTCGATCCGTCCCTTGGCGATGGCGCTGGTGACGAGAAACGCATACGCGGGGTCGGCGAGCGGCATGTCGGACGCGTAGGTCGCGCGACCCGTCACTTTTACGACCGCATCATAGCGCGGCACAGGCTGGCCCATGTTCGTCTTCGGCTCCGGAGCAGCAACGGTCATGATCAGATCTCCATCGTTACGGCTTGCTGGAGCGCGCGCGCCACGACGCGCTTGCCGAGCTCAATCTTGAAGCTGTTGTGCCGCCGCCCCTTGGCGTCCGCGAAGGCGGCATCGGCAACACGCTGCGCCAGGCCGTCGTCGAATCTCTGTCCTTTCAACAGCGCCTCCGCCTCGCGCGCCCGCCAGGGCACGGTGGCGACGCCGCCGAGCGCAACGCGCGCGTCCCTGATCATGCCGTCCTGCACGTCGAGGGCGACCGCAGCCGAGGAGAGAGCAAACTCGTAGGACTGCCGGTCGCGCGCCTTGAGATACACCGAACGGGGCCAGCGTCCGGAAATGGAGAACGCCGAGATCAGCTCACCCGGTTGAAGACTGGTCTCGATGTCGGGTGTGCTACCGGGCGCCTTGTGCAGCTGCGCAAACGGCAGGCTGCGGACGCCGGATTTTCCGGTGATTTCGACGGTTGCATCCAGTGCGATCAGCGCCTGCGCGAAATCGCCGGGATAGGTCGCGATGCACTGGTCGGAGACGCCGAGCACCGCGTGCATGCGGTTGACGCCGTCCATGGCGGCACAGCCGGAGCCGGGATTGCGCTTGTTGCAATTGTCATAGGACACATCGCGGAAATAGCTGCAGCGGGTTCGCTGCATCACGTTGCCGCCGAGCGTCGCCATGTTGCGCAACTGGGCGCTGGCGGCGAGCTTCAGGGAATTAGCGATCACCGGGTAATTGCGCTGGATCTCGTCGTGCGAGGCAACATCCGACATCTTCGCGAGCGCACCGAGACGCAGGCCGTCGCCCTTCGGCTCGATCGCAGACCAGCCGCGCGCGAGCGGATTGATGTCAACGATCGCGGCGGGCCGCATCACGTCGAGCTTCATCAGATCGATCAGCGTGGTGCCGCCGGCGAGCGGCTGCGCCTGGGCATGGGTCAGCGGACTATTGGCGGCCGCAGCGGCGCTGAGCGCCTGCACGGCAGCGTTCGGGTCCGTTGCCCTTTGATACGTGAACGGTCGCATGCGCCTAGCCTTTCATGATCTCGGGCGCGGCCTGCTTCACGGCGGCGACGATGTTGGGGTAGGCGGCGCAGCGGCAGATGTTTCCGCTCATATATTCGCGGATGTCGACCTCGCTGCCCGCATGCCCCTCCTTGACGCAGGCAATGGCGGACATGATCTGGCCGGGCGTGCAATAACCGCATTGAAACGCGTCGTTGTCGATGAAGGCCTGCTGCATCGGATGCAGGCGATCGTCGGTGGCGAGGCTCTCGATCGTCGTGATCTCCTGCCCCTCGGCCGCGAGCGCGAGCGTCAGGCACGACACCACCCGCCGATCGTCGATCAGCACCGTGCAGGCGCCGCATTGGCCGTGGTCGCAACCCTTCTTGCTGCCGGTGAGCTTGAGATGGTCGCGCAGCGCATCGAGCACCGTGGTTCGCGCGTCGATGTGAAGGCGCTTGTCCTTGCCATTGACCCGCAGCGTGACATCGACAGGGAGTGACGGGTCCTTTACCGCGGGGGCCCTGGCCTCCTCTGCGGCCGCGCGCGCCGTGATCGGGACGAGCGCACTGCCGGCCGCGCCGGCCATGAAGGCGCGCCGATCGAATGCTGATTGTTTGGAACTTGGTGTGTCGGACATCCGGGCCTCCGCCGCTGATCTCTCGAAGCAGCGCACGCCTGCACCGCTCATCGCCCC
Source organism: Bradyrhizobium sp. WYCCWR 12699 (assembly GCF_032144035.1). Classification (NCBI taxonomy): domain Bacteria; kingdom Pseudomonadati; phylum Pseudomonadota; class Alphaproteobacteria; order Hyphomicrobiales; family Nitrobacteraceae; genus Bradyrhizobium; species Bradyrhizobium sp. WYCCWR 12699. Next base: position 1,609,321 of record NZ_JAVTJN010000039.1, read on the forward strand.
TTAACCTGAAGCAATGAGCTCCGTTCCGAACGGAAAAGGGCGATGCTGCAAATGCCGCATCGCCCTTCGTCAACTTTTCCTGATCTCGCGCGCGAGGAACTTGCGCTGGCGATCAATAACCCAATGCGCAGCCGTCCTTGCGCGGATCGGAACCGCCGGTGAGCGTACCCTTGTCCCAATCGATCCAGATCGCCTGCGCGCCACCGAGCGGACCGACCACGCTGGTGGTCTTGTGGCCGAGCTTCTTCAGCCCTTCGACGATCGCGGCCGGCACGCCGTCCTCGAGCTGATACTGGCCCTCGTAGTGCAGGCCGCGCGGCATATCAATCGCCTCCTGCACGTCGCAGCCGTAATCGAGGATGTTGGTCAGCACGCGGGTCTGGCCGACCGGCTGGTACTGCCCGCCCATCACCGCGAACGGCATCACGGAGCGGCCGCCCTTGGTGAGCAGGCTCGGCATGATCGTGTGCAGCGGACGCTTGCCGCCTTCGATGCAGTTGGGATGCCCCGGCTGGATGCGGAAGCCGCCGGCACGGTTCTGGAACAGGACGCCGGTCTTGTTCGAGACGATCGCCGAGCCGAAGGAATGCGCGATCGAGTTGATGAAGGAGCAGACGTTGCGGTCCTTGTCGACGACGGTAATGTAGATCGTCGACGGGTTCATCGGCGGCGCGACGTTCGGCAGATCGAGCATGCCGTCCATGCGGATCTTGGCGATGTGCTCGTCGCAGAACTCCTTGGCGAGGATCTTGGCGACCTCGATCTGCATGTGCTCGGGATCGGCGACATGCAGTTCGCGATGCATGTAGGCGATGCGCGCGGCTTCTGCCTCGAGATGGAAGCGCTCGACGCTGAGCGGAGCGAACTTCGTCAGGTCGAACCGCGACAGGATGTTGAGCATCAGCAGCATGGTGAGGCCGGGCCCGTTCGGCGGGCACTGCCAGACGTCGTAGCCCTTGTACATGGTGCCGATCGGCGTCGTCGTCTCGGTGGTGTGCGCGGCGAAATCGTCGAGCGTGTGCAGGCCGCCGATCCCGCGCAGCGTCTCGACCATGTCTTCGGCGATCGGGCCCTTGTAGAAGGCATCGCGGCCATCCTTGGCGATCGCGCGCAGGGTCTTGCCGAGCTCAGCCTGGCGGATGACGTCACCGGCCACCGGCGGCTTGCCGCCCGGCAGCAGGTACCGCACCGTGTTGGTGCCGGCCTTCAGCTTCTCGAACTGGTTCTTCCAGTCGAACGCGATGCGGGGCGCGACGACGTAGCCTTCCTCCGCCGCCTTGATCGCGGGCTGGAGCAGCCGGTCGAAGCCGAACTTGCCGTGATCGCGCAAGACGGTGGCGAAGGCATCGACCACGCCGGGGATCGACACCGCATGCGCCGAGGTCAGCGGCACGGAGTTGATCTTGCGTTCGAGATACCAGTCGGCATTCGCCGCCTTCGGCGCGCGGCCGGAGCCGTTATAGGCGATGATCTTGCCCTCGCCGCGCGGCTGGACCAGTGCAAAGCAATCACCGCCGATGCCGGTCGATTGCGGCTCGATCACGCCGAGCACGGCCGAGCCGGCCACCGCCGCGTCCACCGCCGTGCCGCCCTCGCGCAGCACCTCGATCGCCGCGAGCGAGGCCTGCGGGTGCGAGGTCGCAACCATCGCGTTGGTGGCGTGGACCGTGGACCGGCCGGGGAAATGGAAGTTTCTCATCGAATTTCTTGCTCTCTTGGCCGTGGGCGCAGGTGCGCGCCATCTCGGAAAAACCGGGTCTACATGACACATTCCCGCCCGCAGGGGCAATGCTGGCATGCCAGTGAAATGGCTGCCATCCGCTGGGCGTATAGACCTTCGGGGCAGGCGGCTCATGCGGGTTTTCCAGGCCGCACGCGCCTGCTAAACGAGCCGCCATGTCTGATCCGAATTCGGCCACCAAGGTCGCCGCCTTCTACCAGTTTGCCGCCCTCCCGGATTACCGCGAGCTGCGCGAGCCCCTGCGTGCGTTCTGCGCCGGTCTCAAGCTGAAAGGCAGCGTGCTGCTGGCGCAGGAGGGCATCAACGGCACGCTCGCCGGTGCGCCAGACGCGATCGACACCCTCGCCCATGAGCTCGCGCACGGCGACATGTTCGGCGGCAGGCTGAACAATCTCGAATTGAAATTCTCGGCTGCCGAAGCGATGCCGTTCGGGCGGCTCAAGGTGCGGCTGAAGAAGGAGATCGTCACGCTCGGCGATGCGGCTGCCGATCCGACCCGCCAGGTCGGCACTTATGTCGATGCAAGCGAATGGAACGCGCTGATCTCGGCGCCCGACACGCTGCTGCTCGACACCCGCAACGCCTTCGAGGTGGCGATGGGAACGTTCGAAGGCGCCGTCGACCCCGGCATCGGGAGCTTTGGCCAGTTCAAGGATTTCGCCGCCGAGCGGCTCGATCCGGCCACGCATCGCAGGATCGCGATGTTCTGCACCGGCGGCATCCGCTGCGAGAAAGCGAGCGCGCATCTGCTCGCGCGCGGCTTTGCCGAGGTCTATCACCTCAAGGGCGGCATTCTCAAATATCTGGAAGAGGTGCCGGAGGCGCAGAGCCGCTGGCGCGGCGAATGCTTCGTGTTCGACGAACGCGTCGCGCTTGGCCATGGCTTGCGCGAACGGAACAAGGACGCAACGCGTGACGAATGACATCAAGACGCTGGGCGAGCGCATCGACACGCTGGAGACACGCATCGCCTATCAGGACGACACGATCGAGACGCTGAACCAGACCATCACGGCGCAGTGGAAGCAGATCGATCTGTTGACGCGGAAGATCGCGGAGCTCGGCGAGCGGCTGCAGGACGCCGAGGCCCATGCGCCGGGACCCGCCAACGAGCCTCCGCCGCATTATTGAGCCGTCCTACTGGCCGGACGCCTTTGGCAGCAGGTTCATGAGCTCGCCGGACATCATCAGGCGGTCGCGGCCGGCGTCCTTGGCGGCGTAGAGCGCCCGGTCGGCCGCTTCAACCAGCGAGGCCACTCCGGCCGTGCGCTCCAGCGCCGGCCGGCAGGTCGCGCCGCCGACCGAGACGGTGACGCATCCGGCTGCCTGATTGCTGCTATGAACGAGGCCGGCCTCATGAATGGCCTGGCGGATCCGTTCGCCGACCTGGGCGCAGCCGGCGGCATCGGTGTTCGGCAGCAGCATGGCGAATTCCTCGCCGCCATAGCGCGCGGCCAGATCGCCGGCGCGCTGCGTCTCGGCGGCGATGATCTTCGCGACCAGGCGCAGGCAGGCATCGCCCGCGGGGTGACCGTATTCGTCGTTATAGGCCTTGAAGTGATCGACATCGATCATCAGCAAAGCGAGGCTGGAGCGGTCGCGATAGGCGCGCGCCCATTCCTCCTTCAACCGATCGTCGAAGCGGCGGCGATTGGCAAGCCCGGTGAGACTGTCCTCGATCGCCAGCGTCTCGAGCCTGGTTTCCAGCTTCTTGTGCTCGGTGATGTCGCGGGAGATCGCGACCACGCCGTCGACGCGGCCATTGTCCTTGCGCGTCACCCGCATGGTCGATTCCAACCAGACTTCGCCGTTCTGCCGGTGCGAGTTGCGGTAGATGAGGCGCGCCTCCTCCCGCTCGCCACGCTTCATGGCGTCGACGATGGCCTGGACCTCCGGCAGGTCCTCCGGATTGATGCCCGCCAGCGCCGGCGTGCCGATCAATTGATTGGCGCGCCAGCCGACGACGCGCACGGACGAGGGCGAGACATAGCGCAGCCGCTCGTCGAGCCCGATGCGGGTCACCATGTCGCTGGAGCCTTCGGCGAGCAGGCGGAAATGCGCCTCCTTCTCGACCAGGGCGGCGGCCATGCGCTGGCCGCGCTGCAACTGCCGCACCAGCACGGCGCCGATGACCGCAATCAGCACCACCAGCGCCATCACGTAGACCATGCGGGAGATGGCCGCGGCGCGCCAGGGCGCGAGCAGTTCCTCCTTGTCGAGCGTCGCCAGCAGGACCAGCGGATAGCGGTTCGAGCGCTTGAAGGAGCTGACGCGCTCGGCGCCGTCCAGCGGCGATTTGAAATGATAGGCGCCGCTCGGCCGCTGCAGGCTGGCGTCGCGGAAGAGCGGAGTGTCGGCAACGCTGCGGCCGACGAACTTATCGTTGCTGGGATTGCGCGCGATCATCAGCCCGTCGCCATGCGTGAGCGACACTGAGCTGTTGCGGCCGATCTCGAACTGCTCATAAAAGTGCGAAAGATATTTTGAGCTGATGGTCGCGAGCACCACCCCGCCGAAGCTGCCGTCGGGTTTGTTGAAGCGGCGCGACAGGGTGACGACCCATTCGCCGTCCAAGAGGCTCTTTACGGGATGGCCGACATGGGGCTCCCGTTTCGGGGAGAGCTGATGATAGCGAAAGAACGCATCGTCGCTGAGCGTCGAACCTATCGTGCCCGGCGAGGTCAGCCAATTGCCTTGGTCGTCGATGATGGCGAGGCTGTGAATGCGCTCGATGGCCTTCTTGCGTGCTTCCAGCAGGGTGCGCAGTTTGGCAATCGTCGCGGGTGCGGTGCCGTCCATCTCGAGGCGGCTGACGACGCCGACGACGCCGGAATCGAGCAGATCGAGGCTGTCCTCGGCATGCTGGGTCAGCGAGCGGGCGACGTTCGCCATCTCGGTCTCGGCACCCTTGAGCACCGCATCGCGCGCCGCCCATTCGCGCCAGCCGCTGATGCCGAGAATGGCCACGCAGGTCAGCACGACGAACCCTGCCGCGCGCGGCGGCAGGCGGCTCCATCCAGTTCGTTGGGTAGCAGAGCTCATGCGACAGAGGGTCTCCGATGTTTCGGAACCTCTGCCGCTTCTGTTAGTGAACTCTGAAGTCGCCACCGGGATACCCGGCAATCTGGCCCGGTTCCAGTAGTCCTACGGAGGCCGCAATCGGCGCATTGCTAACAAGATATTAGCAAGCCGATCGGAATCCGGCGTGCCTGCCCGCCTAGCTGAAGATCGCCTTGACCTTGTCCCAGAGCGAGGGACTGTCGGCCTCCGCGTCGGCCTTTGAGGGCGTCGGCTGCGCCGCGCTCACGGGATCAGACGCTGGGAAGGTATCCTTAAGCCCGGCGTCGAGCTTGGACTGCCGGTCGGCAGCGAGCGCTTCGTGCAGATCGTCAGCGTGCTTGTCATGCGGCGCGGGATTGAATGTCTCAGCCATGATCTTCCTCCATCGGCTGGTCAACGCGGCCCTGTTGCGCTGGTTCCCCTGTTCCGCTGGGGGCCGAGCCGGTGTATCAGGGGCCATCACCCTGTTCAGGACCGTTCGTGCCCCAATCTGCAAAAATGCCCTTCATCGACGTGCTCTCCGGCCAGCGCCAGAGCATCCCGCCCATGTGGATGATGCGGCAGGCCGGCCGCTATCTGCCGGAATACCGCGAGGTGCGCGCCAAGGCCGGCGGCTTCCTCGATCTCTGCTTCAACCCGGAGCTGGCGGCCGAGGTGACGCTGCAGCCGATCCGCAGGTTCGGCTTCGACGCAGCGATCATCTTCTCGGACATTCTGGTGATCCCCTATGCGCTCGGGCGCTCGGTCCGGTTCGAGGTCGGCGAGGGCCCGCGGCTGGAGCCGCTGGATGACCCCGCTAAGGTTGCGACGCTGGCGCCGCGCGCCGATCTCGGCAAGCTCGCGCCGGTGTTCGAGGCGCTCAAGCTCGTGCGCAGCGCGCTCGACCCCAAGACCGCGCTGATCGGCTTCTGCGGCGCGCCGTGGACGGTCGCGACCTACATGGTCGCCGGCCAGGGCACGCCCGACCAGGGGCCGGCACGGATGATGGCCTACCGGCATCCGGAGGCATTTGCTGAGATCATCGACGTGCTGGTCGAGAGCTCGATCGAATATCTGCTCGCGCAACTCGCAGCCGGCGCCAATACCCTGCAGATCTTCGACACCTGGGCCGGCGTGCTGCCGCCGGCCGAATTCGCGCGTTGGTCGGTCGAGCCGACGCGGCGCATCGTCGAGGGCGTGCGGGCCAAGGTGCCGGATGCCAAGATCATCGGCTTCCCGCGTGGCGCCGGCGCACAACTGCCGGCTTACGTCGAGGCAACCGGCGTCAATGCGGTCAGCATCGACTGGACCGCGGAGCCGGCCTTCATCCGCGAACGCGTGCAGAGCAAGGTCGCGGTGCAGGGCAATCTCGATCCGCTGGTGCTGATATCAGGCGGCAGCGCGCTCGATCGCGCGGTCGACAACGTGCTGGCCAATTTTGCGCAAGGGCGCTTCATCTTCAATCTCGGCCACGGCATCCAGCCGGAGACGCCGATCGCCCATGTTGAGCAGATGATCAAGCGCGTGCGGGGCTAGCTCCGCTCCAATTCCGAGGGGGCGGACATAAAAACGCGAAAACAACCCCATGCACAGTAGACAAGTCGTTGAAAAGGCTGAGCTGCCATGAGGCGGCTTGGACGCGCTTTTGACGCGTCGGGCAAAACAGGCGCGGCGTTTCGCAGCGAGGCTCAGCGCGGCCGGCTGCGCTCGATGATCTCGGCGGCGCCCTTGGTTAGCAGATCGAGACCCACCGCACGGCCGAGCTCGCGCGGGCGATTGGCCGGGCCTTGGCTCGAAGCCTCGATGATGGTGTTGCCGGAGAGGTCGAGCACGGATGCGGTGAGCGACATCTGATCGCCTGATATGGTCGAGAAGCCCGCCACCGGCGAATTGCAGTGGCCGTTCAGCACCCACAACACCTCGCGCTCGGCATCCGCGCTGGCGTGCGCGGCGGGATCGTCGATCGATGACAGGATTTGTCGCGTCTGCCAGTCCTGCGCCGCGCATTCGACGGCGACGATGCCCTGCCCCGCCGCGGGCAACATCTCCGCGGCCGTGAATTCGTAGGTGACGCGATGAGAAAGGCCGACACGATCGAGGCCGGAACGGGCCATGATCAGCGCATCTGCCGGTCCGACCTCACCGCCGTCAGGCAGCCGCTGCTTCGTCTGATTGTCGAGCTTTCGCACGCGCGTGTCGGCGGCACCGCGGAAATGAATGATCTCCGCTTCTGGAAATAACCGTCGGGCATACGCCGCCCGCCGCACGGCGTTGGTGCCGATCTTGAATCCCTTGCCACCGAACTGGCGGAAGGCATCGAGCGAAATTCCATCGCGCAGCACCAGCGCATCACTGGGCGGATCGCGCGACAGCGTGGCGCCGATGACGAGGCCCGGCGTGTCCTCGTTGCCCGGCATGTCCTTCAGCGAATGCATCGCCGCCTGCAATTCGCCCGAGAGCACGGCGGCCCGGATCTGCGCCACGAAGGCGCCGCCCTTGCCGCCATGGGGCAGCAGCTTGCTGATCTGGTCGGTATCGCCCGTGGTGTCGAACTTGACGATCTCGACGTCGAGACCGGGCACGGCGGCGGTCAGGCGGCGCGCGATCTCTTCCGTCTGTGCCAGCGCCATCGCGCTCTTGCGGGTGCCGATCTTCAATCGCGTAGCCAAGTCCTGGTCCTTTCGAGAGGCGTTCGTTTTGAGCATGATCTTATCGGAAAACCGGTCCCCACTTTGCGCTAACGCGGCCCTCCGGGTCCGGATCATGCTCTACCGCGCATCCTCCAATATCATGTCGGAGGCCTTTTCGGCGATCATGATGATCGGCGCGTTGGTGTTTCCCGACACGAGGTCCGGCATGATCGAGCCGTCGACGACCCTGATGCCCTCGAGACCCCTCACCTTCAACCGCTGATCGACCACCGCGAGCGCGTCGTTGCCCATACGACAGGTCGAGGTCGGATGGTAGATGGTGCTGCCGCGCTCGCGGCAATAATCCAGAATTTCGGCATCCGTGGATACCTTCGTGCCGGGATCATATTCGCTGACCACGAACGGCTTAAGGGGCGGCGCATTCAGGATCTTGCGCAGGATCTTGATGCCCTCGACATTGGTGGTGCGGTCGGTCTCGGTCGACATGTAGTTGATGCGGATTTCCGGCGGCACCGCAGGATCGGCACTCCGGATGCGCAGGAAACCGCGACTCTCGGGGCGGAGCTGGCACACCGAGGCCGTGAAACCGGAGAAGTCGTGCAGTTTCTCGCCCATCTTGTCGGTCGAGAACGGCAGGAAGTGCACCTGGATGTCGGGCGAGGCGAGGCGCGGATTGGTCTTGAAGAACGCGCCCGCCGTGCCGGCCGCGATCGTCAGCCAGCCCTTCCGGAACAGCGCATAGCGCGCGCCGGCGAGTGTGCGGCGGAGCGGATGGTTGACCGTGTCGTTGAGCGTGATCTTCTGCGAGCAGCGCATCACGATGCGGACCTGCATGTGGTCCTGGAGATCGTGGCCGACGCCCGGCGCGTCCAGCACGACGTCGATGCCGTGCTTGCGCAGGAGATCGGCGGGACCGACACCGGAGAGCTGCAGCAATTGCGGCGAGTTGTAAGCGCCGCTCGACAGCACGATCTCTCTTCGCACGCGGGCGCGACGGATTTGCGCGCCTTGCCGATATTCGACGCCAACGGCGCGGCGGCCCTCGAACAGCACGCGCTGGCCGAGCGCCTCGGTCTCAATCCTGAGATTGCCGCGTGCCTTGGCCGGGCCGAGATAAGCGACCGAGGTCGAGGCGCGGCGGCCGTTGCGCGTCGTGGTCTGGAACAGGCCGACGCCTTCCTGCTTGGCACCGTTGAAGTCAGGGTTATAGGGCAGACCGGTCTCGACCGCGGCGTCGATGAAGGCTTTCGACAGCGGGTCAGTCACGACCATGTTGGAGACCGGCAGCGGACCGCCCGTGCCGTGATACTGATCGGCGCCGCGCGACTGGTTCTCCGCCTTCTTGAAGTAGGGCAGCACGTCGTCATAGCCCCAGCCGGTATTGCCGAGCTGACGCCAGCGATCGTAATCCTCGTGCTGCCCGCGGACATAGAGCAGACCGTTGATCGAGCTGGAGCCGCCCAGCGTCTTGCCGCGCGGCTGGAACACCTGGCGGCCCTTCAGCTCGGGCTCCGGCTCGGTCTGGTACATCCAGTTGACGGTCTTCTCCTTGAACAGCTTGCCGTAGCCGAGCGGCACATGGATCCAGATGTTGGAATCCTTCGGCCCGGCCTCGAGCAGCAGCACGCTGTGCTTGCCGTTCGCCGACAGCCGGTTGGCGAGCACGCAGCCGGCGGAGCCTGCGCCGACGATGATGTAGTCGAACTCAGGGTCGGACGGCGTGAGGGAGGAGTTTGCGTTCATGCGCTACGGTTCTTCTTGTTGTGTGGGCGTTTCCATTTCGTCACTAGCACGATCATGGCTTGGCGCGCAGCGCCTCGACCAGCGACTTGAACGCACGGGCATATTCCGCGCCCGCTCTTGCGATATCGGCCCGGCCGGCGCAGGCGACGGCGGCTTCGGTCACCGCGCCGAGCAGCAGCCGCGCCAGTGGCTCGACCGGCTGCCTTGCAATGAGACCGGCCTCCATCGCCGCCGCCAGCGCGCGCGGCATCTTGCCGCCAAAGTGTCTTGCGTCGATCTCGCGCCAGCGTTCCCAGCCGAGCACCGCGGGACCGTCGCGCAAAATGATCTGGCCGGTCGGTCCCTTCGCGGTGGCGGCGAAGTAATGCTGGGTACCGGCGACCATCGCGGCCAGCACGTCCTTCTCCGCGCGCGCGGCACCGTCGATCTCGACGACGAGGTCGCGCGAGACCTGGTCGAACACGGCTTCGAACACCGCCTCCTTGGTCTTGAAGTGATGATAGACCGCGCCCTTGGCGATGCGGGCTGCCTCAGCGATCTCGTCCATGGTGGTAGCGGCAAAGCCTTGCGTCCCGAACAGGCGGCGTGCCGCCGTCAGGATCGCCTCTGATGTCGCCGCCCGCCGTTCCGCTTGCTTGGCCATGGGTCTCGTCTAATCCAATCATAGGCGGGCCGCCAGTTGACTTTTCGACCATCGGTCGGTATTTACCGACCATCAGTCGGTTTTATCACAGGATGCATCATGCCGAGCCGTGACATCGTCGAAGCTTTTGCCAAGCGCCTGGAGGACGGAGATTTCGTCGGCGCGATCGAGCACTTTTATACGCCCGACGCCGCGACCTACGAGAACAACGCCGCCCCGACGGTCGGGCGGGAAAATTTGGTCGCGAAGGAGCGCGGCGTGCTGGCCGCGACCAAGGAGGTCAAGGCCGTTCGCGTCGGACCGAGCCTGATCGAGGGAGACCATGTCGCGACCCGCTGGACCTTCAGCTTCACGAATGCCGAAGGCGTCACACGAACGCTGGACGAGATCGCGTGGCAGACCTGGCGCGGCGACAAGCTGATCGAGGAGCGGTTCTATTACGATCCGAAGCAGCTGGGGCGTTGAGCAGGATCGGACCTACCGGTAGACCAGGACCACGACCATGCCGACCAGAGGCGCAAGAAACCGGACGGCCTGCCACCGAGATCCGTCGATCGACCAGCGTCCGTAGACGATGGTGCCGCAATGCTGGGAGGGCGAGCCCGGTTGATCCCGAAATGCCTTCCAGCGCGCCTCGGCAGGCGCGAGAAAATCTTCCGGCTTGACCGTCATGTCGGCGCTGTTCAGCACCACCTGCATCATCTCGCCTTTCGGCTGGAACATGGCTTCGGCCCCGGGTGGCGCGAAAAAGCTGCGCTTCGGAGCGATGTGCCGCTCATGGAAATCCCGACCGACCGTGACGGCCGCGGCATATGGACTTACGAACGGCACGCCCGAGATGCCGGGAACGACGAGATGGCCCACCCCACGCACCTCCCGCCAGGGAATGAAGAGACCCTTGAGCCACGGCCTGTGAAACCGGATGCCCGCGGCAGACATCGAGACGACTGCCCGATCCGCATAGAGGTGCCGGTAAGCTGAGAACAGGATCCATCCGAAACCCAGATAGAGCAACATCCAACCGAAGACGTTCAGCGATGGATTGACGAGGTGGCTCCAATAGAGACCGCGCATGACGCCGACATAGCTGGAGCGGCCGCTTGGTCCACCGACCAACACGCTGATGAAACCGATCAGGCCGGAAACGACGATCAGGACAAGGGCGCCGATCAACAATTCAAGAAGCAACGGCAGGCCGGATCGTCCGATCAGCGTCGTCAGTGCATAGGCTGCGAACGCCAGACCCAGGAGAGCAAGATAGACGGCGGCCAAAACCGCTCCGCTCTGGCCGCGGCTCTCGGCGTGGAGGGCAATCGCAAGGCCGGCGACGCAGGCCCACATCGCCCAGGGAAGGCGGTCCATCCGCCATTTATCCATCGTGTATTCGACCGTTGCCGAAACATCGGCGGAAGGCTCGCTCATGGACAGGCCCTCGGGATCGCAAAGGCATCCGTTGCCGACGCGGCGCACGGGAGCCTCGTCGATGCACGAAACGTATCACGCAATCGAGGAGAACGTCTCGTCCTGACCGATCGTCGCCGGCTCGACCGGGTGAACCAGGACGCCGAGACGCCTGTGACTGAACCGAAAAGCGGCGGCGTAATGGATGCCCCGCTTTCGCGGAGCATGACAGCGGAATAGGCGCCAACATTCCCCTCCCATCCCGCATTTGTATCGATTTGTTATCGATACCCTCGCTTGAACACGCAGAAGTGGTCACGCCGCCAGCCGCAAACGGGGATAATTCATAGTTCGTCAAAGTTTTGCAGCGAATTCTCCGGACCGAGCTGGACGAACGCCCCCTTGTGCTAGGCTCTGGAATGCGGACTCAACTGACCACCTATTTCGCGCGGCTGTTTGCCGGCGATCTGTCGGCGCTCGGCGGTCCCGTGACGGACGAAGCCGTGGCCGGCCATATCCGCGCCGAACAGATGGCGCTGTTGCTCGGCTATTCGGTCGGCATCATGCTCGCCAATGCCTGCAACGCCCTCGTGCTCGCCATCGCGCTGTGGCAGTCGCCCGACAGGATACCCGCCCTGGTCTGGGGAGCCGCCGTGGCCGGCGCCGCGATCGCGTTCGGTCTGCAATCCCGCGCCGCGCGCCGCATCACCAAGCCGCAATTCGTCTCCCGCCGCGCCATGCACCGCCTGGTGCGCAATGCCTTCGTCCTCGGCGCCGCCTGGGGCATCGTCCCCGTCGCCTTCTTCACCGATGCTTCGACCGGCGGCCAGCTCGTCATCACCTGCCTGTGCTCGGGCATGCTGGCCGGCGGTGCGCTCGCCTTCGCCACCATCCCGATCGCGGCCATCGCCTTCACGGCCCCGATCTTCGTCGGGATCGCCATCTGCCTCGGCAGGAACGGCGATCTCGCCTTTCTCCTGATCGCCTTCCTCGTCGTGGTCTATGGCAGCGTGCTGATCCGCGGCGTGTTCGTCAATTCGTTCTCGTTCGCACGGCGCGTCACGCAGCAGATCGAGGCGGAGCGCACGGTGCGCCTCGATCCCCTGACCCACCTGCCCAACCGCGTCGCCTTCAACGAGACGCTCGAGGCTGCGCTGAAGCGACTGGCGCTGTCCGGCGAGGAGTTTGCGGTGCTCCTGCTTGATCTCGATCGCTTCAAGGAGGTCAATGACAAGTTCGGCCATCCCGCCGGCGACGAATTCCTGGTCCAGGTCGCAAGCCGCCTGCAACGCTGCACCCGCGCCGCCGAGCATGTCGCGCGCATCGGTGGCGACGAGTTCGCGCTGGTGATGGCCAATCTGGCGCGCCCCGAAGACGCCCTCGAGATCGCCGAACGCTTCGTCGCGGCCTTCGAGGAGCCGTTCCGCATCGAGGGCCGCCAGGTCGTGGGCGCAACCAGCGTCGGCATCGTGCTGGCGCCACGCGACGGCACCACGCCGCTCGACATCATGAAGAATGCCGATGCAGCGCTCTACCGCGCCAAGAAGGCGGGCCCCGGCACAATCCGCTTCTTCGAGGAAGCCGACGACAGGGTGTCACGCGATCGCAAGGCACTGCAATCGGACCTCGAGGGCGCGATCGCGCGAAACGAGCTTTTCCTCGTCTTCCAGCCGTTCCTCGATCTCGACCAAAGCCGGATCACCGGCTTCGAGGCGCTGCTGCGCTGGCAACATCCCGAGCGCGGACTGGTGCCGCCGAGCGAATTCATCCCAATCGCGGAAGAGACGGGGCTGATCCACGAGATCGGCGAATGGGTCATCCGGCGCGCCTGCGCGACGGTTGCCAAATGGCCTGACGAGATCAGGGTCGCCGTGAACTTCTCCGCGGCGCAGTTTCACAACGCCGGCATCCTCCAGATCATCGTGCAGGCGCTCAGCGACGCCAAGATCGCCCCGCACCGGCTCGAGATCGAGATCACGGAATCGATGCTGCTGTCGAAATACGGCTCGGCCGAGCCCGTGCTGAACGCGCTGCTGCAGCTCGGCGTCACCGTGGCGCTCGACGATTTCGGGACGGGCTTCTCCTCCCTCACCTATTTGCGCAAGCTGCCGTTCAGCCGCATCAAGGTCGACCAGTCCTTCATCCGCGACATGCTGGTTCAGCCCGACTGCGCGGCCATCGTGAAGTCGGTAGTCTCACTTGCGCGCGACCTCGACATCGGCGTGGTCGCCGAGGGCGTCGAGACCGCCGACCAGCTCGAATATCTCAGGCAGATCAATTGCGACGAGGTTCAGGGCTATTTGATCAGCCGCCCGGTGTCGGCGGACGGCGTGCTGGCGCTGCTGGAGACCAAGAAGTATCGAGCGACGTTCGCGGCGTAGGTTTTCCCGCACGGCCATCCTTCGGGACGAAGCGGCCCGGATGGAGCGAAGCGCAATCCGGGACAGCGCGCGACGGAGCAAGACCGCCCCCGGATTTCGCTTCGCTCCATCCGGGCTACGATCCTTCCTACCTCAAATCGCATCCGCGCGCAGCAGCGTATCCACGGTGATGGTGCCCCGCGCACGGGAGACGCAGGCACAGATCTTCTGGTTGCTCTCTTTCTGATGGTCGCTGAAGAAGACGTCGCGATGGTCGATCTCGCCGTCGACCTCGACCACGTCGATGGCGCATAGGCCGCATTCGCCGCGCTTGCAGTCGTACATGACGTCGTGACCGCTGGCATTGAGCACGTCCAGCATCGAGCGCTCGCGCGGGATCTCCAGCTCCACATTGGAGCCCTTCAGGCGCACACGGAACGTCTCGGTCGGGAGCGCGCCGCTGGAGCCGAAGGTCTCGTAGCGCAGATCGGGCAGCGCATGCCCGGCACCGATCCAGGCATGGCGCGCGGCATCGAGCATGCGCATCGGGCCGCAGAACAACCCGAGCGCGCCTTTCGGCACCGAGGCGAACTGCGTGTCGAGATCGAGCCGCTTGCCTTCGTCGCCGGCATGAACGACCAGGCGATCGCCGAGCAGCGCGGCGAGATCGTCGAGATAGGCGGCCTCTGCCCGCGAGCGCACCGCATAGTGCAGCGTGACGTCGGCGCCGCGGCGCGCCAGCACCTGCGCGGCGCCGAGGATCGGCGTGATGCCGATGCCGCCGGCGATCAGGCAATAGCTTTCGCGCGACCAGTCCACGGCAAGGAGCGAGGCCGGCTGCGTGATGTCGAGCCGCGCGCCCGGCGCGAGCTGCCACATGTAGCGCGAACCGCCCCGGGAATCCTCGGCGCGGCGCACGGCGATCTTGAAGCCGGCCGGGGAGGCTTCGCCCACCAGCGAATAAGACCGCGTCTCCGGCAGGCCGTCGATGGTCACGCTGACGTTGATGTGGCTGCCGACCGGATAGGCGACGCCGTCATACTGATCCGGCCGGATCAGAAATTCGCGGATGCCGGGAGCGAGATCGCGCGTCGACACGAGCGTTGCCGGAGTCCAGGTTTCGATGAAGCGCATGGTGATGGCCCTCAGTCGGCTGCAGACTTGATCAGCGCGAGCGCCGGCAAGAGGTCCAGATGGGTCCGGTTGCGCAGCGCGAGACGCAGATTGCGCACCGCAAGCCGAGCGTGCTCGCGCATGATCGCCTCGGCGCGTGCGCCTTCGCGGTTCTCGATCGCGTCGATCACGACGCGATGATGGTCCTGCCCGATGATCAGGATCTGCTGCGCCTCGGGCAGCGCGGATTGCGCCATCACGAAGCCGCTCGGCGAGGCAAACGGCAGCGCCGAGGCGCGGTCGATCTGGCGGATCAGCGGCGGACTGCGCGACAGTTCCGTGAGCAGGGCGTGGAAGCGCGCGTTCAGCGTGACGTAGGACGAGAAGGCTTCGATCGAGATCGGCACCTGGCGCAGCAATTCGTCGATCGCGGCCAGGCACTCCTTCAGGGGCTCGAGCTCGCGCGCGGAGACGCCGCGCTCGGCCGCGAAGCGCGCGGCGAGGCCTTCGAGCGTGCCGCGCAGCTCGATGGAATCGGAGATGTCGCGCTCCGAAAACGCCTTCACCATGAAGCCGCCGGAGGGGATCGCTTCCAGGAGGCCCTCCTCCTCCAGCCGCACCAGCGCCATGCGCACCGGTGTGCGCGAGGCGCCGGTGGTCTCCACCGCCTGGAGTTCGGAGATGCGCTCGCCCGGACGCAAGGCGCCCGACAGGATCTGGTCGCGCAATGCGAGCTGCGCCTTCACGGTCTGCGAGACGGAACGGTCGACCTCACGCTCGGCCATGGCCGGTTACTCCGCGGCCTGGAGGCGCTGCGGCGCGGTTTCCTTCGCCACCATCTTGTCGATCAGCTTGCGCGACCACATCGCGCCGGCGTCGATGTTGAGGTTGTAGAAGATGCGGTCCGGATTCTCGTCCATGGCGCGCTGCTGCGCTTCGAGGATCAACTCGTCCTCGTGGAAGATGCCGGAGACGCCCTCGCGGATCTCGGAGGTGATGCGCTGCTCACCGAGCTGATAGTTGCGCACGAAGGCCCAGAAATAATGGCAGGTCTTCTCGGTTTCCGGCGTGATGGTGTTGAGCACGAAGCCGTTGACGCCCTGGGAGCGGTCGCCTTCCGGCGCGCCGGTGCCCGTCGGCGCCACGCCGACGTCGATCGCGATGGTGCATGGCGCTTCGAAACGGATGATCTGCCAGCGATCGACGAGACCGGGCTTGCCGAGCTGCTTGGCCCAGAACGGCGGCGGCTCGATGCCGCGCATCCAGCGCGTCACCGTCACCGTCTTCTCGCCATGGGTGACGTCGAACGGCGCTTCGGTGACCGCTTCGTTGCCGATCGAGGAGCCGTGCACGAAGGTCTCGTGGGTGAGATCCATGAGATTGTCGAGCACGAGGCGATAGTCGCATTTGACGTGGATGGTCTTGCCGTCGCCGGCCCAGGCCGGATCGTGATTCCAGTGCATGTCCGGAACGAGCGCCGGATCGGCCAGCGCGGGATCGCCCATCCAGAGCCAGATGTAGCGGTGACGCTCGACCACGGGATAGGAGCGCACGCAGGCGGACGGGTTGATGGTCTCCTGCGAGGGCATGAAGGTGCAGCGGCCCTGCGCGTTGAACTTGAGGCCGTGATAGCCGCAAACGACGGTGTCGCCTTCGAGCCGGCCCTTGGACAGCGGCACCAGGCGATGCCAGCAGGCATCCTCCAGCGCAGCCACCGAACCGTCGGCCTTGCGGTACATCACGACATGCTTGCCGCAGATCGTCCGCGGCAACAGCGCCGGCTTGACGTCGGCATCCCAGGCGGCGGCGTACCAGGCATTCATCGGGAAGGGTTTTGTCATCGGTCTCACTCCCACGGCTTATGTATGCGTTATGTATACAATAGCAGGGAGATTGGATCATTCAAGGCTCATCTATGTGTAATATAATACCTTTATCACCATAGATGTATACACATGACGCCAAGGTCATCTGCTCTCAGATGAATGGCGCGGATTACCCTCCCCTGGAGGGGGAGGGTAAGAAAGGCTAGCGGCTACGCCCCGAACACCTTCGCCAGGCCGGCCTGCGCCTCTTGCTGGATCCGCTTCAGGTGCTCGGGACTGCGGAAGCTTTCGGCGTAGATCTTGTAGACGTCCTCGGTGCCGGACGGCCGAGCCGCGAACCAGCCGAAATCGGTCTCGACCTTGATGCCGCCGAAGGGCTGGCCGTTGCCGGGCGCCTTGCTCAGGGTGGCACGGACGGGGTCGCCGGCGAGCTCCTTCAAGCCGAGCTGCTCCGGCGTGACGGACTTCAGGATGGTCTTCTGCGGCCCGGTCGCGGCGACGTCGATGCGGGAGTAATGGGGCATGCCGAACTCGGCGGTGAGGTCGCCGAACAGCTGGCTGGGATCGCGGCCGGTCTTCGCCATGATCTCGGCGGCAAGCAGACCGAGGATGATTCCGTCCTTGTCGGTGGTCCAGACCCCGCCGTCGCGGCGCAGGAATGAGGCCCCCGCACTCTCCTCGCCGCCGAAGCCGAAGCCGCCCGTGAGCAGGCCGTCGACGAACCATTTGAAGCCGACCGGCGTCTCGACCAGCTTGCGTCCGAGCTTCTTGGCGACGCGGTCGATGATCGAGCTCGACACCACGGTCTTGCCGATCGCGGCATCCTTGCTCCAGTTCGGGCGGTGCGCGAACAAGTAAGATATCGCGGTCGCCAGATAGTGGTTCGGATTCATCAGGCCGCCGGTGCGCGTGACGATGCCGTGCCGGTCGGCGTCGGTGTCGTTGGCAAACGCGACGTCGAAGCGGTCGCGCATCCCGATCAGGCTCGCCATCGCGTAAGGAGACGAGCAGTCCATGCGGATCTTGCCGTCCCAGTCCACCGTCATGAAGCGAAAGGTCGGGTCGATCGCCTCGTTCACCACGGTGGCCTTCAGGCCGTAGCGCTCGATGATCGGATGCCAGTAGTGCACGGCGGCGCCGCCGAGCGGATCGATGCCGATGTTGATGCCGGCGGATTTGACCAGCTCGAGGTCGACGACGTTGCCGAGATCGGCGACGTAGGGCGTGACGAAGTCGGTCGGATGGACGTTCGATGATTTCAGCGCCCTGGCATAGTCCACGCGCTTCACGCCCTTGAGGCCGTCGGCGAGGTAGGCATTGGCGCGCTTCTCGACGACGCCGGTGACATCGGTGTCGGCCGGGCCGCCATGCGGCGGATTATATTTGTAGCCGCCATCTTCCGGCGGGTTGTGCGATGGCGTGATGACGACGCCGTCGGCAAGGCCGCTCGTACGCCCTTTGTTATGGGCGAGGATCGCGTGCGAGATCACAGGCGTCGGCGTATAGCCGCCGTCCTTGTCGATCATGATGTCGACGCCGTTGGCGGCGAACACCTCGACCGCGCTCACCAGCGCCGGCTCGGCCAGCGCGTGGGTGTCGATGCCGATGAAGAGCGGGCCGGTCAGCCCCTTTTCCTTCCGGTAGTCGCAGATCGCCTGGGTGGTCGCGAGGATATGGCCTTCGTTGAACGTGTTCTTGACGGAGGTGCCGCGATGGCCGGAGGTGCCGAACGCCACGCGCTGCGCGGGATCCGCGACATCGGGCTTGCCGGCGAAATAAGCCGTCACCAGCCGCGGAATATTGGTGAGCGCGTCCGGCGAAGCCTGCTTGCCTGCCGCGGGATGAACATCAGCCACTTGAATATCCTCGTCGTTGTCGAATTGAGGCCCTGCCGCACCATAGCATTGGGCTTGCACACGCCAACTCAAAAGCCATCGGCCGACGCCGGCAACAAATGGCCGCATTTGGGTCCATGAATGGGGACATGACCATTCTCGCAACGGCCCTGCTGCTCGCCAGTTCCTTGGTGCTATCGTCTCCCGGATACGTCGAGCAAACCGGTATCGAACTCAACCCGATGCTGCGCAACGCAGCCGTGGATCATGACCTCGCCAAGGTGAAGCGCCGGTTCGAGCGGGAGCTCCGTAGCGACAGCACGGACAGCCCCGGCGCATCCACCGGGCGCTAGCGCCGCGCGTCGGACACATCGGCACCGCAATGCAAATTGCGGGATCATGCTATGGTCGAGGCCTTCCGGCTGTTCGAATCGCCTCATGGCTGTCCTACGCAAGCTGCTCCCCCTGCTGATCGCCTGGCTGATCCCGGCGAGCGGGCCGTCGTCTGCGGGGGCGACGGAGTTTTACACCGAGGATCTCCGCATCCCCATGGCGGAGGCGGGGCCGCAGGGGCTCGAGGCCTTTCTGGTCCGCCCGGCCGGCGCGAAGCGCTATCCGCTCGCGCTGCTCAACCACGGTTCGCCGCGCAGCTTCGACGACCGCGCGAGCATGTCCGCGCACCGATATTACGGCATCGCGCTGGAATATGCCCGGCGCGGCTTTGCGGCACTGATCGTGATGCGGCGCGGCTACGGCACCTCGCCCGGCGGACGCGTCGACAGCGTCGGCGGTTGCGCCAAGGCCGCTTACCTCCCCGCCGCCGCGGTCGCGGTGGCTGATTTGCGCGCTGCGATCGATGCGATGGCGCGGCGGAGCGATGTCACGACATCAGGCATGATCGCGGCCGGCCATTCCGCCGGCGGGCTCGCCACGATCGCGCTGACGGCGCAGGCGCCGCCCGGTCTCGTCGCCGCGATCAATTTCGCCGGCGGCCGCGGCTCGCGCGACGATGACGACGTCTGCAACGAGGATGGGCTGGCGCAGGCTTTCGCCACCTTCGGCAAGACCTCGCGCGTGCCGACACTGTGGGTCTACGCGACCAACGATTCCTATTTCGGCCCTGACCTCGCGCGCCGCCTCCATGACGGGTTTCGCGCCGGTGGTGGCAACGTAACATTCATCGCTGCGCCGCCCTTCGGCGACGACGGTCACTATCTCTATTCGGTGGCGAGCCGTCCGCAATGGACGCCCTATGTCGACGCCTTCCTGCGCGAGCGCGGCCTCCTCGGTCGCGACATCCTGAGCTTGCCCGAGACCTTACCGCCGCCGCGCCAGCTCAACGAGGCCGCCAGGGGCGAGTTCGCGCGCTATCTCGCCAGCATGCTGCCGCACAAGGCTTTCGCGGTCTCGCCGGACGGCGGCTATGGCTGGCGCGCGGGACGCATCACGGCCGAGGAGGCCCAGCGCGACTCGCTGGCTGCCTGCATGAAATGGTCGCAGACCTGCTCGCTCTATGCGATCGACGACCATTTGGCCGGGCCGTTGCAAGCGCCCCCCACCGACCAGAGCGCCCGCGCGCGGCAGTGACGGCGCGGGAAGCCGGTTGTTAACTCCGGCGATTTATGACGGAGCGATGCTGTGGGATCGGGCACGCTTCAATCTCGGCGCGACGTGGAGGCACGTGGCGGTCGTCCTGCTGTTGTCGGCCCCGCTCGGCGCGCACGCCGCAGACGGCGCCACGGAGCTCGGCGCCGGCGAGACGCCGTCGTCCCGGGCCCTGATCCGGAAGATCATCGAGCGAGAAACCGCGAAGACCGACTTACCGGCCGACATCGCCGAAGCGGTCGTCTTCGTCGAAAGCGGCTACAATTCGGCCGTCATCGGCAGCGTCGGCGAGATTGGCCTGATGCAGGTGCGACCCGAGACGGCGGCGATGCTGGGCTTCCGGGGCAGCGATGCGGAGCTCGCCGAACCCGACATCAACATCCATTATGGGGTGCTTTATCTCAGCCAGGCCTGGCGACTGGCCGGCGGGGACATCTGCCGCGCCCTCATGAAATACCGGGCCGGCCATGGCGAGGAAGCCATGACGCCGCGGTCGCAGGTCTATTGCAACCGCGCCCGCAACCGTCTCGCCGCCTTGAACTCGAAGGCGCTGGAGGTCGAGGTCGCGACCGCACCGGAGCCGGCGCCGGCGCCCCGCCCCACTCCCGCCGCGCCCGCAGCGGTCCCGGCAAAACGGGTGAACACATCGAAGGTCGCGGCGCAGCCCAAAACCGTCTATGCCCGCTATCGTCAGGGCACCGCGGCGGCCAGCCGCGCCTATTGGGCTGCTCACGAGGCCAGGGTCAGCCGGATCAAGGCGCGCATCGAGGCGAGATGGAAGCGGGTCGCTTCGCGCTGACGAGGTTGCGCTACAGCCGCTCGCTGAGCGCGAGCTTGTAGCCGACGCCGGTGACGGTCGCGATCACCGGCGTGCCGCTGCCGACGAGCTTGCGGCGCAGCCGCGCCACCAGCGCATCGACCGTGCGGATGTCGACCTCGGCCTGGCGGTTGCTGACGACTTCGATCAGATAGTCACGGCTGAGCGGCCGTCCGTCGGCGCCGACCAGCGCCGCGAGCAGGTCGAACTCGGCGCGCGTCAGCGCCACCGGCTTGCCATCGCTGCCGAGCAGTTCGCGCCGGGTCAGGTCGATGATCCAGTCGCCAAACGCGATCGAATTGTGGTTGCGCGCCGCCTTGCGGTCGAGCGAGCGCCGCCGCAGCACGCTGCGGGCGCGCGCCAGCAGATCGCGCAGATTGATCGGCTTGGTGACGTAGTGGTCGCCGGCGATCTCGAGGCCGAGGATGCGATCGACATCGGTGTCGCGGCGCGTCACGAAGATGATGCCCGCGTTGCTGGTCGCCTGGATTTCCTTGGCGAGCTCGAAGCCGTCGCCGTCGGGCAGCTGCAGGTCGAGGAAGACGAGATCGGTGCGCGCGCGCAGCGCCTGGCGGCATTCCGCGCAGGAGCCGGCGCCGACCACGTCGAAATTGTTGTCGCTGAAATAGCCGACCAGCATCGTCCGCGTCACCGGATCGTCCTCGACGACGATCAGCCGCTCGCGGCCGGCGGGACGCAATTCCCGAAGTGCGGAATCAACCACGGTCTTGGGTGTCCTGTTTGCCTGCGGCCCGCCCTGCAAATTCAAGCCGCCGCGCAATGCGCTGTCATGTGAACGGACATTCACGACTTGTTCGAGCCCCCGAAATTAGCCGCCGCAATAATAGGCGCGTTGCGACGCGCAAACAATATTGCTCATGGTCTCGACACATTAAGTATGAAGTGGCCCACAATTCTCATCGCGCGCATCAATGCGCGGGATGGGCCCTGTCGCCGGCATTGCACCCAGCCTCGGCCACCGATCCCGCACATTCGAAACCGGGATCAACCCCCGGTTAAGGTAAAAAAGGCGTTCGGCTTCGGAAAGCCCGGCGCCGCCACTATGGTCGCGCCTGCGCACAACAAGGAAACCACGGAGCAGGCGTGATGCAGGGGCAGGCCCGGTTGGCTGCCGGTCGAACCGAGCGAGGCACGGTGCCGTTCGCTCGTTCACACACGCTCGATGTCCTGCGCGGCCTCGCCATCGCCGGCGTGATGGCCATCCACGTCTCGCAGGCATTTCCGTCGAATATCCGCGCCATCGATTTCGCCTTCATGTGCGGCTGGACCGGCGTCAACGTGTTCTATTTCGTCAGCGCCATGACGATGTGCCTGATGTGGACGCAGCGCACCGAAACCAGTCCGACGCGCAAGTTCTATATCCGCCGCTTCCTGCGTATCGCGCCGCTGTTCTGGCTCGCGATCCCGATCTATCTCATCATCAACGGCACCGGACCAAGCGACAATGCGCCTAATGGCATCGGGCCGCTTCAGGTGATCCTGACCGCGACCTTCCTGCACGGCTTCTGGCCGGACAGCGTCAACAGCGTGGTGCCCGGCGACTGGTCGATCGCAGCGGAGATGACCTTCTATCTCACCTTCCCGCTTCTGATCACCGCGTTCGGGTCGCGCCGTCATCTTTATCTCGCGCTCGCGATCGTGCTGCATCTCGTCAATGTCTTCCTGTTCAAGCCGTGGGCCTTCGCGCTGTTCTCGGCCTATTACGGCCCTGGCCACGGGGCGTTCGTCTGGACCACGCTGCACCTTAGCTTCCTGAACCAGCTTCCGGTCTTTCTGGTCGGATGCGCGCTGTTCTTCTCGCTGCGCGACGGCTTTGCCAAGTCGGACGCCGCGATCTATGCCGTCTTCATCGCGCTGTCCTTCATCGCCGACCGCGTCACGGGCTCACACGAGTTCAACTATCTCATGATCAACCTCGTGCTCGGCGCGCTGGTTGCCGGTTGCATCAAGCTTGCCATCCGCTTCCAGCCGCTTGAGGCGCTCGGCCGCAATTCCTACTCGATGTACCTGTCGCATTTCGCGGTGGTCTACGGCCTGCGTCAGCTCTGGCCGCTCGCGGACGGGCTGGTTTCGCTGCTCATCGCCTATGTCGTCACCGCCGCGCTGAGCTATCTGATCGCGCGCGCCACATGGCATCTGGTCGAACGGCGCGCGCAGGACCTGGCGCATCGCCTGACATCAGCGGGATCGGACCGGTCAAGCCTCCGGCCAACCGTCGCCGCCACGGCGACCAGCATGCGCTGAACGACCACCACCCGCCCCCGCCGATCAGGTGCGGCTTGCTTCATTGCCGCCTTCGACTCTACTGTGAGGACTCTTCACACGGGAGTGGGCACCATGGAGGTCATACTGCTCGGCACCGGCGGCCCGCGCCCGGACCCGCGCCGCATGGCGACGACCACGCTGATCAGGCTCGGCGACGAGAACATCCTGTTCGACGCCGGCCGCGGCGTCGTGGTGCAGCTCAGCAAGGCCGGCGTTCCACTCGGCGCGATCAACACGGTCTTTCTCACGCACCATCACTTCGACCACATCGGCGACCTCTACGACGTGATGCTGAATTCATGGATGCACGGACGCGAGGACGCGTTGCGCGTCCATGGTCCCCCGGATACGGAACGGCTCGTCAACACGCTGATCACGCAGGTCTACGACAAGGACATCACCTGGCGCGATCAGGGCGAGCCGAGCCTCGGCGGCTGGAAACCTGTCGTCGCAACCGACATCATACCGGGTCCCGTTCTCGACACCGGACGCTGGAAGATCAGCGCCGAACTGGTCGAGCATGGCGACGGTCTCGACATGCAGCCGGCCTTCCTCGCGCGGTGGATGTGCCTCGGCTACCGCTTCGAAGCCGAGGGCAAGGTCATTGCGATTTCCGGCGACACCGTCCCCTGCCCCGGGCTCGAGCGGCTGGCACAGGGAGCCGACCTGCTCGTCCAGTGCTGTTTCCTCGCAACGCCGGAGATCACCAACGAGCACCTTCGCCGCCTTGCGAAATTCACGATCGCCTGCGGCGACACCGTCGGCAAGGTGGCGGCCAAGGCCGGGGTCAAGAAGCTCGCGTTGACCCATCATCGGCCGCGTACCAACGATGCCATGCTGAACGCACTGCTCGAAGATGTCAGGCAGGACTATTCGGGTCCTGTCGTGCTCGGCGAGGATCTCACGCGGATCGAAGTCTGAGGGCCGTCGCCCGGCCCGCAACGTGATGTGCGCGCAGGCCTTCCGGCATCAGGACGATCCGACCTCGATCCGGAACGACAATTGCTCTTCCGCGCCTGCTGCGATGTGCATCAGGCCGGGCTTGTCGCTGAACTCGCCGTCGAACCCGGCTGGACTGGCGTAACCGCGCCAGGGCTCGATGCAGAGGAAGGGTGCGCCGGATGGTTTCGACCAGACGCCGAGCTCGCGAAAGCCGCGCCAGGACATTGTGAGCCAGGGACCGGTGGGCGCGGCATAGCGGACCGCGTTGCTCTCGATCGGGTCGAAGATGACGGCATCGTCGGTGAAAAGGGATTCGGACAAGGGGAGCACCGCACCTTTGACCGGGCTCGGCTCCGTTGCCGGGCGCAGCAATCCGCCATCGAGACGGCGGACGGGAGACGATTCCGCGCTCGCGAAAGTCAGCGAATAGCTCTCCTTGGCAAGCCCCGGCTGGAGCGGCCAGTTGAACGCGGGATGACCGCCGATCGAAGCCGGCAATGTCTCCTTGCCTTTGTTGGCGATCGTGAGCGTCAGATCGAGGCCGGCGCTGTCGAGCGTGTAGCTTGCGGTCAGCCGGAATGCGAACGGATAGAGCGCACGCGTCGTCTCGCTGTCTTCGAGCACCAGCACGCAGCGGCTCTCGCCGCGTTCCGTCCACGCAAAACGGTTGTCGCGCGCAAAGCCATGCTGGGTCAGCCGGTAGGTCTTGCCCCGGTGCCGCAATTCGTCCCTGGCGAGGCGCCCGACGATCGGAAACAGCAATGGCGCATGGCGCAGCCATTCCGGCCCCGCCTGCCAGACGAATTCGGTGGTGCCGTCCTTCAACGAGCAGAGCTCGGCGCCATGCGCCTTGATGGTCGAGACAAGTCCGCCGCTGCGGAGAGTGTGGGTATCGTCACTCATGGCCGACATCTACACTGCGCCTCCAACCGCAGCAAGGCGGGCACCAGCCATGCGCGGAGCGTCGGCACCGCAGCAGAGCTGCGTCATATTTCTGTACCTAACGGTTGCTCCTTTACGGGTTCGTCCGCCGCCTGCGTCTCGCAGCCCGGGCGAATTCCGATCAACCATTGTGGTAGCCAATTGAAATTCTTCATCAACGGCCGCTTTCTATCGCAAAAGCTCACCGGCGTTCAGCGCTACGCTGCCGAAATCGTCAAGGCGATCGACGCGCAGCTGGCATCGGAGCAAACGCCGGCGTCGCTGCGAAATGCAGACTGGCAGTTGCTGACGCCCGTGGATGCAAGCGAGGACCTTCACCTCGAGCGAATCAAGGTCCGCAACGTCGGCCGCTTGCGCGGGCACGCCTGGGATCAAATCGATCTGGCGCGGGCCGCGGCGGGAGGCCGCTTGATCAGCCTGGCCAATGCCGGCCCGGTGTTCCATCGCGACCACATTGTCGTGATCCACGACGCGCAGGTCTTTCGCAGGCCCGACTTCTTCAATTGGCGCTATCTGGCCGTTCACCGCACGATGGGCCGGCTGCTGGCCCGACATGCAAGCATCGCAACCGTATCCGCTTTTTCGCGCAAGGAGCTTGCCGAAGTGCTGAATCTGTCGGCAACCGCGATCCCGGTTTTTCCCAACAGCGCAGAGCATTTCGCCAAGACGAAGCCTGATCCGGACATCATTGCCCGACTCGGCCTCCAGCCCCGAAAGTTCTTTCTCTATGTGGGCTCGCGGACCAAGAATAAGAATCTTTCCGTCGCGATCCGAGCGGTCCAGCTGCTCGATCGGGCCGACGTTCCGCTGGTCATCGTCGGAGGCGATAACAGCAAGGTCTTTCAGGACAATTCAGGCGATGGAGCCTCCGGCCTGCTGCTGGCCGGGCGTCTGACGGACGCTGAGATCGCGGCGCTCTATGCGCACGCGTCGGCGTTCGTATTCCCTTCGCTCTATGAGGGTTTTGGCGTGCCGCCACTCGAAGCCATGATCTTCGGTTGCCCGGTCATTGCCTCGACGGCCGATGCCGTCGTGGAGACATGCGGCGACGCCGCTGCGTATTTTAGCGCCAGCGATGCCGAAGCGCTGAAGCAGCTCATGCTCGAAAGACTGGCAACGGGTGCCATCTCCGATCAGGAACGCATGAGGCAGCACGATCGCGTTGCATTCTATTCGTGGAAGAAATCGGCGAAGGCCCTGCTCGATCATCTCGCAGGCCCGGCAAACGTCGCCAGCGCTGCTTGAAATTCGACACGACTCGCCCGTTGCGCGCAATGGTTCCTGCACAAACCTTTTGCAACTTGCTGCCTGATGCGCGGTTCCATGACATTTCTTTCGCTTTTACAGCGATCGCACGCACGCGAATGATCATGGCGCAACATCACCACATCGCTGCCCCATTATCGCTACGTATTCGAGGAACTGTGTTTCGCACTAGCGAACACAGAACAGGGATACACGATGTCCGGCTCTCCGACGCAGCCTTATGCGAGGCAAACGATGAAAGTGCTGCACATCGCCGAGACGATTCGGGGCGGGATTGCGAGCTACCTGAACGAGTTGCATCCTCAGCAACAGGCAAGCTTCGGCGCGGACAATGTGCATTATGTCGTGCCGTCGGATCATCGTCGCGATCTTCCTGGGGTCGATGACAATCATATTACGACGTTCGAACGGCCCAGCCGCGGTGTCGCCGGACTCTTCCAGATGCTGCGCGCGAGCATGCAGGCCCTGGATGCCTTCCGTCCTGATGTCGTGCACCTGCATTCCTCGTTCGCGGGCCTCGTGCTCCGTCCTGCGCTTGCGGCCCGCTCGGACGGACCGCGTGTCGTCTATTGTCCGCACGGCTGGGCGTTTTCGCGCCAGACCGGCCGGCTCAGTCACGTGGTGACAAAGGCGGCGGAGAACCTGCTCGCACGAACGTCGGACCGAATCATCTGCATCTCCGGCGACGAGTTCAACGAAGCCGTCCGAGCGGGAATTCCCGCCGACCGCCTCACGCTTGTCCATAACGGCATCTCGAAGACGCGCTCGCCGCAGCCCGTCGCGGCAGACTGGACCTCCAAGAAGGTCAAGGTTCTCTTCATCGGGCGCCTGGACCGTCAGAAGGGCTTCGATCTCCTGATCGAGGCGGCGCGCGAACTCGAAGACGTACTTGATGTCCGCATGATCGGCGCCTCCGTTGTCAACAAATATGAAGGCCCGAGCGTCCCGCCCAACGTGTCCCTGCTGGGCTGGCTCGACCGCCCGACCATCGAGACCCAGCTCGAGGCTGCCGATCTCGTCGTGATCCCGTCACGATGGGAGGCCTTCGGCCTCGTTGCCCTGGAAGCGATGCGCGCAGCAAAACCCATCCTGGCGTTCCGCAGCGGAGCATTGCCCGAGATCGTCGTCGACGGCGTCACCGGCGTGCTTTGCGAGCCCGTCGCCGTTCAGCCGCTCGTCGACGGTTTTCGGCGGACGCTGGATTTCGATCTCAAGGTGCTGGGACAGCGCGGCTACGACCGGTTCAAGCAACTCTATGACGTTCAGAAGACGCATGGGCAGTTGCAGCAGGTCTATCTCGAGCTGCTCCAGAACGAAGGGACGCCGGTCGCGGCGAAGGCGGGACTGCAATCGGATCTCTCCAAGAATTTCTGATGGCTCGACTATTCGCACGCACCTTGGTTCGCGACAGTCTCCGCCTCGCGAGCCTCATCGCATCCGTTTTTCTGCCGGTCTCCGTCTGCGCACAGCAGGCGCAACCGCTCGATGCCCGATTCCTGCTGGGGGTCGGCACGCATCAGGGCCTGGGTGGCCCGGTGAGCACGCGCGGATACGTGCCTGCGGAGAACGTCACCCAGATCAAGCAGCTTGGCCTCAACGCCTTCCGCGACGATTTTCCCTGGTCCGATTTCGAGGTGGGGGGACGCCGGATGGGGTTCACGCCCAGGCTCAGCCGGCTGGAATCGCAAGTCAGGTCCGGCGTCGCCCGCCCCCTTCTGATCCTTGCGTTCGGCCATCATCTGGTCCCGAATTCCACGCCGCCGACGACCGATGAGGCGCGGCAGCGGTTCGCCGATTATGCGGCGGCGGCGGCGCAATCGGTCCTGCCGCAGCATCCACTCTTCGAACTCTGGAACGAATGGAATCTGGCGGCGAAGAAAGACGCCGCGTTCTCGCCGGAGAACTATCTGGCGCTCGCGCAAGTCGCGCGGCCGGCGGTCAAGCGGGTTGCACCTAATGCGCCTTTCCTGGTCGGCGCGCTCGGCGACGATCCGGGCTGGACATGGACGGAGAAGATGCTGCGAACCGGCATCCTTCAATATGCCGACGGTGCTTCGATCCATCTCTACAATTTCTGCATGGGCCCGAGCAAACGCACCTCGGCCGAGATCATCGACCGGCTCACGGCGTTTCACCGCCTGGTCGGCCAGGCGAGCGGAAACCCCGATTTCCCGATCTATGTCACCGAGACGGGCTGGACCACAGCCAGCAACAAATGCGGCGTCAGTGAGCAGGCCCAGGCCGACAATACGGCGCAGCTCATCCTGTGGGCGTCGACCGCGGCCCGCTGGCTCAAGGGCATGTGGCTCTATGAGCTCAAGGACAGTGGAAAGAATCCGTCCGAGCTGGAGGACAATTTCGGGCTCTATCGTTTCGACAATTCGCCAAAGCCGGTCGCCTGCGCGGCTCAAGGCGCCTGGGCCTTCATTCGCTCCAGCCTGAGTGCCGAGCGACGCGAGCTCGCCAGCGGCGTCGTGTCGATCAATGCATCGACGGCCTCCGGCGGCAGAATTGCCGTCTGGTCCGAGGCTCCGGACCGGCGCTACGAAATTCGGCTCAAGGGAGATCAGCAAGGCGCAAGCTTTGCGATGCCATGCGACCAGGCGGCGAAGCCTGCGTCCGGGGTCTGGATTCCCGTCTCGAGCACACCTGTTCTGATTGCAGCCAATGACAGTGCCGTTCCCACCCTGGAGATCAGGCCGGCGCGGTAGAGCCGATTTTGCAGACATGAGGTTGACGCGATGAAAGTTCTTTTGACGTCCACGCTTTATCCGACGCCTCAGGCACCCAAGATCGTCGGCGGCGCGGAGATCTTCGCCCGTCGTTTCGCCGAAGGCCTGGTGCAACGCGGTGACGAAGTGGAAGTGATCCGGGCCGCATCCACCCCCGAGCAGGCCCCGGAAACCTGCGACGGCGTCAACGTCTACTCCGCTCCGGTGCGGAACGTGTATCTGCCCTTCACGGAGCAGAAGAACGTCGCATTGCGCAGCATCTGGCACGCGATCGACGACTGGCAGATGCAGGCACCCCTGATCGCGGAACGTATCCGGGCCTTCAAGCCGGACGTGCTGCACTCCAACAATCTGTCGGGCCTCACCACCGCGATCTGGCGCGTCGCCGCCCAGCTCGGCGTTCCCGTGCTTCATACGCTTCACGACTATTACCTGACCTGTCCGCGCTGCTCCCGCTTCGACCACGGACGATCCTGCGAGCACACCTGCACGAGCTGCGGAATTCTGAGCTTTCATCGCAAGCGTGCCACGCACTGGCTCAGCGCCGTGGTCGGCGTGAGCGAGCGCGTCCTGTCCATTCATACCGATATGGGCATGTTCGCGGAGACGCCGATCCGCACCGTGATCCGCAATGCCTCGACCGAGCCGCCGCAGTCGCCCTATCCCCGTCCGATTTGCACCACCGAGGTGACGTTCGGATTCATCGGCCGCCTCACCGAGGAAAAAGGCATCGACAATTTGATGCGGGCTCTGGCGCTGCTGCCCCCGGATCGCATCCGCATGATGATCGCCGGCCGGGTCAGCGACGAGGAGCAGCGACGCCTCAGGACGCTCGCGCCG
Organism: Bradyrhizobium sp. WYCCWR 12699; assembly: GCF_032144035.1. Taxonomy (NCBI): domain Bacteria; kingdom Pseudomonadati; phylum Pseudomonadota; class Alphaproteobacteria; order Hyphomicrobiales; family Nitrobacteraceae; genus Bradyrhizobium; species Bradyrhizobium sp. WYCCWR 12699. The sequence goes on from NZ_JAVTJN010000039.1 coordinate 1,639,103, forward strand.
GATGCGCGAATCGAGTTCATGGGCTTCGTGGCGCCGGACGATTTCTACAAGCAGGTCGACGTGGTGGTCGCGCCCTCCATCTGGCACGACCCCGGTCCCCTGGTCGTCGCAGATGCCAAGGCGGCCGGCAGGCCGCTGCTCGGAACGCGCTTCGGCGGCATGCCCGAGGTCATCCAGCACGGGGTGACCGGCTGGCTGACCGAAGCCGATCCGCAATCCCTGGCCAAGAGCATGCTCGCGGTCGCAGCCGACCCGCACAAGATCGACGAGATCAGCCGGCGCCTGATCGCCGATACCAACAAGTGGATCTTCTCCGACGTGCTGTCTTCATACAAGAATCTGTATGAACAATTGCGCGAGCAGCGGATGTCGCAGGTGCGCGCAGCAACGGCCGACGCGCCGCAGGGAGCGGCGATCGTCGGTAAGGAGCGCCTCATTCCGCGATGACACGCCTCTTCGCGATGGCGGGCTACCTCTATCAAAGCGCCGCGGCGATCATCCTGATCTTCGCGATCAGCCATCTGCTGCCCGCCGCCGACTACACCAACTTTTCCCTCGCGCTGGCCTCGAGCCAATTGCTCTGCGTGCTGATGTTCGAATGGCTGCAGCTGGCCGGACTGCGTTTTCTGGCGGCAGCCGAGGAGGACGAGGCGGCCCGGCTGAGGTGGTCGCTGCTTGCGGCCGGCCTGACGAGCGCGGCCGCGCTCGTCGTGGTCGGGAGCTGCGCGTCGCTGACCAGCGTGCTGCCGAGAGGGATCATCGCGCTGGGCCTGAGCATCTCCGTCCTCCAGGGACTGACGGATCTCTATTTCCTGTCGATCCGCCTGTCCGACCGGCTCGGCATCGCCTCCGTCCTTCTGGCGCTGCGGGCCACCGCCCTCCTGGCCGGTGCCGTCGCGGGAGGCGTGATCTCGGGAACCGCCGAAGCGGCGCTGCTCGGCATCGCGTCGGGGCACGCCCTGGGCCTCCTCGCCGGCCTTGCCGCCTATCGCACGCCGATGGAGCGCGTGTCGTTGCAGAGGATGCTGGCCGACTGGAAGGAATTCTCCCGCTACGGCATGCTTGCGGCGGGCGCGTCCGTCATCCATCTGTCGGTGCCGGTGCTGCTCCGTGTCATCGTCATCGGCCGGCTGGGCGCGACGGGGGCCGGGGCCGGATTTTCGATCGCGCTCGACCTGCTGCAACGTCCCTTCTGGGTTCTCAATGCCGCGATCCACACCGTGAGCTATCCCGAGGTGGTCCACGATTTCGAGCACGCAAGCGGCGCAAAATCGGTGCAGTCGGCGCGGCGGATGTTCGAATTCATGATCTGCACCACCCTGGTGCTGCTCGGCGGACTGATTGGATTCATTCCAGATGCAGCCCGTATCCTGGTGCCGCAGGCGAGCCTGGCCGGCTTTCTGGAGACGGCGCCAATGGTCGCCGCCTTCTATTTCCTGCACACCCATCTGCAGGCGACGATCGCGGTCGTCCCCCATCTCGAGAAGCTGGCGACCAGGCTTGTCCTCGTCGCGGCCGGCCAGCTCGCTCTTGTCGTCGCCTTCGCGCTGGTCGCGACCTCGGCCGGCCTGTCCCCGCGCGGCGCGGTCGGCTGCGCTGCGGTCGCCACGCTCGCGACCATGCTGGTCGCACTCGGTCCGACCCTGCGCTTTGAGGCATTCCCGCGCTGGCCGCTCGTCATACAGGCCCTGGTGGCCGCGATCCTGATCGGATCGCTCGGGTCGATGCCGACGGAGCCCGCGACATGGCTCGCCGGCAAGATCGTGATCGCCGCGATTGCGACGGCGGTCATTGGATGGCGCGGGGACTTTCTGATGCCGGCTCGCCGCGGCTGATTCTCGCACCTCCTGCGATGCAGATCGGGTTCCGGTACGGAACGGGCCCTCAGCAACGCGCTCCTGCCGCATCCCTGAGCATTCACAACCCCTACGGGTAAATCATGGGGTTTAACCGCTCATGGAAGCGGCATCTGCGAACTTCCCGTGCAGGACAGAGCGCGAGCTGCGCCAAAGTACGGGGCGAAGATACTCCGAACGGCGGACACGAGCGCCACATCGCGGCGTCGCAACACCCGCCGTATGAAGTCTTTCGCGCCGCCTGCGCATACATTCAGCAGTGCAAATCGCGAAAATCTTGAAAGCGCCTTCCTCGCGCCACGCTGAACCGGCATCGCATCGATATTCTGCTGCTGCCGAGCAAGTCTGTTCCTGCACAAGGAACCGCGTTTCGCTCGAGATTTGCAGCTTCGTTTTTATCTGAAATTCACACTCGCCAGAGAAGCTTGAACGCAAATCCTGCGAGCAATTTCGTTCGCGCTGAAATCGAGTGTGCAATGTCCGATCAAACCATCCTGTCCGCCAGCGGCTTCATCAACTCCATTGGCGTCAACACCCACGCCGGCTTCGGGTGGACCGGCTACAACAATCTCGCGCTGATGGTCGACGACCTCGAGTATCTCGGCGTCACCCACCTCCGCGACGCGATGGGGACCAGCCCGGCTGCGCAACCCGTTGTCGATGGCCTGGCCGCCGCCGGCTACAAGTTCGACTTCCTGGTGTCGTCCGCCCTGCCCCAGACTGGCACAACCGGACTGCAGAACTACATCGCCTCGCTCGAGAAGTTCGCGGTGAGCCATCCGGGCAGCATCAGCGCCATCGAAGGGCTCAACGAGGCCAATCACCAGCCCTTCAGCTACAATGGCAGCTCGAGCCTCAGCGCCGCGGCTCAGTTCCAGAGCGCGCTCTACCAGGCCGTCAATGCCAACGCCACGCTCGGTAGCATCCCCGTCTACAATCTGTCACTGGCCTACAACGATCCGCAAGGCTACAGCCAGCTCGGCAACATGTCGGGGTCGGTCGACTACGCCAACGCCCATGCCTATGTCAGCACCAGCCTGACGAACGGCAGCTCGATTTCGGCAACGCTGAGCGCCGTCATGACCGCGGCGCCGGGCAAGCCTGTCGTCATCACCGAGACCGGCTACACCACCCAGGCCAACACCCAATATCTCGGCGTCAACGAGACGGTGCAGGCCAAATCGATCCTGAACACCCTGGTCGATGCCTACAAGGCCGGCGTGAGCGCCACCTATCTCTACGAGATGTTCGATCGCGACTCGTCCGCCGGCAATACCAATCCCGAAGCCAATTTCGGATTGTTCAATTCCGACGGGACGCCGAAGCTCGCCGCCACCGCCATCCACAATTTGACGACCATTCTGGCCGACGACGGCAAGGGCAGCCTGCAGCCGACTGATCCGTTGAACTACACCCTGAGCAACATGCCGGCGACCGGCAACAGCATGGTGCTCGGCAAGAGCAACGGCGCCTACGAGCTCGTCGTGTGGGCGGAGCCGAAGCTTTGGAACGATTCCACCGATAGCGAGGTGTCCAACACGGCCCAGACGGTCACCGTGAATCTCGGCGGCGTGCATCATTCGGTGAAGGTGTACGACACCCTGACGGGAACCACGGCGATCGCCAGCTACACCGACGTCAGCTCGATCACGATTCCGGTCAGCGACCACCCGCTGATCATCGAGATCGACGCGCCCCCAGCAACGTCGACTCCGCCGGACACGATGACCACCGTCAGCGGCACGGCCGCCGAGATCGTGCCGCAACTGTCCGACCTCAGCGAGTCGACGGCACTGCAGACCATCACGCTGACCGGCTCGCACGTCCTGCCCGTCGCCTCCAAGGCGACCATGGACTACATCATTGCCCATTACGGCAGCGCCCTCTCCAAGATCCAGGGCGGATATTCATTCTCGGTGACCAACTCGGCCGCGACCTGGATCAACACAAAGACTTACGATGCCAGCGGAAAGCTTCTGTCGAGGTCCGACACTGGGCTTAATTCGAGCGGGCAGCCGACCTCGACCACCGTCGTCTACAGCGATGGGTCCCAGGACTTAATCAGCTACGCCGCCGGGGTGAAGACGAAATTCGTTCATGTCGGGATCGACGCGATCCGGACCACCGATACCTACAATCCGGCCGGAATCATTCTAAGCGAAATCGTGCAGAAACCGGACGGCTACTACTCCACAACGCTCTACACCAACGGCCTCAAGACCACCGCCTATGTCAAGAATGCTGACGGTTCGCAGGACAACTATTCCTACAACGTCACCGGAAAGAGCTTCACCACCCAGGTCCAGCACCTTGACGCGTCGGGGAAGGTCACATCGGTCACTCGCAGCCATGCCGACGGCTCGCTGGACTCGACGCAGGTCTACAACAGCGACGGCAGCAGCGTGATCACCACCTATAGCGCCACCGGCGTGAAGCTGGTTGAGACGGCTTATCATGCCGACCACAGCAAGGATGTCTGGACCTACAACATCACGGGCCAGAATTACACGACCGAGCACGACGTCTACAGCGCCACCGGCTTCCTCACCAGCCTGACGCGCCTGCACAGCGACGGCAGCCTCGCCTTCAAGCTCACTCAGACCACGGACGGCACCAAGACGACCGATTGGTACAATGCCGCCGGCAGCCTCACCAGCGAGGTGGTGCAGAAGGCGGACGGCACTACGTCGACCACGACCTACAGCAACGGCGTCAAGACCAATACCTATGTGAAGAATGCCGACGGTAGCCAGGACAACTATGCCTATGGCACCACCGGCCAGAGCTACGCCACGCTGATCCAGCACATCGACCCGTCGGGCAAGGTCACGGCCGTCACCCGCAAGCATGCCGACGGCACGCTCGACTATACCCAGGTCATCAACAGCGACGGCAGCAGCGTCGTCACCAATTACGACGCTGCGGGGACACGGATCAAGGAAACCGACTTTCATGCTGACGGCAGCAAGGACGTATTCCTCTTCAACATCACCGGCCAGAGCTACACGACCGAGCACGACATCTACGATGCGAGCGGCTTCCTCACCACGCTGATCCGCAAGCACGCCGACGGCAGCATGGCCTTCAAGCTGGTGCAGAGCGCCGATGGGACCAAGACGACGGACTGGTATGACGCCAAGGGCGTGCTCACCAGCGAGGTGTTCCAGAAGCCGAGCGGTTACAGCTCGACCACGGTGTACGCCAACGGCGTCAAGACGGCGGCGTACATCACCAATGCCGACCAGAGCCACGACAATTACAGCTACAACATCACCGGTCAGAGCTACACCACGCAGTACCAGCACCTCGACCCCACAGGCCAGACGACCGAGGTGACCCGCTGGCACGCCGACGGCACGCTCGACTACACCCAGGTCGCCCACGGCGACGGCGGCAGCGTGGTCACCAACTACGATGCGGCCGGCGCCAAGAAGACGGAGACCGACTACCACGCGGATGGGTCGAAGGACGTCTTCCAGTTCAACGTGGTCGGCCAGACCTACACCAAGGAGCACGACACCTACGATTCGACCGGCTTCCTGACCAATATCGTTCGCACCCACGCGGACAGCAGCCTGGCCTTCACACTGGAGCAGAGCGCCAACGGCACCAAGACCTCCGACTGGTACGACGCGCACGGCGTCATCACCAGCGAGGTGACCACGAAGCTCGACGGTTACAGCTCCACGACGGTCTATACCGGCGGCGTGAAGACCGCCGCCTATATCAAGAATGCCGATGGCACCTCGGACAACTGGAACTACAACGTCACCGGGCAGTCCTACACGACGCAGCACCAGCACCTCGATGCTTCGGGCAATATCGTCGAAATTACAAGGACCCACGCCGACGGCACTTTGGATTTTACCCAGCTCATCAACAACGACGGCAGCAAGCTGACCGACACCTATAACAGCGCCGGCATCAAGACCCAGGAGATCGCCAGCAACGCCGACGGCTCGAGGGACGTCTTCCTGTTCAACTTCAACGGACAGACCGGCACCACTCGGCACGAGAGCTACGACACAGCAAAAGCGCTGCAGTTCATCGATCAGACCAAGGCCGACGGCACCCACAATGTCACGGCCGTCGCCAGCGGCGTGACGATCCACGGTGGAGCGGGCGACGACGTGTTCTCAGCCGCGCCGAACGCGACCACCATCGCCTACGACCACGGCCAGGACCAAATCCTCAACTTCCAGGCCGGCGATGGCACGACCCACGACGTGGTCCAGATCTCGAAACTGCTGGCGGCGGACTACAGCCACCTGCAAATCACGCAGTCCGGCACCAACGCGCTCATCACGTTCTCCGCCACCGACTCGATCCTGCTGAAGAACGTCTACGTCTCCAGCCTGACGAGCCACGACTTCCTGTTCGTCTGAGCACGGCGAATTCGAGCCGAGAGGCCCGGGACCATGTCGGTCCCGGCCCCGTCGTTTGTTGGGCGCCTGGATGATCGATGAGCAGGACGCCGGCTGCCATTCGCAATGGGATGGCTCCCATGAATTCGGGCGAGCTGCCCCGATTGCGCCGCATCGGCCAACGCGCAGCGAACTTGCGTCACAATTCGCCGTTAGAGACGGAGACGAACCGCGCAAGGACTCCGAGGCCCGATGGAAGCCAGTGAAGCAAGACGTTTCGTCGTTCTCGACTTCTACCGCTTCGTCGCTGCGCTCGGGGTCTTCATCTTCCACCTGAAGCTGATCGACGCGGGCATCTCGCCGGCGTGGAACGGGTCCTACGGCCTGTTCGTGGACATGTTCTTCATCCTGTCCGGCTTCGTGATCTCCTATTCCTATTCTTCAACCTCGGCAGGCTTGCGCTCCTATACGCGCTTCCTCGTTAGGCGGATCGCGCGAATCTACCCTTTGCATTTGCTTACATTATTGATATTCGCGGTCCTTGCTCTCATGGGCATATCCGGTCCCACCTCGCACGCGAGCTGGCTGGATTTCATTCAAAACTTCTTCCTCGTGCAGGCGTGGGGTGTTACAGATCATCTCAGCTTCAACTCGCCGGCCTGGTCCATCAGCGCCGAGTTGTTCTGTTACCTTCTATTCCCGCTGTTCGTGCTGCTGGCTGGCAGGATTTCGCCGCTGATGCTCGCGATCATCGTCGCGCTCTCTTATGGAATCCTCGCCCACGCTCACCTGCCGATCTGGCAGGAGCGCTCGCAGATGTACGGGGCAACCTTCGATTTCGGCATGTTACGGGCCCTTCCAAGCTTCCTGAATGGGATTCTCCTGACGGTCCTGTTCAGGCTCTCCGGCGACTATCGCAAGAAGCCGGTCGCATTCGCCGGAATAGCGCTGTTTGCTCTCTCGGTCCTGGTCCTCAACGTCTATGCGAAGCCCGACCTTGCAATCATGCTCTTCTCTCTGACTATCCTCGTCACTGCCACTGGAGAAAGCGCTTTCGCCCGGTTTCCCGGTTCTGACTGGCTTGGCCGCCTAGGCAACACGTCGTATGCGATCTACATGGTGCACGAAGTGCTGCTGATCCTGCTTTTCAAGCCGGCCTGGCACTTTTTCGGATTTCAACCAAGCATGTTTCCCGGGTTTGCGTTGGCCTGCTGCATCGTTTTGACAGTCGTTGCCGACGTGACATATCACTATGTCGAAAATCCCGCTCGAAAGTTGATCAACCGGCTTGCGGCGGGCGATGCAAGATCAGCCCGCATCCCGAAGACCGAGCCGCTCGATCTTTCCGAGACCAGACAGGCCGCTAACGCCAGCTAGGCGTGCAGGCCAGATCTTGCAGCTAGGTCCTCGACGATCGCCGCACACGACCCAAGACTTCCTGGCATATCCGCACGACGGCCGGCCGGGCGAGCGCGATAACAACGACAAGATAAACCGAAAAACCAAGCAGCACGAGCGCGGCGAGACGCAGCCACGGCAACGTGGCAGGAATGGTAAGGGAGGCACTAACCACCGCGCATGCCATCACAGCGGAGCCCGCAAGTCCGGGCATCAGCGCCGCGGCGTAGGACCTGATACCGAGCGACAGGATCCGCATCGAGGCTCCGGCGGATAGCGGATACAGCGACAAGGCGCGAACGACATAGCCGACAGCAATGGCGATAAGACCAAACGGCGCAGCGAGGATGAAGATTGCTATGTTCGAAACCGCGTAGATTAGGGTCAGCCAAGTCTGCCAGTGCGGTTTGCCGAACGCCAGGATTACGGAGTGATTGTAGAGACCGATCGTGGTCAAGAATCCAGTGACCGACATGATCGCGAGTAGAGGGGCGGCCTCGCCCCACTTGGACCCGAAGAAACCGACGATTAGATCCGGCGCCAGAACGGCAATGCCGGCGAAAAGCGGCGCCGTCAGCAGCGACGTGTAGATGACGAAGTCAACCAGCGTCGAACGCGACGCTGCTCGGTCATGCTGGAGGCCAGCGATGGTCGAGAAAAACACGCGGTTCAACGCATTTCCGATTACGGTACTCACAGCGTTGACCAGGCGCTTGGCGAGGCTGTAGAAGCCGGCGCCGGCGGCGCCAGTATACCAAGTGACAAAAATCAAATCGGAATTGGCGTTGGCGAAGTTCGTGATTCCCGTCAGCGCCACGTATCGTGCATAGCTCAGGAGCTCGATAACAGCCTGCCGGCTGACCCGGAGCCGAGGGCGCCAGGGCGTCAGGATCCAAAGGCTGACCAGCGAGATCAACGAAGTCGAGACGAGTTGCCCGACAAGCGCAATGACCCCGTAACCCTGGGTCGCTAGACCGATTCCTACGGCCCCGCCAACCGAGATTGAACAAAGCGAGCGGATGGCGAGGGATCGAAAGAGCTGATTGCGCGTCAACCAGGCTTCGTGCGTCCGTGACAGGCCTTGGACGGCCACCACGACGCAAAATCCTTGGAGAACGATGGCAATATTCGAAAGACCCGAGAATCGTTCGATAGCGCCGCTCGAGGCGAACAGTGCGAGCGCTGCAAACAAGGAGAGGCCCGCAATAAGCCAGAACGAGGCAGTATAATCCTCGTCCTTCGGCTCGGGGCGCGCCTGGACGGCAATCGCGATGCTCTCGATCAGAACTGCTCGGCAGAATTCGAGCGCCAACGCCCCCGTTGCCACGATGCCGAGAATCTGTGGCGACAGCAGCCGCGCCATGATCATGTAGATTGCGAGCGTGAGAGCCTGCCCGACCGCGGAATCGAGTGCGGACCAAATGACGCCCGAAACGATCGAGCGCGGTTTGATAATCTCGTGGCGCAATTGGGAAGCCTGTCACAATCTCGGGTAGGCCGACGTTTGTCGATGGGCCATTGGCTGCAATGGTCCAATAGTCGCCTTGTTTACGAGGACACTACGGCAAGAAAGCAGCTACGATCCGAGGCAGCATGAATTTTCGAGGCAATCTACGACGGCTGATCAACGAGGTCGGTTGCGACTTTATTCATCAACTGCCGTATCCGCACGTGGACTTGTTCTTCTGGCGTCCCGACGACGGAACGATAAATTTCGGCGACCATCTTTCGATGATCGTCGTTGACCATCTCTTGCGGCATTTCGGCTATACGCTTGCCGATGAGGTGCCGCGGCAAACGCGCTTGTTCGCGATCGGTTCCGTGCTCCATTACGCGCAAGACGGCGATGTGATCTGGGGAAGCGGCGTGAACGGGCGCCCAGGTCAGGACGACCTCAATCGCCGCGTGCAGAATTTGGACGTGCGCGCGGTGCGTGGCCCTCGTACACGGGAGATTTTGCAACGCCGGGGCATCGCGGTACCCGAAGTGTTTGGAGATCCTGCGTTGCTGCTTCCCCAGCTGTTTCCGAATCGCTTTCACCGGACTGCTAGAAAGCCATGGGTGTTTGTTCCGAATTTGCACGATTTAGGTCTCGTTGACTGTGCGGCCGAGACAGTGGTCTCACCGCTGGGATCCTGGAATCGGCGGATTGAGGCCATTCTCGAAGCCGAACTGGTTCTGGCGAGCTCGCTACACGGGATCGTTGTCGCCGAGGCATTCGGGATACCGGCGCGATACGTGCGCCTTAGCAACGCAGAGTCCGAATTCAAGTATCGCGACTATTACGAGGGCACCGGCCGGTTCGCCGTCGAGTTTGCCTCAAGCATTGACGAAGGTCGCGAGATGGGTGGGGCTGCCCGCCTCAACTTTGACCATCGTGCCTTGATGAGTGCATTCCCGATCGACCTCTGGAGCGGAAAGAGCTGACATGGGCCAGCGCCTCCGTGTGGCCATCTACGCGCCGCATTTCTCCGAGTATTCCTATCGGTTGGCAGCGGGATTGGCGCATCATTGCGACGTCCGCTTGGTGCTCAACCGCAAGGACGCCAACCAGCAATGGGAATTGGCCGATATCGCCGTCCCGGCGCCTTTCGAGACGCGAGTTCGCGACCTGAGCCTGCGCCGCGGCGGCGTGATCGGCATCCCGGTCTCGTTCCTCGACATAATTTCATTTCGTCCGGACGTGATTCATTGTCACGAAGTTCCGGAGATCTACACGTCCAAGCTGATCCAGTTGCTTCGTCCGCTCGGCATCCCTCTCGTGCTCACCGTTCACGATGCGATTCCGCATTCGGAGGGCGGCTCCGGCACGTCGCCACGCGAGGACAGCTGGCGTGAACGCATGCGCGCCGCCGCGTCGGTCGTCACGACGCACGGCGAGAGCTGCATTGCCGATTTCCGCCGCGCGTCACCCGACTTCAAGGGCGAGACGGTTTCCAGCATGCACGGCGTGCTCATGGTTCCGCCGGCCAGGGGTACGATCACCGCGCCCGAATCCACGCGCATCCTGTTTTTTGGACGGATGTGGGCCTACAAGGGCCTGGATGTCTTCATCGACGCGATCGACATCTTGGCCCGGCGCGGCGTGGCGCACGAGGCGATCGTTGCCGGCCGCGGTCCCGAGATGACGCGGCTCGGCGCGCGGATGGAGGCGATGCCGACGGTCAAGACCATCAATGCCTACATTTCACCTGCCGATACCGGGCGACTGTTTCAATCCGCCTCCGTGGTCGCCTTGCCGTACAAGGATGCGACGCAGAGCGGCGTGCTTGCATCGGCTTACGGCAATGCGCGTCCCGTCGTCGCCAGCGCCACCGGCGGCATTCCCGACGTCGTCACCGACGGCGTCAACGGGTTGCTTGTTCCTCCCGGCGATGCCACGGCACTGGCAGATGCGCTCGAACGCGTGCTGACCTCGAAACCTCTTGCCGCGACATTGACCAACGGCGCACAGCAGACCGCGGCCGGCATCTTGAACTGGGACCGCATCGCCGAGGGATTACTGGGCTCCTATCACAAGCTCGCGGGTCGTACCGTGAGCTGACCGCGACGGCACCGCGGTGTCTCAAACCGATTGTCCGACCTTCAGCGGCCGAAAGAACATGCCCCGGATCGCGCCGTCCAGCAGGCGCCGCAGCCTGACCTCGATCAGCTCATAGCTGATCGCGCTCGCCACCAACGACATCACCAGCCCAAGCGCGATGAAAGCGGCCCACAGCAGCCAGCGATCGACACCGACGGCGACCAGCTTGAGGCCGATCACCTGCAAGGGGAACAGCACGAAGGGATGCACGAGATAGAGGCTGTAGCTGATCTTGCCGACATATTGCAGGGCCGGCGCACTCAGGGCCCTGCCGAGGCCCGACGCCGGGGCAAGCACCATGCCGAACAGCAGGAAGCCGGGAAGCAGCGCCACGAACGGGTGAAACAGCACCAGGCTCGCATACATCGCCACTCCGCAGGCTAGCCCCACGACCAAGCCGAGACGCCCCGGAATCGCGATGCGAAAGCCGGTGGCGCTGAAGAGCATGCCGATGCAGAAGAAGGCCGTGATCGGCCAATGCAGCAGACAGGCGACGCCCAGCAGGATCAGGGGCGCGGCCAGCATCTTGCCCCCGATGCGCAGCATCGAGAACGTCGCGGCAAACCAGATGTAGAACGCCCACTCATAGGTCAGCGTCCAGGCATTCTGCTGGGCAATGGGCAGACCGAGCGCGTCCTGCACGAAGAACAGATTGGCCGCGAAGATCCCGAGATAGCTCGGCAGATCGATGCCACGGAAGAACTTGTAAGCGACGATCGGACCTATCGCGAACAGCGCGAGATGCAACACGACGAAGACTGGCATGATGCGCAGGACGCGATCGAAGAAGAACCGCGGCAGCGATCCGTGCCGTACCAGGCTCGCCGGGATCAGGAAGCCGCTGATCATAAAGAACAGCTCGACGCCATGCCCGCCGACATTGATCACCGATTGCAGCCAGGTCCAGAGCGGCGGCAGGAATCCGGGATCCGGAATGTCGTACATGCCGCCCTTCGGCATGTCGTAGAAATGATCCATCAGCACGCTCAGCGCCGCAATGCCGCGAAGCCCCTGCACCGACGGAACGAACGATCCGTCATAGGCGACGCCCGGCTGGTGCGGAAGCTTGGTCACTCTGCGGCGCCCTGGGTGCTGAGCGCAGGCTCGAGAATCACTTTCTTTCGTCGCGCCGAGCGGAACCGTTGCCCAAAGGCAATGCTGGGCTTCTCGACGAACGTGAACGTCATCCAGCTGACGAGAAGTGACAGCGCCAGGATCAGCGCCAGGAAGATCGCCCATCCGAGCGGCCCATCGCCGAACCAGACGAGGCGATGCGTGAAGACGATCACGAACGGCGACATCAGGTAGACCGAATAGCTGATCACGCCGACGAACGCCATCGGGCGCCACGCCATTCGCTCGCCGAACACGGCAAAGCCGATGAAGACCAGCGCGGCGCCGACATAAGCCGATCCGATCGAATAGCTGTAGAAGAAATTCTCGTGATACACGCCGCCGAACCGCCGGTCCGACAGGGTGATGGCGAAGATCGCATACAGCAGCGTGCAGACCGCCACGTGGGTCCATCGCAGCTTTCCGCCGATGACGGTATCGCGGATGATCTTGCCCAGGAACATCGCCGACAGGTTCAACCCCACCTCCATCACCGAGGAAACGGTCCTGTTCTCCACCAGGAGTGCAGCGGTCGTTCCGACCAGCGCGGCCGCAATGACGATCGTCACGGCCGTGAAGCGCTGGTTCAGCAGTCCCATCGCAAACAGAATGGTGCATCCGACATAGAACAGCAGCTCGATCGCCAGCGTCCAGTAGAACACCCAGAGGTTCGGGATGTTCACGAAGGTCTGCAGCATCGTCACGTTCGCAGCAACCTGCCCCAGCGGATAGACTTTCGAGTCGATCAGCTGCATCGTCACCAGCCCCACCACGAGCGAGGTCCAATAGGCCGGATAGAGCCGGAAGAAGCGGCTGATCGCGAAATCCCGCACCGGGGTGGCGCTGTCCGGAAAGCTGAACGGAATGACGAAGCCGCTGACGAAGAAGAACAGCACGACGCCGAACCGGCCGAAGTTCATGTAATAGCCGAACACATCATGGAAGGGCCAGTAATAGGCCCCCGTCGGATGCTTTTCGACGATGATCTCGAATACGTGCTGGACCAGGACCGACAACACGGCAATGCCGCGCAGCGTGTCGATGAATGCAAGCCGTTTATGCATCGTTCGTTCTCACCTGCTTCCGCTCGCCGCCGGTATATCCGGGCGGAAGTCTTCCAATGACGGCACCGGCGGCCGCATGACGATTGGCACTGCGTCTCCCGCCCGCGCGGAGGCCGCACGGCGCGAGAACACCTCGCTGAAGCTCAATGCGATGATCAGCAGGCCGGACGCCGGGCCGTAATTCAGTACCGTGATCGTGAACAGATTGACGACGAAGATCAGCGTCAGCTTGTAGACGTCGGTCGCTCCGAACGTCGCCCGGAACACCATCACCATGAATGCGGCGAACGGGAGACCGAACATCAGGTAAGTCCCGATGTAGAAATTGTCGACGGGCACCCAGAAATGCGCGAGCGGCGAGAACAGCTTCTGCGGATAGTTGAAGCAGCCCGCGCCGCAACCGGTCACCAGCCCCATGGGCATGAGTTGGTTCATGTAGACGAACGGCAACTGCCAGCTGTTGTTGATCCGGTCGACGATGCTGAACAGGGTCGTGTGCGGCACCGCGGCGGTACCGGAAGCGACCACGATCATGAAGAACGGCACAAAGATCGCGGCAAACGACCACAGCGCAATGGTCCGGATCGCGGGAAAGCGCGACTTCTCCGGCAGCATCCGTACGAGCACCAGAAGAATCAAGTAGAGCACGAGGACGATCATGGTCGTCTTGCTCGTGGTCAGCTTGATCGCATAGATCGCGATGGAACCAAATATGAGGCACCAACTGGTGCTCATGCGAATGGACGTGATCGCGAACGACACCAGGATGAAGAAGGCCGCCATGGTACTTTCTGCAGCAAAACCCGTGAGGCGTTGATCGTCACCGCCATAGGCCCACCACAGCCGGCCCGCCTCACGAACGGCGCCGAAAGACTCATATTTGTAGCCGACCCAGGGCATCAGGTAGAATTTCGTCAGCAGCACGCCGATCAGCGAGAGATAGAACGTCGCGGCGATGACCGTTAGTAACTTCTTGTATGAGCCTAGACTGGTGTCGCAGAAACAAAATCCGACGAATACCGGGAGCATCATCTTGAATGACGACATCGCAGCGTTGACCGTTCCCAGCATGAAATAGCCGAGCACCAGCGACAGCATGATTTGTACGAGGACAACTGCAGCCATGATACTACGATTGCGCAAGATGCAATGCACGATGAACTGGACCAGGCACAGAAGCGCAATGCCATCTGGCAAAAACCAAATCCCGTCCAAATGCATGATGCTGGTGTAGTACCGCATCGCACCCCCGAAGGCATCCCGGATCAAATAGGCTGCGAGCGCGATCGCCTCGATGTTGAGGCTGATCAGCGTGATGCGGCGGGGTTGCAGCGCGAAGGTGCTCATGCCAGGCTCAGCTCAGCCGCGCCGAGCGCGCGGGGGATGGCGCGAAATCGGAACGGATTTCGAGCGCATTTCGCACGAGCTTGCCGCCGGCAATTTCGACATAGCGATAGGTGAAGTGCGAAACCGCCAGCACAGCGGCCACCGAGAGGACGAGATTCAGCGTCGCCGGCAGGCCCGCCCAGATTGAATCCAGGGCGGCGATTCGCCCCGCCCCCACGGCCCGCACAAAATACTCAGCCAGCAGCACCACAAGAGCGTGCACCATGTAGATGGAGTAGGAACGGCGCCCGAGCCAGACCAGCGGCCTCGCCACCAGGATCCGCGGCACCAGCAGCGCATCCGGAAAGGCGAGCAAGCTGCCGAGGAAGATGGCAAACGTCACGGGCGCGAGGAAGGTTGACGCAGGATTGGCCTCCGCCGAGGATACCAGCACGATGCTGGCGATCATGGCGGCGCATTGCAACGCGCCCTGCACGGCAGGGCCCGGCTTGGCCGGCAAGCGATCGACGATCCTCACCGTCAGCACGCCCAGGAAGAAGCTCACGAAGCAGCGCAGGATACCAAAATCCGCCTGAAGCTCGAGGCTCTTCTTTTTGAGCACGAAGATGATGAAGAGCAGACTTCCGACCGCAAGCAGCCCGGAGAGGACATAGAACCCCAACAGCGCGCGCATGCGCTGGGCAAAGAGGACGATCAGGCCAAACACCAGATAGGTGTAGAATTCGACGCTGATGCTCCAGCTTGGCGCGTTCCAGCTGAGATAATCGATGAATCCCATCGAATGCAGCAGCAGGACATTGAGACCGAAGGAATAGGCATTGTTCACTTCAAAGGCGGCCGGCGCGGCCACGACGACGCCCGCCACGACCAGGCCGATACGCAGGAGGCGAAACAACAGATTGGCCATCAGCATGACGATATGCAGCGGATAGACCCTCGCCAGGCGCCGCACCATGAACTCACGCAGCGAAAAACGGCCGAAGTCGCTCTCGACGTAGCTGATCGACATGACGATCCCGCTGAGAACGAAGAACAAATCGACCAGCAGCCAGGAGCTTCTGAAGAACGAGCAATTGATCCACGCATTGTGCGGGAACGCCGCGAGGAACGTCGGCATCAGCAGCAGATGGTGAATCACCACTGATGTCGCGGCGATGCCCCTGATGCTGTCGAGCGGCAGGACATGCGCCTTCTCACGATGAACCAACTCCGTCACATCAACTTCCCAACTATTGCACCGCAGCAGTGTGTATCAGGACTCGCGCGTGTTCAATCTCCGCGATCGCGGACTCGCATTCGACGCATGACGATCGACGATATTTTCAAAGCTCGCAGTCATTCGGACATGCGAGCGCCAAGTTCACGCCATTTTTGCTTGAGATCGCCGCGCGTCGGCGCGCAAATCAGTTCGGGCATGATATTGCGAGTATTTGCGTGTAAAGTGTGCGCGAAATTCGGCGCTGTTGCGATGATGGCGACGACAACGGCGCTGCTATCTCCATACGTAGGTGTCGCAAATGTCGCGACGATAATTTTCCGCGGGTCCGGAACCAATGTCGCACGCGGCTACTTGTGTCGGTTTTGCGACGCTGTCTTGCGACTCCTGAACGTGCGAACGCCTCATATGTTTTCAAGTTGCAACATTCCTGGGCGCCAGCATGCCGATCTCGCAGGCATTGCATATCGTCATTTTGCAACCGATCGGAAAACATGCAACGCAACGGTTGTCATCGACGACGTGCACTCGTCTTTTGCGTCGCACAAAAATTGACACAGTTACCTGTCAGGTTTCGCGTGTTCTCCGAATGCAACAGGAAGCAAGGGACACGGATGGGCTGCGGACCAACGATTCGTCACGCAAGGCTACGATGGCTACCGATCGTCTTGGCAAGCTCTGCCTTGGTCGTGTCGAGCACCGGCGCTTGCCGGGCTCAGTGCGTCGAATTTTCGGATCGTGCTTCCCAGCTCGAGCTCGACACGTTCGTCAAGTCGCCCTCCTCGCTTCTGGAACGACTGCGCAATGACAAGGAGAAGCTGAGATACCGGCTCTCCGCCCTTATTGCGACCGATCCGTCAGTGTTGCCCTCCGTGCAGACGCTGATCTCCGCCTCGACCGCAACCGACCGCTCGGCCATCGGCGCGGCGCTGAAGATCGCCGAAGGGCGATGCACCTCGACGAAGCCTAACGCTGCGCGCAAGATCAGGGATTTCACGCAGCGGATCGGCGATCTCAACGTGCAATCAGGCTATGCCGCCGCGGGCGACGACGCCTCCGGCATCCAGGCTCAATCGCAAGCCAAGAGTTCGACGCAGCCGTCCCGAGGCGGGGCGCTGCTTGAAGGCGAATGGAAGACCAAGCTGGCCAATCCTTTCAAACCCGTCCCCCTTCCGAACTGATCAGCCATCGTCAGAGGCAGCGAAGCAACCAATGTACCAACCCAGAGAACATTTCCAGTCGGGACACAGATTCGGCATCGAGTTTGGCGGAGCCGTCCTCAGCTTCGAGCGCGTGGCCGACGTCCTGCGCCGGCAATGGCCGATCATCGCGGCGTGCACTGGCGCTGCGCTGGCCCTCGTCATGATCTATCTGTTGACGGCGCAACCGATGTATACGGCGAATGCCCGCATCATGATGGATACGCGTCAGGCGCAGGTGCTGGACAAGGACAGCAACGCCAACAGCGCCCTCATCGATACCGGCTATGTCGACAGCCAGGTCGAAGTCATCAATTCGGACGACCTGATTCTTTCGGTCGTCCGTCGCCTGAAGCTGACGGACGATCCGGAGTTCAATGGCTCCAATCCGGGCCTGCTGTCCGTCGTCCTCGGCAAGGTCATGTCGCTGTTCAGCTCCGGCGAAGCTGCATCCCAGGAGCGTCTCGAGCACGCCGTGGTGGAGCAGGTTCAGAAGAACCTGAGAACGGAACGCGTCCTGACGACGTATGTCTTGTCGATGAACTATCGCTCGCCGAGCCCTGACAAGGCGGCCAAGATCGTCAACGCCATCGCCAATGCCTATCTCGTCGGCGCGCTGGAAGCCAAGTATCAGTCTACCAAGCGGGCAACCGAGTGGCTGCAGCAGCGCAGCTTCGAGCTAAGCGAGCAGGCAACCGCCAGCGACCGCGCCGTGCAGACCTTCAAGGCCGAAAACAACATCGTCGGGACCAGCCGCGGCCTGATGTCCGAGCAGCAATTGTCGGACCTCAACACCCAGCTGGTTCAAGCGCGGGCATCGACGGCCGAAGCCAAGGCCCGGCTCGACCGGATCAACGCGATTTCAGACCAGGACGTCGCACAATCGACGGTGACCGATGCTCTCAACAACTCGGTCATCACCCGCCTGCGCGCGCAATATCTGGACCTCCAGGCCCAGTATGCCGACTGGTCGAGGCGCTATGGCAAGCAACATCTTGCGGCGGTCAATCTGGCCAACAAGATGGAGGAGCTGCGCAAGAACATCGCCGACGAGCTGCATCGGATCGGCGATGCCTATCGCAGCGACTATGAGATCGCAAAGAGCCGGGAAGCCTCGCTCGAGAAGAACGTGAAGGAACTCGTGGCCCAAGCCGGCGATAGCGGCCAGGCCGCGGTCAAGTTGCGCGACCTCGAAAGCGCCGCGGACACCTACCGCAACCTCTACAACAGCTTCCTCGAGAAGCTGCAGAGCGCGACGCAGAATCAGAGCTTTCCGCTCAGCGAGGCGCGCCTGATCAGCACCGCGACCAAGCCGGATCGCAAGAGCTCGCCGCGCACGGTGCTGGCGCTGGTGGGAGGCCTGGTCGGCGGCCTCTGCCTCGGCTTCGGCGTCGCATTCGGGCGCGAACTGCTCAGCGACGTCCTGCGGACCCCCGGCGAGGTCGAGGACGAGCTCGGTGTCAAGTGCCTCGGAGTCCTGCCCGACATTCGCCCGCCAACGACGACCGGCGCGTTGCTTTCGTCGACGTCGGCCAAGACGAGCTCAGCGGATCTGTCGCGCTACGTCGTCGATCATCCGTTCTCGCGGTTTGCCGAGACGTTGCGCAACATCAAGGTGTCGATCGACGTTGCGCGGCTGACCCGCGAGATCAAGGTGATCGGCATCGTGTCTTCTCTTCCCAAGGAAGGAAAGACGACGGTGGCGGCCAACTTCGCGCAGCTGATCGCCCTCACCGGGCATCGCACGGTCCTGATCGACGGCGATCTGCACACGCGCTCGCTCACCCGCGAGCTCGCCCCCAATGCCAAGAGCGGATTGGTGGAGGCCCTCAGCGATCCGGCGAGCCTCGGCTACCATGTGCAGCGAAGCAAGGAGACGGGCCTGGACTTCCTGCCCTCCGTGGTGGCGTCCCGCATGGTCAATTCGGCCGACGTCATCGGATCGAAGGCGATGGCCGAGTTGCTCAAGGTGCTGAGAGAGCACTACGAGTACATCGTGATCGACCTTGCCCCGGTGATGCCGGTGGCGGACTCGAAGGCCGTCAGCATGCTGATCGACGCCATGGTCTACGTGATCGAATGGGGGCAGACGACACGAAGCGCGCTCCAGGAATCGATTTCCGGGTCGGAAGTCCTCCAGAAGAAGCTGCTCGGTGCCGTGCTCAATCGCGCCAACCCGAAGATGCTCAAGCGCATCGAGGCGTATAAGGGCAAGCATCACAACAGCTACTACGTCGAGCACGCCTAGGCCGAGGCGCGGCGCAGCGCCCAGCCGAACAGACACGAATTCGGGTCCGTTGCCATTTGGCAGCGGGCCTTTTTCATGCTTTGCGGAACTGTCGCCTGAAGGTGATCACGTGCGCCGTCGCATGGGGCCGGAGATTGCGCCAAGCCGCCCCCAAGCCACACGCAAGACACACCCCGATGGCTCAGGCCTCCGTATTCGCCCGGAATCCACAACTTGCAGTTATTGCTCTAGCCCAAAGCAAGGATTGACGAAGACCGTGATGGCTAGGACAGTGCGCCGATTGGCAACCATCCAGCGATAAGACGAGACAATCCGGTCCTCGACGCCTCAAATGCCGAAACTTTGGGCATCTTTCTTTCCGGGTTCCCTGAGGCTAAGCTCGGCGCATATTTGTAATTCTTTTCCGGCGGGCTCGGAATGCTGATCGTCCTGACGATTTTGACTATTTGGGTTCTGCTCAACATCCTGTTCGTGTTGATCGTGGTTCCTCCGCGCAAGGTGCGTCGGCAGCCGATGGCGACCACGCTCTCGCCGGCACCCATCGACCCGAGCCGACGTGACATCGAGCAGGAGGAACCTTTCTCGATCCGCCATGTCATCGTTTCCGTTGCGATGGGGGCATTCTTCGTGCTGGTACCGCCGTTGCTCGCCTTGCGCGCCGCAATCATGCGGCTCTTCGGCAGGTCGTCGCGAGATGGAACCTGACCTCTCGCGCTCGCAATTTCAGATCATCGGGAAACTGGACGGTCAGTAGGCTTCCTGGAACATCACGGCGGACGCCGTGCGGGCCATGATCTTCAGGTCGAGCCAGATACTCCAGTTGCTGACGTACCAGACGTCGTACTCGACCCGCTTTTCCATCAGATCGATCGTTGGCGTCTCCCCTCTGAACCCGTTCACCTGGGCCCAGCCCGTCAGCCCCGGCTTCATGTGGTGCCGGTAAACGTACTTGCTGATCAGCTCGTCATAATAATTGTCATGGGCCAGCGCATGCGGCCGCGGGCCGACCAGCGACATATCACCGCGCAGCACGTTCCAGAGCTGCGGCAGCTCGTCGATGCTCGTCATGCGAAGGAAGCGCCCGATCTTGGTGACCCGGGCATCCCGCTTGGTCGCCTGGGCAATCGTTTCGCCGTTCTCGCAAACGGTCATGCTCCGGAACTTCCAGATCTCGAACGGCCTGCCGTTGAAGCCGCGGCGCGACTGGCGGAATATGACGGCTCCCGGGGAATCCAGCTTGATCAGCACCGCGACGGTCAGCAGCAGCGGTGTCAGCATCACAAGCGCGAACAGGGCCACGCCAATGTCGAGACAGCGCTTCTGCAACCGCTCGAGAATGGTGAGAGGCGGCCGCTGGATTTCGACCGCTACGGTTCCACTGACCGGCAAAAACGGACGGGCTACGAGATCTGCGACCGGGTCGTCCGGCAGCAGGCGTATGGGCTGCGGGACGGCGCGCAAGTAAGGCCCCAGCTTGCGGAGCATCGGCAATTCGTTCCAGTCGATCGCAAGCAGATATTCGTCGACGTCAGCCGAGCGCGATTGACGGATCACGTCGCGAATCTGCCGCTCCCAGTGGCCGTCATCCCGATCGTCTCCGAGCACGAAATGGCGCATCACGTCGAAGCCGTTCCTCCGCAGGTCCTTGAAACGGCTCGAGGTGAAGTCGAGCGGCTTGAGGCTGAGCAGGATCACCTTGCGATCGACCAGCCGGCTTCTCGCAAAGCTCGTGCCGAACACCGCCTGCCAGACGAAGCGGAGGCTGATCAAGCCAAGTCCGCCGATCACAGCGAACACGATGACGGTGCCGCGGGACAGATTGTCCGTCGATTTCAGCAAGAAGGCCGCAACGGCAAGGATCGTCAGGGACGTCAGCCAGATAAACACCGCCTTACGAAGCTGCCAGACGATGTTGAGCAGACGGTGCGTGGCATAGACGTCCCGGAAATAGGCGACCGCCACGAACACCACACCGACGAACAACCCCGCTCCCACCGAAGCGCCGTCATTGGGCGAAGCGACGGCAGCACCGTACAGCGAGGCCCCGGCGGCATAGCTCAACAAGATCAGCAGAAAGTCAGCCGCCATGACGACGATCTGAAATGGCCTCTGAAGAGCACTACCGCGCGTCGACGACAGCGTGTGAGCGTTTTCAGAACCATAAGTTGCAACAGCCATTCGAACCTCTGCCTATCGAGAGAGTGTCTGACGCTCATCGTGATGCTGAAGACTCGTCACTTCCCCGCGCGGAAGGTGTTGCGTGATCGCAGCGACATTGTGGCGCTGCACGCAAAACTTTTGCGGCGCACGGATCATGCGCCACGTTGAAATGCGCAGCGAATTTCGTTGCGCTGAAAATGTCGTCACAGTGATGACATATGAGCGAGCGCGTTGCCCTATTTTGAATCAAGTTCCACGTCGAGCGCGATGTGTGATCGTCGCGCGAGCGCTTTGTCGCTCATCTTTCGGGCGATGCAATTGAGCGATGAAGAGCGACGAATCATTTGCGAGAATTCCGACGGATTTCTATCTGGGCGTGCGTCCGGAAAATAGGTTCAGGCATGCAACTTTGCCGCCCTCTCGCACTCAGCAATGCAATCGTGCGGACCGACCGTCGCCCTGCCAGTCGCACAACCCGGTAGGCAAAAAATGCAGCGCCCTTCTTTTGGCGTGATCGAGCTGGAGAACAAGCACGCTCCCTCGCCGAATTCGCTTTGTTCGTGTTGGATGGAAGCTCTCCGGTGCCGGCGACTTGGGGAAATTTTTTGACCACCCGATCGATTGAGCGCCATGATATCTCTCGCCCGCCCCCGCCTGCCCGCTCCCAAACCGCAATTGCCGGAGGGAGTCCGCATCTATGCGATCTCGGATATTCACGGATGCGCGCATCTGCTCGAGCCCATGTTGCGGGTGATCGACGCCGACGTGACCCGGAGCCGGCCGCGCTATGCGATCGAGGTCTTCATGGGCGACTACATCGATCGCGGCCCGGACACGCGCGCCACCCTCGACGTCTTGGTCGAACGGAGCCGCCGGGGAAACGCGGTCTTCCTCAAGGGAAACCACGAGGCGTTTCTCGTGAGGGTGTTCGAGGATCCCTCCTTGTTCGAGGATTGGATTGCCGTCGGCGGAGCCCAGACGTTGATGTCCTACGGGCTCGCCCCGCCGGACCTGAAGCGCGACGAGCCGGCGTCGATCATGCGCGATTTGATTCGGGCAATGCCTACAGAACATCTGGAATTCCTCGACGATTTGCGGCTGAGCTTCAGTTGCGGGGACTTCTTCTTCGTTCACGCCGGCGTTCGCCCGGGCGTTCCACTGGCCGAGCAGACCGAGCGCGATCTGCTCTGGATTCGCGAAGAATTCCTGCGGAGCGAGGAGCAGTTCGGCAAATATATCGTGCATGGTCACACGCCGGTCCGCAGTGCGGAATTCATGGCGAACCGGGTCAACATCGACACCGGCGCCTATGCGACCGGCAACCTTACCCTGATGAGTATCCAGGGCAGCCGCATGCTCGCAGTGTGAGGTGACGACGGCCTGCCACTGACGCGCGAGGCGGTCGCACTGGCGCGGATTGGTTGTACGCCGCTCCGGGCAAGCCCTAGTTGAGCAATTGCGGCTTCTCCGGCCGCGCGCGCGTCTGCGCCATCCAGTCGCTCCAGGCTCGCTCGTGCTTGACGTAGAGCTCCAGCCAACGCTCTCCGTGCCGGGCCTGACGGAAACGCCCCATTTCGCCGATCAAATCGGCGTCAGGCTTGTCCAACGCTTCGAACTCGATGGTCTCCGAGATCGTCAGACCAACGAGCACGCGCTGTCCGGCGCCATCCGCAATGTAGCGTCGTGGAGCGTCCTTCTTGGGCTCGCTCATGTCATCATGCCCCTTCGTTTCAGCGTGAAGTTGGATGCCGACAGAGAACTAGACGGCATCTAAAACGCTCGTCGGGCGTGGCCGAAGGTTGTGGTGGGAGTCGGCCCGGCCGTTCGACGCGAGGCGCCACGGGATGAGTTCGCAGGACTTCGTTGGACGCGCCAAGCGCGCAACGCGTATCCCGAGATGAGGCCAGCGCTGAAAATCAAAGCGGAGACGAATGCAGAAGTCATGGGAGTTGCCTTGGATAGTCCGCGACCTATCAAGAGCGAGCAGTGTGTCGACATCATGATTCTTTCCGACTGTGGGCGCCGAAAGATTGTTCATGCCTGACCTCTAGCGTGCATGCAGCGCAGTCTCGCGTGCATCGATCGCAGCGATCGGGATTTTTCCATGAGACGCACTCTATATAGAGAAATGTTCTCGCAGATCCGGACCCGCCAGGCTTGTTGCAGTCGGCAAGCCCGACGCGCCTTCCCTCACACGGGAAATTTCGGGCCAACCGGCCACCCCACGCCCTTGCAACCGTCCGGCAGCCGTCGCATTATTTCGCCTCGCATTTCAGAGGGATTCAAATCCAATGAACTTCCGCGCCCTTATTCCATCCATTGCCCTCGCCGCCATTGGCCTCGCCGTGACGGGCTCCGTCGCGCCGGCCGCCGAGCTCGCGCTTGCTCCGCCACACCGGGCGGCCGCCGTCCAGGGTGGCGTCGTGCTGTGGGATGATGTTTACCCGCCCGCGATCTATGGTCCTCAGCTTCGTCCGGTCGAAGAAGTTGCAGCCATGAAGGCGCAGGCACGGCCCGTATCCCATCGCTGGTGGGGATATTGGTACGTCCGCTGAGTTCAACCGCGCTCCGCTAGCTAAGCCGGCCTAACAGCTGCCGCCCCACCGCAACGGGGCGGCGGTTTTGTTTGAGAGAGGCGATCCGCCGCGGGCCCTCGAGAACACCCACGCGTTTGGGCTCCAGGGCTGGAAGCGCCGGCCCCGGAGCCAGATGGACCGGGTGGCCGCTAGCTGACCAAGAAGTTCCCATTGTGCAGCGTGCCGCTGGCATTCTGCAGGTTCACGTCCATGTCACTCGTTCCATCGCCATCGATATCGATCTGGAGATAGTCGTTACCCGGCCCGAAGTTCTGCAAATGGGCCGAAGCCTGGTTTCCGCCGAGCAGGGCCGGCCCGTCCACATACTCGATGTGACCGCCGGCGACGCTGATGCCCGAGAACGTAAAGCTGTCATTGCCCGCGTCGAAATTGTGGATGGTGTCGGCAGCACCGGCGGCGGAGTCTGCAGTGCTGACGAAGCGGAAGTTGTCATGGCCCGCGCTGGCGTAGATCTCGTCCGCACCTGCGCCGGCCGTAACCGTCGTGTTGCCCGACGTGTTGCCGATCGTGATCCGGTCGAAATTCGCGGCGGCATTGACGGTTTCGACATTGGTCACGGTGATGTCGTAGACATTCGCGTTGAAGTTCAGAGTGTCGTTGCCGTCGCCGAGATCGATCACGTTCGCCGGGCTGCCTTGCAGCGTCAGAACGTCATCCGACGAACTGCCGTTGAGCAGGTTCACGTTCCACAGATTGTCGAACGAATTGCTGCCCTCGGCGAGATTGAGGACGTTGGCCGTCCCTTCTCCGAGATTGACCGTCACGCCGGACACGGTGTTCAGCAGCGTGACCATATCGTCCGACGGATGGAGATTGCCGGTAAAGTCGCTGCCGTTTAGGTTCTCGACGCCATTGATGCTGAGCGAATTGACGCCGTTGGCGAGGGACACCCAATCGGTTCCGCCGCCCATATCGATGGCGATACCGTTGACGTTGTTGGTCAGGCTGACCGAATTGTCGCCTGCATTGCCGGTGATGTGCTCGACGCCCATCGCGGCGAAGGACGCGAAGTTTCCGTTGAAGGCGACCGTATCATCGCCATCGCCGAGGTCGATCGCGACGCCGTTGGCCGCGCCGATCGCACCGGTAACGGTCAGGATGTCGTCACCCGCCATGCCGTTCACGTGGTTGACATCGTAGATGTTCACGAACGAATTGGCGCCGGCAGCGAGGTTCATCGTGTTGTCGCCGTTGCCGAGGCTGATGTTCAGGCCCGTGACCGTCGTCGACAGGGTGAGCACGTCGTTGACGCCGGGCGTCGCTCCGAAATCCGTTCCCGCGATTCCGTCGACGCCGATCAGGCTGAGCGTATTTGCCCCGCCCGCGAGATTGAGCTGATCATTGCCGCCGCCGAGGTCGACGACCAGGCCGTTGGCATTCATCGTGAGGTTGACGAACTCGTCGTTGCCGGTGCCAACGAGGTTTTCGACCCCCGCGAGATTGAGCGTGTAACCGTTACCAAAGGTGCCGTTGAGCAGGACGGTATCTGCCGTCCCCGCTCCCAGATTGAGCTGGTGCCCGAAGATGTTGGCTCCGACGCGAAGATAATCGTCTCCGGCCGTTCCGATCACGGGCGCCGAGTTGGAGAATTGTTGCGTCGAAAGATCGATCGGACTCCCCGATGTGCCCGAGGACAGCAGCACGATGCCGTCGCTGAACTGCAGCACTTCGACATTGGTCAAGGTGTCGGTGCCGTCACGACCCGCAACTGTATCTTGAACCTGGATGGTTCCCGCCATGGTGACGTTGTATTGCGATTGCGCACCCGAGAAGATCACCATGTCGGTGCCGGCGCCGCCGTCGATCAAATCGTCGCCGCCCTGGCCGGTGATGCCGTCGTTTCCACCACCCGCGCTGATGGTGTCGCCACCACCGCCGCCGAAGAAGAACTCGTTATTTGAGCCACCGACCAGCGTATCGGCCTGGTTCGAGCCCTGCACGCTGTTGACGCCGCCCGTGATGACGTCGGCGCCAGCCGCACCGCTGACAATTCCGGTCGACAGGTCGACGGAAACGCCGCCGCCGGCCTGAGAATACGAGACCCGCGTGTTGCCGTTACCGGTGATGGTGTCGTTGCCGAGGAGGCCCTCGAACAGGTTGAAGGTGCCGAACGATCCGGCCGTCGTCACGCCGGTGAAGCCTGTGGCATTGTAGGTGTCGTCGAGGTTGCTACCGGTCGCGCTGTTGACGCCGACATAGCTGTCGGTGCCGATCGAGCCGCCGCCGGTCGCCGTCCCCGCCTGCAGGTTGATGGTCACGGCATCGACCGCGCTGGAATAGATGATGCGGGTGTTGCCGTTGCCGGTGATCGTATCGTTGCCAGCCAGACCTTCGAATTGGTTGAAGTTGCCGTTGTTGCCGACGTTGTTGCTTGCGCCGTTCTGGAAGCCGACGGCGCCGAAGTTGGTAGCCGTGAAGACATCGTTGAACGTGGTGCCCTGGGCACCTTCGATACCGCGGAACGTATCATTGCCGATCGAGGCGTCACCGGTCGCGGTGCCGGCGGTGAAGTCGATGGTCACCGGACCGGTGGAGAAGTAGATGTTGTTGTAGCTGATGACGTCGAAGCCGCCGCGGCCGTCGATGAAGTCGTCGCCAGCAAGGCCGGTGAACGTCTCCGTCGCCGTTGTGATGTTGCTGCCGCGGATGGTGTCATTGTACATCGAGGCCATCACGGCGTTGACGCCGCTGAACGTATCGTTGCCCGTGGATGCGTCACCGCTCGCCGTTCCCGTGCCGAGCGTCGCGCCGGTTTGCAGGTCGACGACTACGGCCCCGGTCGCGTTCGTGAACGAAACACGCGTGTTGCCGTTGCCGGTGATGCTGTCGTTGCCTCCCATGCCGACGAATTCGTTGAAGGTACCGTTGGAACCGGCATTCTGGCTGATTGCACTGAAGCCCGCAGCGTTGAAGACGTCCGCAGCGTTCGAGCCGCGCACCGATTCGACCGATCGCAGCGTGTCGGTGCCGACCGTCGTGGCATCGCCCGTCACGATTCCCGAGGCCAGCTGGACGTTGATCCCGCCCACGGCGGCCGGGTCGAGCGCGTAGTCTGCCCGATCGAAGCCAGTCCGACCGTCGATGAAGTCGTCGCCGGCGCGGCCTTCGAAGATTTCCACGGTCCCCGGCGCATTGCCGCTGCCGAGCAGCTGGTCGGCAAATCCAGAACCGACGACACCGCCAAAGCCAGAGCCGACCAAGGTATCGGTTCCGACCGAACTATCTCCGGTCGCCGAATGGGCCGCCAGATCGACGATCACGCTGCCCGTCGCGCTGGCGTAAGAGATGCGCGTCAGCAGCGCACCCAGGCTGTTCGTTCCTCCGGTGATGCTGTCGTTCCCTCCGCGGCCTTCGAACTCGTTGAAGCCCACATTGGTGCCGGCAATGCCGGTATCGCCCGCAAAGCCGGTCGCGTTGAATGTGTCGGCGTAATCGCTGCCGACGATGCCCTCGATGCCCACAAGCGTGTCCGTTCCAGCCCCTGGACCCGTCACGGAGCCTGCCGCGAGATTTGCGGTGATGCCTCCCGTTGCCGCGACATAGTCGGCGCGGTCGAAGCCGAGGCCGCCATCGAGAAGATCATTGCCGTCGAGGCCCTTCAGGCGGTCGTTGCCGGCAAGGCCGCTCAAGCTGTCGGCATAGGCAGTGCCGACCAGCGTATTTCCGCCGGCGTCGCCGGTGAGATGCACGCCCTGGCCGAGGATGAAGTCGGCAGCCGTGAGGTTCGACAGCGTCACGTTCAGCAGCGTGAGGGTGTCGCCATTGCCGAAGTCGATGACTGTGTTCGGTCCCTGCTGTGTGGCGAGCGCCTGAATGTCCGCGAGGGTCGAGATACCGGGCACCCCCGTGAGGTCGATCTTGTCGGCGTCCGCCTGCAGGAAGTCGCCGATGACATCGGCGCCGCCACCGGTGGTATAGACAAAGGTGTCCGCACCAATGCCGCCGTTCAGGGCGTCGTTGCCGGCACCGCCGCTGAGCAGGTCGCTGCCGCCGTTGCCGAACAGCTGATCGTTGCTGCTGGAGCCGGTGATCGTGTCGTTGAAGTTCGAGCCGGAAACGTTGGTCACCCCTCCCACGATGGTGTCGTGACCCACCGAAGCGTCACCGTCCGCGGTCCCGTTCGCGAGGTTGACGATCACGCCAGCCGTCGCATTCGCGAAAAGAATCTGCGTGCTGCCGTTGCCGGTGATGGTGTCGTTACCACCCTGGCCCTGGAAGGAATTGAAACCGATGAAGCCGGTCGCGTCGTAAGTGTCGGCGAAATTGCTGCCATAGACACTGTTGACGCCTGCGAAGGAGTCATGCCCGACCGACACGTCACCCGTGACCGAGCCGGCATTCAAGCCGACCGTGACGCCGCCGGTGGCGTTCGTATAGAGCAGGCGTGTGCTGCCGTTACCGGTGATCTGATCGTCACCGCCCAGGCCCTCGAACTGGTTGAAGCCACCGTTGTTGCCGATATTGAGCGCACCGGCCTGTCCGTAGCCTGTCGCCACATAGCTGTCGGCATAGCTGGTGCCCTGAATGCCCTCGATCGAGCGCAGCGTGTCGGTGCCGATCGAGGCATCGCCGGTCGCCGTGCCCGCCGCCATGTCGATGGTGACGCCACCCGTGACCGTGCTGAGGCTGTTATAAATCGCGGTGTCGAAGCCGCCGCGGCCATCGATGTAGTCGTCGCCGCCAAGACCCGTGAAGTTGTTGTTGAAGCTGCTGCCGAGCAGCGTGTCGGAGAAGGTCGAGCCCTGCACCGCATTGACACCGGTGAAGGTATCTGTGCCCTCGGTCGCGCCGATCGCACTGCCGGCAACGGTGAGCGCCGTGGTGGTTCCCACGACGCTGGTCTCGAGGTCGACGCTGACGCTCGAGGCCGCGATCTGGTAATTCAGGCGGGTGGAGCCGTTGCCGATGATGGTGTCGTTGCCGCCGGCCCCGGCGAAGTCGTTGAAGGCGCCGGACGAGCCGACATTGGTCGCCCCGGCCAGACCGAATCCGGTCGCGTCGAACGTGTCGTCGAAATTGGTGCCGCGGGCGGCCTCGACGTTGCGGATCGTGTCGGTACCGACGGTCGCATCGCCGTTCACGGTGCCCGCGGCGAGGTGAACATAGATGCCTGAGGTGGTCGTCGTATCGGAGTTATAGGTGACCTGGTCGTAGCCGCCGCGGCCGTCGATATAGTCGTCGCCGCCGCGACCCTCATAGGTCTCGTAGGTGAAGGCGGCATTGTCGCTGCCGTAGAAGGTGTCGTTGGAGGCCGAGCCCCAGATCGTCGAGACGTTGGAGAAGGTGTCGTGACCGACGGAGGCATCGCCATCCGCGGTGCCTGCCCCGATATCGACACTGACCGCGCTGGTTGCACTCAGATAGGACAGCCGCGTGACCGCCTGCCCCAGAGGGTTGAGATCGCCGACGACGATATCGTCGCCGCCGCGCCCTTCGAACTCGCTCTGGCCGGCGGCGACGCCCGGCAGGCCGGTCGAGCCGGTGAACCCGGCCGCGTTGAACATGTCGGCATAGTTGCTGCCGAGGATACCCTCGACATTCGTCAGCGCGTCGGTTCCAACTCCCGGGCCGGTCACCGAACCGGCCGCGAGATTGGCGGTAATGCCTCCCGTCGCATCGCCGTAATCGGCGCGATCGAAGCCTTGGCCGCCGTCGAGCAGGTCGTTGCCGCCGAGGCCTTGCAGGACGTCGTTGCCGCCAAGGCCGCTCAAATTGTCAGCATAGACCGTGCCGACCAGCGTGTTCGCATTGGCATCGCCGATCAGGTGAACGCCAGGCGCGAAGACGAAATCCGCAGCCGTGAGGCTCGCCAGATTGACGTTCTGCAGCGTCAGGCTATCGCCATTGCCGAAATTGATGAACGTGTTCAATCCCTGCTGCGAGGCGATCGCCTGAACGTCGGCGAGGTTGTAGATGCCTGCGCCCGAAAGGTCGATCTTGTCGGCTTGCCCATGCGAGAAGTCGCCGATGAAATCGGCACCGCCGCCGCTCACATACACGAAGGTGTCCGCGCCGCCGTTGCCCAGGAAATTGTCGGCGCCGATCCCCCCTTTCAGCGTGTCGTTGAAGCCCGATCCGGACACGCCGTTCACGCCGCCAGTGACGGTGTCATGCCCGACCGAGGCATCGCCACTGACAGTGCCGCTGGCGAGATCGACGACAACGCCACCGGTGGCGTTGGCGAACAGCAGCTGCGTGCTGCCGTTGCCGGTGATGAGATCGTTGCCGGCGAGGCCCTGGAACGAATTGAAGCCAACAAAGCCTGACGCGTCGTAAGTGTCGGCGAAATTGCTGCCATAGACGCTGTTGACGCCCGTGAAAGTGTCATGCCCGATGGACAGGTCTCCGATTGCTGCACCGGCATTCAGGCTGACCGTGACGCCGCCGGTGGCATTGGTGAAGAGGAGCCGTGTGTTGCCGTTGCCGGTGATCTGATCATCGCCGCCCTGACCTTCGAACTGGTTGAAGCTGCCATTGTTGCCGACGTTGGCTGCGCCAGCCAGACCGAAGCCGGTCGCGTCATAGATGTCGGCAAAGATCGTGCCCTGGACGCCTTCGATCGATCGCAGCGTATCCGTTCCTGTAGAAGCATCGCCCGTGACGGTGCCGCTCGTCATGTTGACGTTCACGCCGCCCGTGACGAAAGTCAGGTTGCTGTATTGAGCGGTATCAAATCCGCCTCCGCCGTCGATCGTATCGTTGCCGGCGAGACCCATGAAGTTTTCATTGGCGCCGCTTCCGGTGATGACGTCGTCGAACTGCGATCCCATCACCGCATTGACGCCGGTGAAATGGTCGGTGCCGACCTGCGCGACGTCGCCCGCCTCCGTGCCCCGAGCGGTGCCTGTCGAGATATCAACCGTCACGCCGTCGAGCGCCTGCGTATACTGAAGACGGGTGTTGCCATTTCCGGTAATGACATCGTCGCCGCCCATGCCTTCGAAATTATTGAAGGTGCCGTACGAGCCGGCATTGGCGCTGGAGCCGTTAAATCCGGTGGCGCTGTAAGTATCGGCGAACTTGGTGCCGCGCACCGCTTCAACCGAACGCAACGTGTCGGTGCCGACCGAGGCGTCGCCCGTGACCGTGCCGGCGGCGAGATTGACCGAGAGGCCGGATGTCGTCGTCAGGTCGTTGTTGTAAGTCGCGAAATCGTAGCCGCCGCGGCCGTCGATCAGATCGTCGCCGCCGCGACCGTCGTATTGCTCATAGGTTCCGTTGGGATTGTCGCTGCCGAGCAAGATGTCGGCATAGACGGAGCCGACGATGGCGTTGACCGCATTGAACGTGTCGTGCCCGACCGAGGCATCGCCATCAGCGGTCCCTGCTGCGATATCGACGGTCACGGCCGCCGTGGCGCTGACATACGACACGCGTCCGAGAATCTCGCCGGATGCATTGATCGAGCCGGTGATGACGTCGTCACCGCCCCTGCCCTCGAACTCGGCGAGGCCTGCCGCTGCACCGGGAATGCCGCTGTCGCCGATGAATCCGGCCGCGCTGAACGTGTCTGCAAAATTGCTGCCGACAGCGCCCTCGATGTTGACGAGCGTATCCGTGCCGACCCCCGGTCCCGAGGCGGTGCCAGCCGCGAGGTTGACGGCGATGCCGCCGGTCGCGTCAGTATAGATGGCACGGTCGAAGCCTGAGCCGCCATCGAGGAGATCGCTGCCGCCGAGGCCCTGGAGGCGGTCGTTGCCGCCGAGACCGCTGATGGTTTCGGCATTGGCGGTGCCGACGAGGTCGTTCGCGTTGCCGTCGCCGACAATTGGCGCGGCCGGCGTGCCGAACAGGAAGTCGCTCGCCGTCAGGCTGCTCAGATTGACGTTCTGAAGCGTGAGGCCGTCACCCGAGCTGAACGTGATGACCGTGTTGGGACCGCTCTGAACTGCATGTGATTGCAGATCGGCAAGGCTGAAGATGCCGTAGACGCCGGTCAGATCGATCTTGTCCTGACCGTGGACGAAGTCCTGGACGAAATCGAAGCCGCCGCCGGTCGCGTAGACGAAGATGTCCGCGCCGGCGCCGCCGCTGAGGAAGTCGTTGCCGGCACGGCCGTCCAGGGTGTCATTGCCGTTGCTGCCGGAGAGACTGTCGTTGCTGCCGCTGCCGATAATGGTGTCGTTGAAGTTGGACCCGAGGACGTTGAACACGCCTCCGGTGATGGTGTCATGGCCGACCGAGCCGTCGCCGTCGACCGTACCTGCGGTGAGGTTGACGCTCACACCGCCGGTCGCGTTGCTAAACTGGATCTGCGTATTGCCGTTGCCGGAGATGACGTCGTTGCCGCCGTTGCCCTGGAATGAATTGAAGTTCGCGTTGGGGCCGGTGAACCCCGTCGCGTCGTAAACGTCGGCAAAATTGCCGCCGAGCGCGCTGTTGACGCCCGTGAAGGTGTCCTGACCGGTCGAGCCGTCGCCGGTCGCGGTGCCGCCCGCGAGGTTGATGGTCACCCCGCCGGTCGCATTGGCGAAGATGAGGCGCGTGTTGCCGTTACCGGTGATGACGTCGTCCCCACCGAGGCCTTCGAACTGGTTGAAGGTTCCGTTGTTGCCGGTATTGGCACCGGTCACGCCGTAACCGGTCGCATCGTAGGTATCGTTGAAGTTGGTGCCCTGAATGCCCTCGATCGACCGAAGTGTATCCGTGCCGTTCGACGCATCTCCGGTGACGATACCGGCCGCCATATCGACGGTGATGCTTCCCGTGATGAAGAAGATGTTGTTGTAGGACGAGACGTCAAAGCCACCACGGCCGTCAATGTAATCGTTGCCCGCAAGGCCGGTGAACGTGTCGTTGGTCGCACCGCCCAGCAGCGTGTCGTCGAACATCGATGCCTGGACGGCGTTGACGCCGGTGAATTGGTCGGTGCCGACGGATGAATCGCCAGTGGCAATGCCGGTGACGAGGTCGACCTGGACCCCGGCGGTCGCGTTGTTGAACCCGAGCCGCGTGAAGCCGTTGCCGGTGATGGTGTCGTCACCGCCATTGCCGGTGAACTCGTTGAACGTCCCGTTGGACCCGGCATTGGTGCTGCCGGAGCCAAAACCTGTGGCATTGTAGGTATCGGCGAAGTTGGTGCCGCGGACCGCCTCGATCCCGCGCAACGTATCCGTCCCGACGGTCGAATCGCCGGTCACCGATCCAGTGGCGAGATTGACCGTAATTCCCGTCGTGGTGTTCGGATCGACGTTGTAATCCACGCGGTCATAGCCGCCGCGGCCGTCGATGTAGTCGTTGCCCGCAAGGCCCGCGTAGACCTCAGCAGTGAACATCGGATTGTTGCTGCCCAGAATCGTGTCGTTATAGGCGGAGCCCCAGGCGCCGTTGAAGCCGGATCCGACCAGGGTGTCGTGGCCCACCGAGGCATCTCCTTGCGCATAACCGGCGGCAATATCCACCGTCACCGCCCCGGTGGCGCTGACATAGGAGACGCGCGTCAGCTCCGCGCCCTGGCTGTTGGTGGTGCTGATGATGGTGTCGTCGCCGCCTTTGCCTTCGAACTCGTTGTAGCCGACGGGGCTACCCGGGACATGGGCGTCGCCGGTGAAGCCGGCTCCGTTGAACGTATCGTCAAAATTGCTGCCGATGGCTGCTTCGATGTTGACGAGTGTGTCTGTCCCCACGCCTGCGCCGGACGCTGTTCCCGCCGCGAGATCGATGGTGACGCCGCCGGTTGCGTCGGTATAGACGGCGCGGTCGAAGCCTGGGCCGCCGTCGAGAATATCGTCACCCGAGCCGCCGCCGAGATAGTCCCTGCCGGCGCCGCCAAAGAGGATGTCGTTTCCGTCACCGCCGTTGAGACGATCGTTTCCGTCCTGCCCGTCGATCAGATCGTTGCCGATTCCGCCCGAAAGCACGTCGTCGCCGAGCGAGCCGAACAGGGCGTTCCCGACCGGGGTCAGCACGGCATTGGAAACCTCCGTGTCGAGATTGTCGACAAAGCGGTCCGTCAGCAGATCGATGGAACCTTGATCCGAAAAATTGGTCGCAGCCAGTTGGTCGGTGGCAGCGCCTTGGGCGACCTGGCCGGCTTGCGCCAGCTCGGTGACGTTGGTGGCCGACTGAATGCTGTCGTTCGCGGCAGCAACGACCTCCACAACCGTCGCGGCGGCGGCCGCACTGACGCCGGCCGACGAGACGACGCTCTCCACCGTTTCCTGCGAGCTGAGATTGAAGGGCAGCGGATTGTCCGGATCGGCCTGAGCGGTCGCAACGGCGTCCGCGATCGCGGCGATCACCGCGTCCGGCGCGACCCCGACAGCCGCGATCTGCGCCACCGTGCTCTGGACCTGGATGGCCGCCGCAAGCACCGCGGTCGCCGTCGCATCGCCACTCACCGCGGCGGGCACCGGGTCGTACGACAGCAAGTCGATGGGGTGTTGGGGGTCGGCGGCGAGATCGACGTTGAACGCGGCCGCAATGGCGTTGATGGCCTGGTCCACCGTCAGCGGGTGCTCGTCATTTGCCGTGCTGTCGACCAGTGCGACGATCAAGGTCGTGAGCGGCGTGATGACGGTGGACCCTTCCGGCGCCCTCAGCACGCCGGCGACCTGCAATCCCGTCGAAATGTCGACACCGCCGATACTCACGAGCGGACCGGACCCGCCCGCCAGCGTAAAGCTGCCGTCAGCCCGCGTCGTCGTGAACGCCTCGCCCGCGTCGAGTATTCCATTGTTGTTGGCGTCGGCAAACACGGTCGCGCCGCCGATATAGCCGTCGATATCCAGCGCGTTGATCTCGTTGGCACCGGGTGTCACGCTCAGCGAGAGCTCGGCCGAGCTCACCGCCTGATGAACGCCGTCGTCGGAGATGGCGGTGACGTGCAGGGTGAACGGATCGGGGCTGCCGACGGCATGGCTCGGGATCAGGACGACGTTCTGAATCGAATCGCCGGTCAACAGCCAGGTGCCGTCGCCGAGCGCTGCGCCGTTCTGGACCGCAAAGCTCGACGGCACACCCTCGATCTTCAGCGACAAGGTGCTGCTTTGGTCGATCTTGGCCGCCGCGATATTCAGCGTGATGTTGCCGTCCGCAGCGCCCGATGAGTCCTGAACGTTCAGAACCGGCGCGTCCTGCGCGCCGTGGATGTCGAAGCTGATGTTCTTGGTCGTGCCGTCGACGGAGGTGACCGTGAAAGTCTCCGTTTTCACCTCGCCCGCGCCGAGATACTGAATCGCAGCGTTGTCGACCGAATAGGTGTAGTGGCCATCGGCCTGCAGTGTCACGGTGCCGAGGTTGTCTTGCGCCGTGATCGTGCCGGCCTGGAACGCTGCCTGGTTCTGGTCGACATCGCTGATGAACAGCTGCCCCGACGCCGTGAGCGTGCCGTCCTCGGTGACGTCGTGCTGCGCGGGGCCGCCGATCACGGCGGCGTCATTGGTGCCCGTGATGTTCACCACGATGTCGTGGGCGGCCGTACCGTCCACCGAAGCAACCGTCAGGGTGTCGGTGACGTGCTGGCCTGCAGCCAGCGGATCCGACTTCGCGGGATCGAGCGTATAGGTCCACGCCCCGGTCGCGGCATTGAACATGAAGGTGCCATAGGTGCCGGCGAGCGAGGCCGGGACCGCGAAATGGGCTTGGCCGCTGTCAACATCGTTCACCGCAAGCTGACCCGACGCGTTGGGATCGCCGGCACCGCTCCCGGCCTCGGTCACTGACGTATCCTGGCTCCCCGATACCGTGATCGTGGCCGCGTCGTTGCTGCCCGTGATGGCCACCGT
The DNA here is from genome assembly GCF_032144035.1 of Bradyrhizobium sp. WYCCWR 12699. Classification (NCBI taxonomy): domain Bacteria; kingdom Pseudomonadati; phylum Pseudomonadota; class Alphaproteobacteria; order Hyphomicrobiales; family Nitrobacteraceae; genus Bradyrhizobium; species Bradyrhizobium sp. WYCCWR 12699. The sequence goes on from NZ_JAVTJN010000039.1 coordinate 1,674,974, forward strand.
GAGCGTCGACGAACCCGTTCCACCGTGATTGTCGGCATTGGTGTAGGTGAACTGCTCCATCGCCTGCTGGCCCGCAGCGAGCGCTTGCACGGCGGCGCTGGAATTGTTCAGCGTGTAGGTGTAGGCGCCGGTCGCCTTGGTGACCACCAGCGTTCCATAGGTACCGACGACGGTGATCGTGGTGCCGTTGTCCGCGCCTCCCGCCACGGCCGAGACGGTGTGGCTATCACCAGCATCGGTGTCCGTGTCGTTTGCGAGCAGATTGCCGCTGGCAACCGTCGTCACATCCTCCTTGACGGAGGCGGTATCCGCGACTGCGACCGGCGCATGATTGGTCGGGCCTTCGATGACGATTTCGACCTTTTCAATCGAGGCGACGGCGAGGTCGAAGCTCCTGAACGCGTAATCCGCGCTGCCATAGCGCGCGATGAGGGCCTGGATGGCCGCAAGATCGGACCTGAACGAAGCCGAGTTCGCCATCGCTTGCGTGACAACGAGGCGGAGCGTGTCCTGGCCCTTGCCGCCATCGTAGATGTCGACAGAGCCCACGTTTTCCGACACGCGGTAGATCAGGATGTCGTTGCCATTGCCGCCGCTGATGATGTCGGTGCCGGCGCCGCCCTCGATGATATCGTCGCCGTTGTCGCCGGAGATCAGATCGTTGCCCGCCCCCCCGAGCAGCGTATCGTTGCCGTTGCCGCCGAAAATGATGTCGTTACCGGTGCCGCCATCCACGGTATCGTTGCCATTGCCGGCGTCGACGATGTCGTTGCCCGCACCGGCATTGATGTTGTCATTGCCGTTGCCGCCCTGAACGAGATCATTCCCTGCCCCGGCGCCGACGGTATCGTCGCCGTTCTTCGCATTGATGATATCGGTCGAGCTGGTGCCGGCGATCTGATCGTTTGCATTGGTGCCGTTAATGATCATGGCAATTCATCTTTCTCGATATGGCAACAGGCATTGTTCGCGAGCGCGCGGAAGCGGCGTCGCGTTGTGCGGATGGAGAGAAATTCAATCGTCGAAAGCAGAACGCGATATGGACCAGACGCGTGACATCGTGCGGTCGCTCATGGTGAGCCCCCTCCCGTAACCTTTTTGATTTTTCAGGTTCGCCGTCAGCCCAACGGCGTGAGTTTGAAATGACGTGGTCTTGTTATCGTTCGACGCTTCGCCCCGTTGCTCGGCGTCGCCTGAATTCTCGAAATGCAGTTTCCGAACGTCGAAAATGCTTTTCTGATAATTGCAAATTGTTTCCACTGTTGCGCGACTGCGTCAAGACAGCACAGCTGCTAACCTTAAGCAGGGTGTGGACTGAACACCGCAGCCGAGCCAGCGCGTCACCGCCATGGGAGGTCTCGCCCGATTTCAGCAAACAGGGGGATCGAAGTTTTGCGGGACTGCAGCACAATAAGTGCTGGAACGAAGCGATCGGCCGTCGCGCGGGGGCCGACGCGAAGAGATCGCTCAAGGTGCTGAGCAAATGAGTTACCACCACTGATAGCGCGGGGATGCGACGCGCGCCCGGACCCGCTGCATCGCCTGCGACATTCTGCCGCAGTCTGATCTGGCCGCGGAGCGACACTGCAGGCGGAGAACCTAAACTGAAATCCATCTGGCTCGAGCAGAGCGACGTCATCTCAACTCCTGGGACGAAGACCTATTCCTCCTGCATGGAATACCCCCGCACGTCTTGACGCATGACCCGAATGGGTCATCCCGGTCCTGGTGACAGCGCATCCGCGGACATTATCCGTTAGACTTTGGTCGAGCGTCTTTTTCAGGAAAAACCGGCAAAGGGGCTTGCGTCGAACCGCGTCCTCACGAAGCATGGCGGGGGGTCTGCACGGAATGCGGCAAGAAAGGATGCGCGCCGGCTCGCAGCCGAAGGCCTGGAGCTCAGCGGAGGGGACCGCTCGTGAAAACCAATGGAATCGACAATGAGGAGCTGTCGAAGGTCCTCAATCGACTTGGCGAGGCTGCCGTGAATCCGGAAGCCTGGCGCGGCATCATGGACGACATCTGCAAGGCGGTCGGGGCGTCGGCGGCGCTGCTTCTTCAGAGCGACATCAGAACCCCGGACGTTCCACGCACCGAATCGATCGACGAGGGGACCAAGGTCTATTTCAGGAATAACTGGCATCTGAGGGACCCCCGCGCCAGGGCGTTTCCGCGCATGATGGCGGGCGAGGTCGTGACCGACCTCGACGTGATGACGCCTGAGCAGATTCGCGCCGACCCCATGTACAATGAGGTGCTGTTTCCCTTCGGATACCGGTGGTTCGCCGGCATCGGCTTCTGGGCCGACAGCGCCGCGTGGGCATTGACGCTGCAACGAACCGGCCGCGAAGGCACATTCGAGGCGCGCGACAAGCAACTGCTGGCCCAATTGGCACCGCGCCTGACCGAAACCGCCACGCTCGCGACGGCGGTTGGACGAGCCGCGCTGACCTCGATGACCGACGTCCTGGACCGGGTTCGACAACCCGCCTTGGTCCTCAATCGGGAAGGTATGGTCCTGCGCACGAACCAGATGGCCGATCGCGGCTTCGACGACGAGATCCGCATAAGGGGGCGGCGTCTCGTTCTCCGCGACAAGCATGCGATGACGCGATTCGATCAGCTGGTCAGTATGATCCGATCGACGCCGGATGCCGCCGCCATCCCCGCCTCGCCGATCCTTGTCCGCCGGACGACCAAGCCACCGGTCGTGTTGCGGCTCCTGCCGGTGGACGGCGCGGCGCGCTCCGTTTTCCTCGGAGCGCGCGCCCTGCTCATCCTGTCCAATCTCTCCCCGCGCCCTGCGCCGGACCCGGCGCTGATCGGCCAGGCCTTCGATCTCACCCCGGCGGAATCCCGACTGGCTGCCCTGCTCGCGACCGGCACATCGATCGCCGACGCCGCCGAACATCTGCGCATCTCGCGCGAAACCGCCCGCAACCACCTGAAGTCGATCTTCTCGAAAACAGGTATCCACCGCCAGTCGGAGCTGGTCACGCTGGTTTCGCAGTTGGGGTGACATCCGGCTTGTGTCCATCGGCGCCCCAAATTTCCTCCGAGCACGAAGCAGCGCTTCAGCGCCTTTGCGCGCGCCCCCCTCACTTCCGGCTCCGAGCCGCCACGGACACGTTCATCAGCAAGAGAAACAACGCGCTTGTCGCCTGATATCTCGCCACCACGCGTTTCCTCGCTCGTCCTCGCATGATGGCCTTTCCGTCGCGTGAGCCAATACGCCACGCCCAGCCCCGTGACAGCTTGCGCATCTCGAACTCGAAGAACGAGAACTCGTCGAAGCCCATTCATCCGTCTCCCAACCAGTTTGACGCCATTTCGCCGCTTGACGACCTGCCCGCACCTTGTCCCGCACGAGCGCAAGAACACCGCCGTGCATTGGAGAGCCATGCAAGGCGATATGCCAAAGTCCGCTGGGTGCGCCTCCCCCAAATGGGCTAGGTTGGGCCTAGAAAAACAGTTGGGGGTAGGTCGCCGGCCACACGTGCGCGGGAATAAACAGGGCAAATCGGTCAAAGTTGGCGGCGAAACCGAGAGTCCAAAGCGCAAAGACCTTTGTGCCCTACCGTGATGCCCCGGCCACCTCCTAAGCTGCGTCAAGGCTCCTCGGCGAGATAGGACGCCGGTCCGGTTATAGATCCCCGCCCTAGGAAAGTTCGGGCGCTGCGCCACAAATGTGCCAGGTGAGCCATCTGACGGGTCCTATTGCCGCGGCAAAACACGACCCTTCGGAAAGCGACGCAACCGTAGGAGCCGCTCTCGCTGGAGATTAATTTGACTCTGCCTGAAGTTAAATTTATATATTATTTGTTATTTAATTTTTATTTTGACTGCCTAACTCTTCGAAAGAGGCGTGACTATGCGCCCAATCGATACTGCGCCAAGGGATGGTGAATTCATCTGGGTTGAAGGTGCGGCGGGGGCTATTGAGGCCGTCCGGTGGTCGTCAGACATGGATGGATGGGTTTGGAAAGACGGCACGCCAATCGATATTGCCCCGACTCATTGGTATCCAGCAGCCGAGTATGTCGATCCGGACGACGAACCATCGGGCAGCTCGGCCGCAGCCGCCCTCATCCTTATCCCTGCAATTTTCCTTGGAGCAGCCCTGCTCGCCGCGTTCGACCCATTTAGTTCGGGAGCGGGTCAAGACGCGGTCTGGAGCGATGGCAGAACTATTTTTGCCCTCCATCGACAAGTCGCGATCGAAACCGGCTCTCAAGCGGCACTTCAGCAGGAAACGACCGCAGCGTCGATGTTGGCGGTGCCGCCAGGCTTTGGGCGGCAGCAATTCGATGAAGAACAAGCACTCGCCAGCGGGTTGGCTGGCGCCCGGAACGAGTTCGATATCACGGTCCCGCGCGCGCAGGCGGCAGAAGCGGCCGCGGAACGGCTGCGGCAGTCGCTTCGACAGGAGCAAGCCGGCAAGGACGCGCTCACGGTAGAACTTGCCAGATCTCGCCGCGAGCTCGAGACCCGTGATGAAGACTCGCGCAATGCCGCCGATGTCGCCGAGCAACAGAGGAAGGCAATGGCTCACGAAATCGCGGAATTGCAGCAGTCTCTCCAAGAAGAGCGAGACAAGAGCGCCGAGCTCGTCGCAGAGGCCAAAGCTGCGCGGGCTGAAACGGCGAATGCCGAACAACAAAGTCGTGCGGTACAAGATGCCCGGGCGCATGCGGCCGCGTTGGCCTCGGAACTTACGGAAGCGCGGCGTGAGATCGAAGCCCGGAACATTCAATTGCGCGATGCGAATGATGCGATCGCGCAGCAAAAACAGGCGGCGAGCCAAGAAATAGCCGGACTGCGACAGGCGCTGCGACAGCAGCGGAGCGGGACGGAGGCTCAGGCAGGAGACCGTAAAGCGTCCTCGAGCCTCGCTGAGGACGTTTCGACCGCTCCGGCCACTGAACGCTTGGTCCCGCCAACGACGCAGAACGGGGGGACGATGGTAGCGGAAGGACCCGTAGCCGCACGTCAAAGCGAGGCAGAGACTCGACTCATTCCGCGGGCCAGGGCCTTGCTCGATCAGGGGGATATTGGAGCAGCGCGGATTGTGCTTGAGCTCGCGGCTGAGAAGGACGTCCCGCAGGCAAGTTTCATGCTCGCCGAGACCTACGATCCGGCCGTGCTATCCGCCTTGGGGACTTACGGAACGCGCAGTGAAGTGGCGAGGGCGCGCGAGCTGTATGCCAAGGCTCAAAAGGGCGGCATTCGCGGCGCCCAGGAACGGCTAGATGCACTGCCTCGCTGAAAAGGGACTCGTCGCAGTCCTGCTCGAGAAGGGATCGACATGAAGAAGGTGCCAAGGTCACACTCGTTGCTGCTGCTAGCTGGATTCATGCCAGTCGCGATGATGCTGCAGACGGCCTGCCTTGAGGCCCAAAGCGCGAAGAGCACCAAAGCTGATGTCCAGGTGATCCGACGGTCGCTCACTCAGGAGAGTGAGAAAGACCGCGTCAATGCCTGGACCGTCGGGCTCGCCGGCGGCCTGCTTGAAGGCGCACCGATCCGTCTCGCCTCGGAAATGGCACGCGTCGTCGATGACGGCGCAGATCTGCATCTCCTACCGATTGTCACGCGCGGGGCCACCGACAATTTGAACGCGTTGCTCTATTTGCGCGGCGTCGACACGGCGATCATCAATTCCGACGCGTTCGAGGAATACAAAATTCAGGCACCTCAGGTCCGAAGCCGCATCACATACCTGCTCAACCTCTTCCCGTCCGAGCTGCATGTTTTCGTGCGGCCGGAGATCACAAATCTGCAAGATCTTGCCGGTAAGAGAGTCAACTTCAACACCTTGGGCACCGCAGCCGCCTACTCCGGACCGCTGATCTTCAGCCGCCTCGGCATCGAGGCCGACAAGACATTTATTCCGCATCAGGTTGCCTTGGAACAGATGCGCAAAGGGGAGATATCGGCCGTCGTATTCATTACGTCAAAGCCGGTCGACGCCTTCGTCCGCGGTCGCTGGGAGGCGGGCTTCAAATTTCTTCCGGTTCACTATGACAGTAGATTCGAAGACTATTACCTGCCGGCGACATTGGAGCCAAATGAGTACCCAAACCTTATCAAGCCGGGTGAGCGAGTTTCGACGATCGCGGTTTCGACAGCGTTGGTTGCTTTCAACTGGGCGCCACGCTCGAACCGCTATCAACGCGTCGCTCGTCTCGTCGAGTATCTGTTCTCGCGTATCGATCGGCTTCAGGCGCCGGGCTTTGACGCGAAGTGGAGGTCGATCAATCTAGCAGCCACCGTTCCTGGTCTCACCCGTTTTCACGCCGCTCAGGAATGGCTAGATCGCAACTCGCGGAGAGCAGAGTCACCATGAATAATGCGGCCGCTCCTCTGGTCGTCGCCGTCAGCTTCGCCTGCCAAATCGCGCACGCGCAAAGTGCGAATGATCCCATGGGAATAGCTCGAGCGTGTTCGGTGGCGGAGGGGTCAGGGCGGCGAGACTGCCTGCATAATTCGCCACGCGAGGCTCCATCGCTCGGCCGACGAGCATCAGACAACCGATGGGTTGTGAGCGAGACTACGTCACCGATCGATTATTCCCCAGTCGTCGCCGCGACCACCTCCTCGGTCAGCGCTACCGATGGCGCCGCCATGCAACTCTCGATTCACTGCCGAGCCGGTCGCACGGAGGTTACGGTCGCAGGAGCTTTGCTCTCACGCAGCGCCAAGGAATATGTAATTTCGTATCAAGTCAACGCGGATCCGCCAATTCGGCTCGAGGCCGCCTCGCCGTCGTTCGGGTCCGGCGTCTCTTTCGGTGGCGATGCCATTCAATGGCTGAAGGCACTACCAAACGACGGCAGTATTGTTGTGCGTCTTTCGCCTCGCATCGGCGCGGTACAGGAAGGACATTTCCAGCTCGATGGATTCGGGCACGTGCGCGAGAAATTGGCGGCGGCATGCAAATGGCCACATAGCGTCGCCAGACCAGGAGGGTGATGGTCATAGAAAACGGGCAAGGAACAAGATGAGCAAATTGAAGTCGGCAATGGCAGCCATCATCAGCGGCCTGGCGGTGATAGCCCTGGTTAGCGCGAACGTTCGTGCCGAGATAGACAACCCTGTGATCTCACAAGCGAATGATAGCTTAGCAAATTCTCAGACGCAGAGCAGATTGAAGCCGGCGAGAAAGCAGGGCCAGCACCAAACAAGGCACCCCGCCGCTCGGGCTGAGCCGATGCTAGCTCGGGCGACAAAAGCCGCCCCCGCCGCGAAGTCGCATAGGCTGATCCTGCAGGTGAACTCCAACGAGCCTGCCATGATGAATCTGGTGCTCAACAATGCGACCAACGTCGCGCAATTTTACAGCGATAGGGGCGAGCCCGTGTCCATCGAGGTTGTCACCTTCGGCCCTGGCCTTCACATGTTGCGCGACGACACCTCGCCGGTAAAGCCTCGCATCGAGGTGCTCGCGATGAGCCATCCCGAAATATCTTTCAGGGCATGCGCGAACACCCAGGAAAACATGCGTAAGGCGGAAAGCAAGGACATTAAGTTGATTCCGCAGGCCACGGTCGTTGAATCCGGCGTCGTCCGCGTTATGGAGCTGCAAGAGCAGGGCTGGAGTTACGTAAAACCCTGACTTCGCGGGCGGTTAGATCATCAATGGACCGTAGCTCGGCGCGGCGCGGATTACCGATGATATTAGTGCGGTCGCCCCCAAGAGCCGTTATTGGAGCAGCAAGCTTGAAACACTAGAGGCCTATCGCGGCGCCGGACTGAGCAAGCCATCCAAAGCCCGACTTACGATGCTGGCGGTCAGATGCGCAGGTTCGCCACGGCCCAAAACGAGGCACTGAAAGCGCAGTTTCCACGTCATGCTCGTACTTTCGAAGTGCAAAACGCTCTTGGACGTCCGCCGGCCCTCACCAAGCGCAGCAGCCTTTTACGTTTGTGCGGCACGATGGTGCAGCACGATGCGCCGATCGTGGAGACCTACTCCAATACTAACACCTAAGAGACGGCCCCGGCTTTGGGGCGGCTGTTGAGGTGGCCGGGGCCGCTCTGCCAGCTCCGCGGTAAGCTGGCGACTCTCAAGCTAAGAAAGCCCGCCTTGTTCCTCCAGCGGCTCCGCCTTGGCAAAAGAAAGCGAACGATGCAATAACGGCAATCGCGGTCACTCCGTTAAGCGACGCAAATGCCTTCATAGTCGGCGAAACTCGGCTACCCGCTGCTTCAGCGAAACTCTGGCCTCAAAGCCTGCGAGCAGCCAGGCCATAGACTGCGTGTGACCTTTGCGTGATGTGTGATTTCCCCACCACGCGCTGAACCTGTAGGCTGACGGCGGCAATGGTCGACGAAGAATGTCTTCGATTTCCGAGAAGCTGAGGCGGATCGTTTCTGCCTCGCGGCGCTGCAGCTCCTCCCGCAGGGGGTCGTAAACGGACATCAAATCCAGCTCGTCACGGCATCACGGGAAAAACAGGTTTCCCATTTTAATCTTCTTAAAACGATAGGATTACGACATAATCATTTTAATTCCTCATTCGGGAAAAAGCTAGTTTAAATTGACCTCGCGACCGTCAATGCACGGGCAGCTGAGGCACGGTCCGCAAATTTCGAAGTCCTATGTCTATTCTAGGTCAGAAGCTTTGAAGGCCTCTCAAGTTCAGTACCACTCTTGCGGGTGCGAGCGTGTACATTGGCGAGAATAGACGGTTGTGATTGTGCTCAGCGCGCTTGAGCGCGAAAGGCGCGAAATTGAGTCTGTCCGAAGCGAGATTCAACTAACGCCAGTCGGATTTCTTTCAACCATTTGGAGAGTCTTCCCATGGCGATGGGGACGGTTAAGTGGTTCAACGTGACGAAGGGTTACGGTTTCATCCAGCCTGACGCTGGCGGGCCGGATGTATTCGTGCATATAGCGCGGTGCAAAAAGCCGGTCATGATGCATTGCGCGAAGGAGCGCGTGTCAGCTACGAGCTTAGAACGGGTCGATCCGGGAAAATGGCTGCCGAGGATCTGCGCGTTGATTGAAACGCTACATGCAAAGCCCGGCCTGCGCCTGGCAGAACGAAAGAAGCCGCCCTGAGGCGGCTAGTTTTAGTGGTCTTCTCCTCTACTTATACTTATTTCTCGAGCGCGTCGGCAGTGTCGCGCGCGGCGTCCTTCAGGTCTCCCGCCGTGTTATGGACGTAGCCGCAGGCCTTATCCATCTTGCCTTCGGCTTGTAGATGCTTGTCTCCGGTAAGCCTGCCAGCCCCGTCTTTGATCGCGCCTTTGTCGGCGGCACCCTTCACATGTTCACGGTCCATGACCGCTACCGGTCTTGTCCAGAAGACAAGCACAACGACACCGTCACGCTGTCGCTCCTGCGAACTTCGCAATGAACAATAGTCAGCGAAGCGCGGGCGAAGGAGTGATTGCGTTCTGTCCTGGTAGCCTTTGTGAAATGTGACAGCGCTCCAGTCATAAGTTTTTGTAGGTTTAGCGGAAATGTTCGGGGATGCTCACGTTGATGGAACGGCGGGGCCTACATGGAGAAACGGCCATGCGATACTTGCCTTTGGCATTGCTCTTCGCACTACCACTCATATCGCTACCTGCTGCCGCGCAGCAGCAAACGAGCGCGACACCTCAATCCAATGTTGCTCAAGCCGTGCAAACCGAAGCTGATAAGGGCATCAAAACCCGCAATTCGGGCGAGTCCGGCTATGTGGGCAACCAGGACCGGCCTGGGGCGGCTTCTCATGCACCGGGAGAGACACCGAACGCGGTCGGGACCACGACCGGTAGCAGTGCGCACGGCGATCAATCAAACACGAATAGTTCGCAGGCTGACTACAACGCTTCCTTGAAGGATGGCTCTGCACCAAAGAAATAGCAGCTTGCGACCACCGACTTGGAACAAGAGATCGCCGGCGATCTGCCGGCAGCACAAGGAGTGAAACCCGCGAATAGGCTAGCGGGTTTCCTTGCGGGCGAAGGCGCGGCCGCTGCTTTGAGAGAAGTCGGCTCTTGGTCCTGAGCGGCGCCAGCCAAGCCCTGACCGACACCAAAATGGGCGTGTGTTTCATACGCCATACCGCTCCCACGCCAATAAGATTACCCCGACTACATTTCCTTAAAGATTGGCCGTAGCAGCAACGGATTCGGCGCTCAAATCGGTGGCAAGCAGGTGTGTTGAGGCGCTCCAACGGGCAAAATGCGGCCCTAGAGGACAAGCCTCGATGCAAACCAGAGCACGACACAAAAGCAGATGCCGATTCCCACATAGGGCAAAACAAGGCGCATCGCTCCCTCCTTGGCTCTGAGACGCTACGGGCCGCAGCGCGATTGCATATTCGCGATGCCATGACCATCCAATCGGACCCTGCACGAAACTGTGACGAGCAATCGCGGGCTAGCGGCGGGACGGCTGCGATTCTCTGCGTTACGCACGACGCTGGGCTGAGATGGGACGGGGACGAGATTCCTCCTAAGGCCGCGGCAGAGCTGAGAAGTGCTGCGGCCGTTCAGGCCGCATCGTCAAATTAGCAGGCTCGTCGCTAAACTCCTCAGAACATCGATTTAAAATATTAATTCCCTTGATTTAAAACGTGATTTATATATGGCAACGAAACGTTGTAGATGTTCACCGCGCATCTTCACGTGAAGCATAAAGAACGGAGGGGGCCATGGCGGTTTTATTCGGCGATACGATTGGGTCGCTCACGGGACGACAGCATGGCGGAAGCCAAACTCTGATTGGTTCTGAACCGATGAACCTATTATTCGGGGACGCGGGTTTGAACTTACTCGACCACGCAATTGGCGGTAACGACACATTGGTAACTTCCGGCGCAGGAAGTCTGTTCGGCGACGCAGGCGGTAATATTTCCGATCATGCACGGGGCGGCAACGATACGTTGTCAGCGCAGGTGCTCGCGTCTGTTGTCACCATTGGCGAGGCTTTCATCCTGAATATGTACGGCGATGCTGGCGGTGATATCTCGGCTTGGGCTATTGCCGGCAATGACACCCTTGATCTCGAACTGCCCCCGACCTTTACACCCGGGGTGAAGGTGAATGCCTACGGCGATGCCGGCGGAATCTTGTCCGGTCACGCCCGTGGTGGCGACGACCATTTCAGCGTTTCTGGTGGTGGGCATCAGACCGCCACCGTATACGGAGATGCCGGCGGCAACTTAATCAATTGGGCGGCGGGGGGCAACGACACGTTCGTTGGCCACGTCGGACCGGACAGTAATGTAGTGTTCTTTGGCGACACGGGCGGTAGCTTGCTCGGGCTTAGCCGTGGCGGCGATGACAGCTTCACTGTGAGCGGATCTGAGTACAACAGTTATCTCTATGGCGATGCCGGCGGCGACATGGCTGGTCATGCGGCTGGCGGCAACGACAGCTTCGCCGTGAGCGGAGCCAATCCGTTCAATTTTGTCTTTGGCGATGCCGGTGGAAACATGTCCGCCTTCGCCGCCGGTGGGAATGACACCTTCAATGACTCAAGCGATGTAACCCTGACCGATCGAAATGTCTTCGCCGGCGACGCTGGCGGGAACATGTCCGGTTCCGCCCGAGGCGGGGATGACACCTTCAACAAGACCGGCCTAGGGGGAAGTACATTCTATGGCGACGCCGCAGGCGATATGTCCGACCGTGCTCACGGCGGCGACGACATTTTCCAGGCCTCAGGCACCCAAGACCAAAATATCTTTTATGGCGACGCCGGTGGCAATATGGGTGATCGAGCTGTTGGCGGCGACGACATCTATATCGGTGGCAACGTATTCCCCGGGCTGGTCAATCAGGCGTATGGGGATGCGTCGGCCATGTCCGGCCACGCCGACGGCGGTAATGACACGCTGGTTGGTGGCGATGATCCGAATCCGCATCCGGCGGGCAGCTACGAGACCATTCTCGTCGGCGATGCACGATCCATGTCCGACCACGCATGCGGCGGCGACGATAAACTAGTAAGCGGCACCGGAAATGATGATATCTGGGGCGATGCCCAGATGACGCTTGGCTTGGCCAAAGGTGGCAACGACACGTTTGTATTCAATTTCGACAACGGCCACGACAAGGTCGAGGATTTCGGGCAGGGGCTCTCGAATTTGGGAGCCGATCACATCGATGTCTCCGCGCTTCACATAGAGGACTTCAGTGATCTGGGTATTTCGCTGTTTGACCCTGTAACACACGAGAGCACGATCACGTTCGGTCTGGGAAACGACGTGGTGGTGCATAGCGAGCAAGCCCTCAGACCTCAGGATTTTATCTTCGCGCCACATCAGGAGGGTTTGTTGGTCTGAGCCGACGCTCACGGCTACCCGCGCAGCCGACACACATTTCCAGCGTCGTGCCCGCCTCAGGGCGACGAGGTTATCGAGTAATCCTCGGCTGCCCCGGCAGCGTTCAGACCCATCTCGTCGTGCTGCAAAGTCCGAAGTTGATCCCGCTCGACGGCTCTGAGTAGGCGACGAAACGTTAGATTCCACCGACGTCCTGCTCCATCTCCGCTGACGCGCGGGGAACAATCGAAGCCGTATTACGTTTCGGTAGCTGTGGAGGCCCCTCATGAGTAAAGAGTGGAATAGCCACCGCACTTCAGTCGTACTTTTCGCTATGGCGGTAATCGTCACGATCCTCGCGGCGTTCGTCACGACACTCGATGGGGTCGACACAAGGACGGCGAGCAACGAGACGCGGCCCGGTACGACGGGCCTCGCAAGGCCACATCCGCCACTGGACCTAGCACCAGGCGAGCCGGTACTTGGCAACAGGAAGCTGCCGCATATCCCGCCTACCCGATGATCGGATTGAACCGGCAGCTCGTAAGAGATCAGCGCTCCCTCTGCCGCTCGCTGAAGGCTGGCGAGCTGCGGCCGGAAATGCGTTCAAAGCGGGGGTAGAGCACGCGCGCCGAGCTTTCGGCCCCACGATCGCTTTCATGCCGCCGCATCCGCAGCGAATCACAGCATGCTCAGCGTACATTGCCAGAATCGTCTCGATCTTTCCGGCTCGATGGGCAGTCGAGCCAACCAAGCGACGGCCAACACGTCAAAGGACATGTCGTCACTCACGTGCCCGGAAGGCGGCGCGGGAGGCTCCCCAATGATACCGACTGGACGCGCTACCGAACTTGCCTCGGGTCGCATTTTCGTGATCACGCCATCAGTGAACTTATTTAATTTGATTTAATTTGATTTAGACGCTTTAATTCTTCAGCCAGCGCGGAGCACGCCATGCCCGACCAAGACGACGACCGTCGCGAATTTCTGAAGACCTGCGGAAAGTTCGCGGTGGTGACGCCACCCACGATCACAGCCTTGCTTTCGACCTCTCTGACCAGCACAGCCATCGCCCATTCCGGCGGCGGCTTGGTGCACCATCGCGGCAACAATGGTTGGGGCAATGGTGGCGGAGACGGCAGTCCTAACGGCAAGGACGACAGGGGCCGTTGAGGTTCTACTAGTTCGACCGCGGGCGTGGACCGATTGGCCGATGGGCTAGGTTCGCATGCCCTTCGGCGAAGTCTGATCAAGCTGCCTTGGCCCCCCGGCCAGCTGGATCAGGCCCCAGCTCCGGGCCGCCCTGGAGCTGGGGCTTTTTTGTAGTGGGCCACAGATGATTCGGCGCCACATCTGCCGGCTGCCTTGACGGAGGTGTGCCGCTGCCCCTGAAGGGAGCGAACAATGCGGCTTGAGCAACAGAGCTGCTGATCATTCGGCATTTCCGCTGGTGGCCCATACTAACTAATCCTGCGTTCCATCGCCTATCGTCTGTGGAAGCCCGGCCGGCCATAGTGTCACGGCCAGAGTGGGGCATCGTCGTTCGAGAACGAGCATGGCACGCTCGCACACCTCAAGCCCGTGACTTGAGAAGCCAAAGTTCTCTTTAGTTCACGATGTGCTCCAATGCGCTCACCATGGGTCGTAAGGTTGCTCGAAAATAGCTGGACTTCTGTGTGGACTGGAGTGTGCATTCCACCATCCAAATCCATCAGCGGAGCATGATCTCGAAACAGGTAATTTCTGCGCAGCGTTAGCAGGCAACCGGCACGCGTTCACCTCGTCACCTGCTTGTGGTTTGAAAGCACCGCGAGAGCGCTTCCTCCCCCTACAAACCCAATTTTGCCTGACCCGGAACGCGTCGGGGGGAGACAGTCGTCCGTCGCCCGACCTGCGCCTTGGCGTCCAGCACCTTGTCTCCAGCTCGTGCAGCGCGCGGAAGGCTGATCTGGTCCGAAAGGCTCGTGCCTCTCCCTGAGAGACCTTCTGTACCAATAGTGTTTCCTTGAGCCTGTGTTGCCGGCCCGGACCTATTTCGGGAAGACGCTAGGCCGATGGCCATTTGATCCTCCTTGCTCGTGCCGCTCCCGACCGCACCGATCGGCAGGCCATTTTGCGCGTGGCCAGCCCCTGCATTTCGTGCGGCCTGGGCTGCCGCCCGCGACCTCGCCCGCGTGGCGGGCTGAACGTTCGAATTGCTCGGCTCGGCGTTGATGCCTGGATTTCCGCTGGTGACAGTATCTTTCGTTCCGATTCCCGGAGTTGCTGACGAACCAGCGTTACCTGCACCCGTCCCCATTCCAGAGGGTGCCGACGGGCCAGAGCTGGCGCTACTCGGGCCTGTCCCGGTGCCTGCGCCCGCGGACCCGGCATTAGCCATGCCGTCTAACGCGAGGACCACCAGAAATGAGCTTGCGACGATGGCGGCAATTAATTGCGGCTTGGCGGGCATCTAACGATCTCCTTCGCCAAATCTGCATTAACCCCCACGCCGCAATCCAGTTCCTGTTGTTGCAACACACGCTCGTCCTCGAGCCACGCACTTCTTCACCGGTAATTGACCTAGTTCGCCGAGACGAGCGGCATATGCTGACTCGTCAGCGCAGCTGGGCCACGACCAGGCTTTTTCCAAGACCACTCTTTCGAAGGCGGATGCCCATTTCGGTTGAGGTCGCCCACTAGTTGCGGCTCGAGGCAGCCGATCCTGCCGAGATCAGCATCGTGGAGCTCGTGTCGGCAGCGAACCCCGTTCACGAGCCTGCGGCTGCTTCCGCCAGACCACTGCGCGGCCCCAGTCTTGAGACGATCCAAGCAGATCCGGTGTAGCCGCCCTAAGCGGAATGCGATCTTGGAGAACTCGCGGCGCCAGCTCTGCTAGAGCATTGCACCCCCTCTTAAAGGGCTGGCCACCCGTAAATTTCCCAAGTGTCGACCACTAAGCTCGCTGGTTTACTGGTTCGAGCCGAGTGCTCGCAGCATGAAAACACCGAAGCCGAAGCAATGGGCTAAAGAGGAGACCCAACGATTGGTAAGGCTTGCCCGGCAGGGAGTCGGCGCCGGCAGGATCGCGGCCGAACTCGGCCGCTACGCGGGGTCCGTGAGGCGAATGGCCCGGAAATTGGGGGTGTTACTGAAGAAATAGCATCGAGCGATTGTCGGTCTGCCCCGCCAATGTGTCGCGCGGCCGAACGTTACAGCTCAACGGTTCGGTCGATTTCCCGCATCAAACCCGAACGCGGCCTCGTTATGGCGGCCACAGAAGACCGCGCGGTCCAGCTTAGAAAGATGGTCATTTCCCTTTAAGCAGGGTTCTAGACCGGAATTCGATGATGCTGTGAAGCAATGACCCCAGCCGCAGGATGGATCACAGCCGTCGCCGGCATTCTCATTCCAGATGTCGCAATCGCCGTTGAATTCGCCTAGCGCTTTTGCACTGAAGCCCGCTCGATCAGGAAATCGTCTAGCTTCCGACCGCCTCGGAGCTGCGGCTGCAGCCACCGCGGCAGCCTGCCACGACCGGACCATGTCTCCGACGGGTTCTTGGGATTGCGGTATTTGGGACGAACGGGCGGGTATGGACGGCGTTTACGATCGAACCGTGTAGCATTCTCGGCCAGCCCAATCCGGTGAAGTCGTTCCTCCAAATGTGCTTTTTGCACCAAGAGTTTCTGAGTAAGGCTGGCAGTGACCTGCTGGTGAAACATCCAGAGCTCATCAAGGGAGAGCGAACTGAAATGCGCGGTGTCCATGGCGAGATCCGAGGTTAGGGACGAAAGCCTAGGCACAAAAGTCTGAGATGAAGAAGCAGGCAAGGCATCAGACCGATGATAATCGCACAATCCACATTTAAATGCGGGATGCGGCGGGGAGAATGGCATGACAGCGGTAATATCATGGCAGGCATTTAATTTGATCATCGACGCAAACACTCGCTCGCCGCAACCAAAACGAGATTATCCAAGAAACTCGCTCGTCAGCTTCGCCCCAACTTGGCCAATCGAGCTAACCCTGATGCAACCGACGCGAGTTGGATAGGTATTTAATCTGCTGACCGGCAACACATTTAATTCATTGCCCTGCCGGATTTTAGTCGTATCGTGGCCAATATCGCCGCTAAGTCTCGGGTGGGGCACATCACCGAGAGTTTTCGATGTCCGGTCATTTGCGATGTCGTTTCGTCAGCTTGGTTCTTCTTGGAGATCTTGCGGCGACACCTGCGCTCTCCGCCCCGTTTACTGACTTGTTTCATCCTGCACCTCGCGAACCTGCTACCAGCTCGTCAGCGCGACCGGAATGCTTGGCACAGCCCGGCAACCCGCCCGGCACCAGCCAGCGCTGGGTGTATCGGCGGGAAGGCCGCAACAAATGCTGGTTCTTGGCCGAGGGAGTCGCGACGGCGCGACAACCGGGTCATCGTCGCATCGCTAACCGCACCGTCAGGCCCGACGGGGACGAGACCATGCGGCAAAGGCGGAGCCCTGTAAGCGATGCGCGCGCGGAGTTATCAAGCTCTGCGAAGGCTGACGAGCCTCAACCGATGCCGCCGGCACGCGAAATGAAAGTGGCTAATGCTGCTTCTGTGTTCGATTCAGGCACGTCGACCCCAATTACGGCGGCCCCCCTCTCTGATCTTCCCAGCGGCCAGATCACGGCCGAGCATTCCGTGCCGTCCCAAGCTGAGGTTGAGAGGCTTTCCGCTGCCGCGCGAGGCAACTTATCTCTTGTTATGCCGACGGCTGCGCGCGACGAACAGGCGCCGGGCGAGTTGCGCAGCCGGGTGGCAACCTGGCTCGGTGCGGCATTGATGATGCTGGGAGGCTTCTCGATCCTAAGCGCGACTCGGGCACTTCGACACGCGGTGAGATTTCGCCACTGAAAACATGCTGGCAGATCACCCAGGGGCTCGGTGAGTTTCTGACGCGCTGGATCTACCGGATTGCAACACTTATAATGTTCCACGCGCCCGCACTTCATCTCATACTGCCTCAGCCCAACATTCGATTATGATGCGGTCCTCTCTTGTGTTCGGGACTGCCATCGTGCGGTACAAAGTGTTCATGGTGGACGGGAATCGGCGAGTGATCTGCGCTGCAAAGCTCGATTGCATTGACGAGCAAGCGGCGAGACGTCGAGCCCAGCAGATGAACGGCCAGCACGACGTGGAGCTTTGGGAACGCGATCGACTTGTTGCAGTGTTCCGAAGTGTAACGAATGAGACTCTGGGGCGAGCGCGCAATCCTGAATAGAGGCCCGGGCTTAACCGCTGAGTTCGTTCAAAAGCTGCGAGGTACGTCGGCCTGCTGGCGGCCCGTGCGTCGCAGAGACATACTCGCCGAGGTCCTTCCCCGCGGGACGCAGGCGTCGGCCTTTCCGCTTGTTCAAGATGCGAATATCAAGCTTCGGACCAGGCGGGTCTCGACCCTAAACGGCTCTCGCTTTGCCGTCCGCTCTGATCCGACGTCTTCGGCCGATTGCTCTCGCTTCTACATGTCGGAGCTTACTTCGGAGCTTCTCCACCTCTCTAAGCTCCGTCACAAGCGCCTGCAGCCGCGCTCTCAGAACGGCACAAGTCTGGGTACGCAACATCACATGCCTCGGAAAATGACTTGAACTAAAAAGTCGCCAAAAAAAAGAAACACGAACAATCACCCGACCGAAGCTCAATGAGCTAAAGCCGCAGCCGCCAGATGCTCCCAGTACTCTGCCTCTGCAAGCAGCTGCCAGCTTCTGCCCGGTTGGAGCGCGGCAGTCTGTCGACAAAGCAATGCCATGGCGCGAAAGCGGCGAGCAGCTTCCATTTGCAACCTCCCATTTTCTCCAAGCATATTTTTCAATTTTGCGATGGAGTCATCATGATTATATATTATAACCAAATTTGTCATTAAATCGCGGCTTTTAAAGTTCCATTCGCGCGCTTATCAGAAACGGCTTTCGGTTTAGGCTTCGCAAGGGTTTCGAATGCCGGTCGTCGGCGCTCTATTGCGCGTCAAAACGCACGAAGAACGTGCGGCCCACCACACGAGACGCGAAGCTCGGATATCGCGCTCCCAGCTTGTCGACCGCCTACCTGCACAACAGGGGCTCTTGGTCGTCGCGCTCCGGGGCCACCTGCGCCGGCTAAGCAGCGGCAATCATCGGAGCCTGACCAGGCTGAGATAGCCACACGATTTAAATAGATGAACTAAATATTTTGGTCGCGACAAAGTCTCGACAGGACCGTCGCAGGCAACCAATATAATCCGCGGCGCTCCTGGCTTGGGCTGAGTAGGTTACGAGCATTGACCTAGGTGAACGGAAGTAATTTTTTGCTGGTTTTTCCCGTGCGAGGTCGGCAAACTAGATCTTATTGGGATTTTATTTTCAGGGATATTGCGATGGGAAAACCTGTCGTTTCCCGTGAGGCATTCCGCGGGCTATTCGCATTTTATGCAGCCAAGGCTCATCACGACCATAGTCGGCGGGCGAACAGTGCCTGCTCAGGCTGTTCGGATCCGTGAAAGACATTCCCGATCGTCTACTGCAGCAGTGGTCGGACAGAGTTGCACGTCTGGGCTCCGAAACCGTGGGCCGGATAATGGAGCCGCAAGCCCACCAGGTCACAAGCGGCAACGCGCAATACGACCATGCCAGCGATTTTCTTCACGCGGTGCTGAAAGATCTCGGACAGAAAGTGCAGTAATCAAAATTGCCCGTTGTGCCGGTGCAACCATCCGAGATGTAGATTGTCTGGGCTGCTAGCTCACTCCTAGACGGCCTCTGCAGGAGCTAATGGGTAGCCATAGCAAGACACCACTCCGCAGTACACGGTTATGTGTACGAAGCCATATTGGCGCCAGAGCGAAGCAATACTGAAACACTTCCGTCCGATGCTGAGGCGAGTGAGGGAGGTTCAAATGACCAGCCTATTTTCCGGAGTTGTGTTCATAGCGCTCGCAGTGATCGGCTTTTCCTCGTTCATTTCGACCGCCCTTTCAGCATCGCGGGATGCGAGGTCCGCAACGTTATCAGTGCGGTCCGCGCCCGCACCCAACGTTCCCACCTGCACTTTGCCCCTGGGCCGCGGCCCGTCTCGAGTGTGAGTTCATAACCGGCTGCCTTCCGTACCAATCGATCTGTATTCCGCTGTTCGAGCAGATGCGGCTCACGCGGCCGAAATGGAGAAACTGCACGCGGGATAAATCCGGACTGGCTGTTGTTGGGGATGCCCTGCCTTTAGGTCAACGGATCTGTATTTTCCGAATCAACGTTCCATGGTCCTCACTCATGCGTCGACTTGCGGGGTAGAGGTGTGGGTCACTTTCTATCGATGCTACTGTTAACAACAGCAGTAACTTTAACTGTTTGCTTCGGAGTGGCGGCCTGGCGTCTCTCTGACGAGAGGGACGACGTCACTGGCCAAATCGCACGCCAGTCGTATGGGTGGAGAGCGACGCCAGCCAAATAATTGCGGTTGCACTCACTGGCATGATTCTTGCGACTTAAGCCACATCTCCGTCGGTCCTGGCAGGGAGCCGTTTCGCGATGAGGCAGAAATCACGAGTCCGAAAACTGCGCAAACCCACTCTGGCACACATCGTCTCCGAATTGACGAGATTGCTTAAAGCAATGAAAGACCTAGAGAGGCTTAGAGAGAAGGTCTGGCTGGCTGAGAACAACCAGAGACGCCGTTGATTCGAAACGGTGTGAGTTCGAAGCAGGATAGTGATGTCCCCGGCCCCGGCGATGAAGGGAGGCTGGGCAGGGGTGCAACGGCGGCCACTCGGTCGGTTCCGGAAGACCCACGCATCACCAATTTTACCGTGGAGACCGACGTCCTAGCCCGCTCGCTTCAGCGCAGGCTTCCCCTGACCAGTAGCGAACGGAGCTCGCTTCATACACTGCTGTGTCATCCGCCCGAGTGAGGCTGTTCGTTTGTCGCTCCTCCTAAGTGCTATCCTCAACTCCAGTCCCATCGAGGTCAGCACGGCCAAGACTGTCGAAAAATCGGAAAGCACGGTGAAAGCTTGTACGCTGGCTGAGGAAGCTTGGCTCAAAAATTAGTGGGCCGACGGCGCGCCTCCTGAGCAAGTTGGAGGCGCCAAGCATGATAAACGCGACGCCGCTTTTAAAGGCTGACGGGATTCGTCGATCGGATAGGCGCAATCAACCGTCATTCCCGCTGCTAATCATTCGTGAATTGCCGTCGTGATGCGCTTGCGAATACTAACTAGGGAATGGTGGTAGGGCTTTTGATTACTGGCTGCATCGGCATCTTAGCCGTGGGGGCCACATTCGCGGCGATCATCTACTACGATGCTCGGTCTGAGCGCCGGCGATAGCAGATAGCTACGAAAGCGCAACGGGTTTGCGATGCTATCGCGGGCGATCTACCAATCGAACGAAGCCTTCGTTGGTCCCCAGCTCCATTTGCCCGGCAGGTAAGGATCAGCATCCCCCTCCGCCTTGATAGCTTCCGCGAAATGCACGCCGGACGGATGAGGAGTCGCCTGAGAATTGACCTTTGAGTGGTCTTCGTCTCGTTCTGGTCTGTGAGCGATATCGGCCGACATGCTGCGCCTCCGTTGCCCCCGAACTGCTTAGCAATGCTCCTCGGCAAATGCTGTAGCCGAAGTGTTACATCCCAGATCGATGTTCTGAAGTGGCGCAGGTGGACGCCGCCCCGCATTAGCTGCCCGAGCAAACGGCCCCCTGGATGACATATTCACGCCCGGATGTAACCGATTGCACGGGCGGAGCTTGATTCGTCATGCTGGACGCTATTCTCATGCTGTTGGGAATTGGAGCGAGGCCCTTCTGCTAATAGCGTTTTGGGGGCTGCATAGGCATGTGTAAGCGGGTCGGCGCCTTGTACGGGCAGCCCGAGTGTCATACGGACCCACGCACGAAGGCCGCAGCGGAGGTTCATTTCGCTGCGGCCCCGCGCCGTGCCAAAAATCCGGGTGAAAGTTCTAGGGGAAATATGAAGCCAGCCCCGGTGAGCAGGAGCCTAGTCGGGACAAATCGGTAAAGCGAATCATTTTTCGCAAGTTCCGAAAATGAAACCGGAGTATTGCTAACAAAAATCCGGGGAACCCTGCTGGCGGACCGCCCAAAAGAAAGCCCCAGCTCGCAGGGTTGGGGGGCGGTGAGCTGGGGCCACTTCACTTGGGGTTACCCTTGGGGCAAAGGGCGCCGGGACAACTTGGCAACCGCAGGAGCGTTCCCGCCTATGTCCGATTATCGTAGGTGAAAGACAATGATCGTTTATCGCTGCAGGCTGCGCGGGGCATGGTTAGGGTCTGACCTCCCTGGCGCTGACAACTGCACACAGTTCGGGCCTGTCCTAAATCCTCCGGCCCGTTTCTCCTCGCCGCGTCGATCTTCGATGCCGGGAAAGGCAAGCTGGTTTCGGGCTTTCAGTGCCGGTGCGGAAAGCTCGTGTGAGACGACTAAGGAACCCGATCGCCTAACATAAGTTGGGCAGAACAGAATTTATGATTTTCGTGCTGTTTGTTCATGAGATGTGTCTCAACAAAAGGAGCAGCCGCGGTGTGCTAGTCAAATCACGTCCACACCGGCGCCCCTGGCCGATCGCGCTCGCTCCTGGCGATCTTTTGGCGATCTTTCAGCCTCCACCTTGCGGCCCGGCCGCTGATTGATCTTCGTCCTGGGTTCTCATCGAACTGCACTAAGGTAGAGACGCGAATTTCATAGGGGTGGTTCAGGCCCCCATCATCGGAGCAGATCGGACGAACGTGGGTATAAGGCTAGGGCATGCGGCTATCGAGACAGGCTGTACTCGAGAGTCAGTTATCCATTCCAAGTGCATTTGGCGCGTGAGAGCTACTGCGTATGGCGGGTTGGAAAGTAGGGCACATCCCTCGCTTATTCGACTGCCTGTGGCGGGGCAGGATATTTTCTCGCTAGACTCGCAAGCGGTTCGCCAGCCTCGCGCTTCCGGGGAGGCTGCCCGCGCAAGAGCACCGCTGCCCGTCGCTGACGCTGGCGATAGACCTTGCCAAAGGCTTGGGAAATCTGGGTCACTCGGAACGTTCGAGAAGTTGGCTGCGTTGAGCGGTCATTGCTGCGTGCTTCTGTCTTGTACAGACACGTAAATCGCAACACGGCCGGAGCATGGGCGCGATGGACAGGACAGCGCTGTTTGATGAGCTCAGGCAGATTGAACGCGATGTGGTCGACGGAGAACGACGGCTTGCCGAGCAAGAAGCTCTAATTATTGATTTGAAACGCCAACACTTGGATACAACCAAAGCCGAATCCGAACTTGAACGAATGCGCGAAGATCAGCGACGTCGCGACCTCGATCGACAACGTCTCCTCTCGCGGTTGCAGCCCTAAGGTGGTCCTCCCGGCCTTATCCAGCTTCTCTCCTCCCTGGCGCGCGCTCGATATGGTTCGACGAGCTTTCGCTAGTGGTCGTACGGACAGATCATCTATCTAGTCGTCAAACAGCGCGAACCTCATAAATCCTTTGATCAGGATTGCAGATCCAGATTAAATCGACAGGCGGTGACACGCTACAACTTCTCACCGTCTTTAACAGCGAAACGCATTCAGAGGTCGTTGATGATTGTATAGGAGGAACAGCATGAACCGACGAACCGTCCTTGCTTTGGCGCTGCTATCTGCTGCATTCACCAGCGCAGGATCGCAGATGGGACTGACGCAGAGCGATCTTCTGACAGGAACGTGGAAGCTCAACCTCGAAAAATCAAAATTTAGTCCTGGCCCACCCCCGAAAAGTCAAACCCTCAATTTTCAACGGGTTGGGCAAGATCTCCAGAATACTGCGGACACCATCGACGCACAGGGGCAGGCCTCTAAAATTGTCTTCATGCATATTTACGATGGGAAGCCGCACCCCACGACAGGCAATCCCCTGTTTGACGCAACGACGTACACGCGGGTCGATGATCACCACGTGAAGTGGGTTCGATCCAAAGCCGATAAGCCCATTCAAACCGGCTCAAACGAGATATCCGCTGAGGGCAAAACCTTTACCGTTAGTACTGAGGGCGTCGGTGCCAACGGTCAGCCGATCAGTAGCGTTGCCGTCTACGACAGGCAGTAGATCAAGGCCGTCTTATAGCGCTGCATCGGTACTGGGCCGGTGCAGCGTATAATTGCACTTAAGGACCCGCCTGCCGCGCGCGTACCAACCTCACAAGGCTCGGCTGGCCTTACCCGTTTGCGGCTGGATTTTGATGCGGCAATGAGACGTTCAAGCCCGACATCAGCGATTGGATGCAGCAGCGGTCCAGCTACGAGTCCACTCTTGAACCGCGTTCATTGGTGTCATGCTGCGGGAACTGCTCGCGCAAGGGTCAACCGAGCAAGGTCATCGTCTGGCAAAAAGACCATCCGGACAGGTTCCTTTTGAACGGGCCTTGCTTCTTTCCGTAAGCCTTTCTGATAGCGGATCGAGCGGCAGCAGACCTTCAAGTCATTCAGATGTTCGAGACCAGTGCTTCAATACAGGCGCCTCCGACCTCCATTCAGGTCAAGCGCGCGCGCTGCCCCGCGATTGTGCATCGTTTGCTTCACAATTGTCATGGCGCTTCCACCGCATCGCAATATACTCTGTCTAGCAATTAAGAATGTTAGGCGAACTTTCGATGATCCGACATGCGTTCCGCATGCTGGCCATAATTTGTTGCGTTTGCGGGCAGCCCGCCTATTCAAGCTACGAATCACAAGCGGTAACGCCACCCCTCTCGTTCTCGCAATTCTGCATTCAATATCCCGATGACTGCCAACGTCAGGACGACCGCAGAATCCGGGATTTCCGGTCCTCGATCCAGCGCTGGCGAGAACTCGCTCAGATCAATTCGACGGTGAACTTCGGCATAGCGCCCAGCGATCCGCCCGCAAGCCGCCGAGATTTGGAATGGCAGATATTTCCTGAGAGAGGCAATTGCGGAGATTACGCTGTCACCAAACGCCATCTCCTGCTGCGATCCGGCTGGCCCAGTTCAGCACTGCTACTTGCAGAGGTCGTTATCCGAGCAACCGGAGAGCACCATCTTGTGCTGCTCGTGCGCGAGGGGAAAGCGGTCCTCGTGCTCGACAATCTAAGCCCCGTTGTTACGCCGCTCGTGGATACCTTGGACCGATATGTCATCGTGCGGGCGGAGTCAGGAACAGATCCACAGCATTGGACCCGCGAGATTGCAGCCTTTTAGGCGCCAATTGACAGCCTCTGGCCAGCAGCCCTAGGAGTAACCATGCCCCGGTTTCCATGCACCGACTGGAAGGCCGTTAATCTAAGCTCGACTTTCGTGCGATTTCGCCCTCCCGCACCAAGTCAATTTCATGTAAGCAAAAGTTTCAATTTTTGGGATCGATATGACAAAGAAACGAGCTCTGATTACTGGCGTCACAGGCCAGGACGGCGCCTATTTGGCCGAACTTCTCTTGCAGAAGGGATATGAGGTTCATGGCATCAAACGCCGGACCTCGCTGTTCAACACCGATCGCATTGATCATCTCTATCTCGATCCGCACGAACCTAATCCGCCGTTCCGCCTCCATTACGGAGATCTCACGGACTCTTCGAGCCTGATCCGTATCGTCGGCCAGGTGCAGCCGGACGAGATCTACAATCTTGCGGCGCAGAGCCATGTGGCGGTTTCGTTCGAGGAACCTGAATATACTGCAAATTCCGATGGCCTCGGTACTTTGCGTATCCTCGAGGCCATGCGCATTACAGGCTTGGAAAAGAAGGCGCGGTTCTACCAGGCTTCGACGTCCGAGCTCTACGGTTTGGTCCAGGAGATCCCCCAAAAGGAAACCACGCCATTCTATCCGCGCTCCCCATACGCCGTCGCCAAGCTTTACGCCTACTGGATCACGGTCAACTACCGCGAAGCCTATGACATGTATGCCTGCAATGGCATCCTCTTTAACCACGAGTCGCCGGTTCGCGGCGAAACCTTCGTGACCCGAAAGATCACGCGCGCTTTAGCGCGCATCCATCTGGGCCTGCAGGAACGGCTGTACCTTGGCAATCTGGACGCGCTGCGCGATTGGGGACACGCGCGTGACTATGTCGAAATGCAATGGCTGATGCTGCAACAAGACAAGCCAGAGGATTTCGTCATTGCTACCGGCGTACAACACTCTGTCCGAGATTTTGTGAATGTGGCGGCCAATGAAGTCGGCATGAC
Organism: Bradyrhizobium sp. WYCCWR 12699; assembly: GCF_032144035.1. Taxonomy (NCBI): domain Bacteria; kingdom Pseudomonadati; phylum Pseudomonadota; class Alphaproteobacteria; order Hyphomicrobiales; family Nitrobacteraceae; genus Bradyrhizobium; species Bradyrhizobium sp. WYCCWR 12699. The sequence continues at coordinate 1,700,403 of NZ_JAVTJN010000039.1, forward strand.
AGTTCGCTGGGAGGGAAGCGGCGTCGAGGAAAAGGGATACGACGCCAAGACTGGAAAGTGCATCGTTTCCGTCGATCCGCGCTATTTCCGTCCCACTGAGGTCGCGACGCTTCTTGGTGATCCGTCCAAGGCCAAGCAGAAACTCGGCTGGGAGCCGAAGACGTCGTTCGAAAGCCTGGTTCGGGAAATGATGAAGGAAGATCTCGAATCCGCAAAACGGGACGAACTCATTAAGCAGCACGGCTTCAGATATTATCCGCGCCACGAGTAGTTCTTACAGGTCGGCCAGAAAAGCGATCTAGCCAAGCAAGTGAGCGCCCATCGGGGCGCTCTTTTTTTTGAGATGACGTCACGCATCCACTGCTGTCGAGTGCCTTAGGACGACCGAACGGCCTCCTCAACGGGAAGCCCAATGTTGGTCGCAGCGTCCGTCAGGCCGGCATTCGTCTGCCCTGCCGCATTGCCCTGCCCTGTCATAGCATCCGACCACCGGCGCACGATCGTACGCCTGTCCCAACGATCAAGGGCTCGTTTTCTTCCTTCTTGGCCGTAGTGCTCCCGCAGGGCCGGCGCTTCGCTGAGTTGGCAAATTGCGAGCTCGAGGGCCGACGAATCTCCGGGCGGAATCACAAGGCCCGCATCGGTGACTTCCGCCGCAAGACCCGTACCTTCTTCGGCCATCGCGATGACAGGCCGAGCGGACGCGAAGATTGCGCCAAGTTTCGAGGGCAACACCAGATCGGCGGCCTCGGCCTTCTGCGGAATCAGATGAAAATCGGCCGTGGCCATCAATTGATTGAAGCTATCGATCGGCTGAAGCCCGAGAAAATGGATATTGCCATGTCCGGTGGCGAGTTGCTCGAGTCTCATTTTATGAGGCCCCTCGCCTGCGAGGATGAAGTGGATGTGCGGATGGCTTTTCTCTAATCCAATTGCTGCCTCGATCACGAGTTCGAGGCCTTGCTTGTTGGACATTGTTCCAGAGTAAAGTGCAACAACTTCGCTCTCGCCCAGCTTCAGCTCCTGACGGTATTTGGTCATTCGCGATCCCGGGCAGATCGCATTGGTATCAATCCAGTTTCTCACCTCGGCTGTCTTGTCGGGACGCAGCCCTTTGATTCTCAGCCGCTCGACCATTGCTTGAGAGATGGTTGAAACATGATCGAACGATCTGAGGATCGCCGCCTCGGCTTTCAGCATCCATTTTCGCAAGTTAGGATTGCGCAACAGACCAAGGTCGAACGCCGCATCGACCTCGAAATCCTGAATGTGGAGCCACGACTTTGCACCGACGCGACGGGCTACGAACGAGACGAAAGCAGCCGACATCAGCGATGGCGCGACGGCGATCATAATATCGGGTCGCCAGGATAGCGCCTGAAAGAGGACCGGCGCCGCGCTCGTGACCGCGAATGAAGCATGATGGACCAACCGTTTTGCGCCCGAGGGATGTCCCGGCACATAAATCGGCGTACGCGTCACTTGAACGCCGCCAATATCTCTTGATCTGAAGTAGGACGACTTGAACGCCGGGGGAATCTTCCAGGCCGGATAATAGGGCGGCGCCGTAATGACCTTAACTTCATGCCCCTCCGCAGCCAGGCTTTCGCAGAGCTCGGCGTTGTATTTCGCCACGCCGATCAGATCGGGCGCATAGTTGATGCCGACCAGAAGAACACGCATTAAGCCCCGCCCAAATCAAAGTTCAGAATAAAAAATCTTTTTGCAGTCCAAGTCGGTTTACTCAGTGCGTTGCGCTGACTTCCAAATGGCGTCCGTAGCCCTTCAAAAAATCTTCGTAGGCGGCCGCAAGACCGGCCCGCAGAGCAACGTTCGGGCGCCAGCCAAGCCCAAGAAGCCTCGAACTATCGAGCAGCTTGCGGGGCGTTCCGTCTGGCTTTGAGGTATCGAACACAAGCTTGCCTTCATAGCCCACGACTTCCGCAACCGCTGTTGCAAATTGGGCAATCGACAACTCGTCGCCGCTGCCAACGTTAATCGGCAGGTCGCTTGAATAATTCTTCAGAAGGAAAACGCAGGCGTCGGCAAAATCCTCGACGTTGAGGAATTCGCGGAGCGGCGTGCCCGTGCCCCACACAGTGACTGTCGGCGCCTTGGCGATCTTGGCTTCGTGAAAGCGCCGGATCAAAGCTGCCGGAACATGGCTGTGATCCGGATGATAATTGTCGCCGCGGCCGTATAGATTCGTCGGCATGACTGAGATGAAATCATCGCCATATTGCCGACGATACGCCTGGCACATTTTGAGGCCGGCAATCTTGGCGATTGCGTACCATTCGTTGGTCGGCTCAAGCGGCCCTGTCAGTAATTCGCTTTCGGCCATTGGCTGCTTGGCGTGTTTGGGATAGATGCAAGACGAGCCGAGGAACAGCAGGCGCTGCACACCGACCGCGTGGCTTGCGCGGATCACACTCAATTCCAACGCAAGATTGTCGCAGAGAAAGTCGACCGGAAAATTGTTGTTGGCTGCGATACCACCGACCTTTGCGGCAGCGTGAACCACGACCTCGGGGCGATTAGCCTCGAGCCATCTCAGCGTGGGCTCTTCCTTCGTCAGATCCAGTTCGCGCCGATCGGCCGTCAGTACAGTGCAATTCTCGGACGCGAGCCTGCGGACGACAGCCGACCCGACCATGCCTCGGTGACCCGCGACAAAGACACGTTTGCCCGAGAGATCGTAGGTAGCAGCCCCTGTCATCATATCCTCTACCAGCGTTCAGATCGGCGGACCTCACTCCTGTGAGTTCAGCGACCGTCGCATTACGCAATCACGCTGCCGATGCAGCCCCGCCAAACAGGTAACACAATCTTCACCATGCGACAGCCTGTCCCGGCTAGGCAAAGATATTCATGGTGAACCTGCACCGCGCGCACAAAAGGTCGGCACAAATGAAACAAAAACGAGCAAGGCAGCCGCATCGGCCGTGCGGCTGCCTTGAAGATCGATGAAAACGGCAGCCGCCGCCCGGGTTAGGCTAACGTCAGTACGCCCGGCGCAGGACGGGGCCAAGAGGCGCGCAAACCCGGTCCATATACCAGCCATAGGGCGTCTCGACACGCACCAGCGGGCAACGGCGCCACGGCGCGTAGCGGTAGGGATAAGGCTGCGCCCAGAACGTCACAGGCGTCGCCTGGCTTTCGCCCGACAGCAGGGCTGCCGGTGCAGGCATTTGCATCGCGGCGTTCGCTCCGCTCACTGTGCAGAAGGTAACAGTTGCGGCCAAAAGGCCTGCGCGGATCAACGTATTAAACATCCAAAATAGCTCCTCGCCCCTGCGGAGGTGATTCCCAACCATGCTCGTCAGATTCCCGCCGACCGACGTCGCCGGTTCGCCAGTTCACTCCGCGACCAGCCCAAATAGTGAACCGAAGTTTACCAAGGCCACCAGCGGAAATGCAACTGATGCCGAGGCAGCTGGGGGGCTTTTGGGACGATATGGCGCGCAAGTGTGGCTTCTTGGTCCTATTTTTCCTCGCTCCAGGCGCCCGGGGCGGCGAGATCGGGCGATCGGCGGTAGACATCCCGAAGGAATTGGTAGTTGACAGTTTGGGCCAGAGGGACGTCTTCCTCGCCAAGTTTGGCGAAGAGAAGGATATCCCGAAGCGTGCGCCAGCGGCTCTCGTCGTAGTCCCCGATCCGGCCGCCCGTCGGAAGTACCAGCGGGCGCTGCTGCTGCAGCTCAAATTTCAGTCGCTCAGGGGGCAGCTTGGCCGGTCCGGCGCCAGCGAGAACGGGCACGCTCCGTGCATAGTCCGCGTAGGTGAACTGCCATCCCCGAATGACGCCCTGAAGGACATCGGCAATGATGGATGGCTGTTCATGGACGAGGACATTGCTCGCGAAGTAGACCAAGCCAGGAACATGGATCCCGTAGTCTTGCGGTTTGATGACATTCAGCTTTACAAAAGCCGAACTGGAGGGATCCGGTTGCTCGTCGATGGCTGCGATGACGGCATCCACCTCTCCGGCCCGCAGAGCCTCGAAGCTGTCGCGATCGGGCACCTTGGTAATCTGGCTGCGGGGAAGGCCGAGCTGCGCCATCATGGCATCGAAGACGACGTCTCCCTCGCTCGCTCTGCGGTACCCAACCCGCTTTCCGACCAGTTCAGCCGGCCGCCGCAAGCCCGAGCTTTCGAGCGTGAAGATCGCGACGGATGTATCGAGGAAGCTTGCGGCAAACGCTGTGACGGGAGCGCCGCGCCAGCTTGCCAGCAGGAACTTTTGGCCGCTCGTCACGCCGATGGCATGTTGACCTGCAACAATCTGGACGAAGTTCGGGTCGGGTTGGGCCGCCAGCTCGATGCGGGACGAGAAATAACCCTGCCTCGATGCTGCGAGATCGCCGGCAAAGCGCGCCCCATATGGCCCGTCCAACAAGAACTTGACTGCGGCGGCCGTTGGGGCCGTCGGCGCCCGTACTGGAGCCACATCGGGACTAAGAAAGAGGAGCGCGGTTCCGACCAAGGCCAAGCCGGCAAGGCCAATGGCGAGGTAGCGCTTCCCTCTCGACCGGGTTCGCCGCCGAGACTGGGTTCGTGGCAATGAGAACTTCCTAACGGGTTGCGAAATTTAACATATCAGGCGAGGCGAGATGAGCTACAATACAGCTTGTGGGGTAAGGTTAATTTTTCCTTCGCCTTGTTTTATCAGCGATTTTGACCGATAGCACGGCTTGTTCGGGTAATGAATTTTGCGTCAATGGGTTTGGCAGGATGACGATTCTTTCCACTCGACCGGTACCCGTCGCTGATTCTACGACGGAAATCCGCGTGGTCGCGCCAGGTGCGGAGACGGCTACAGGCTTTGCGCCGAGCTGGATGCGACCTGCGATCGTCGAGCGGGCGATGGCTGTCGTTGATGCAGCGCTGGTTCTGGTCAGCGGGATCGGCTGCGCGGTCGGCTATCACGTCGTCACCGCGGGCACGCTGGGCAAGACGGATGTCTATGCGGCGGCGAGCGTGCTGGTTGCGATCAATTTCGTGCTGCTGACGGTGGTGCAGCACGGCTACCGCCTGAAGAACATCACCAATCTCCCCCGCACGTTCCGGCTGACGCTGACGACGTGGACCGGGCTGTTCGGGGCGCTGCTGGCGATCGCCTTCACGATGAAGGCCAGCGAGGAGTTTTCGCGCGGCATCACGATCTCGTTCTACCTGGTCGGCCTCACCGTCCTGCTCGCCTGGAAGACTTTGGCGGCGCGCTGGACCGCTTATGCGTTGCGCACCGGTGCCTTCGCCAACGGCCGCGCCATCATGATCGCCGAGTTCGGCCTCGCCAGTTCCTCCAACGCGGTCGACGACCTCGGCCAGCACGGCTACCGCCTGGTGCGGGTGATGGAGATCCCGGCCAAGGACCTCGCTTCGCCGCTGCTGCTGTCGCAGCAGGCGCCGCGATTCGAGGAGCTGATCGCGTTCGCGCGCGAGCAGCGGATCGAGCACGTCTTCCTGCTGATGAACTGGAGCCGGCAGCACGCGATCGACAGCATTCTGGACGCGCTGAAGATCCTGCCGATCCCCGTGCATCTGGTGCCGGACCCCAACGCGGCGCGGTTCCTGCGCTATCCGCTGGTCTCCACCGGCAACACCTTCACCGCCGAGCTGCGCCGCGCGCCGCTGTCCTGGAAGGAGCGCGCGCTCAAGCGGACGCTGGACCTCGTCGGCGCGAGCGTTGCGCTTTTGGTGTTCGCGCCGGTGATGCTGGCGACCGCGATCCTGATCAAGCTGAGCTCGAAGGGCCCGGTGCTCTTCCGCCAGACCCGCCACGGCTTCGGCGGGCGCGCGTTCAAGATCTTCAAGTTCCGCACCATGCGCGTGCTGGAAGACGGCTCGACGATCAAGCAAGCAGAGAAGAACGACCCGCGCGTCACGCCGATCGGCAAATGGCTGCGCAAGACCTCGATCGACGAGCTGCCGCAGCTCTTCAACGTGCTCAAGGGCGACATGTCGCTGGTCGGCCCCCGCCCGCACGCGGCCGCCCACAACGACGAATATGAGCAGATCATCGGCAACTACGCCTTCCGCCACCACGTCAAGCCCGGCATCACCGGCTGGGCCCAGGTTAATGGTTATCGCGGAGAAACCCGCACGCTCGACCTGATGCAGAAGCGCGTGGAGCATGATCTGTGGTACATCAATAATTGGAGCTTGGGATTGGATCTGAAAATCATGCTACGAACCGCGTTTAGCATGCTTCACACTTCCGCCTACTAAACACGGCCGGCATCGATCCCCGGTCTTATGCAGATGAATCGACGTTTCATTGTAGCGATCGGACAAATTCCGCCGCCGACAGACGGCCTTGCCTATATCACTTTGGAATACGTGAAGCTCCTCAGCGAGGATCACGACGTCAAGGTTGTAAACATTTCGCCAAGAGTCGGTAAGCGCGGACTCGCTTACCACTTCTTAAGAACAGTCAGCGTGCTCCTTGCCTCGATGCATCTGGTCTTCAATACGTGGCGCGGAAACCGCATCTGCTACATGCCATGCCAGAGCGATTTCGGGGTCGTGTATACAATCTATCTCTTGACGGTGGCCCGGCTGCTTGGCTATCCGACTTATCTACATCACCATAATTTCGGATATATCAACGAGAAGCGCCGCATGATGGAGATTGCCCTCCATGCGGCTGGCTCGAAGGTCATGCACATCTTTCTTTGCGAGCGGATGCAAGAGCGCTTCGGTCACACATATTGGAAACCGCAACGAGCGATCGTGATTTCGAACGCCGCGTTTGTATCGCCCCAAACTGGCCGAGGTCTGCCCTCGCATGGCGTGCCCATCAAGATCGGACTGCTGAGCAACCTTAATCGCGAAAAAGGACTTCATCTCTTTCTCGATCTGTTGCGCGCGGCACGTGACAAAGGCTTAAACATACGAGGAACGCTCGCCGGCCCGGTGCGCGAGGCGGATGACAGGCGCATTATCGAGGCCGCACAGAAAGATCTTGGCGATCGCCTGAGCTATTCCGGCCCTCTGTACGGCGATGAGAAAGTCCAATTTTACGAGTCCATCGACGTGTTCGTGTTTCCGACGACTTATGCCAACGAGGCTCAGCCAACGGTGCTCTACGAAGCCCTAGCGGCCGGCAACCTCGTGATTGCGTATGAGCGCGGTTGCATCGCCTCGCAGGTCAACGGCCATGGCTTAGTCATACCCAAAGATCAGTCCTTTATACCGGCAGCCATATCTTGGCTTCAGGAATTGAGATCCGAAGGCTTTGCTCAAAGACGTACGGCAATAGCCCGGCACTCATTTGGAATTCATGACATAGAAAGAACTAGAGCAAAGATCGCCTTCTCCTCACACGCCGATGCGCAAAACGATTCCCGGACATGAAGATCTCGATTTGGCACAATATCATGTGGTCGCGCTACAAGGCGGCCGTATTTTCATCCGTCTACCGTCAAGCGAACGTAGCAGACGCCGAAGTGCATGTTTATCAGATTGCCGAAACTGATACTAATCGCACTACCCTGTCGCCGATAGACCTCAGCTGGCATAAGTATCCCTTCGAACTCCTCTTTAAAGGCGCTTCTTCGGACATTCCCCGTGCAAAACTGCTGTCGAAGATGGCTCGCCTGACTTGGAAGGACACGGCCGATATCACTATCCTCTCGGGATATGAAAAGCCCGCTGTATGGTTGCAAGCGCTGATACTAACTTTGAAGCGGCACCCATTTGCTTTGTTTTGCGACTCGACCTTGTATGATCAGCAGCAAACGTTCCTGAGGGGCCTCTGCAAGCGCATCATTTTCAATTGGGCCAACGGCATTTTTTGTTATGGAGCCCGAGCTTCAGAGCACGTCATTCGTTACGGCGTGCCGACTGAAAGGATCTTTATTCGCTGTCAGGCCGCGGCACTGCCCAAGAACTACGGAGCGGAGGAAGCGATTAGGATGCGCATGGAGTATGCGGCACCGGTCGGCGCTCCACGCTACCTCTATGTTGGCCGGCTTTCGCCGGAGAAATCATTGGACCACCTGCTCGAAGCGTTTTCGGAGGTTCTGCGCGCCAAACCAGAAGCAAAGCTTGTGTTTGTCGGAAGCGGCCCCTCCGAACCAGATTTGCGGACTCGAGCTGCCACGTTGGGAATTGAACAAGGTGTAATGTTCGCCGGGTCGAAATCCGGTCCCGAACTGTTTGAAGAATACGCGAAAGCCAGTTGCTTCGTACTGCCAAGCCACAGCGAGCCCTGGGGACTGGTCGTCAATGAGGCCCTAAGCTATGGCTGCCCCGTAGTAGTCAGCCATCGCTGCGGGTGCGTTCCTGAGCTGATTGATGAAGGAAGGACTGGATTCTCGTTTGAGTGGGGAAATATCAGGCAGTTATCAGAACGTATGAAGACCGCACCAGATGTATTCTCAGATGTGGCGGTGACGGCGAGAACCTGCCTCAAGCACATTGAACCGTACAATCCTGATAATGCAGCAAAGGCTATTTTGCAGGGCTGCTGGATGATTTATGACAGAAGCCGGAATAGCAGATCTTCCCTAACCACCAGAAAAGTCTAAAGGTGCAAAAGGTCTCGACAAGAGTTCGGTCTCACCTGACCCAGCCTAAAGGCCGGAGCTATCTCCTCATCAGGTCAATCGCCTTCAGCGCGTTAACGAAGGCGTTCGGCTTTCTCGTGATCTTTGCCTGTTTGCCCTTGGCTGCCCTGTCTCTCACAGCCGATGAATACGCCGCCTTCAACTATTCGATGGCGGCGACCACGACGTTTGCGATCGTTTTTACTCCCGTGGGCACTACCTTCGTTGTGCGTTTCGCTCATGCATCGAATGACCGGATAGAGTTGCGGCGGTTGGCGCAAAATTCGCTAGCTATTTTCATGACGCTCGGGCTTGCACTTGAATTGCCGGCCATCCTCTTCGCGTATTGGCTATCGCCCGCTGAGTTCAGGTTGTCGATTGCCGTCTGTGCCGCAGCGTTCGTCGCGACCGCCACCTTGTCCTGGGCGGAAGTATTCCGGTTGGGGGTTCGGCAGGACCATATTTCAAGCGCGTTCGGGTTAGCCAGCAACGCAACAATAATTCTCATTTTCGGATTATTACACCAATATGAGGGGCTTACGTTCGCACGCGTGCTCACTGTCTACTATTTTTGCCCGCTTTGCTGGGCATTAGTGTCGTTCCTTCAGGTCTTGTTCTCAACTGGAATCAGGTTTCGTCTTCAGACGGATTACGATGAGTGGAAGCGAACGATCTGGCATGCGCGGCCCAATGTCGTAAACAGCGTTTCTGACTACATCAAGCTATATGGGGCGTCCTTTGTCGCCTTCTATTTGTCCGGTGCGCAGGCATACGGGGCATTCTCCACGGTTCAGCTCCTGATAGCACGGCTAAGTAATCCACTCTCCCTTATAGCTCGTCCCCTTATTCCAGCGTATGTGGACGCGATCGCCCGTGGTGATCTGCGGTGGGTAAGATGGCTGAAGCGGGCTAGCTCTATTCTGTGCCTCGTTGCTTTTCTTGCGGTACTTCTTGTTGTGCTTGTGACCGCCGTCAAGCCGCCGGGAGACGTTCGCGTAGGTGTGGTCGCGCTCCACGGGCCGGAATCAACTTGGTACTCGGTTAGTGGTTTTCTGTTGTTTGCTTCGACGTCGTCACTGACACTGTTGGCAAGTGTCTATCTTGCTGAACGGCGGATGGGAGTGTTCAGCAGAACATGTCTTGTTGCTAATGTCGCATCGGTTCTGGTTGGCGGCTTCGCGACTGCTTGGATCGGGCCAATAGCCATGCTTGCGAGCATCGCCGCGGGAAGTGCCATCGCTTCCATTTACCTGACGTGGCGCTTTGCAACATTCCCTTCAAGCAAGTTGAGCGCAAGATGACTAAATTTGACAGGCTTCTTAATTCCAAGTTGAGCGATCTTCAGTTTTCACCGGCATGTCCCGGCGTAGTTATCGATCAGCTCCCGATCGGATACGGCGGACAATTGTCGAGACGACTTCTTGGATTAAAGATCGCTCTTATTGTCGATCGCAAGGCTATCTTCCTGTCTCACGAAGACCCTCCGTACGTTCAGAGTATGGAGCCTGTATACGTGGCTAAGTACGACGAGCGTACGGCTGCGAACGCTCCTCCGATCGACTTGAGAGACGACTCTCACGCAGCCCCGCTTGTTAGATTCAACTATTTTGATGTTCAAAGGTCGCTGAGCGCTGAAGGCCTCAGCGTCGAGAGATGGGCAAAGCAAGAACTTGCCCGGAAGTACGAGCTCTCAAGCAGCGACTTGGCCGAGATCGATGGGTGGCTGCTTTCCTGGATCCGTTTTCTTCCGGACTTCCGAGCTCGCTTTCAAGAAGACCTCATACGCCTCGGAGTCACGACGAACACACTTGGAGTGCACCTGAGACGTGGTGACAAGCGGGTCGAAACACCTTATGTACCCGCTTCATTGATCAATAGCGCAATAAGCACAATTTACCAGAAGTGGCAGTTTACGAGCATCTTCGTCGCTAGTGACGACCCACAGGCGGATTCAGCGATTGTCGCGCCGATGGGAGTCGACGTGATATTTGATCGTGCAGAGAAGCGGTACAATAACGCCAACCATAAGATGTTGATGGCGAACCCAACCATCGCCGCTCAAGAGACCTATGTCGCATTCAAGAACCTGCAACTGCTGGCTTCCTGCGGAGGAATCGTAGGCCAGGACAATGCTCATTTCGCGGCGATCGCAGGAAGTCACATTCTATACAGAGATGGACACCCTGACCGAATCATTCTCCTCGACGGAAATATTGCTCGAAAAGAGTCGTCGATGATCAAGCTTCAGTACTTCATCAAACTGAGGGCGAGAGCCATGGCGAGACAACTCCTACCGGCGCAAGTAGTTCGAGTTATTAATAGAATGACAAACTGATCTGGGGAAAGTCCGTGAAAACTCGCTTTCTTCTTTTCATCATCGCCTTGGTTGCCATCGGTCAAAGAACTGCCGCGGCGAATCCAGACGGATCTTCGATTCCGGCGGAGGTCACGACTCAGGGCTACACGCGCGTAATCTTCCAAGACGATTTTACGGGCTTGGACTTGGACACTCCAGGTAAGCAGGCCAATACCTGGTACAATGCACTATGGTACCAGAATCCGCGTCCCGCGAGCCAAATCCAGGCAACGGACGGCATCCTGACAATCACGACACCGCCTGGGAATACCGAGACGCCGATCACCACGGTTCCTAGACGGGGCGGTGGGGGCGTCACCTTTCACCACGGCTTTTTCGAAGCGCGGATGAGATTTGCCAATGACGATCTCGACTGGTCAGCGTTCTGGCTCTTCAGTCGTCCGCATTCGCTAGGGACCGACAACGATCATTGGTGCGAAATTGACGTGTTCGAAAACTTCGGCCCAAACCTTTTTGTTGGGTCGGTACATGACTGGACCAAAAAGACGCACGTACGAAACACTAACGCGCGCTACAAATTCCCGCACAACGTGGATTTTTCCACTTGGCACAATTATGGGCTCTTGTGGACGCCAGAGAAATTGACATGGTTTTTCGACTCGGTCCCGGTGATTGAAGCAAAGCCGCCGGAGATATGCGAGCAGCAGGACATGTTCTTGATTCTAGGATCTTATAAGCACAAGGATGGACCACAGCACCAATTGGATGTGGACTGGGTCCGGGTGCTATCCCGATAAACCTCCGACATATTCGCTGGAGCAGAACTAAGTGCAAATCAGTTATATTTCTAGAGAGGAGCCAGGAACGCGGGCTGACGCGCGCCTTTGCTTGATGGCTGGAGCGACAGACGGCCTGATTTTTCTGTCTTATATGTTCGAAATTGATCAGTCGATCTACTACAGCGCGACGATCATCGTGAAGTTGATCCTGCTCTTACTTCGCCGAAAGCCTGCTACGGAGGCCGCGCGCTGTAGTCTGCCGTTCCTGTACGCCCTCCTTCTCGCAGAATTAATTTCCGCGGTCGTAAATGAAGTCGAGCCCATCTCCTCCGTCAGAATTCTTGTTTTCAGCGTCAACCTCTTCATCACTCTGAACTTTGTCAGCGTGAGTTACTGGCGCGGCCTGGTCCTCAGCACGGTCGTCAACGCATCGGCGTACCTCGCGTTCGCCACGAGAGGAAGCGTCGGGATCGTCTATGGCCGATATCTCTATTTCTCCGAGTCTCACCCAAACCTCGGCGCCGAGATCTTCTTCGGTGGTGCGTTTGCCGCATTGCTAACGAGGGCACCTCGCCTATCGCTGTTTGTCGTACCTCTATTCTTTGTGCCGGCGTTCCTAATGCAAGGCCGAGCTGCGGAGCTCGGCATCGTCTGTGCGGAGGCCATCTTGGGTTGGCAGAGCCTGAAACGGGTTCATCATCTTGTGCGCGTCGCCTTAGTGGTACTGTCATTATTTGTGGTTATCGCCGTCCTCCTGAACAGTGATCTCTCCGGCTTGGCCAACAAGGTATTATTGCTTGACGATAGTTATCGAGGCGAGGGCACGGGCGCGTCCGGCCGCGGGCGGTTTTGGGAAAATGCGCTGGAAATGTTCATCCAAAACCCTTTCTTCGGCGCAGGGTCTGACTTCGTCACTCGGTTGCGGTCTATACAGCCACATAATTTCTTTCTTTATCCACTCGCCTACTACGGCTTTATGGGACTGGCGGTCTTGGCTATATTTGTACAGAGATTTGGGGTTGTGACGCTGTACGGTGGCGCTGCTGCGCTTTACCTGGTGCCATTCGTGCCGATGCTGGCGTTTAATGATCGCTTTGTAAATCTGAACGTCTACCCGACCGTACTCTTTCTGTACGTCTTTTACCAATATCCCAGATCGCGCTTCAATCTGAACGCTGCTGCGTTGCACGCCCCTATTAAGCGAGTTACTAGCCTTATTCACCCAAGTATGAAGCAGATAAGTGACAAACATTAGCCCTTCAACCGAGTCTTCATTCCAGCCGGCGGCTCCCATGTCCAGTCATTCGATTACCTCACAATTCTTTCCCGAGGTGCAGGCCGGAGGGTTTACGCGGATCGACGGAACAATCGCGTTTTATCAGCGCGTGAATGCGCTCGTTGATAAGAATTCCGTTGTTATTGATTTCGGTGCAGGTCGAGGGGCAGGTCAATTCGACCCTGTGTCAGATTATCGACGATCACTTCGTACGCTCAAGGGAAAGGTCTCGAAAGTGATAGGTCTCGACGTAGACCGCGCCGTAATGACCAATCCGTCGCTGGATGAGGCGCACGTCCTAGACGAGCGTGGATGCGTTCAACTCACCGATGGCGTGGCCGACCTGATTGTCTCTGACTTTACCTTCGAGCACATTGCCGACCCAGAAGGCTCGGCGCGTGAGATCGAGCGGCTACTCAAGCCAGGCGGCTGGATCTGCGCGCGTACGCCGAATAAGTTCGGTTACATTGCCCTGGGAAACAGGCTTGTGCCAGAGAAGGTAAAGCATGGCGTCTTATCTACTGCTCAGCCTGACCGGCTCGAAGAGGATGTTTTTCCTGCTGTGTACCTCCTCAATACGCGCGCCGATCTATTGAAGCACTTCCCTCCGGCGCGCTTTGAACACTTTGTCTACGGCTGGGATGCTGAGCCGGGGTATCACGCCAACCGCCGCTCAATTTATCGCGCGTTCCTGCTACTGCATCAGTTCACGCCGCCAAGCTTAAAAACGATGCTCATGATCTTCATCCGCAAGCGACAAAATCAACCGTACGCCGAAGGCATTAAATGAAATCGTTTCTCAAGTTCTGGTTCTATTTGATCAATTGGACCCGTATTCACGATTCGATTCTGCTTGCACCTTTCGAAAAGCGGGATCGGATTATTTACTTTGCGAAGCGCTCTGGGTCGGTGAATTTCGTTGAGACAGGATCGTACCATGGAGACACTTCCAAGGAACTAGCGAGGATCGTGGACCGCGTAATTACGATTGAGATTGATCCGGCCAACGCCGAGGTGGCCAAGAACAATTGCGCCGAGTTCAGCAACATTTCCGTCTTCTGTGGTCCCAGCGAAGATATCCTCGGAGGGCTGATTTCAGGCTTAGCCGGCCCAACGCTATTTTGGCTCGACGCGCACTATCAAATAGGAATGACGAAGGGCAAAAGCGCCTGCCCGCTGTTTTTGGAGTTGGACATCATATTCAACCATCCGCGGATCAGTCCAATAATCTTAGTAGATGACGCCAGGAAATTTCTCTGGATCAACGGCTGGCCTTCTCTCGCTTCGGTTCGCCGATTTGTCGAGAGCCGTGGATATAGCTTCCGCGTGTCTCACGATATGATCTGCATCGGCAAGTTCTCTATGTGAGAGGGAAAAAAGCGGTCCGCGCAGCTCGGTCGCTCATCCAAGCGACTTTGCGGTTACCGGCTGCGGAGAAGCTGAGAATAAACGTAGACCATCGATCCATCGCCGTGCAGGCGTCTCAATGAACAGAAAAGAAATGTAGGCAAGTCCAAGAATACTCGCGTAACAGGCCATGCCTATGACGAGCATCAAACCGGTTTTCGCGTGAAGGATCTTATCGCCAATCGCGTTCATAAAGAGCAAGATGAGAATCGAATGCCACATATACATTGAGTAGGTCAGCTGTCCGAGAGGGCCAATCTTCCTCACGATGGGACGCACCGAGCCTTGCATATCAGCCGCAACTGCAGATCCGGCTACGACGTACACCAACGCCAACACCAGGACGTGCGAAACTCCCGTAGTCATAGCGGCCACAAGGAGCAACAGCGAAGCTCCTAGACAGCTTGCCGCGCGGGGAATCTTCCGTAGGGCATCTCGCCAATAGAACATTGATGAACCAATCGCGAAGGAAGGTAAGGCTCTGAACGCCGGCCACAATTCGACCCATGATCTGCTCGCCGTGGTTTCGACGAACGAGTCGAATATCACGGCCCCAACCAAAAGAGCTCCGGCCCCCATTGCAAGACCAGTTCTCGAGTAAAACCCCGCCCATGCAAGTGCCGGAAATAGCAAGTACATGATCATCTCGGCCCCAATAGACCATGAGACCGAGTTAAAAGTTAAGCCGTTGTCACATTCGACTATTGCGTGCAGAAACAGCGCTGTTTGAGCGATGCACCGGGGTTGAAACGAGGGAATGTGATTGGCGGCCTTGCCAAGCATGATCACCCCCCCCCAAATGAAAATTGCGACAAGTAAGGTCAAGAGGTGAAGCGGCACCAGCCGCCCAATTCTGCGCTGCATGAACGTGCAATAGTTACGAATAGTCCCAACCCTGTCGTGATATACGTAGGCAATCACAAACCCTGACACGACAAAGAAAAGATCTACAAATAAAGCCAACCCCATCGTGTGCTCCGGAAGGACTTCTCGGTATTCCGCCGGCAGAAAAAACTCTATCGAGTGATGTGCTACGATGCCAACCGAAGCAACAAACCTTAAGAGATCGAGATTGAGAAGTTCATCCGATGATGAACGAAGGCGAGGAAGGAAAAACACAATCAGCTCTCAGCAGTTAATAAAATTGGCGATTTGGGATTTGCACGTAAAAAGTGTGTTGCAGGCTGGCTAAGCTCGTTATTTTTGAGATAGCGAGTAACGGAAATTCGGTACTTTGGCCATTGTGCCGAGAATAGTGTCTACCCTCTTGTAACCTTGAACACTGAATTCCTTGCAACGGTCGCTTTGATAGTAGCAAAGCTTTACGTGGATTAGGCGAGGGCAGTTGTTCCTAACACTCACGACGTGGTCGAGAACGTCTGGATTGACCACGTGAGCTCTGGCGACAGCTTCTACATCGAGACAGGGTCGGTTAAGAGCATCTCGGATTATGGCTGCGCCGGCCTGCTCGGCCGGGCTCTGAATCGTGAATTTCGATTGACCAGATGTTTGAGCAGATAGCGGACCGGGCAGACAGACCACGATAAAGGCCGTCCAAAGCAAAGCACGATGGCGTTTCTGGTCAGAGTGATGCATCATTTCACCGCCATGGTCTTTCAGGGTTAACGACCCCGGGCACGCGAACTTTTGCGCCATTCTGTTCCAACCTCTTGGCAAAGGCCTCCCGCGGGAGCGGGTCGAGCGGCTGCAGGCTTTGCAACAGAATCTCTCGTTGATTCCAGCCAACATTTGTCAAAATGAAAGCTGCCTCGTCGAAAAAGCCGCTGTCCACCAACGCCGCAAATTCCGAGACTACCTCACTCTGGACGACCGCGCTCAGGAGCGGAAAGATCGCGAGCGCCAGCCGACTGCGCCGAAGGACTATCCATCCATCCAGCGGCGCTGCAAGGTAGGATTGATCGAGATACTTGACATTGTCGGGCCCGAACCCACTCCGCGTGGTCTTCAGGGAATAGAGCATCAACCACAGAAAGGAATCAGTCGGGTTGAGCGAGAGGGAGGATTTAACCGCTGCTTCGGCGATACCTATCTCGCGGTCGGCCTCGCCCGAAGTCATGCGTAGCGCAGTCTGTTCGGCCAAGCTCACCGCAACAAGAGCTCGAGCGAGCGCGAATTCTGGTTGGATAATCAATAGCGTCGAGGTGGCGCTCATCTTCGTCTGCATATCCGCCAGCGCGCCGGGCCGGAATCGCTCATCTGCAATGATGCGAGCCGTGATGTCGCGAGCTGGAGCTGTCGCTCGGAAGGAAGCGAGTGCCGCTGCTGACCAGAGCGCCATCAGCGCGCCGCATCCGATTAGGGCTCCGCGGACCCACAGCCGGCCTAGCCGGTTGGTTCTATTCGACATACCCATATCGGGCATAGTACTTCTGGTAGTAGTAGCGGCCGTGGTAAGATTCATAACGCGCCAGCGCCTTGGTGTCGGCCTTGTTCAGTACCACGCCCAGCAGTTTATCCTGAATCTCCGGCGAACCGCGGAGATTATGCCGGACCACGTCGATGTTGGTCTTGCCCCATTCCACCACGAAGACGTAGGAATCCACGAAGGGCGAGGTCACGCGCACGTCGACGACGGGCGCCATCGGAGGCATGTCGAGCACCACATAATCGAATTTCGACCGGAGCTCGGTGACCAGCGCGTGCATCGCTTTGGAAGCGAGGATCTCATTGGTGTGCATAAGCCTTGAGGTGGTGCCCGCCGGCAAAATCGAGAGCTTGGTTTCAGGATCGACGAACAGCGCCTTTTCGAGCTGAACCTTCTGCGCGACGACGTCGACCAGACCGATCTTGGCATCGGGCACCAGCGCGCGCGACAGCGAGGGATTGCGCAGATCGGAATCGACCAGGATCACCCGCGCGCCGCTATGTGCCATCAGCTGTGCGAGGTTGGTCGACAGCGTGCTCTTGCCCTCATTCGGCAGAGTCGAGGTAACCGCCAGCACACGGTTTTCTCGCACGATAGAATTGAGGTCCACTGCCACCTTCAGTGAGCGAACAGCCTCTGCGAAGCGTGACAACGGATTCTCAACCACATAGCGCAAGAGATCCGGTGCAGGATTGTCGCTCTTCCTTGTCATTTTGTTCCGGAACGTCGAAGGCCCGACGGCGCCGCCTGAGAGAGACGGCAGGATAGCGATGCAGTTCGCACCCAGCACCTCCTCCACCTGCCCGGTGGTCCTGAAAACTTTGTCCATAAATTCACGTGCGAGGGCCACGCCGAAGCCGACCAGAAATCCACCGAATAACGCCGCGCCGAGAATAATTGCGGACTTAGGATAGCTCTTCTTGAGGGGCGTCGTCGCCGCGCTGATTACGCGGGCCTCAGTGATCGGGAAAGACTGCTGTTGCACACTTTCCATGTAGCGCTGGAGGAAATTGTCGTACATCGCTTGGTAAGACTGCGCGTTGCTCTCCAGCTCGCGCAGCTGAACCTGGGCTTGGTTGGTGAGCTGGGACTCCGAGACGACGTTGGCGAGGCTCGACTTAATGCTCTCCTCGCGGGTGACGGCGATGTCGTAGTCGCTCTTGTAGGATTCCTGAATCCTCTTTAGCTCGTCAATGATGTTCTTCTTGATCTCAGCCATCTGCCGGCGCAGGTTCACAGCCGCCAAGTGATCCGAGCCGTATTTCATCGCCCAGATCGATTCCTTGGAAGCCATGTCGACATATTGGCCGCGCAGCTTTACGATGGTGTCGTTCTTCAGCGCGTCGGCCACGTTAGCGTCCGGAATGTCCTGCTTGAGGATGTCGTTAATGCGGTCGAGCCGCGCCTTGGCCTCGGCGGTCGCCGCATGCGCCATGATGAGCTGGCTGTTGACCTCGGCGAGCTGCTGCTCGTTCATCAGCCGGCCGCCGGTGTCCACGATGTTGTTCGCAGTCTTGAAATCGACTACGGCCTTCTGCGCGGCGGAGGCCTGAGTGCGTAGCTCCTTGATACGGTCCTGCAGCCAGACGCTGGCCCGACGGGTAGCTTGGTATTTCGCCTCGAGCTGGTCGACGATATAGGCGTCTGCAATCGCATTGGCGATCTGGGCCGCCTTGGCCGGATCCTTTGAAGTAAAGCCGATCTCCATCACATAGGTCTGGCTCAGACGTTTGACGGTCCGATTCTTCTCGAAGCGCTCCAGTGCCTTGCGTGTCAGTTCGAATTCAGATGTCGGCTGTCCATAAGAAAAGATCGTACTAGCGAATTCGAAGACAGCGCCGAGCAAGCCGCCGCCACTGCCGGTGAATTCAGGATCATCAATCAGATGCAGATCTCTGATGACCGCCAGACTGATGTTTTCTGATTTTAGAATCTCAACCTGCGTTTCCACCGTCGCCGAATCGACCGCGATGTCGCCGAGCACGGACTGCTGCTGGAACAGCTGGACCTTGCGTGTATCGATCACCATCGAGGCAGTCGAGGTGAACTGTGGCGAAGCCGTAAACAAATAAAGCACGGCAAGTATGATACATGCCGACAGGATTGCCAGAATCGTGGGGAACTGGCGTCGGACAATCTCAAAGTAATGGTTGAGCGTCTGCGATGGAGAGCTTTCGACCTCAACAATCTGGCGGTTGATCTCCGAGGCCGGCTTATTCACTTGCAGCATCTAGCAATTCCTGAAAATAGATCCATGTTGTGTTCTTGGGATCAATGTTCGCCAGAACCCGGCTATGTCCGGAGCAAACCGGATGCCAAAACCCGCGCTGCGCGCAACACTAGCACAACCCTGCCTGCAATTGAACGCGCTCGATGCAGTGCAACGCGCGGCTTACGCGACTTTTTGCAGGAAGCTTAACGGCCAAAATACAAAACGGCGCCATGAAGCGCCGCCTTGACTAGATCGCGAATGAGGCCGCGGGGGACTTTTCGCCCCCGGGCAATTACGGTCAGCGCGTGCTGATGCGGTTGGCGGCGTTGGTGGTGCCGCTCACGCCGGCGCTCGCGTTCGGGCTCACTGTCGTCGCGTAATGCAAGCCGCCGAAGCTCGGCGCGCCGTTGTTCGAGCCGCCGGTGTTGCCGGGATTGCCGACCGGTCCGCCCGCGCCGGAGCTGCCGCCACCGCCACCACCGCCGGTCGCGGCGATCGCGACGTCGCCGGTCGCGGCCTGGTAGGCGGCGATCACGTCGGGGTTCTGGGTGCCGGCGATCGCGGCCTGGATCTCATTGGCGAAAGCCTGGTCGGCCTGCGCGGCCATGCGGGCGACCTGGGCGAGGCCGCCGACGATCGCGCGCATCTGGTCCTTGGTGGTCGCGGGATCCTTCAGAAGCGCGATCAGGCCCGGAAGCGTGGTCGGATCGGAGGCGCCGAGGTCGCGCACGCGCGAGATCAGCTGCGGGCCGCCGGTCGGATATTGCTGCAGCAGGCTGTTCGGCGCAGCCTTGAAGTCGGAAATGACGGTGGCCGGCAGCTGGCGCTGCGGCGGGTAAACGGCGGCGCTGGCGGCCGACGAAATCGTCGCGGCGAGGGCCGCGGCGGCAGCCATGCGAAGCGCAATCTTGATAACGCTCATAAACAAACCTCCAAAAATCAGCTGCCCCCGATAAGCGTCCTCGGCCCCGGGCAAATGGCTGTGCTCGTTGCAGGAACCTAGCGGAAGAGAAAAGAGCTGTCCACTTATTCTAAAGACTTCGTAAACGGCACAACTGCTTCAAATCTAGACACTTTTGTGAAATTCGGGGACCCGGCTCGCAGCAGCATCAGCGGTTGTCTGGCGGCCCTCGCCTCGCCGGCTGGTGGCGCCGGCCTCCGCCATCTGGCGCCCCTCCTTGGTGCGGAAGGACTGCGCCAGGCCCGCGCCGAAAAGCGCAAAGAATGGAATGCTGTAGCCGGGCACCTGCAGCGTGAAGTCCAGGGAGGAATGCAGCAGCGACAGCGTCGCGGTCGCCACCGCCGCCAGCGGGATGATGGCATCGCGCCGGCGGCCTAACACGCCCCTGGCCAGAACCAGCAGCATCACGGCCCAGCCCAGCGCCACCAGCAGCGCCATGGGGATGCCCACCTCGGAGGCAAGCTCCAGCGGCGTCGAATGCGCGGCGTCCCACACGCCGCGAATCGAAATGTTGGGGCTGCGGTACGGGGGAAAGGCCCATTGGAAGGTGCCCATGCCGGTGCCGAACCAGGGATTGTCGCCGATGATCCGAAGCGTCGATTTCCAGGCCTCGATGCGGCCCTCGTCGACCAGGCCCTGGCTGTCGAACCGACTGGAGACGCGGCCGCCGAGCAGCTGCAACAGGCCGAGCGCGACCGCCGCGCCCGAGCCGAGCGAGATCCAGATGCCGGTGCGCGGCGGCAGGTCTTTCCTGAGGAACAGCGTGAACGAGACGATCATCGCGAGCAGCGACAGGCCGACGCCGGCGCGCGATCCCGTCATGAACATGGCCATCAGGCAGATCAGTAGGCTGGCGAGATGCGGCAGGATCTCCCGTGGCGGGATCGTGCGCAGATCGAGCGACAGGCGCCGCCATTCGACGTGCCGCTCCGGCAGACGGCGGCGGACATCCTCGAGGATCAGCAGCATCCAGATCAAAGCGCAGGAGCCGAAATACGCCGCGGCGGTGTTGCGATTGATGAAGGTGCCGGTGACGCTGCCAAGATAAGCCGTCTTGTCCCGCCACAGGATCATGGTGGGCTCGATCAAAAACGACAGCACGCCGTAGAGCGCGTAAGCCGCGCCCGAGATCGCGAGCACCCACAGCAGGCGGCGCGCGCGCTCGCGATCGGCGCCGACGGTGATGCCGAGCACGATGGCGAGGATGTTGGCGAGCGGCGCACCGAGCGCGAAGAACGCCTCGTTCTTCACGATGGACGCGGACGGCGCGATCGGCACGCCCAGAAGATCCGACGCCTGTTTCCAGATCGGCTGGAACGGCGCCACCCAGGGATGGTCGGAGAGCTGCTCGTGCAGCACCAAGGCGTAAGCGGCGACGATGACGCCGATGCCGGCGAGCAGCCAACGATGCGGTCGGCGCAGATCGCGCGTCGGTGCGAACATCACCGCGATCCCGAGACACAGGCACCAGAACGCGATCGACAAATCATTGGTCGAGCCGAACGGGAATGGCGCGCCGGCGGCCACGAATAAGAGAATAAGGGTAGCTGGTAGTGTCCTCAACCCCCTAATGTTCAACCGGCCCCTGCGCATCGTATTCGGTGAAAGCCCCTCAGAGATTGTCGGATAAATCTTCAGATCCCACATCGATGCCGTGTACCGGGATCAAGGCTACCGCCGCAACCCTCTTGTCGCACAAGCGGCCGCGCGCCGCCACGGCGGGATCTTTCTTAAGCGCCGGCGCTTGGGCGGGTGGCGAGCCACAGTGTGCGCGCGGCCGGCAGCGGCTCGATGCCCAATGTTGACCACCACTCGGTCTCGCGTCCGGCGCGGTGGAGCTCGCGATGATGCGCCCGGCACAGCGGCACCGCGTACTCGTCGCTGACCTTTTGGCCGAGACCATGTGCCTGGGCAAAGCGCACATGGTGCGGATCGCAGGGCTGGCGCCCGCAGACGAGGCACGGCTGCTTGGCGACAAAGCGCAGGTGCTGCCGATCTCGTTGCCGCTTCAGCTTTGGCAACGCCAAGCCACCGTCGCCCGGGTCCGCCGGCGCGTCTTGCGACGTGGGCGGCGAGGCCGGTTGGGGGCCGTGCTCCACCTCTTCACCAGCGCCAAGCCGCGCCGAAAACGCCTGCCGCACCCGCGCCCCATCGGTGCTCGCCAGGGCATTAACCTCGCGCCAGGCGTGCAGGGACCAGGCGTCGAGCTCGGCCGAATCGGTGAAGCTCTCGATTTCCGAGACCAGGCGATCACGCCGGCGGGCCGATTCGTCCGCGCCAAGCGGCCCGGTTTGGCTGCGGGACCTCTGCCGCAGGTCGGCAGGCGGCCTCAATAGTGGCCGCGCCCGCGGGGCGGCGTCACTTGCCTCGCCGTCCAGGCCGTTGCTAGCCGCAACGGGTGCGTTCGCCTGGGATGGCGCGCCCACGGTGATGGCAAGATCGGGCGCATCAATATCATCTTCGCCGGCGATTCCCACCAGCGTGAACAGGGCATAGCGCCTTGCATAGGTCAACGCGGCGCCCATCCGGTGCGGTGCGGCGGTGTCGATCGCCGGGCACACCGGCCACTCCGACGCGATCCACTCGCCAGAAGCGTGCACCAGCGTTGTCGTCAGATGGATCAAGCCGGTGTCGCGGTCGAAGTTCGTCGCCTGAACGACTGCGATCTCGTGCTCGCCTAAGCATTTGCGGGCAATATCGAGGCCGGCACATAGCGGGGCGTAGCGGAATGAGCGCTGGCTCACGCGCGGAAACGGCGTCTCGATGGTTGCGGTTAGCGATTTCGGCGGGTTCTGTAGCTTGGTTTGCGCCTTGGCCAGCGCGGCGGCCAGCGCGCCGATGTTAGGGCTGGAACGCTGCATGGGGCGGCTCATCTTTGAGGAGCTCGAGGCTGATCGCGCCGGATTTCGAGCGCTTGGCACGAAGGCCATGGCCGGCCGCCTCTCTGGCATCCTCCGGCACCAGGGCCTTCAGCTCGTTCTTGGCCCGCTCATGCTGTAGCGCGGCGGTTCGCGTCTGCCGGAACAGTCCGGCAAATTCCGCCCAAGCATTGGAGGCGCTCATGTCGACGGTTCGAGTGGCCTCGACCCGGGGTCGCGGCGGTTCAATGCCGAACAGGTGGGGGCGCTCGCCGCTCTCGATACAGCACCAGAATTTCTTCTCCGCGGTCAGCAGAAGGTGTTGATAGAGCGGATCGGCGGCAATCGTCAGCTCGACCCATTTGCCGCCTCCGGTGATGATCGACAGCACAGCTGCGCGCGCAGCCGTGACCCACATGTTGTGCTGCAGCTGCGCCATGTGCTTTTCGGCCGCCGCCTCTTCGGAGAAATTCCACGGCAACATGAATTTGGCCTCGAACACCGCACCGCTTGCCTCGACTCGGCCATCGAGCGTCGCCGCCATCCAGCGGTGCACCGGGTGCGTGACGCGGCGCTGGACATGGCGGACGGTGTGCCCAGTGTTCTTCTCATACCAGTAGCGGTTGAGAGGTTCGGTCGCGTTGCCGAGCTGAACTAGGAGGTCGCCCGACAGGTCCAACGGCTCAATCTCGCCGCGTTTTTCCTGCCACAGCCGCAGCAGAGCGGCCTCGTCATCGGCCATAATGATCCGAGCATCGCTGCCGCCAATGAAGGCGCGGCGGTCTGAAGCAAAAGAATCCTGATGTCTTTGGTTGGGAATCACGGCACTCTCCCGTTCACTTTGAAAAAAATCAACATAAAATGTTGATACTTGGAGAGCCTGGAGATGTCAACATAAAATGTTGAAGCGAATGTCCGCGTCTCAATGTCGAGGAGCAAGAGCGCTGCTGGATATGACCCAGCCGCAGCTGGCGACGGTGGGAAAGGTCGGCTTATCGACCGTTGTTGATTTCGAACGAGAACGTCGAAGCGTTTCAGACGAAGCGATCATGAAGATGCAGCAGGCCTTGGAGGCGGCTGGCGTGCAGTTCATTGACGAGAACGGCGGGGGCCTCGGGGTTCGTCTTCGGAAGGCCACAAGGTCAAAATCTCAGAAATAGGGCGGCCCGACACCATCAAGTTGGCCGTCGGATAACTTTGTTGTATGCGAACTGCGAGCCTCCGCTGGCAAGGCTCCCGACTTGTGAGCATCGGGCCCGGGCATCGGCTGAACTTTTCCCCGCATCGGAACCGCCGTGCGGGCGCGGCGAGAAACCGCGCTCGCATTCCCTGCCATAATGAGCCGGCGGGCCTCTGCCCTGCCATTGGCGAGCGCTTGGTGCGACCCGGCGCGAGAGGGCTTGCGGGCGACCGCCCCCCGCGAAAATTTCTATGCTAAAATATTCGCTCAGCGCCAAGAACGACCGCGGCAGCACAATGGCTGAGGCGCTTAGGCCGGGGATGCGGGAGCAGCGCGAGCGCGGTGAATGAATGAGTGACGACGCGAGGTGATGACGTGCCACCGGCGAAGAAGAAGCGCTCTGGTCGGGTGCGGCTGGTTGCGGCCAGCACCGCCGCGGGTCGGCCTGTCCTTGGCCGGCCAACACTGCAGCAGCAGCACGCTTTGGTGGCCGAAGGCCTCACGGGCTCCGCGCCCTTTGGCCGCACACGCCAGGAACGCGAGTTCGAGAAATTTGCGGCTCATTTGATTTCCAGCTCACCCGAGCGCCGCACGATGTCGAAAAAGGATTTGGTGGTCATTGGTAGCAACCAGTTTGGGCTATCAGCACGGCGCGCCGGCGCAATTCGCGAGCACGTCATCCGCCTTCTACATGCCTCGGCCTGGTCCGAATCCGGAGCGCCGCGCGGAGGGCGCCCGCGTCGCTGATTTTTCATTGACGAAAAATCGTTGTGACTATTTTCGCGCGGAAGGTTGCAGCACACTCAGATTTTGCGCGAGTCCAGCGGGCGGCCGAGAGCGCAAGTACCGCTGTCCGGACACGCCGAAGTGGAGAGAGGATCATGACCAAGCGGAATAACGCCGAGCGCGCCTCTGACAAAAGGATCGATAGCAGCCTTCGCGCTCTTCGGGCTCGCTACCGGCTCTTTCCATTGGACTTCTTCCTGGAGGAATTGAACGACTTCAGGCGTGGCCCGAATTTTCGTCGCGACATGGCCAAAGCCGCGGCGGCGTATCTCCATCCGCGGTTCACGCCGGTTTTAGTGATCCAGGCGACCGGCGAGAGCGAGTTCGTCATCGACGTGAAAAGACTAACGGATCATGAACTCGAGCAGCTCGACCAGATCCTGGCCCGCGGCCAAGTTCCAGCCGCCGACGTTGCTGAGGAATAAGACGATGAAGCTGAGCCATCCAATCGCAACGGTCCGGCATCGGAGGGCTTGAGAGGATATGACGCCGCGCTTGCAGCACGCTTCGTCACCGAACTTGAGCGGGTCGCAGCTCGCGACCAAGGCGCTGCAGGGGACCGGCCGGCCGCGCGGGCATCCCGGATCGCACGGCAGCGCCGCGGAGCCGCCCGGTGCGCTGCAGCGCTTCTACCGGCTGTTTGGACCCGCGCCGATACTGCCCGGGGACAACGCGGCCGAGTTCGACGAGCTGCTCGCGTGCATCGTGGCCGACCTCGCGCCGCAGGGCATGATCGAGGAGATCTGGACCTGGGACCTCGCCTTTCTGACCTGGGAGGTCCGGCGTGCCCGCCGCTTCAGAGCCGATCTTCTCGCCGACCTGACGCCGACCTTTCTCACCAAAGTCCTCGCGACTGTCCCTGATGCAGAAGCCGGTCCGGATGCCAGACGGACGCTGGTCGCCCAATGGTCGGCGGGCGAGGCAGGAGCCCGTGAAGGAGTGGAAAGGCAGCTCGCCGCGATCGGTGCCACGCCCGCTGCCGTCGCCGCCCGAGCATTTTTGCTCGAGCTCGAGGAGATCGACCGGCTCGAGCGCGCATTGGCGAGCATCGAAAGCCGCCGGAACGCTATCATCCGCGAGTTCGACCGCCATCGCCTCGTCGGGGCAAACCTTCGCGAGATGCTTGAAACCCTAGACGCAGGCGCGATCGGCTAAGGTCATCGGACGTGCCGCGACCGGACGCGGACGGATAGGCGCCGTAATGAACAGCAGCAAAAAACAGGCCGCCAATCGGGCCAACGCGCGCGCCAGCACCGGCCCCAAAACTGCTCGCGGCAAAAGCCATTCGTCGCAAAATGCTCGGCGCCACGGCTTGGCGGTGGCGGCGCTGGCCGATCCGGTGCTGGCGAACGAGGTAGAGGCGCTCGCCCGCGAACTTGTCGGTGAAAGTTCAGACGAGGACTTGCTGGCGCTTGCCCGCGATGTGGCGGCGGCCCAGGCGGTGTTGACCCGGGCGCGGCGGACGCGTCATCAAGTCTTGGTTGATGCGTTCAGCAATCCGGCAGCGGAGTGCGAGATCAATCTGCGGATAGAGGTGACGGCTGTCGCGCGTTTGGGCCGCACCGCAGGCCCGCTCACCGCGATGCCGGATGACTCCACGGACCGGGGGGTGCCAGGGGCGGAGAGCTCGGCCAAGTCCGTGCTAATCTTGGCCGAGCATGCCGAGGAGCTTGCGCTGTTTGAGCGCTATGAGCGCCGCGCGCTGTCGAAGCGCAAATTTGCCATCCGCGCCCTCGATTACGCGCGCCAGCGTCGGCCTTGCGGCGGCGAATGAGAGGGCCTGGTCTTTTCACTATCTCTGGATGTGCATATGCCTTATTTCTCCTGTAAGTTGAATTGCCCATCGCTGCGCCGTTTGGCCAAACGAAGCCAAAGATCTCAACGACATCAATTGTTCGGCGGTTTTCCGTCGCCGCGGGAGGTCCATCACAACCCAGCAACTAGGGTTCTTCGGAACGTCAAGCGCCCCAAGCGCATCTTGTTTGAAAGGGTCCCTAGAGGAAGCAATCGATCGGATAGATCTTCAGGTCCACGTTGAGGCGGCTGTTCCGGGTCTGCGCCCGGAACGCGTAGAATAGCCCAAAGCTATCACTCCCCTGATCGAGTTTTATTCCGGGGGTTAATTCATCGGGCGGGACCAGGACGCCGATGTGCCGGTTGATGGCCGAAATCTCGATCCGCCCCTCACCTTCCGCAAAATGCCCAGCGAGCTGGGTCACGGTGACCTTCGGCAGGCCGCGGCGCTGATGGCAGACGTCCTCCTCCCACAGCTTGGTCTGTTGGACCAGCAATTTGCCCGCGCCGTCAGGGACGACAATATCGGGGAAAGACGGGCGCAGCATGCCGAAGAACTTGCTCTCCTTGGAGTTCGCCGACAGCCGGACCGTAAACGACAGCTCACCCTTGGCTCCCTTCAGACGCGATAAGATCGGCGCATCAGGCTCGGCGGAGACCATGACGTCGATCCGGTGGCGAACGCCAAGCTCCGCAGCGGCGCCGAGAGCCGTCGCGACCGGCGCAAGCCCAAGACACAAGAAGACGAGAGCCCGAAGGCGCCAGACCGTTCGAAAGCGCATGAAGCTAAAGCCTCTGGCAATAATGCGAAGTGAGCGATGACCTGCACGAGGTGCTCAGTGCGCCTTGATCCAGCTCCCGAACGCGTCGGCGCAGCAACCGCTTCGATTGCTAAACGAAAATGGCACCGGGACAAAGCCCCGGTGCCATCGTTTGGTGGATCAAGTTGGCGTCTTACGGCGCCAGCTTCACGTTGTTGCGGAAGATCAGGGCGTCGTTGGAGAGATTCACCGCATCGCTGCCGGTCGCCATGATCACACGCAGGAACTGCAGGAATTTCGTAACTTCGACGTTGCGAGAGTTCGAGACGTAGATCACGTCGCCGTTCTTCATCATGACCTTGGTGGTAAGGAAGAAGCCACCCGGATCGCGGAGGTTCACGTTGAAGATGACCGGAACGGTCTCGGACGTGTACTTGCTGACGTCGATGCCGAGCTGGGCCGCAACCTCACGCGGCTCGCGGCGATAGAGGTAGACGGCAGCCGGGTCGGCCTGACCATCGAGGAGACCACCGGCCTTGCCGACCGCTTCAGCGAGGTTGATGCGCCAGGCATCGAAGTTGAACTCGCCGCTCTGCCCGCTGGCGCCGAACGCCAGGAACTTCTGCTGCTCGCGATAGACGTAGATGCTGTCGTCGGGGCGCACATAGACGTTGTTCTCGGGCGCCATCACGAGATTTTCGAACGGCACGGTAGCCCGCCGTCCGCCACGCTCCAGCATGACCCAGGTCTCGAAGCCCTGGCCCTTGATGCCGCCGGCGCGGGTGATCGCGTCGAGCACCTTGTCCTTCGCGCCCGCCGCGCTCGCCGGGTAACGCGCCGGCGAATTGACTTCGCCGAGCACGCTGATGAGCTGGGTGCGCTGCGAGGACATCGACACCACGGCCTGCGGCTCGATGGCGCGGTTGCCGATCTTCTCGATGATCGAGCGCTGGATCTCCACCGCCGTACGGCCCGCGGCCCTGATCTGGCCGGCATAGGGCACCGTGATGAAGCCGTCATTGTCGACCGACTGATCCGGAATCGTCACATAGTTACCGGGACGGACGCCGGCTTCCGCCGGGATGAACAGACCGCCTGCCGCGGCTTCGAAGATGGTGACGCTGACGACGTCGCCGATGCCGAACACGATGCTGGCGGGCGGACGGCGGTCGGTGAACACGCCGGCGAGCCCCTTGGGCTCATGCGTGTGCAGGATCTTCACCGTGGCCGGATTGAGCGGCACCAGCTCATAGGCCGGCGCGTTTTCGGTCTGGATCTTGTTGTTAACGTCGTCGGTCAGCGGACCGGAGCCGGGATTGGTCGAACAGGCGCCGAGCGCCAAAGCTGCTGCCAGAAATGCCGGCTTGAAAAGATATGACTTGGCAAAGGAATGCATCAATCGCGCCCCAGGAGACCCCAATTAGACTCGATTGGTACGGCGCTGGGGGCGGTGCGACAAGGGTTCCTGAATGGTTAACGGTGCAATCACCGGTGACTGTTGCGTGCGGGTCACGCTTTGGGGCTTGGTTTAACCCTTTGTGACTATTTGTTGTATTTCGTGTGCCCGGTCCGCGGGCAATCCGCCCAGGCGGAGGGCCCGGCACGCCAGCACCGGCCTTCTTGACCTCCCGTCCGTCTGCTAACGCTGGAACCCATCAGGATAGGATTCCCTCGTGTCTGGCCTCCTTCTGTTCGCCTTTTTGGCAGGATCGCTTCTTGGCGGCGCCGATCGCGCCGCGGACGGGGCTACCTCCTGCGCACAGCCCTCGTGTCCGATCGCCCCCGTCGTTGAGGTGGCGACCTCCACTCCCTCCTCCGTCTGGAAGTTCAGCCGCACGCAAGGGGGCAAGGACGGCGAGAGCTTCGCGGCCATCACCAAGACCGCGGATACCACCCAATCCGACCCGGACTTCGCCGGCCTCATCGTGCGCTGCGCCCCCAAGGGCAAGATCGACGTTCTGGTTGCCTTGATCCGGCCCTTCCCGCCCAGAAGCCGTCCAAAAGTCACCATCGCCGCGAGCGGCGGCGGCACCCTGACCGTTGACGCCAGCATGGCCGCCGCAGGGGCTGCCGTGCTGCTGCCCGACGAGGTCTCGGCCTTTGCCGCCGGCAAATGGCAGACGTCGACCTCGCTGTCGGTGGTGGTTAAGGAAAGCGACAGCGAGATCAAAGGTATGGTGGGCCTGAACGGCTTGCGGGAGGCCTATCATTCGCTGCTGGCAAATTGCGGCCTATAGGCCAAATTTAGCCATACAGCTTAAGGGTCTTTTTAGGGTGGGGAACCTAGGGTCCGAAGCACGGAGTGTTTCGGATGACCGCGTTTTTGATTTTCAGCTTTCTGGTAGGTGCCGTGCTGGGCCAACGCTTTCGCGTGTTGGTGCTGCTGCCGGTCACATTCGCCCTGGTGCTCACCGTGCTGCCGGTCATGACCAGTCTTGGCGTCCTCGACGGCCTGAAGGCTGCGGCCTTTGCAGCCATTGCGCTCCAGGCCGGCTACCTCTTTGGCTCGGCCGCTCGCTTCAGCCTTGCCGCCGCCCGGGCCGCGCGCGTGTTCGCCCGTCCGGTCAAGAGCGCTCGCTGATCTCCCTCAGCTAATCTCTTGCGCTCGACCGTTCGCCCGCATGCGAAGGCTCACAGGCAAGTTGTTGGCCCCGGGCCGACCTCTGCTTGAAAACCACCCGCTCGCTTGTATGGTGACCTGATCGTTTTAGGAATCCGTATCGAGCGCGCCGTTTGTCCCTCGCTTATTTTGCCCTCATCGTTTCCATCGTTTCCGCATCCGCTCTCGAAATCGCCGGCGCCAAGTTCGGTGCGCAGCTCGGGATGATGGCTGCCGCGCTGAGCTTGCTGGCAGCCACGCTCAGCGCGCGAAAAGCCGACTACGACCACCATGTCCGCGCGACCTCCTGGGCCCGCTGGATCCTGATCGCCATTCCGCTGCTGATCGCCGCGCAACTGATGCCGCTTCCGCTGGGCTTCGGGCATCCGATCTGGGCGAGCGCTCGCGACGCACTTGGTGGCCTCCCGTTCGGGCCGGTCACCGCCGATCTTGGCTTAACCCTGACCGCGCTGATGCTGGCGCTGGCAGCAACCGCGCTGCTCGGCGTAACCATTGTGGTCGTCCGCGATCGCGGCCGCGCCGAGCTTGTCCTGTTTGTCCTCGCCGGCATCACAGCGGTCTCCGCCTTGACCCTGGATCTGCACCGGCTCTCGCCGGCCATTGCGGGGGCTACCGCAACGTCCGAGTTCGCGACGACCCTGGCAGGGTTCGGCCTCGTCCTGAATCTTGCCGTGATGCAGCTTGCTGCGGAGCGGGCCGAAACGCATCACTCGCTGTTACGCTCGATCATGCTTGGCCTGCTCGGCTTTGCCGGAGCCCTGATCAGCGCAGCTGCGGTGTTCGGCCTTTCCGGGACCAACAACGCGATCGCCGCGGGCTTTGGCGTCGTATTGATCCTTCTGGTCCTCGTCATCCGCCGGCTTGATCTGTCGCCCTTGGCTGCGAGCGCGCTCGCCGCCGCCGCGCTGATCGGATCGGCTATTGTCTTGACCTTCCTGTTCGAACAGAGCTCCGGGCCGATCCTCCTGCGGCTCAACCCCGACATCGGCGCGGAAACGCGCGCTGCGCTGGAGCGGATGTTGGCCGACACACGCTGGTTCGGCGCGGGCGCAGGAACGTTTTCGGCGGTCGGCAGGATCTATCAGAGCGATGCCGGAGCGGCCTTGGCGGCGCCGTCGACGGCAACAGCGATCTTCGCCGGCATGGGAGCGTTCGGTCTCGCTCTTGCGGTGCTGGCAGCCCTGATCGCTTTGGTACGGCTGTTCTTCGGTGCTTTGCAGCGCGGACGCGACTCGTTCTTCCCTGCGGCCGCCGCGGCCTGTGTTCTGTTTGCGCTGGTTCAGAGCTTTGCAGGTCCCGGATTGCTGCGGCCCGCAGCAATCCTGTGTCTTGCGGTGATCGTGGGACTGGGCCTGTCGCAGAGCGTCGGCCAGTCCGGATCACGATAGAGCGCGGGTGATCAGACCGCGCGATCGCCGAGGGAAGCCCAGTAGTTCGGGTTCTTGGGCGACTGAATGCGGACCCAGCGATAGGGTTTCTTCGACCACGGCAGGATGTGACCGGAGAGATTGTCGAGCACGAGATCGCCGGAGAAAGTCCGCACCACGACCACGAGATGATGCTCGCCCCAGGTGGTCACGACCTCGCTGAGCAGCACCGAGCGCGCCGGAAAGCCCATGGCGATCAATTCGTGGCGTTTTGTCACAGCGTAGTCGTTGCAGTCGCCGCTGGTCGGATGCAGCAGCCATTTCTCGCCGCGCAACCCTTCCAGATTGGCCTCCGGACGAATGGCGGTATTGACCTGCCGGTTGACCTCTTGCATTTGCGCCATCCGCTCCGCCGTGAGCTTCAGCCGGCCGCCACGGAACACGATCTGCTGCGGCCGCGGCTTGCACTCGTCCTTGTACTTCAGGCAAAACAGCGTGAAGGCCATCGGCGCCAGCGTCGGCTGGTCGAACTTGATGTACTGGATGGCGCCGCGCAGCCCCAAGGGCGCGCCAACGAAAGCGGCTTCAGCGCGCTGCTGCACCCCTGCAGCACCAACGATCGCGGCGACGGCCGCCAGGAACTTTACAATCTTGCGCATGTCGCGCTCCCCGTTCTTGTTGAGGAGACGCTACGCGAGACGTCTTGAAATACGGCTCAAAGGCCGCACGATCCTTTAATCAAAATGCGGACGACTTGGTCGGAAACAATTAAGAATACCGATGTGTAACTTGTTCTGCTAAGAGCGATCACGTTCCGCTCGTGACGCTGGATGCGATTCGACCGACCTGATGGGCCTTTCCTCGCGCTTTCGAAAGAAAACCAAGCCTCGGCTCCCCGATGGCATTCGCGTCTATGCAATCGGCGACGTGCACGGCCGCGCCGATCTGCTTCAATCGCTGTTAACCGTCATCGACGCCGATCTTGCCCGCTCCGCCCCCGAGCGGGCCATTCAGGTCTTTCTCGGCGACTATGTCGACCGCGGCCCGGACTCCCGCGCCGTTCTCGATCTGTTGATCGCGCGCTCGAAATCGCACGAGACGGTTTGCCTGAAGGGCAACCACGAGGTCTTCCTGCTCGAGGTCCTCAAGGACCCCGCCCGCCTCCAGGAGTGGCGCCACTATGGCGGCCTGCTGACGCTGGTCTCCTACGGCATCACGCCGACCATGAACCCGTCCGCGGAGCAGCAGGTCGAGCTGATCGACGGACTGAAGCGCGCGCTGCCGCCGGAGCACCTGGCCTTCCTGCAGCAACTGCCCTCGTCCTTTACCTGCGGCGACTTCTTCTTCGTCCATGCCGGCGTCAAGCCCGGCGTCGCGCTCGAGCGCCAGAAGGATGAAGACATGCTCTGGATCCGCGAGGAGTTCCTGGCGTCCGAGGAGCGCTTCGGCAAATATATCGTCCACGGTCATACGCCGGTCAGCGTGCCCGACATTCGCCCGAACCGCATCAACATCGACACCGGCGCCTACGCGACCGGCAACTTGACGCTGTTGACGATCCAGGGCGATAGTCTGATGGCAATTTAAGGTCCCCGCTTTCCCTTCAATCCCGTATTTGCTTTGCCCTCACAGGCCGCGTCGATTCCACCATGAACCGCATGATCCTGCTTCGCGTCATCGGCATTTGCGCCGCGGTCCTGCTGGCGCTTCATGCCGCCATGGCCTTCTACGGCGATTTCGTCCGACCGGATTTTCGCGCCAGTGATTTGTTCTCGGGCGAGATCCCGCCGGAGAAAGCGAAGCTGGCGGCCGGCGGTGCTTTGGCATCGTTTTCGCTGGATGGGGACCTGCTCGCGAACTACGCGGCGGCGAAGGCCGCTGACGTTCTTCACCGGCCCGCAGTCGATGCAGGCGGACGGGCCAGCGAGAACAAGGCCGCCCAGGCCGCCGTGGTCTCGGCCTTGAAGGTCTCGCCGATCAGGCCCGCGCTCTGGCTCACGCTCGGCACGCTGCAGGCCCAGGCCGGCGAGGCGGCAACGGCGGCGGTGAAGATGTCCTATTTGACCGGATCGGTGCCGATCGACGTCGCCTTTGCCCGCGTCCGGACCGTGACCTCGGGCGCCGCCGCGACGGACGAGGAGATCAAGCTGCTGGCGCGATCCGACATCCGCTCCGCGCTGGCCAATCGCTCCCGTTATGAGCCGCTGCTGATCGCGGCCTATGTGCAGGCCACGCCGCAAGGCAAGTCGCTGCTGCTCGACACCACGAAAATGACCGATCCCAAGTTCAACGAGATCCTGCGGCGTTACTGAGCCTCAGCGCACCGATTTCGGGTTGACCGGCACAAAATCCTGATCGCGGCGCGGCTGATCGGATCGACCCTGGTAGACGAACATGCCCTTCTTGGTCGTGACGATGTCGCCTCGCTGCAGGCTGTCGTCGCGGAGCAGACGTTCGGTCGCGACGAGGTCCGGATCTTCCGGGATCGGCTTGTAGAGCTCAGGATGCTCCCGTCGCTCGCGCGAGACATCCTTGGCCCGCTGCCGCGCCTCCTCGATGCGTTGCCGCCATTCGTCGCGCGAGACTTCCGGCTCTTTGGGCGGAAGATAGTCGCTGATAGAAGGCTCCGGATCGGTCTGAGCAAGACACAGGGACGGACTGGCGAGACAGAGACCGAGCGCAGCGGCCATGGTTGCGACTGCTCCAGCCAGCGCCACAAGCCGGCGTTCGCCAGCTGGCAATTGGTCAGGTCGAACGGTTCGCATATCGATAAATCCAAAGACACATCAAAACAACGGCGATTGGCCGGAAACGCTTGGGCGCAAGGCTTTCAGTCTATCGCTTTGCCAATTGCAAGGAAGCGAATTCGCGGGCAGGATTTCGTTTTTGGTCAATCGAAAAACAACCCCATGCACAGTAGCCGGCCCCCATCAAATCAATGGGTTACGACTTTCCGAAATCGAGATTAACTTCCCGGGCAAAACAGAGCGCAGACCGGCGTTGCCCGGAGAGAAGGCCCGGAGAGAGGGCCCGGCTGATGGCCGATGAACCCGCGATCCGCGCCGGAACGGACAACGGCTCTCTTCTAAGACCTCATTAGCTCCTTGCTGCTAGCTTTCGGCATCCCCTTCGTGGAGTTGCCGGGCATGCGTGCAAGACCCTTATTGCTGTCAGGTATTGCCGTCGCGGCTTCCGTGGTGTCGGGCCTTGCGGCGCACGCCAGCCCGCTCTGCATCAAGAAACGGACGCCGTTTGCCCTGTCGCACGATACGGTGAGATGGACGATGTCAATCGCGCCTGGCGCGGAGTGCATCCAGGGCCTGCGCTGGTCCTACATGCAGATCTTCAACGTGTCGGTCGTCAGCGGCCCCTCGCGAGGACAATTGGCCGTGGTCGGGTCCGGCTTCCGCTATTCGGCGGAAAACGAAACGCGCGGCACCGACAAGTTCACGCTGCTGATTTCGGGCAAGAACCGACATGATTCGGGAACTTCGACCCTGGAGGTCGAGGTCAACCCGTAATAGCCAGGAGGCCGGCGAACGGTGAACGGCGCGGCTAGCGGTGGCTCGACGCGCTGCCCCGGGTTCTGCTCCCATAGTATGGGCGGGCGCGTCCGCTCCCGGTGGTGACCGGCGGCTCGATCCGGCTCGGGATGTTCCGCGTCGCATTGGGTGGCGCGGGCTGCGACGGATTGACGATGGTCACGTTGCGGTTGGGCGTCGAAGGGTCGTTGACGCCCTGCGCCCAGGCAGCGGCGGGCACAAGCAACGCAATGGCGATCAGAACTGGTCGTTTCATATGATATCTCCCGAGCGTGAACGTCAGGGAGGCGATCACCGTTCCTTCACGCTTCGTTGGGTCGCAGCCTCAGCGGGGAACGGCGACCAGCTTGCCGTCGCGCCAGACGCCTTGGGCCGACTTTCCGGCCGGAAGCCCCGTCACATGCCGGACCGCGGTCGGCCGGGACGCCGCCTGGGCGGTTTGCGCCTTCTTCGTCGGCGTCGTGATGATGCTGGAGCTCGTGGTGTTGGCCTGATCCTTGATCCCCTGCGCAACGGCAGGCGAGGCCAGGAAGGTCAAGACCGAGAGGACTGTCAGAACGCCGCGCATGGTTGAACACCGGAAAGAGGAGCTTGGCGAAATGTCACAGGTTTTCCCCTAAAAGCAAGCGCCTTCAAGGGACCGAGAGGGACGTCGGCAGACCCGTTGATCCGCGGGAGAGCTGCCTCGATCGCGAGGTTTCAGGCGGAAAAACCTAGCGAAATGGCCTTATCCGGGCTACTTGATCGCCTTGATGACCGACTCCGGTGAAACTGCGGCCAACGCCCCCTCGGCGCAACAGATCAAAGCCGGGTTTATCCGTCTCCTGTCGAGCCGCATCCGCGCCGTATCCGACGATCCCCAGCAGATGCGGGAGATCGTCTATGAGCTGGCGCGCGTCAAGCTGCTGGAGCAATTCACTCACACCGAGGCGCGGGAATCCCGCGAGCTCCAGCAGGTCCTCGAACGTGCCATCAAGGAGGTCGAACGTTCCTTCGAGCGCAGCGCCGCGGCGGAACAGCAGAAACTGGTCGCGGCAACCGCCGCTCCGGTGACCGCGACGGTCCAAACTCCGACTCCCCCACCCGTTCCGGGGCCGTCACCGGTTTCGGCTGCGCCGTCCAGCCCGAAGGACACGGGAGCGCCGCGCCGTCCTGCGGATTCGCTCGACCGACCCAAACGAAGCGGCGCCTTCAAATCTCTGGTTCGACTGGCAATCATCCTCCTGCTCATTGGCGGGGGCGCGACCGCAGCTATCTATTGGCCTCGGCTGAAGTCACAACTGACCAACTTGTCGCAGACAGTGCCGCCGCCCGACCGAGCACCGAACGGCCCGCAATCTCAGCCGGGCGCCGGTCCGCCTCCCGCGGTGAGCGAGGCTGTTGAACGGACCCCGGATAGTCAGAATCAGCCGGCGCAGGCTGCACAACCTTCGATGCCTCTGCCGACGACGTTCGGCGTCTACGCCTTGAGCGAGGGCCAGCTCCATGAGCTCAAGTCGGTACCGGGCAAGATTCCAGACCGCCGCGTCGCGATCTCGGCGGCCATCAACACGCCGAGCGCGACCACGCTGATGGACGGCGACGTCAAGTTCATCGTGTTCAGGCCCGACGGTGGTGTCGATGCAAGCGGGACCGAAGTTCGGGTCGTGGCGAAAGTCTCACGCGCCATGGGCGTCGATGCCACCGGGAAAGCCGCGATGGTCAGCGCGGGCGATTCCTGGGTCATTCGCAGCATGTCCTATCCCTACAAGGTGGGACCGGTCGAGGATCAGCAGAGGATGCTGTTGCTGCAACCGGAGCAGGACGGCTTTACGCTCACTCCCGGCCGCTACGTCGTGGTGATCAAGGGCATGGGCTACGACTTCACGGTGGCTGGAACGGTCACCGATCCCAATCAATGTGTCGAACGCATCAATGCGGCGAACGGCGCGTTCTACTCGCCCTGTCCGCCACCGCGGCGCTAGCCGAACCCTGATTTCTCACTTTGAGGGCTTGCTGTCCTTGGGCGCGTCCGCCGGAGCGTCATCGACCTTGCCGTTGTTCGCGACGCATTTCTCAAAATATTGGCGCCGGTCCTTAGAGGTGCCCTTGGTGCTCCCGGCCGCCGGGTTGCCGATTTGCTTGGGCGGAAAGGCCTTGGCCACCGCCGCGTCGCATGCGCGCGCCACTTCCGCGGTGATCGCCGACGCAGTTGCCGGCGCAGCCAGGGTCAACACGCACGCCAATCCAACCAATCTTCGCATATTTCTGACCGGCACCTTGTTGCTCCCATGAACCGTAAACGTTTGCCGGAACCATAGCAAAAAGGATCGAGGCGCCAAACGGCAAAGCGGCGCCGAATTGTCATGTGATCGATCCTCTGCTGCGCAGGGCCATATGACGCTTGGCTGCGGCTCGAGCCGCGCGCGCCTCGTGCTTCGAGACGGCGCTGACGCGCCTCCTCAGGATGAGGCCAAGCGGCATCCCGGCTCGTTGAAACTGCACAACGCACACGGTCCCCCATCCCGAGGGCCCGCCAACGGCGGCGTCTCGAAGGATGGCCGCAGGGCGGCGCGCGCTATCCTAGCTATTGAGCTGCGGCGGCTTGAAGTCCGGGAAGCGCGTCAGCATTGCGGTCTTGACGAACTTCAGGTGCGCAATGCTGGTCGCCAATTCCTTGAGCCGGCGCTGGCCATTCGAGATGTCGGCCGCAAAAAGGTCCTGGTGATGATTGTCGAGCGCCTCGCGCTCGAGATACTCGTCGGTGCCGTTTCCGAAGGTGACGGATGCACGCGCAAGTGCGTCATCGACACGCCGGTTGAGGCCGGCCTGCTCTCTCTCCGCTTCCTGCAACGCCGTTTCGATCGCCGCCAGGACCGCACCGATCCGCGTGCGGTCGGTCTCCGCGTCACGCTCCGCGGAGCGGGCCTTGAACGCTTTGTCCTCGCGGCGGGAGCCGAGAAGATTGTGTGCGCGCGCTCTCAGGAACAGCTGAAACATTTGGGCCATCCCCACATTCGAGATTTAGGCGGCTACCATCGGTCAGACATAGTTAACAAAGCCTAAATCCGGCGTCCGCGCCGCGTGGCTCCGTGCGATCCACACCCGCCAGGCGCCTTCGTGCTTGGAGTAGAGCTCAAGCCATCGAACGTCGTCAACCGCGGCGGCTCCCTTGCCCATGTAGGTCTCGGTCACGATTTGCGGCGTCTCTGCTGCGACATCCAGCGCTTCGAATTCCGCCGTCTCCTGCAGCGACAGGCCGATCAGAACACGATGCCCTTGTGCGTCGACGAAATACCTGCGGGGTGCGTTGTGCCGTTGATCAATCATTTGAATGACCCTCGTTCATGATCCACGGACCCGGAAGATCTTTCAGACGCCGGCCATAGCTGCAAACAAACGCAATCGAAATGAGGACGCAGATCGTCGCGCCCAGCAACGCAATGAGATACGTCATCTATGCCCACCTGCGCGCCCCGGAAAAATGGAGCGGCCAAACCTTCGCTATCAATTGTTCCGTCTTAGGCTGCCTTTCCAAAGCGCTCAAGGACGCCGACGGATTAACCTAACCGCACATGGTTATTTCGGCGTCGCCCCCGACGACCATTCATCGGGGTGGCGTGCCCTGATTACGATGGCCTCTGAGCTCGACCGGCCTCCATCGAGGCCGGAGTATAGGGTGCGTAAAGACGATATCGTGCCGATCGCCTCCACGAGCGCCACGCCCGCACACCATAGCCGCAGCAAAAGCCCGCTGCGAAAATCGAAATCAAAACCAAGACAGCCAACATCTGGAATGTTCCCACGTTTGCCGGAACGCTCCTCCCGCGCTCATTTCATCTTTTCGGTGTGTCGACTTCAAGCTCGGCACCGCTGAAACTTTTGTCAGACGAACATGAAGTTTGTGCAACGTGGTGCTTGAAGATTGGTCGGCACGCGAGGGCACCAAGCGCGGAGAAGAGGCTCTCTTTCTTCTTTTTACCAGAACTCGACACGGCGACACCATGAACCCTCGTTCATGGCGCGCATGATGACGACCTTCTTCGACGCCTCCAGACATTCCGCGGCGACTGACGGAAAAGCTCCGTCGTCGGTGCGACTTCGTCGGCTCCGATGATCGCCACCGGTGGATCGGATTCGCCACGAAATGCCGTGGTTATACGGGGCCTCCTGGGCCGACTTCATCGCAGTAAGGTTGAGCAGTTAGCTTAATCCGCGTTGTTTGTTGCGAAGTCTCGCCGATCGCATATCCATCTTCGCACCGGGCTCCCCCAAGCCTGGCCCCACCCAAGCAAAGCCGTCGAGCGAACATGGGTCGCTTGGCGGCTTTGTCATTGTGTCGAAGAGGATGGTTTCGGTTATGGCGCGCAAGCCCTGGTCGTTCAAGGAAGACCGCCGGCTCATGGAGCTGGCCAAGTCTTCAGCCTCGCTGGAGGAGGCGGCGAAACTCCTCGGCCGTTCGCCGGATGCGATCAAGCGCATGGCCTTGCGGCTTGGTCTTTCGTTAAAGTCGAAGACGGGAAAGAAGACGTAGGCCTCGGCAATGCGGCCACGCTCGCCGTGAGCCTTGCAGAACGATTTCCCGCGTGGCGGTGATGACGAGCGACCTCAACGACAGGACCGGCAGGTCACCCCAAAGGCCCACGGTCACCTCGCAGATGCAACATTACTTTCCGGCGCCATTACCTCGGCGGGACGGAACCAAACCCACGCTTGGAGGTTGGTTCCGGTCCCACAGCGAGGTCTGGCAGTGCTCGACTTTGCCATTTCCGCGGTCCTGGTCTGGCTGGCGATCAACATCGCCTTCGTGGTGCTCCGGTTGCGGGCCACCCACCACCCCGGCCCCTACATCCACAATTCCAGCGCCACTTATCCGGAGGCGATCCCCCTGAGCCACCGGCCCGGAGGGTGAGACTCGATCGGCCGCTTTGCAGCCGATCAGCCGGCGCCTCAGGCTAGTTGCGCGTCTTCTTCTGGGACCCCATCCCGGGGCTGGTTCCATAGTTGGGGGTCCCTGTCCCCTTGAAAGCACCACCCATGCTGTCCGAACCGGAATTCGTCGCCGTGCCGCTGCGTGTGGTGGGCTGATTGCCCGCGGGCTGGTCTTTGGTCCCCTGCGCCAAGGCCACGGAGCTTCCGACGACCAACGACAGGAGGAGGAGGCTTAACGTCCTGATCATACTGCTCAACTTTCATGCTCGGGTCGCGTGACCATCGGTCAGGCAACCACTCGGTCGCCCATCCGCGCCGGTCGGCCCGTTAAACCCTATCTTAGCCCCCGCTGGCTAGGATCAATTCCCAAGATAGCGCTCAAGATAGTTCTCAAGATAATTCGCTAGCCTAGTCCCCTGCCTCTCCTGAATTCCGCCCGGACCGGATGAGACACCAGCGACCGAACCTTCCGTTTGTAGCGCTCGTGCTTGCGAGCATGATGGCGTTTGGGCTGGCGGGCCATTTTGCGGCAGAGGCCGTCATTCGCCACCAGCAGGCGCACCAGCTGAACGAGCTGACCGAGGTGGTTCTGCGCCGCTCCGAACTCGCTGTCGATTTTGCAGCGGCGAGCCTCGACGAACTCGCCAAGCGCGATCTTGCCAGCTGCGCACCGGCAGCGCTGCAAGCCATCCGGCTCCACGTCTACCAGCGCTCGGCGATCAAGGACGTCCGTCTCGTCAATCCGGACGGATCGGTGATCTGTTCGGCCTATTCCGAGACGCTCGAGTTCGACAAGGGATGGGCGGATCGTCGCGACATGCTGCCCTCGCAGGACAAGAGGCTTTCCCTGTTTCGCGTGGAGCAGTTCGGCGGCGACGCCTTGGGCGTGCTCAGGGACGTCAATCGCAGCTCCGCACTGGTTGCCATCGTCGGCATCAACGCCAACCTGTTCGATCTCATGCCCGCCGAGCTGCGCGCGCACAGCGAGGTGATCCTCGCCTTGAGCAATGGCGAGAAGCTCGGTGAATTCCGGCTCGATGCCGACAGGCCCCTGCCAGGGCCGATCAGCTTCGAGCGGCATTCCACGCGGTTGCCGCTTCATGCCACGATCCGGCTCGAGCACGCAGTGCTTTCGAGCTGGAACAACGAGGCTTACTGGCCGGCACTCGCGGTGGCCCTTGGACTTGGTGCACTCTTCGGCATCCTGCTGGCACGCAGCCGCCGGATGGAAGGGCCGGTCGCCGATCTCGACCGCGCCCTCGCAGCCGGCGAATTCAGACCCTATTACCAGCCCATCTTCGATCTCAGGACGGGCCGGATCACGGGCTGCGAGGTTCTAGCGCGCTGGGTTCGTCGAGACGGCTCGGTGGTGCCGCCCATGAATTTCATTCCGCTGGCCGAATCCAGCGGGCGCATCCAGGTGATGACCTGGCAGATCCTGGGATCCGCGCTCTCCGACCTGAAGGCCGTGCTGAGGGCGGACAAGACCTTCAAGATGTCCGTGAACGTCGTGCCCAAGCACCTGCTGAGTGCCGGCTTCATCGAAACGCTGCGCCGCACGGTCCTGGCGGCGAGAATCTCCACGCGCCAGATCGTGGTCGAAGTGACCGAACGCGACGAGCTCGACGATCTCGCACGCGCCGCTTCCGTCGTGGCCGAGCTGCGTGACCACGGCTTCCGCATCGCCATCGACGACGTCGGTGTGGGTCATAGCGGGCTGTCGCGGCTGAAGGGGCTCGGCGCCAACACGATCAAGATCGACAAGTTCTTCGTCGACACCATCACCGCGGATGCATCGACCACGACGATCGTCGAGATGCTGGTCGCGCTCGCCAAGGACTTCCGGATGACGGTCGTCGCCGAAGGCATCGAGACCGACGAGCAGCGCCGTGCGCTGATCGCCTCCGGCGTCGAAGAGGGACAGGGCTATCTCGTCGCCGCACCGCTCCCGTTCGCCAAATTCAACGAGCTCGTCGCCTCACGCCGCCATACCGCATCCGCGGCGACGGCCGGCGATGTCCTGGTCGCCTGACCGCATTCCGCCGGGGATGCTTTAACGATATTCTCGTCTTTCAAAGCGGGACCGCAGCCGAGGGGCTATGCTGGGTCCATGCGCCGAAATCACCTCATCGCAGCCGCGGGAATCTGCCTCGCCCTTATCGTCTATGCCACCCTGGCAAGACTGGCGGGACGGCCGGCGCTGATGGGGCATAGCGAAGCCTACTGGATCGTCGTGATCGAGCGCTTCAGCGCCTATGGCCTGCTCGGCTTCCTGCTGTCCTTCCTGTTGCCCGGCCGGCTCGCTTTGGCCTGCTCGCTCGTCGTGGCCGTCGCAATGGGGCTGGAAGTCCTGCAAGCGCTGACCCCCGATCGTGATCCGGGCTTCCTCGACGTGCTGCAAAAGGCGGCGGGCGGGACCGTCGGCGTCATCCTCGCCCAGACGATCCTGGCCTTCCTGCCCCGGCCGCCAGCCTGACGATCACGGCGCTGACAATTTGTTCAGCGCCGCGGGGACATCATCCCTACTTCATCATCTGCCCGCGCAGCTCGCCGCCCGGGTTCGCGGCCGTATGGATGTTCGCGTACCATTTTCCGGCCAACAGATCGGCTGCCTGAGCGTCGGTCAGCGTGGCGCTGCCCTGGATCGGGCTTTGCACCGTCTTGAACGGCAGAGCGATGCCGGCGTTCTTGCCCGCTTCGCTCGGACCATGGAAATGAGCTCCCATCGCCGGACCAGAGAGATCGGCATAGGTGACCGTGTAGGTCAGGACTTTCGTCTGGGTATCGAATGCGGCCTCGGCCTTGCCTGAACCCGTGGAGTTGTTCGGAGGCACTTCATTGCTGCCCTTGAGGTCGGCCTGCAGCTTGACGACTTCCGCATGTGACGGCGCGGCTGTGACGATCAATAGCCCACCGAGCAGCGCCATTCCCAACGAAGTCACGCCGATCCGATACTTGGCTTTCCTCATGGCATTCTCCTGCGGGCACCAAGACCCGTCTCGGTTGAAACCCCGGCTCCGGCGATATCTTCCGGAAAACGAGACTATGCCTGATTCGCGATGAGCTATCGGAGTTCCGAGCGCGAAGCGCCTATGCCGCCCCGCGCTCGCGGAACCCGGTCGGTGCCAGCAACTCGGCCATCTGCCGGTGTGTGCTCTGGAGCGCGGCGATGGCACCGTCGAGATCGAAATCCGCGTCGCGGATCGATGCGAAGAACTTGGCGGTCAGCGCCAGGTCGAGCTTGACGCGCGTTGCGCCGTCGCGGCTCTTGCGGCGGTCGAGCGACAAATGCAGGGCGCGCATCCTGGCTTCTGCCGGCGTGCAGCCGCTGAGTGTCGCCAGCTCGTCGTAGGTCATCCAGATCTGAGGCATGTTTTCGTCCGTCCTTTACAGCGACCTCATGCTAGCCTCGCGCACCTGAATGCTGCGTTGCCGCGCCGCACGCACAGCCCGTTTCACGCGACAGCGTCAACGCAAGACTAAGATGCGGAAGGCTTCGAATGTGCCGGGAACTGGCGCGGCCGCGATCGGCTGTCGAGGCCCTTGGGCAATTT
This sequence comes from Bradyrhizobium sp. WYCCWR 12699, assembly GCF_032144035.1. Lineage (NCBI taxonomy): Bacteria > Pseudomonadati > Pseudomonadota > Alphaproteobacteria > Hyphomicrobiales > Nitrobacteraceae > Bradyrhizobium > Bradyrhizobium sp. WYCCWR 12699. Next base: position 1,743,666 of record NZ_JAVTJN010000039.1, read on the forward strand.
GTCGTTGAGCTTCACGACGGCGCCGCGAGCTTCCGCGGCCGGCACGTCGTCCTGGCTGTAGATCAGCGTCACCTCGAACATCACGTCGGGCGCCTGCCTGGCCGTTCCGGAACAGGTCGCCATCGCACCGCTGCACACGCCCGCGAGTTCGACCTCGACCTCGTCCAGACCGAACACGGTCGGCGGCCCATCGGCGTGGCGCCGCGTGGTCAGAACCGCCGTGAAGCGCTGCTCGTCATCGAACCGATAGGAGCCGCCATAGGTGAAGAAGCTGTCGCTGCCGGAGATCCGCCCTTCCGCCAGATGCACGATGCCCGTGCCCTGCGCGCGCGGGGTCCTGAACCAGGCCGCGTATTTGCCGTCTCTCATCATGGAAACATCCACCGTAGAATTGACCGGTATTTGCAACCAACTGTGCGGCGCGACAATGACCGATGCGGCGAGCATTCCGCCACGGTTAACGCCCTGCAAAACCAACATATCAAATTGCCGCCGCCGCGCGAGGCGGCGCCGGCGGTGCCGTCAGAACAATTCTATGCCGTCGTCCGCGGTCTCGACCGCCTCGACCCGGCGCGAGGCGGCGGCCGATACCAGTCCGAGCGCGTGCAGGAATTCGCGATGAACGTCACGCTCGCGCTCCATCGTGTAGCGCGCGAAGAGATCGTCGAGGATCGCCTGATCCTGCAGCTCCACCTGGAGCCGTTGCGCACCCGCGCTCGCCGTCTCGAGCCGCGTGGCGACCGCAGGCAAGGCCGCCGAGCTTTCGCCGAGCGTGGTCATCTGCCCTTGCGCCGAATTCATCAGCCGCTCGAATTCCGCCCCTTCGTTCGCGAGCCGGCTCATCAGCTTGCCGAGCCGTTCATTGCCGGCCTCGACCTCGCGCAGCGCCACAAGGATCTGCGGCTCGAGCTTGGCAAGCTGCGTGGGGTCACCCTGCACGCGCAGCTCCTTCAGCTCATTGGCCGAGCGCTCGATGCCGTCGAGCACCGGCCGCAGGCGCCCGGCGCCCGCCGAGACCTGGTCGGCGGTCGCCTTGAGCTCGTTGGCGATGACGACGAAGGCGCTGCCGCGACTGCCGAGATGGCTCGCCTTGAGGCCGGCATTCATTCCGATCAGTGTGATGTCGACCGTCGCCTCGGCAAGCCCGGCGATGGCCTGGCGAAATTTTGCCAGCGTGTCCTCGACGATCGCGAGCGCCTCGTCGACCGAGCGGCCCGCACTTTCGCAGGTGGCGATCAGGTTCGAAGCGTGCGCCAGCGTCTGCTTGATGCGCGTCAGGAACGACGAGCCGTCCTCCTCGCCGCCGAACAGCGTGCGGCCGTGGCCGGCGACGCTGCCCGCGTCGCGCAGGATGGCGGTCAGCGCGCCGACGATCCGGTCAATGTCGCCGCCGAACTCGCGCTGGGCATCCCTCAGCTGCGCGGCCTGCAATTGGCGAATCGCGCGCATTCCGTGATCGCTCGTCACGGGTTCGGGGACGAGGCTCGGCGCGGCGGCCGACGCGAGGCCGAGGCCGTGGGACACGTGTTCGAGACGCTGACGCGTGCTGTCGCCGGCCTGCAGCGAGATGATCGCGCTGCCGACCGCCTCGGCGATCTTCCTGGTGCTGGAGCTGGCGCGATCGGCCAGATGGCTGCTCTTGCTGCGCTGGTCACGCAGCCCGGAATAGGCCGCGCTGAGCTCGGCGCTCTCCGACATCAATTGGGCCCGGTAGCGGCTCTCGAAGTCCTTCTGCCGGCCGGAGGCGGTGGCGACTGCTTCCGACAGGCGCTGCTGGTCGCGCGCGCAGCCTTCGATCGAGCGCTGCACCGCCTTGCCGAGATCATAGGCTTCCTGCGTGAAGGCGAGAAAGCCTTCGCGGTCGCCGTCGAGCGAGGCCGCCTCGATCCGCGCGCTGCGCGCGATGATGGTGATCATCTGGATGTGCTTGAACAGCGGCTTGAGCAGCGAAGACGCCTCCGCCGTGCTCTTGCCGATCGTCTGCAGCAGCGCGCTTTCCGCCGGCAACGCCCGCTCCAGCTCGCTCAGTCGCGCGGCGATCTCCTGCAGCGCGGTCGCGGCGCCTTCGATCTCGGCGCCGGAGAGCTCGCCCGACAGCGTCGCCAAGCCCTGGTTCAGCTCCTGGAAGATGAGGTGACCGCGCCCGAGTTCGTGACCGACGCGCGCGAAGACGTCCTCGATGCGCGAGGAGACGTCCTCGATCGCAGCGGTCGCCTCAGCGAGCATGTTGGCCGGAACGGTGGACATGGCCATCAACCCGCCACCGCGGCGTGGCCGGCCTGATACCAGAGCATGATCTCGCGCGGGATCTGATGCAGCGAGACGACCTTCTCGACGCCGCCATGGGCGATGGCTTCCTTGGGCATGCCGAACACCACGCAGCTCTCTTCGTCCTGGGCCCGCGTCGAGGCGCCGAGCTTGCGCATCTCCAGCATCCCGCGCGCGCCGTCATCGCCCATGCCGGTCATGATGACACCGAGCGCGTTGGCGCCGGCGTGCTGGGCCGCCGAGCGGAACAACACGTCGACGGAGGGGCGATGCCGCGACACCGGCGGGCCGTCCTTGATCGCAATCTGGTAGCGCAGGCCGATGCGCTGGAGCAGCATGTGCCGGGCGCCGGGCGCGATATAGGCGCAGCCCGGCAGCACCGGCTCGCCATCCTCGGCCTCCTTGACCCTGATCTGGCAGAGGCCGTCGAGCCGTTTGGCGAACGCGGCGGTGAAGCCTGCCGGCATGTGCTGGACGATGACGATCGGCGGGGAATGCGCCGGCAGCATCTCCAGAACGTCGTTGAGCGCTTCGGTCCCGCCGGTCGACGCGCCGATGCAGACGATGCGCTCCGTCGTCGGCCGGACCCTGCCCTGCACCGGCGGCGGGATGATGGCGTCGGCGGTCAGCTTCTTCTCGATGGCGCGACGTTCCGCGCGTGGGCGCACCCGCGCGCGCGCCGCCGACTTCACGGCCTCGCGCAGCCGCGTCGAGCATTCGAGCAGCGCCTGCCGCGTGTCGATCTTCGGCTTCGGCACGATGTCGACCGCGCCGGCCTCGAACGCCTCGAACATCACGTTCGAGCCCTCTTCGGTCAGCGAGGAGCAGATGATCACCGGGATCGGTCGCTGCGCCATGATCTTGCGCAGGAACGTCATGCCGTCCATGCGCGGCATCTCGAGGTCGAGGATGATGACGTCGGGAATCTCGTCCTGGAGACGACGCGCCGCCACGAACGGATCGGAGGCCGTCGCCATCACCTCGATATCAGGGTCGTCGTTGAGGATCGTCTGCAGGATTTGGCGCACCGACGCCGAATCGTCCACGATCAGTACGCGAACTTTCTCCTTCGGCATCTGGTGTGGCTCCAATCAGACCTGGAAAATCGTCGGCTGAACTTGCTTCAAATCCGGGACGGAACTGTGAATCATCGATTCCGAATGCCCGACCAGCAAATATCCGCCCGGCCGCAAATGGCTGCAGAGCTGCTGGACGACCTTGCGCTGGGTCGGCTTGTCGAAATAGATCAGGACATTGCGGCAGAAGATGATGTCGACGTCGCGATCGACGGGATAGGACGCGTCCATGAGGTTCATCCTCATGAAATGAGTCATGCGCCGCAATTCCGGCACCACCCGGACCTCACCGCGCGACTTGTCCCGCGACGACAGGAAATATCGCTTCACGAAGGGCTCCGGCACCGGGGCGACCACGTCCCTTGTGTAGATGGCAGTCTTGGCGAGGCGCAGCACGGCGGTCGAGATGTCGGTGCCGAGGACGCGATACTGAAAGCGCGCGCCGTTCCGCGTCATGTCGTCCAGCACCATCGCGGTCGTGTAGGCTTCCATGCCGGTGGAGCTCGCCGAGCTCCAGATCTTCAGGTTCGCGTTCTTGCGTCCATGGGACTTGAGCAAGGCGGGGATCGCGACATCGCGCAAGAAAGTGAAGTGCTGCGGCTCCCGGAAGAAGTCGGTCTTGTTGGTCGTCACCACATCGATGAGATGCGTGAGCTCGGTGTCGAAATGATCGGCCTGAAACAGGTTCTCGACATATTCGTTGAGGTCGGAGAAATTCAGCGCGCGCACGCGCTTGTGCAGCCGCCCCTCCAGCATCAGCCGCTTGCCCTGCGGCAGCTTGATGCCGACCTGCCCCTCGATGAGCTCGGCGATGGTCCGGAAGTGCCGGTCCGACAGATGGACGGCGGTATCCTGCACGGCGGGCATCATGGATGCCGGCTCCAGTCACCAACGGTCGCGTGCACTGAATGTCGGGCCATCCTGGCCATCTGCAATCCTACGCTTCTACTGGAAGAACGGGGGCGGATCGGCGCGCCCCTCGATGGAGCGCCGATCCGCCGCGACACATCAGCGCTGGAAGTCGGCGTCCCGATCGTCCTCGCCGTCGTTCATGTCGAAGGCAAAGCCACCGCCGCCGGCGACCTTCACGGCGCGCGCCGGCTTGGCCGGCACGACCTTTTTCGCCGGACGCTCGGCAGCCGCCATGGTCACCGCCTTGGCGCGCAACTGGCTCACCGCCCGGTCGATCTGCGCCGGCGCCTGGCTCCTCGCGCCCTGCTCGATGCGGAAATAGGCGATCGTGGACTGCAGCTGCTCGGCCTGCGAGGCGAGCTCTTCCGAGGTCGAGGACACCTGCTCGGACGCGCTGGCGTTCTGCTGGCCGACCTTGTCGAGCTGCTGGATCGCCTGGTTGATCTGGGCCGAGCCGACGTCCTGCTCGCGGCAGGCCGCGGTGATCTCCTCGACGAGCTCGGCGGTCTTCTTGATGTCGGGAACCAGCTTGGAGAGCATCGCGCCGGCCTCCTGCGCCACCTTGACGGTGTCGGTCGACAGCGTGCCGATCTCGGCCGCCGCAGCCTGGCTGCGTTCGGCGAGCTTGCGCACCTCCGAGGCAACCACGGCAAAGCCCTTGCCATGCTCGCCGGCGCGCGCGGCCTCGACCGCCGCGTTGAGCGCCAGCAGGTCGGTCTGGCGCGCGATCTCCTGCACGATTGTGATCTTCTCGGCGATGGTCTGCATCGCGTTGACGGCCCGGCCGACTGCTGCGCCGGAAGCTTCCGCATCCTTGGCAGATTGCGCGGCGATCTTCTCGGTCTGGTTGGCGTTGTCGGCGTTCTGCTTCACGTTGGAAGCCATCTCCTCCATCGAGGAGGACGCTTCCTCGGCGGACGAAGCCTGCTCGGTCGCGCCTTGCGAGAGCTGCTCGGCGCTGGCGGAGAGTTCCTGGCTGCCGGCCGAGACGTTCTGCGCCGCCGTCAGCGCTTCCGACACGATCTGGCGGAGCTTCACAACCATGCTCTCGAGCGCAAGGCCGAGCGTGTCCTTGTCCGAGAGCGGCTTGGCTTCAACCGTGAGGTTACCCTGCGCGATCTCGTTGGCGAGGGCCGCGGTTTGATTGAGGTTCACCGTCATCGCATTCAGCGACTTGATCAGATCTCCGATCTCGTCATTGCTGGATGAATCGATCTTCTTGCTGAGATCGCCGATCGCGACGGCATCGGCCAGCCCGACAGCGTGCGCCAGCGCCCGGCTGATATTGAGGGCGATCCAGACCGCGGCGACCACGGCGATGACCAGGGATGCGGCCACCAGCGCCAGCAGCATGGTGATCGCCTTGCTGCCTTCGTGCCGCGCCTCGGCGCTCTCCTCGGCCATCGCCTTCTTGACGTAGTTGATGTAGTCGTTCGCCGCGTTCAGGGCCAGCGTCGTCGACTTCAGCCCCTCGTTCATCGAGTGCTCGGCGGCCTTGACCTTATCCTGCTTGGCCATCCTGATGGTTTCGTCCTGCACCTTGTTCGACGCGGCATAGGTGCTGGCGAAGGTATCGATCATCTTCCTGCCGGCCTCGCTCGCGCCGGCATAAACCTCATCCTTGATCTTCAAGGCAGTCTCGCGAAGCTGCGCGATCTGGCTGACGAACTTTTCCTGGTCCGCTTCGGTCGCCGCGAGGATCGTGTTCTTCTCCGCGCGGACCTGAAGAAGCACGCTCTGCTGCAGGTCACCGACCTTGGCAAGACGGGCTGCCCGCGCCGACAGGTGCTCGGTTGTATTGACCGTATCGTTGAGCTTCAGATAGGCGACCGCGCCGGCGATCATCGAGAGCAGGATGACGACGCCGAATGCGCTTGCGAGCTTGGCCTTGACAGTGAATCTCATGGTCTATCTCATCGGTTCTAATCGGGTTTATTCACTTGGCAACGCATTACGCTCTTCAATTCACGCGGCGCGGGATGCATCCGCATCGCTTCCTTCCGGGATCTCGTCATGTGCCATCAGCTTGGCGAGATCGAAAATGATGACGAACTTTTCACCCTTGCGACCGATGCCGGCCGCATAATCGGACTGCCACTTGCCGCCGACCTCCGGCACGGGCTCGATCGCCTGCTCGTCGATGTCGGTGACTTCGAAGACGCAATCGGCGACGAAACCGACGCCAACCAGACGGCCCTTCATCGGCACGTCGAGAATGATGATGCGGGTCGCCTCGGTCGCCGACACGCTGGGTAGGCCGAGCTTGGTCCTGAGATCGACGATCGGATAGCCGCTGCCGCGGACGTCGATCATGCCGAGCAGGAAATCCGGCGCGTGCGGCAGCCGTGAGATCGGCCGCATGTCCAGGATTTCCCTGACATTGCGAATGCTGATGCCGAACGTCTCGCCGGCGAGACCGAGCGTCAGGTATTGCGAGGTTGCGGCCATGGTGCGTTCCACTCGGTCGGGTGTGTCCGGGACGTTGGTCCGGCGTCGGCCGGACCAGCTGGTTAGCGCTGGAATTCGGCGTCGCGATCGTCGTCGGCTTCGTCCATATCGAAAGCGAAACCGCCCCCACCACCCGCGACCTTCAGACCGCGCGCCGGCTTGGATGCGGGCCTTCTGTTGCCGTGGTCGGCAGCTGCCATCTTCGCCGCCTTGGCGCGGAGCTGGCCGACAGCGTGGTCGACCTGCTGCGGCGCGGCCTTGGCGCTGCGCGCGGCCTGCTCGATTCGGAAGTACGAGATGGTCGATTGGAGCTGCTCGGCCTGCGAGGCGAGTTCCTCGGAGGTCGAGGACACCTGCTCGGAGGCGCTGGCATTCTGCTGGCCGACCTTGTCGAGCTGCTGGATCGCCTGGTTGATCTGGGCCGCACCGACATCCTGCTCGCGGCAGGCCGCGCTGATCTCCTGAACGAGGTCGGCGGTCTTCTTGATATCGGGCACCAGCTTGGAGAGCATGCCGCCCGCTTCCTGGGCGACCTTCACGGTCTCGGCCGACAACGTGCCGATTTCGGCCGCTGCCGCCTGGCTGCGCTCGGCAAGCTTCCGCACTTCGGAAGCCACGACGGCAAAGCCCCTGCCATGCTCGCCGGCGCGCGCGGCTTCGACCGCGGCGTTGAGCGCGAGCAGGTCGGTCTGGCGCGCAATCTCCTGGACGATGGTGATCTTCTCGGCGATCGTCTGCATCGCCTGGACCGCACGGCCGACGGCAGCGCCGCTGGCCTCGGCGTCCTTGGCCGACTGCGCCGCGATCTGCTCGGTCTGATTGGCGTTGTCGGCATTCTGCTTCACATTGGAGGCCATCTCCTCCATCGACGAGGAGGCCTCCTCCGCAGACGAAGCCTGCTCGGTCGCCCCTTGCGAGAGCTGCTCGGCGCTGGCGGAGAGCTCCTGGCTCCCGGCCGAGACGTTCTGCGCCGCGGTCAGGGCCTCGGAAACGATCTGCCGGAGCCTCTGCACCATGGTTTCGAGGGCAATGCCGAGCTTGTCCTTGTCGGAGAGGCGCTTGGCCTCGACCGTGAGATTGCCGCGCGCGATCTCGTTGGCAACTTCCGCGCTGGCGTTCAGGCTCGCGATCATGCGCTCGAGGGCGATTCCCAAAGTGTCCTTGTCGGAAAGCGGCTTGGCCTCGACGGCCAGATTGCCTTGCGCGACCTCGTTGGCGATCGCCGCAGTCGCGTTGAGATTCGCGGTCATTGCATTCAGCGACTTGACGAGGTCGCCGACCTCGTCGTTGCTCTGGACCTCAATGGTCTGGCTGAGGTCGCCGATCGCGACCGCGTTGGAAAGACCCACCGCGCGGCCGAGCGAACGGCTGATCGAGATCGAAATCCAGACGGCAGCTCCGACCGCGATGACCAGCGACACGCCGATCAGCGTCATCAGCATGAACTGTGCCTGGTGCCCTTCCTCTTTCGAATGAGCGGCCTGCTCGGCCATCTGCGTCTTGGTGTTCTCGACATAGACGCCCATCGACTCCATGGCGTCCGCGACCACCTTGCGACCCTCGTTCATCGAACGCTCGGTCGCTTTCGCCTTGTCGGTCTTTGCGAGCCGGATGGTCTCTTCCTGATACGCGTTCATCTTGGCGTAGACGCCGGCGAAGCTGTCGAGCAGCTTTCTGCCGGCCTCGCTCGCCAGAGCATGGACTTCATCCCGCGTCTTCGTCGCGTGCTCGCGACGCTTGGCGGCGTCGGCGGCGAACTGTTCCGCTTCGGCCTCGGTCCCCAGAATGGCATTCTTCTCCGCCCGGAGCTGGAGCAGGATGTCCTTCTCGATCTGGGTGGCCTTTTCCATGCGCTTGGCGCGCAGGACCATGCTATCGGCCGTCGCCATCATGTCGCCGAGCTTCATGTACGCAACGCCGCCGGCGATCATGGACAGGACGATGACCAGACCGAATGCGCTGGCCAGCTTTGCTTTAACTGTGAATCTCATCCTCGAAGTCCTTCGCGTTCGGCCCGGCGTGATCTCGGGAGAAGCGCTCCACTGCGCTTCTCCCTGGAAGAATGTTAGCGTTGAAACTCTGCGTCGCGGTCGTCGCCGCCGTCATCCATGTCGAAGGCGAAGCCGCCGCCACCGCCGGCGGCCTTCAGGGCCCGTGCCGGCTTCGCTGCCGGCGCTTTGCCGCGACGATCGACCGCGGCCATCTTGGCCGCCTTGGTTCGAAGTTGAACCACGGCCCGGTCGACTTCCTGGGGAGCGGCCACCGACTTGCGCGCGGCCTCGTCGATACGGAAGAAGGAGATCGTCGACTGCAGCTGCTCGGCCTGGGAGGCCAGCTCCTCGGAGGTCGAGGAGACCTGCTCGGATGCGCTGGCGTTCTGCTGGCCGACCTTGTCGAGCTGCTGGATCGCCTGGTTGATCTGCGCGGAACCCACGTCCTGCTCGCGGCAGGCCGCCGTGATCTCCTGAACCAGCTCCGCCGTCTTCTTGATGTCCGGTACCAGCTTGGAGAGCATCTCTCCGGCTTCCTGCGCTACCTTGACGGTCTCGGTAGACAGCGTGCCGATTTCGGCGGCGGCGGCCTGGCTGCGCTCGGCGAGCTTGCGCACTTCGGAGGCGACCACCGCAAAGCCCTTGCCATGCTCGCCGGCGCGGGCGGCTTCGACGGCCGCGTTGAGCGCGAGCAGGTCGGTCTGCCGCGCGATCTCCTGCACGATCGTGATCTTCTCGGCGATGGTCTGCATCGCGTGAACGGCACGCCCGACGGCGCTGCCGCTGGATTCGGCGTCGCGCGCCGACTGCGCGGCAATCTTCTCGGTCTGGTTGGCGTTGTCGGCGTTCTGCTTCACGTTGGACGCCATCTCTTCCATGGACGACGAGGCTTCTTCCGCCGAGGAAGCCTGCTCCGTCGCGCCTTGTGACAGCTGTTCGGCGCTGGCGGACAGCTCCTGGCTGCCGGCAGAAACGTTCTGGGCGGCGGTGAGCGCTTCCGACACCACCTGACGGAGCTTCTCGACCATTGCATTCAACGAGCGAACGAGGTCGCCGATCTCGTCGTTGCTCTTGACGGCAATCGTCTGGCTCAGATCGCCATTTGCGACGGAACCGGCGAGATTGACCGCGCGAGACAGGCCGCGGCTGATGCTGAGGGCCATCATGATCGCCGACGTCGCGCCAAGCAGCAGCGACAATCCGATGACGCTGATCAGCAGGATCTTGGCCCGACCGGCTTCCTGCACGGAGGCCGCCGACATCTCCGTCATCTGCTTCTTCACGAGCGAGATGTACTCGCCCGAGGTCGCGATGGCCTCCGCAGCGTTCGCCTTTCCTTCGGTTGCCGCCATCGCCGTCGCTTTGATATTGCCGCCTTCCTTGACGATCTCTGCCGCACGCGAGACGACATTGAAGAGACGGTCCGTCTGAGTGACAATGCTCGTCGGCGACAGGCCGACCGCGGAAATGGGAGCGACAGCCTGCTTGACCGCGGCCTTGAGCGCGTCGTCCTCCTGCGCGATCGCCTTGATCGCGGCATTCAGCTCTTCCATGCTCGAGGCCGAAAACGACAGGGCGACCTGCCGCTGCAGGCGGACACCTTCCAGCCTGATGGCGTTGATCGCCAGAAGCGCGCTGCTCTTCTCGGTCGACGGCGGCAAACGGTTCAACTCGACGAGAGACGCATCGAGAGCGTCGTTCCACTGCTTCAGAACCGGCACGCCGTCGGACGACCACAATTGGGCGCCGCGATAATTCGAGTTCTTCAAGGCAAGGACGAGCATCGCGTCCTCGCCGGTGTTCATCTTGTCATAGGCCGCCGAAAACTTGTCCAGCAACTGCCTGCCGAAATCGGACGCGGTGGCCTTGATCTCGCTGAGGAGACGATTGGCATCGGAGCGATATTTCTTGATGTCGTCGACCAGCTTGAGCATTTCCGCGTCAGTGGAAGCGAGGATGATGTCGCGCTCCGCCCTGGTCTGATAGAGCACGTTGTTCTGCAACTCGCCGGCCTTGTCGATGCGCGCGGCGCGCACGACGAAATCCGCGGACACCTCGACCTGATCCGCAAGTTTCAGATAGGCCAGCCCGCCCGTAAAACCCGACAACACGATGATCGCGCCGAACGCGCACGCCAGCTTCGCCTTGATCGTAAATCGCATTTGAGCCCCCAAGCCCACGGTCATCGAGACCGATTTTCAGTTCAAGATGCGTTCCATGTTCGGAACGATGACAAACTCTTCACGCCACTTCGCAATGAAGCGAATGAACTCCGGCTTCCAGTGCATGCCGACGCGCGGCGTCTGCTGCACGTCGGTCTGCGAGATTTCCGTGACCTCGTAGACCTTGTCGGCGGTGACCCCGACCAGAACCGGCTCGCCGTCCAACTCGAGCTCGATGACGACGATGCGCGTGTCGGCGGAGTCGTCGAGCTGCGGCATGCCGAAGCGGATGCGCAGGTCCGCGAGCGGAATGACGTTGCCGCGCACGTTGATCACGCTGGGAACGAAGGCCCGCGCGCCGGCGACCTTGGTCACGGGAACGGGGTCGATGATCTCGCGGACGAGGCCGGCATCGAGAGCGAATTTTTCCTCGCCGAGACCGATCATCACGACCTGCATCGCGCCCGTCTGACGCTCGCCAGTCAAACCATCGTTCATCACGCCGCCTCGCTGATATGCTGCTTTTCGACCTTCGACTGCGCCAACGCGACGAGCTGGGCGACGTCGAGGATCAGCGCCGCCGTACCGTCACCCAGGATCGTCGCGCCGGAGAAGATCGTGACGTCCGAGTGCAGCTTGGAGAGCGACTTGATCACGGTCTGGTGGTTGCCGATGATCTGGTCGACGACGAGACCGACATGGGTCTCGCCGGTCGAGATGATGATGGTCTTCTGGTGCTGGTCGGGCGCACCGGATGCGGTCATGATCTCGCGCAGCCGGAGGAAGGGCACGAGATTGCCGCGCACGTTGAGGAAGTTGCGGCCGCGCGAGCGTTCGTCCTCGGCGGTCAGCTCGATGCATTCCTCGACCGCGGACAGCGGAATGATGTAGCGGCCCTCGCCGACGCGGATCAGGAGGCCCTCGATGATCGCGAGCGTCAACGGCAGGCGCAACGTCACCGTGGTGCCCTGGCCGGGCCTCGTCGAGAGGTCGATCGAACCGCGCATGTTCTCGATGGTGCGCTTGACCACGTCCATGCCGACGCCGCGGCCGGACAAGGCCGAGATGGTTTGCGCGGTCGAGAAGCCGGGGTGGAACAGGAATTGATGAATCTCGTGATCGGTGAGCACGGCGCCAGCGGCGATCAGCCCCTGCTCTTCCGCTTTCGCACGGATGCGCGCGGTATTGAGGCCGCCGCCATTGTCCTTCACGGTGACGAGCACCTGCGCGCCGGAGTGAACGGCGGCCAGCTCGATGCGGCCCTGCTCGGTCTTGCCGTTGGCGGAGCGCGTGGCCGTATCCTCGATCCCGTGATCGATGGCGTTGCGGATCAGGTGGACCAGGGGATCGGCGAGACACTCGATCATGGTCTTGTCGAGCTCGGTGTCCTCGCCCGTGGTGACGAATTCGACCGGCTTCGACAGATCGCGCGACAGGTCGTGCACCAGGCGGCGGAAGCGGCCGAACAGCGAGCCGATCGGCACCATGCGCGCACCCATCGTGGTATCGCGCAAGGACGAGGCGAGACGTTCGATTTCCTCGGCGATCATCTTGATCGAGAGGTCGGAGCCGGACGAAGCGAGCTGGCTCAGGCGCGCCTGCGCGATGACGAGCTCGCCCACACGGTCCATCAACTCGTCGAGGCGCTCGGCCTGGACGCGAACGGTGGCAATGCCGCGATCCTGCTTGGCGTCCTCGCGGCGCGCGGGCGCCGCCTCACGCTTGATCTCGGGTTTCGATTCGGGCGCGACTTCAGCTTCCGCCTTTGCGACCGGCTGTTCGACGACGAGCGCGGGCTCGACCACCGGCGCAGCCATCTCGACGACGAGCGGCTCCTCGTCGAGCAACTGGAACAGCGGCGCAGGCGCAGGCGCCTCGGCCTGCGCGAGCGGGGAGAGCGTCAGCTTCATCTCGTCCTGGACGAACATGAAGACGTCGTCGATCGCGTCCTTGTCGCAGGCCGCGTGCAGCTTGACGTCCCACTTCAGATAGCAGTCTTCCGGCTCCATCTCGTCGAGCAGCGGAATGCCGTCGGTGACGGGCACGACGAAACAGGGACCGAGCTTGCAGAGATCTTCCAGCAGGTCGAGCGGGTTCGAGCCGTTGCGCAGGATGTGTGATTCGAATTCCAGGTAGAGGTGCCAGCCGGCCTGCTTGCTCTCGGCCGGGGCCAGCGGCGGCGCCTCGGCGATCGCGACGACCGCAGCGGCAGGCTGGTCGGCCGTGACGAAGCGCTTGAGGTCGTCGAGGATGGCCTCGCCGATGACGTCGTCGGTCGACTGGGGATCCTCGATCAGCGCGCGGATATAGTCCTTGGCGGCAAGCGCGACCGAGATCAGCTCCTGCGTCGGCCTGATCTCGCCCTTGCGGACGCGGTCGAACGCGGTCTCGAATTCGTGGGTGAAGGAGGCGACCTTGTCGAAGCCGAACATGGCGCCCGAGCCCTTGATCGTATGCAGGGCGCGGAATGCGGAATCGACCAGTTCGCGGTCATCGGGACGCAGACCGAGATCGAGCAGGGCTCCTTCAAGAACTTCGAAGAGCTCGGCGGCTTCCTGACGGAAGATCTCGGTCGGGTCCATCGCGCTCATGCGCGCACCAGCTTGCCGACCACGGCCAGCAATTGCTCGGGCTTGAAGGGCTTGGTGATCCAGCCGGTGGCGCCGGCGCTCTTGGCTTCCTGCTTCACCGTGTCGTTGGATTCGGTCGTCAGGAACACGATGGGCATGCCGACCGCGCTCGGCAGCTTGCGCAGCGCCCGGATCAGCTCCAGCCCGTTCATGACGGGCATGTTGAGGTCGGTGATCACGAGATCGAGCTTACCGGCCTGCGCCTTGGCGAGCCCTTGCGCACCGTCGCCGGCCTCGATCACGCTATGACCGGCCGGCTCGAGCACGACCTTGATCATTTGCCGGATGCTTGGGGAATCGTCGACCGTGAGAATCGTGGCCATTAGGTGCCATCTTTCTTTTGCAGGAAATGCTGATCGATCATCGCCTCGCTGGCGAAGCCGGCGCGGCGAAGGGTGTTACGCAGGGACTGGGAGAAGGAGGTGAGGACCACCGGGCGGCCTTGGGCCTCGCCCGTCTTGGCGGTCGACAGCAGAAGCTGGATCGAGGTGACGTCGGCCTTGTCGACGTTCGAGCAGTCGATCTCGAGCCGCTGCTGGCGGCCGAACGCCTCGCGAATGAGATCATAGACACTGCGAATGGCCGCTATGCTGCAATCGGCGGGCAACCGCAACGACCACTTCGGCTCCGTCGGATTGAGCGCCATCGCTGCCCCGCCTCTGCTAAATTCCGATACACGTTTGACGTGAATCAAATGAGCAAACTCCTAACGGAGTGGTCCGTACAACTACGGGTCACATTCTCTCGGAATTCGCGCAAGTGCATGCAGACGTGCACAGCTCCGTGAAACTACGTGCGCCCTATGGCGAGTGATGCGCCGCGTGGCGCGTATTTGCTTCGCGTTAAATTGGCACGCGTATGCATGAGTTCCTGCCTTTGCCAGCGAAGAGAGCCCGGCCCCTTCATGCTGACCCAAGCGCTCCTGGTTGACGACAGCCGCTCCGTCCTCAACTTCCTGAAACGTCACATCGAGGCCGAAGGTCTGGTCGAAGCCACGACCTTCCTCGATCCCGTGGAAGCGCTGACCTGCGCGCGTGAGCGCGTTTTCGACCTCGTGCTGGTCGACTACGAGATGCCGCATATGGACGGCATCAGCTTCATCCGCGTCTTCCGGTCCCTGCCCGGCTGTGCCGACATCCCGATCGCGATGATCACCTCGCGACAGACCGACGACGTCAAGATGGAAGCGCTGCAGGCCGGTGCAACCGATTTCCTGCCCAAGGCGCCGCAAAGCGTCGAGATGACCGTGCGCCTGCGGAATTTGGTTCAGCTTGGTGCAGCCGTACGCAAGCTCAGCGATCGTGCCGCGCATCTGGCGAGTGAAGTCGCAGCAGCGACACGAAAGCTCGGCGAGCGCGAGGAGGAGATCATCCTGCGGCTCGCCCTCGCGGTCGAATACCGCGACAATGACACCGGCGAGCACACGCTGCGCGTCGCCCGCTACAGCCGCATCATCGCCGAGCAGCTCGGCTTGCCGGCCCGGCTCTGCCGCGACATCTATCTCGCCGCGCCGCTGCACGACGTCGGCAAGGTCGCGATACCC
The DNA here is from genome assembly GCF_032144035.1 of Bradyrhizobium sp. WYCCWR 12699. Taxonomy (NCBI): domain Bacteria; kingdom Pseudomonadati; phylum Pseudomonadota; class Alphaproteobacteria; order Hyphomicrobiales; family Nitrobacteraceae; genus Bradyrhizobium; species Bradyrhizobium sp. WYCCWR 12699. Next base: position 1,758,696 of record NZ_JAVTJN010000039.1, read on the forward strand.
GACAATATCCTGCTCAAGCCCGGCAAGCTCACCGACGAAGAGATGGCGGTGATCCGGACGCATGCGACGATCGGCGAACGGATTTTGGCCGATTCCGGCTGCGAGCTGATCCAGCTCGGTGCGCAAATTGCCGCAGGTCATCATGAGCGATGGGACGGCGCGGGCTATCCGAACGGCCTCAAGGCAGACGAAATCCCGGTTGCCGCACGCGTCGTCGCGGTCGCCGACGTGTTCGACGCCCTGACGACGCGACGCCCCTACAAGGAGCCGATGCCGCTCGAGACGGCGCGCCATTACCTGATCGAGAATCAGGGACGGCAATTCGACCCGGCCTGCGTGGATGCGTTCCTGTCGCGCTGGAGCGAGGTGGTGGAGATCGCCGCGGGGCAACGGGCGACGCCGTTTCAGACGGCGGAAGCCGCGCCCGTTGCCGATATAGAGAGGGCAGCGGAGAACGATCCGGCCGAAGCCGTCCCGGCCGCCTGACTGTTCGACCAACGGCTTGCCGCGGCTCCGGTTTCTCCGGTCGCCGGGTTGAACCTGTTCCTGCTAGAGTGGCACCAACGAAAAAGAGTGATTCTGGTCACACTTGCCTGGACGCCGTGCTGCTAAGCATCGAACCAGGACGGGGACCGGTCATACGTCGGTCGAACTGGATGAGAATTCCCATGAAAAGCCTGATCGGCGCCGCTGTCGGCGCATTCTGTGTTGCGGCCCCCGCCCTGGCGGAGACCCCTGCCGCGATCGTCGAGGATGTGCAAGGCAAGGTCGACGGCGTCGAATTCATGGACTATGTCGCGGCGGGCAAGATCATCAAGCTCGGACCCAAGGCCAGCATTACGCTCAGCTATCTCAAATCCTGCCTGCGCGAGACGATCAGCGAAGGCGTCGTGCTGGTCGGCGCCGAGCAAAGCACCGTGCAGCTCGGCGACGTGCAACGCGCCAAGGTGCCCTGCGACACCAAGGCGGCCCAGCTCTCCGAACGCGAAGCGAATCAGAGTGCCGCAACCACGTTCCGGACCATGCGGTCCGATGCCAAGGCCGCTCCGTCCAAACTGCCGACGATCTACGGCGTCGCGCCGATCGTTCAGGCCAAGAGCGGCAGCACGCTGGTGATCGAGCGCACCGACGGCAAGGAGCCCACGATCAGCGTGCCGCTCAAGAGCGACGTCATGACCCGTGGCAAGTTCTATGATTTCGCCAAGGCCGGGAAATCACTGACCCCGGGCGGCAGCTATCTCGCAAGCCTCGGCTCCAAGCGCTACACCTTCCAGGTCGACGCCAGCGCCACGGCATCGCCGACCCCGATCATCGGCCGCCTGCTGCGGCTCGAATAGCGGCCTAGCGACGGGGCGATGCGGCGGATCGGGGGACGGGACATCGTTGCAGCGGTTCTGATTGCGCTCGTTGCGGGCGCGATCTTCACGTCCCCGCCGCTTCAGGTCCTGCAAGGCCTCTCGCTCGACATCCTCACGGCGCTGCGCGGCAGGATCATCGGCGACCGCCGCGATCCCGCGACATCGCCCGTCGTCGTCGTCGCGATCGACAATGAGACCTACGAGACACCGCCCTTCCAGGGATCGCCGACGCAGACCTGGACCCGCGAGATCGGCCGGGTGCTCAACAGCATCACCGAAGGCGGCGCCAAGGTGATCGGCTTCGACGTCATCTTCAAGAACTCGATCGAGCAGTCGGAGATTCCCTTTGGCGACACCGCCCTCGGCGGCCGCATGAAAGGTTTCGATCGGGACTATCTGATCGCGCTGCGGCAAATCTCCGACGGCGGCAAATTGGTGCTCGGCGAAATCCTCAGCAACGACCATCCGGAAGTGCCCTACCGCGCCCAGCAAGTGGCCGTGCGCAACACCGTCCGGGCGCTCAATGTCCACACCGACCACGACGACGTCATCCGGCGCATGCCGCTGAGCTTTGCCATCGAAGGGCGGCCGGTCCCCGCGATGGCGGTCGAGCTCGCCGCGCGCGCCACCGGTGCAAAGCCCGGGATTGCGCTTTCCGGCGCGACCGAATTGTCCGGCTACGCGATCCCGAGCGCAGTGCCGAATACGATGGCGCTCAATTTCCGGGGGCTGGGACGCGACATCCCGACCTTCTCCTTCGCTGACCTGCGCGCCTGCCTTGAAAAGGGCGACCGCGATTTCTTCCGCCGCGCGTTCGACGGCAAGGTCGTGCTGCTTGGGACGGTGCTGAATTTCGAGGACCGCAAGCTCACCTCGATGCGCCTGTCCGGCGGCCATGACGGAACGCCGGCCGCACGATGCGCCCTGCCCGCGCCGGCAAGCGCGCCGCAGAAAGCCCGCAGCGACGTCGCAGGCGTGTTCGTCCACGCGACCGCGGTCCGGAACCTGATGGAGCACGACGCCGTCACCGAGCTCGGCTTTCCGATGCCGACCATTCTCACGATCGTGTTCGCCGCACTCATTGCCTGCGCAGCCTCGATTCTCGTGCCGACCGGTGCGCTGGCCGTCTGGCTCGTCCTCACCGCCGTTTACACCGCAATGGCCGTTGGCGTCTTCGTTCATGCGACGGCGCTGCCGCTCGCCGAGCCTGCGCTCGCGAGCCTTGCAGCCCTCGCCTCGATGATCGGCTACCGCTTCGTGCTGGCCGATCGCGACGAGCGCTTCCTGCGCAGGAGCTTTGCCTATTATCTCGCGCCCGAAGTCATCGAGACCATGGTCGCATCCGGCAAGATGCCGGCGCTCGGCGGCGAGATGCGCAACGTCACCATGTTTTTCTCCGACCTCAGCGGCTTCTCGTCCATCGCCGAGGCCATGACGCCGGTCGAACTGGTGACGCTGATGAACGAATATCTGTCGGCCATGACCGACGTCATCCAAAGCCACGGCGGCTATGTCGACAAATATATCGGCGATTCCATCGTCGCCATGTTCGGCGCGCCGGCCGACGATCCCGCCCACGCCACGAACGCGGTTCGTGCTGCGCTGAGGTGCCACGAGACGCTGGCGGAGCTCAACGCCGGCCACCCTGCCTTCGCCGGCCACGGCCTGTCGCATCGCATCGGGCTGAACAGTGGCGAGGCCGTCGTCGGCAATATCGGCTCGCGCCGCCGCTTCAATTATACCGTGATGAGCGACACCGTGAACGTCGCCTCGCGGCTCGAGGGCGCCAACAAATATTACGGCACCGCGATCATGGCCTCCGAAACGACGATGGTGCAGACCGGCGATACATTCGCCTGGCGCGAGCTCGACGCGATCAGGGTGCTTGGCCGCGGCGAGGCGATCAAGGTGTTCGAGCCGTTGGCGGCCAGGGGCGCGGAGAGCGCCGATCGGACGAAGCTGGCCGCCGCCTATGCCGACGGGCTCGCCTGCTGGCGCGCGCGGGATTTTGCGGAAGCGGCTGACGCATTCGGGCGGATGGCGGGGACCGATCCGGCGTCGGCGCTGTTTGCCAGGCGCGCGCAGGCATTCGCTGCGAGTCCGCCGCCAACAGATTGGACACCGGTCAATACGCTGGAAGGGAAGTGACGTAGCGAGCCAAGCGCGCCGACGCCATTACCCTAGAACGGCAGTCCCACATAGTTCTCCGCGAGCAGGCGCTGCGCCGTCTCGGAGGAGAGCAGATAGTCCAGCTCGGTCTGCTGCAGCCGATCCTCGTAGTCGAGCCGGTCGGGAAAGCGGTGCAGGAGCATCGTCATCCACCAGGAGAAGCGCTGCGCCTTCCAGATCCGCGCCAGTGCCTTGGCCGAATAGCCTTTGAGGCCGGCATCATCGCCGCTCTGATAATGCGCGAGCAGAGCGTGGTAGAGATAGTAGATGTCGGATGCGGCGCTGTTCAGTCCGCGTGCGCCTGTCGGCGGCACGATGTGGGCGGCATCGCCGGCGAGGAACAGCCGGCCATAGCTCATCGGCTCGGCGACGAAGCTGCGCAGCGGCGCGATGCTCTTCTCGATCGACGGCCCCGTGACCAGATTGCCGGCGACCTCGCCCGGCAGGCGGCACTTCAGCTCGGTCCAGAATGCATCGTCGCTCCAGTCCTCGACCTTGTCGGTCAAGGGCACCTGGATGTAGTAGCGGCTGAGCACCTGGGAGCGCAGCGAACACAGCGCAAAGCCGCGCTCGTGCTTCGCATAGATCAGCTCGGGCGACACCGGCTTGGTGCGCGACAGCACGCCCAGCCAGCCGAACGGATAGACCTTCTCATATTCGCGCAGAACGTCCTTCGGGATCGACTTGCGGCTGACGCCGTGAAAGCCGTCGGCGCCGACAATGTAGTCGCAATCGATGCGGATCGTCGCGCCGTTCGACTGGTAGGTTACGTAGGGCCGGTCCGACGTCAGATCGTGCGGCATCACGTCTTCCGCATTGTGCACGACCTTGCCGCCGAGGCGGTCCCGCGCCTCGTAGAGGTCGCGCGTCAGCTCGGTCTGGCCGTAGACCAGCACCGAATTGCCGCCGGAATGCTTGTGCAGGTCGATCTTGGACAGCACGCCGTCATGGGCGATCTCGAAGCCGGTATGAATCTCGCCCTCGCGGTCCATCCGCTCGCCGCACTGCGCCTCGCGCATCAACTTGGCGAAGCCATGCTCGAGCACGCCCGCGCGGATCCGGGCGAGCACGTGGTCGCGGCTGTATTTCTCCAGCACGATCGTGTCGATGCCCTTGAGGTGCAGGAGCTGGGACAATAGCAGCCCCGACGGCCCGCCGCCGATGATACAGACCTGAACCTTCATTCTTGCGTCCTCCCGTCGGCACTTTTTTGCAGATTTAGTGCCGCGGACCGATGGAGGGTTTCGCCATTGTCTTGTACTATTCGAACATGAGAGCCGCAGCCCCCGCGATCCGGATCTACAACCTGTTCGGCGAGTCCGGCGATTTGCCCGACGTCGTGCATTGCGAGACCATCGCGTCCCGCTCGGTGCTGCACGATTGGACCCTGGCCGTGCACCGGCATGCCCGGCTGCACCAGGTGCTGCTGATCGAGCGCGGCGGCGGCGAAGCAACGCTGGATGGACGCGTGGTGCCGTTGAAGCCGATGCAGATCGTCAACGTGCCGGTCGGCCACGTCCACGGCTTCCGCTTCGTGCCCGATACGCAAGGATGGGTGCTGACCATCGCCGCGGAAATTCTGGACGAGGCGCTGCTCGCCGCCGAGGGCCTGCGCGCCGCGCTGTCGCGCTCGGCCGTGGTCCGCGGCACACCGCAGATCCGCACCACCATGAAGCAGATCTTCGCCGAACACGCCGCGCGCGATTTCGGCCGCGCGCATGTGCTGCGCGCGCTGTCGTCCGCCATGATCGGGCTGGTGGCGCGCGCGCTCACCAGCGAGAGCGGCGGCAATGGCACGGTCGAATCAAGTCTGTTCCGCCGCTTCGAGGCGCTGCTGGAGCAGCATCATCTGGAGCGCTGGAGCGTGGCGGACTACGCCGAGGCGCTGGCGGTGACACCGACGCATCTCAATCGCATCACGCGGGCAGCGACCGGCGACACCGCCTCGCACCTGATCCTCAACCGGCTGATCCGCGAGGCGCGGCGCAACCTCGTCTATACCAATCTGCCGGTGTCGACGATCGCCTACACGCTCGGCTTCGAAGACCCCGCCTATTTCAGCCGGGTCTACACTGCCGCTACGGGCGTGTCGCCGCGCGCCTTCCGCGCGCAGCTCCATGGCGAAGAGACCTAGCGGCCTCACACATCGAAGAACACCGTCTCCTCCGGCCCCTGCAGATTGATCGTGAAGGAATACACGATCTTGCCGCCGCGCTCGGTCCGTTTTGCGATCAGGGTCTGGCGCCGGGACGGCTGTTCGATCAAATTGAGTACGGGGTCGGCGGCGTTGGCGGCCTCTTCATCCGAGAAATAGAGCCGCGTGTTGAGGCCGATATTGATGCCGCGCGCGACGATCCAGACATTGACATGCGGCGCGCATTTGCGTCCCGCTCTGTCGGTGATCGCGCCCGGCTTGATGGTCTCGAACGTCACGAGGCCGCTCTCGAAATCGGAGCCTGCGCGGCCCCAGCCGCGAAACTCCTCACTCAGCGCGCCGGCCGAACGATCGGCCGGATGATTGTAGCGGCCGCTCGCATTGGCCTGCCAGATCTCGAGCAGCACGTCGCGCAGCGGCGTACCGGTGCCGTCGAGCACCCTGCCTTCCAGCGTGATGCGCTCACCTTCGGTGCTCGGCGTCGTCAGCACGTTCGAGAAGTTCTTCTCGAAAATGTCGAAGCCGGCCATCGCCGGGATCAGTCCGATATGAACATAGGGACCCGCGGTCTGCGAGGCGGTTTCCTTGAGATAGTTGAGCGGCTGCGGCATGGCTCAGTTCCCCGCGGTGCGATTTTCAAAATAGGTGGAGCGCTGGCCGCGCAGCACGATGTCGAAGCGGTAGGCGAGCGAGTCGAACGGCGTCGAGGCGTTGAGGTCGAGCGGCGCCACGAGGCGATCGAGCGCATCCTTGTCCGGGATCGTCGTCAGGATCGGACAGATCGGGATCAGGGGATCGCCCTCGAAATACATCTGGGTGATCAGCCGCTGCGCAAAGCCCGAACCGAACACGGAAAAATGGATGTGGGCGGGGCGCCAGCTGTTGACGTAGTTGCGCCAGGGATAGGGCCCCGGCTTCACGGTGCGGAAATAGTAATAGCCGGTATCGTCGGTCAGCGCGCGGCCGCAGCCGCCGAAATTCGGATCGACCGGCGCCAGATAGGTGTCCTTCTTGTGCCGGTAGCGGCCGCCGGCATTGGCCTGCCAGAACTCGACCAGCGTGTTGGGCACGCCGCGGCCGGTCTCGTCGACCACGCGGCCGTGCACGACGATGCGCTCGCCGACGGGATCGCCGTCCTTGGCGTAGTTGCGGATCAAATCGTTGTCGAGCGGGCCGAGATCGTTATGGCCGAACACCGGCCCGGTGATCTCCGAGACCGAGTTTTCGAGCGACAGCAGCGCCTGGCGCGGCGAGCGCAGCACCGAGGATTTATAGCCCGGCGCGTGCGCGGGCGGATGGATGGAGCGGTCGCGCTGGAAGAAGCCGCCGTCGCCGAGCGGCGGCGTCAGGGGCTCGGGACGGTTGAGGCGGGGATCCCGCAAGGCTGGCGCCTGGGCATTCATCGTGTCTCTCCCTGGGGGCGTCCGATCCGGACGCGCGGCTTATCGGGAGATCATGGTCCGGTCTATTCCCCGGATAAATAGATCGATTATAATATATTGCATGAAAGAAATCGATCATTTGGCGCTCGACGGCCACGCGCTCGAACTGTTCCTCGCCGTGCTTGAGGAGGGATCGGTCACCGCGGCGGCAACCCGGCTCGGCCTGACGCAATCGGCGGTCAGCCACGCCCTGAACAAGCTGCGGCGGATCGCAGGCGATCCGCTGTTCGCGAAATCCGGCCGCGGCATCGTCGCCACCGCGCATGCGCAGGCCCTCGCCGCAAAGGCACGCGCGCTGATCGACGAGATGCGGAGCTTTGCCGGCGGTGTCACGTTCGAGCCGCCACGCGCGCAGCTTTCGCTGACGATCGCCGCCAATGACTTCCAGCGCGACCTGCTGCTGCCACGGTTCTTCGACCATGTCGCCGCACAGGTGAAGAGCCTGAACCTGCGCGTGATCCCCTCGCAATCGCCCTCGCCCGCGATGCTGCGCGAGAACCGCTGTGATCTCCTGATCACCCCGCTGCCGCCATCCGGCGTCGACATCGTGCAGAAGCGCCTCTTGAGCGATCATTACGTCTGCTACTACGATCCCAAGTCGCGCGCCGCGCCCACCAGCCGGGGTGCCTATCTCGCGGCGCGCCACATTACCGTCGTCTATACCGACAACGAGCGGCTCGACTTCGACCGCCGGCTGGCGGCTGGCGGTCTTCACCGCGACATCGCGATCTCGGTGCCGAGCTTTTCCGGCGTGCCGTCCTTCCTGCGCGGCTCGCAGATGCTGGCGAGCATGCCGAGCCTGCTGGCGTCCGGAATCATGCGCGATTTCGCGCAAACACGCATTCCGCTGGCGTCCCGCACGCGCACGCTGGCGGAGCTGCCGATGTTCATGGTGTGGCACCAGCGCTATCAGAAAGATCCGGCCCATCGCTGGGTCAGGAGCCAGCTCGAGACGGTCGCAGCAACAGCCGCCAGGGCCTGATAGCGATACCGTCTTTCGGAAGACCAGCCCTCGCCAAATCCACTGGTTGCGCGCGGGCCGCCACGCTAGAATTCCCCCATGACAGTGACCGACATTGCGAGCCGGACCTACAATCACAGCTGGCGGCTGGATCCCATCATCCGCAGCCTGCTTGATACCGACTTCTACAAACTATTGATGTTGCAGATGATTCGGGAGGACTACCCGGATCAGCAGGTGACCTTCTCGGTCATCAACCGCTCGCGCCATGTGCGGCTCGCCGAGATCATCGACGAGGGCGAGCTGCGCGCCCAGCTCGACCATGCCCGCACCATCCGCTTCAGCAAGAAGGAGCTGATCTGGCTGGCCGGTAACACCTTCTACGGCAAGACCCACATGTTCTCGGCGGATTTCATCCGCTGGTTGGCCGAATTCCGCCTTCCCGAATACGAATTGCGCAAGGTCGAAGGCCAGTACGAATTGCACTTCCACGGACCGTGGACCCACACCTCGATGTGGGAGATTCCGGCGCTCGCGATCCTCAACGAGCTCCGCTCGCGCGCCGCGATCAAGGGCCGCGGCCGCTTCGAGCTCGACGTGCTCTATGCCCGCGCCAAGGCCAAGCTCTGGACCAAGGTGGAGCGTCTTCGCAAGCTGGAGAACCTCCGGCTCTCGGACTTCGGCACCCGCCGCCGTCACGGCTTCCTCTGGCAGCGCTGGTGCGTGGAGGCGGTGAAGGAAGGCCTGGGCTCCTCCTTCATCGGCACCTCCAACGTGCTGCTGGCGATGGACAATGATCTCGAGGCCATCGGCACAAATGCGCATGAGCTGCCGATGGTCGCGGCCGCGCTCGCCAAGGACGACGAGGAATTGCGCTGGGCGCCCTATCGCATTCTCGACCAATGGCGCCAGACCTATGGCGGCAACCTCCTCATCGCACTGCCCGATGCCTTCGGCACAAAAGCCTTCCTGCGCGATGCACCGGAATGGGTCGCCGATTGGACCGGCTTCCGGCCCGACAGCGCGCCGCCGATCCAGGCCGGCGAGGAGATCATCGCCTGGTGGGAGAAGAAGGGTCGCAACCCCAGGGACAAGCTGCTGGTCTTTTCCGACGCGATGGATGTCGGCTCGATCGAGGAGACCTATCATCACTTCACCGGTCGCGTCAGGCTCTCCTTCGGCTGGGGCACCAATCTCACCAACGACTTCGTCGGCTGCACGCCGGACGGCTCGTTCAACCTCGATCCGATCTCGTTGGTCTGCAAGGTGTCGTCGGTCGACGGCCGCCCCGCAGTCAAGCTCTCCGACAATCCGGAGAAGGCGACCGGCATGCCCTCGGAGATCGAGCGATATCTGCGCGTGTTCGGCGACGCCGGCCGCGTGCGCAAGCCGGTGCTGGTCTAGTCGCGAACCCAGCGCTCTTCATCGGTAAACCGGACACGACGAATGCGAGGTATTCGTTTTCCGATACCGCGCCGGTTCCGATTTGCCGGCATTTGAAGCGATCTGCAGGCATTCATTTCACGACGCCTTCACCCTGCGATTCAGACTTTCGCGCTTTTCAGGTCGAGTTAAGCAACCGTCGCTTCTACTTCGCGTTGCAGGCGTAGCGCTCCGCTGGGGGCTTTGCGCGATTTGGGGAACGGCAGGGTGTTTCGCAAAACAGCGACGTCGAGGAAGGGAGGCAGCTTCCTTCACGTCATCAAGCTCGTCTCGCCTTTCGTGATGGTCGTCGTGCTCCAGGCGGCGATCGCGGGATTCAGCCTCGAGGTGATGTCTTCGGTCCGCGCCTATGTCGCGGGCGAAGCGCTGTGGTCGCGTTCGCAAAAGAACGCCGTCTATTTCCTCAATCTCTATCTGCATTCCGGCGACGCCAGCCAGTTCACGCAGTATCAGGCCTCGCTCGCCGTTCCCATCGGCGACGAGTTCGCACGCTGGGCCCTCGAGCGCGATCCGGTCGACCTCGAGGCCGCGCGCATCGGCTTCCTGCAAGGCGGCAATCATCCCGACGACGTTCCGGGATTGATCTGGCTGTTTCGCTATTTCAACCGCGTCAGCTTCCTGCAGGAAGCGATCCGCGAGTGGACGGCGACCGATCCCATGCTGCTGGAGCTCAGCGTCTTCGGCGAGGTCATCCGGTCCGAGTGGAAGAACGGTCCGGTTCGGGACGCGAGCCGCCTGCAAGTGCTGTCGTCACGCCTCTCCGAGCTCAACGCCCAGTTCACGGTGCATGCCAACCGGTTCTCGACCGTCCTCGGGGAAGGCTCCCGCGCCATCAAGTTGACGCTGACCGGCATCAACATCGTCACCGCGGCGACGCTGATCCTGCTCCTGGTCTGGCACACAAGACGGTTGGTGCTGCAACGACAGGCATTCGAAGACGCGTTGCATGAAGAGAAGGAACGCCTGGCGTGGCAGGCTTCGCACGACTGGCTGACCGGCCTGTCCAACCGCCGCGCCTTCGAGGCGCGGCTGCAAAGCGAGCTCGACGTTGCCGCGGCCGATTCGCTCAGCCTGATCCTGCTCGACCTCGACCAGTTCAAGAACGTCAACGACAGCTGCGGTCACCTTGCCGGCGACCGCCTGCTCTGCCAGATCTCGTGTCTCCTGCAACAGGACCGGCGTCCGCACGATTTGGTGGCGCGCCTGGGCGGCGACGAATTCGGCCTGATCCTGCCGCAGTGCCCGCCCGCGAGCGCGGTCGATATCGCCGAACGGCTGCGGCGAGCGCTGGAGCTGTTCACCTTCGCCTGGGACGATCGTTGCTTTGCGGTGACCGCCAGCATCGGTGTCGCCTGCATCGCCGACAGCGCCACCACGCTCGAGGACGCAATGCGCCGCGCGGATGCCGCGTGTTATCGCGCCAAGGAGAAGGGACGCAACCGCGTTCAGGTCGACGGCGGAAAACCGGACGTCGTCCTCGTTGCAGCCCGGCCGCGCGAAGCGGCTCGGGCCTGAGGCTGGCCGCCCCTCACCGCACAGACGGAATCCCGAGACCCGCGAGATGCACGTCGATGAACTGCTCGACCTGCTGACGAAGCATTTGCGGCGGCACGGCCACCATGCGCTCCTCGAGGCCGAGCGAGATGATGCCGTGCACGGCGGAGAACAGCGTGCGCGACAGCAGCGCGATCTTCACGTCGTCCGCATCCGGCAATAGCCGCACCAGGGGCGGATGCATCAGCGCGAAAGCATCCATCACCATCTGCAGGATGTCGTCGGGATAAGGACGATCGTCCTCCATCCGGTGCTCGAACAATGAGCGCAGCAGATTGGCGTGCTCGGCGAAGAACTCAAGATAGGTGCCGGCAAGTCCGTACAGTTGCCGCACCGGGTCCTTGTCCGGAACCTCGCGGAGCCGGGCCGTGAGGGCCTGAACGGTCTCCCGATTGACGGTCAGGATCACGCCGTCAAAGTCGCCGAACTCGTTATAGACGCTGCCGACGGAACAGCCGGCGGCCTCCGCAACATCGCGAACCTTCAATGATCTCAGGCCTTTAGTCGCGATGATGCCGCGGGCGATCTCCAGGATCTGGAGCCGCCGCCGATTTTTTTTGCGGTCTCGCAGCGATTCTTCTTGAACATTGTTCATTTTCAAGCTACTCATGTGAACATTGTTCAAATTAACCCGGAGACCTGCAAAATGCAAACCCTTGCTGTTGATATCGCCACCACCTTCGTCGATGACGCTGCCGCCCTCGTGACTGGCTCCGGCCGGGCCTTGCTGCGGTTCGCCATGGGCCCGATCAATCGCATCGCCAACGCCTGCGACGTCGCCGGCGTGCTCGCGGAACGTCGGGCAGCCTTCCGGATGTGGCGGGCCAGCCGCGATCGTGCGCGTCTCGAAGGGCGCAAGTTCAGCCTTCTTGGCCGCTGCTCGCCGTTTCGCTGCCTCTCCCATCTGACCTGAGACGCGTGCAGCCATGGACCCCAGGTTCAGCCCGAATCCCGGATCAGGTCGCAAGGAAGGACTCACCATGTCCCGACATTCGCGGTCGATCCCGCTGGCCACCGTGATGCGGTTCAGGTTTTCATCATGACCCGGGCCATATCCGGCCCAGCGCGGCTGACGCGGCCGCGATCAGATAATTGCGAACCTAACGAGACCAATTGGAGACCAACAGGATCGGAGGAACCGAGGGGACAAAGCAGGCCGGCGACATTCTCGCCGTGCAATTTGCTTAACCCCATGCGCTTCCGGTCGTGACGCCTCACCGGCAACGTAACAACCTCAGGCTGCCTTTCCAAAACAGGACTAGTCATGATCAGGGAATTGATGTCGTCACGCCGCTTTGCGCCGCTGTTCTGGGCGCAGTTCTTCTCGGCGCTCAATGACAATGTGCTCAAGAACGCGCTTGTCATCATTCTGCTCTACAGTGCCGCGACCGGGCACGGCGATGCGCTGGTGACGGTGGCCGGCGCCGTCTTCATCTTCCCCTATTTCATCCTGTCCGGGCTCGGCGGCCAGCTCGCCGACAAATACGTCAAATCCGTCGTCGCAAGGCGGCTCAAATTCGCCGAGATCTTCGCAGCGGGCTTTGCCGCCGCCGGCTTCTTCATGCACTCGGTACCGCTCCTGTTCGCAGCACTCGCCCTGTTCGGCGTCATCGCCGCGCTGTTCGGGCCTGTGAAATACGCCATGCTGCCGGACCAGCTCGAGCTCGGCGAGCTCGCGACGGGCAATGCGCTGGTCGAGGGCGCGACCTTCATGGCCATCCTGCTCGGCACCGTCGCCGGCGGCCAGTTCGTCGCCGGCTCCGCGCATATGGGCTGGGTCGCATCGGCCGTGGTCGTGCTGGCCCTGCTGTCTTGGGCGTTCGCGTCCCGCATTCCGCAGACCACGCCCTCCGCGCCCGATCTGCCCGTCGATACCAATCCCTGGACCTCGACGGTGAGCCTGCTCAGGACATTGCACGCCGACCATCGGCTGTGGGACGGCACCGTGATCGTCTCCTGGTTCTGGCTGGTCGGCGCCATCGTGCTGTCGCTGCTGCCGGCGCTGGTCAAGGAGGTCGTCGGCGGCACCGAGGGCGTGGTGACGCTGTGCCTTGCGATCTTCGCGATCGGCATCGCCATCGGCTCGCTGTTCGCAGCCAGCCTCAGCCACGTTCGCCCGAACCTCGCGCTGGTGCCGATCGGCGCGATCATCATGGGCTTTGCCGGCCTCGACCTCGCCTTCGCGATCGCCGTGACCGCCAAGGGCCAGGACATCACCGCGTCCGGTTTCGCGACCTCGTTCGCGGGCCTGCGCATGCTGGCCGATTTCGTCGCCTTCGCATTCGGTGGCGGCCTGTTCGTCGTCCCCTCCTTCGCCGCCGTGCAGGCCTGGTCGGCGCCCAACGAGCGCGCCCGTATCATCGCCGCCGGCAATGTGCTGCAGGCTGCGTTCATGGTGGTCGGCTCGCTGTTCGTCGCGCTGCTGCAGGCGGCCGGCCTTCATGTCGGCTGGATCTTCTTCGGCCTCGGCGTCGCCAGCTTCGGCGCCGTGTGGTTCGTGCTGACCAAATGGGGCAAGGAAGGCGTGCGTGATTTCGGCGGCCTCCTGTTCCGCGCGCTGTTCCGCACCGAGGTCCGCGGCCTCGAAAACCTGCCGCCCCCGGGCACGCGGATGCTGATCGCGCCGAACCATGTCAGCCTGATCGATGGTCCGCTGCTGCACGCCGTGCTGCCGATCGATGCCAGCTTCGCGGTCGACACCGGCATCGCCAAGGCCTGGTGGGCCAAGCCGTTCCTGCGCGTCGTCAAGCATTACACCATGGATCCGACCAAGCCGCTGGCCGCCCGCGACCTGATCAAGCTCGTCGCCGCCGGCGAGCCCGTGGTGATCTTCCCGGAAGGACGCATCACCGTCTCCGGCTCGCTGATGAAGGTCTATGACGGCACCGCGATGATCGCGGACAAGGCCGACGCCGTGGTCGTGCCGGTGCGCATCGAAGGCGCGCAGCGCTCGCATCTCAGCTACCTCAATTCCAGCCAGATCAAGCGCTCGTGGTTTCCGCGGGTGACGGTGACGATCCTGCCGCCGGTCAAGCTTCCGGTCGATGCCGCGCTGAAGGGCAAGGCGCGCCGCAATGCCGCCGGTGCCGCGCTCCAGGACGTGATGATCGATGCCATGGTGAAGAACGCCATGCTCGACCACTCGCTGTTCGAGGCGCTCGGACACGCCTATCGCGACCGCGACACCGGCAAGGTCATCATTGAGGATGCGCTCGGCACCAAGCTGACCTATCGCAAGCTGATCCTCGGCGCGCAGGTCCTCGGCCGCAAGCTGGAGGACGGGACAGCCGTCGGCGAGAATGTCGGCGTGCTGCTGCCGAATTCCGCCGGCGTCGCCGTCGTCTTCATGGCGCTGCAGAACATCGGCCGGGTGCCGGCGATGCTCAACTTCTCCGCCGGCCCGGTCAACGTGACCGCCGCCATGAAGGCCGCGCAGGTCAAGACCGTGCTGACCTCGAAGGCGTTCATCGAGAAGGGCAAGCTCGACAAGCTGATGGCCGCGATCTCCGCGGAAGCGCGGGTGGTCTATCTCGAAGACGTCCGCGCCTCGATCGGCCTGGCCGACAAGATCAAGGGCCTGCTCGCCGGCACGACGCCCCGCGTCGTCCGCCAGGCCAACGATCCCGCCGTCGTGCTGTTCACGTCGGGTTCGGAAGGCACTCCCAAGGGCGTGGTGCTGTCCCACCGCAACATCCTCGCCAACGCGGCGCAGGCGCTGGCGCGGGTCGATGCCAACGCCAATGACAAGGTGTTCAACGTGCTGCCGGTGTTCCACTCGTTCGGCCTCACGGGCGGAATGATGATGCCGATGCTCGCGGGCATTCCGATCTACATGTACCCTTCGCCGCTGCACTACCGGATCGTGCCCGAGCTGATTTACCAGACCGGCGCCACCATCCTGTTCGGCACCGATACGTTCCTTACCGGCTATGCCCGCTCGGCGCACGCCTACGACTTCCGCACGCTGCGCCTCGTGATCGCCGGCGCCGAAGCGGTCAAGGATCGCACCCGGCAAGTGTTCATGGAGCGCTACGGCATCCGCATCCTCGAAGGCTATGGCGTCACCGAGACGGCGCCGGTGCTGGCGATGAACACGCCGATGGCCAATCGCCCCGGTACCGTCGGTCGCCTCTCGCCGCTGATGGAAAGCCGCCTCGATCCGGTCCCCGGCATCGAGGAAGGCGGCCGCCTCTCGGTACGCGGGCCGAACGTGATGCTTGGTTACCTCAGGGCCGAGAATCCCGGCGTGCTCGAAAAGCTTCCCGAGGGCTGGCACGACACCGGCGACATCGTGGCGATCGACGCCGCCGGCTTCATCACCATCAAGGGCCGCGCCAAGCGCTTTGCCAAGATCGCAGGCGAGATGGTCTCGCTGTCCGCGGTCGAAGCCATCGCGGCCACGCTGTGGCCGCAGGCCGGATCGGTCGCCGTGTCGATCCCCGACCAGCGCAAGGGCGAGCGCATCGTGCTGCTGACGACGGAGAAGGGTGCCGAGCGCAGCGCGATGCAGGGCCAGGCCAAGGCGATCGGCGCGTCCGAGCTGACCGTGCCCGCGGCGATCATGGTGGTCGACAAGGTGCCGCTGCTCGGCACCGGCAAGACCGACTATGTCACCGCAACGACGATGGCACGCGGGCAAGCCTCCGCGCCGGAGCGCGAGGTGGCGTAGGAGAGATGCACGAGGCGCCGCGATCAGGCGATGCGCGATGCCCGGGAGTGGTTCTGCTTCACGGAATCGCGCGGACCTCGGCATCCCTGAACAGGCTGGAACGGGCGCTCCGTGCGACCGGCTTCGCAACGCTGAATATCGACTATTCCAGCCGCAAGAAGCCGATCACGGCGCTTGCTGACGACATCCACCCGGCGATCGCCCGCTTCGCCGAGCGCGACGCACCGCTGCACTTCGTCGCGCATTCGATGGGCGGCCTCGTGGCGCGCGCCTATATCGCAAGACACCGGCCGGCCCAGCTTGCCGGCGTCGTGATGCTGGGTACGCCGAACGGCGGCAGCGAGGTCGCCGATGTCCTCAGCGGATCCCGGCTCTACCGCGCATTCTATGGGCCCGCCGGGCTCGAGCTCACGACAGCGACCCGGCCGGACGCCCTGCCAGCCGTGGACTATCCCGTCGGCGTGATTGCGGGGAGCCGTTTCATCGATCCCGTCGCCGGACTGTTGATTCTGCCGAGGCCGAATGACGGGCGGGTGTCGGTCCAGAGCTCAATGCTGGCCGGCATGGCCGATCATATCGTCATCAGGGCATCGCATACCCGGCTTCCACGTGACGCCGGCGCGATCGAACAGACCATCGCCTTCCTGCGCGACGGCCGCTTCCGCGCCCGCTAACCGTCACGCTGCCGTCCGTCGCTCCTGCGCATAGCGCACCAGCGCCGCGAAGCGATAGATGCCGTGCACGAATTTGCCGTAGGGCATGGTGACGAACAGCGCGAACACCGCGCCGAGATGCAGCGCGAGCAGCGGGCCCATGGCGGCGGTCTCGCGCAGGACGAGGAGCAGCATGCCGGTGAGCCCGGTCAGGAACAGCATGGCGATGAAGCCGACATCCATGCCGTAACTGAACTCGTCGAGCAACGCTGGATCGCGCCGCATCTTGGCCGTGAACAGACCGATCGGGCCAACGATCAATCCGATGCCGCCGAGCGTGCCCAGCACCACCGGCAGGTCCCACCACGGATACGGCGCCTCGCGGCCGAGCAGATAGTGGTAAAGCGTCGCCGCCGACGTCGCGGCAAAGCACAGGATGAAGCCGTAGAACGTCAGGTGGTGATAGAGCTTGCGCCGGTCGGTCGGCTTGTCGTCCTCGTTGTAGCAGCCGACCCCGCCGCCATGGAGATAGCGCAGCTCACCGGCGTCGCGGATCGCCTGGAAGATCGAGCCGCCGTCGGCGCGGCCGCCGATGGGCGGACCGATGTCGCGCCAGAAGGCGCGCACGCTCATGACCATGGCAAGCACAGCATAGAGGAAGGCAACGCTGAACAATGCGGCCATCGCGTTGTGCGGCATCAGTCTGTAGAACGCACCGGGACCGGTGTGCACACCGAACAGCACGTTGCGATCATTGAGGGCAGCGAAGCCGAGGATGAAGGCCGCCATGCTGAGCGCAGCGATGATGCTGATGACGAGCCCGTTGCGGGCGAAAGCGCCGGACAGCGCGCCCGGCCAGGCATAGGCCGCATAGGATTCGGCGCGCGCGACCGCGAGCGTCTTCGGCACGTTGACATTGAATTCGTGCGGCGGGGAGAATTGGCAGTCGACATAGCAGGCGCCGCAGCCATGGCAGAGATTGGCGAGATAATTGAGGTCGCCGTCGGAGAAGGCGCGGCGCATCTCCATGGCGGGAAACACAGCGCAAAGTCCCTCGCAATAGCGGCAGGAATTGCAGACCGTCATCAGGCGGTCGGTTTCGTCCAGAATTCTGGTTCCGTGCATGGCGCTACTTCGTCAGGCCTTTGCCCTCGAGCCATTTCTGGATCAGGGCGGCGACCTCGAGGTTGTTCTTGTCCATCATCACCATGTGCGAATTGCCCTTGATGCCGGCCTGCGGGAGGTCGACGACGTCGACGCTGCCGCCGGCCGCCTTGATGGCATCGGCAAAGGCGATGCCATTGGCGCGGATCTTGGGCCAGCGCGAATCGCGCTCGATATAGTCGCCGTAGATGATGAGGGTCGGAATGGACTTCAGCACGTCCGCCTTGGCGGGATCGCCGATGCCGGCTGGCTCGATCGCGATCAGCGCCTTGACCTTGTCGGGCCGGGCCTGCGCGACCTTGAAGCCGAAGCTGCCGGCCTGGCTGTGGAACAGGATCACCGAGGGGCCGACGCGATCGAGCTCGGCGATATAGGCGGCGACGGTCGCATCATCCGTCGTGGTCCAACGCGGCACGTTCTGCTTGACGAAGTTCTCATAGAACTCGACCGGAAACTGGTTGCCCGGCAACAGCTTTCGCTTGGCGGGATCGGGATCGTAGGAGCCCGGACCCTCGCCGATGCGGAAGCGCTCGAATGGATTGGCCGTGGTGAGGAAGACCGGCTCGCCCTTGAAGATGTCAGGGTATTGCGCCCAGCCCGCGCGTCCCCGCTCCACCGCGTCGGAATTGTAGACCGCCCAGCCCTTGCGCAAGAAGTAGTTCAGCCAGCCCTCGCGCCCGTCCGGCGTGGTCTCGTAGGTGACGCCGGTCAGTCCGCCGCCATGCCACATCAGCAGCGGATAGGCGCCCTTCTCGTTGGCCGGCAGGAAATATTGCACGTACATCTGCTCGACCTGGTAGGTGCCGTTTGGATCGACCTTGGCCGGCACGCCGCCGGGCGTGAACACGACCTCCCTCACGGGCTTGCCGGAGATTTCGACAAGCCGCCCGCCGACATGGAACGAACCCATGTCGCGCAGGGTAATCGGCTCGGCGGCGTGGGCGTAACCTGCGATCAGCAGCGCCGCGAGCGAAGCGATGGCAATGCGCGACATGGTTCCTCCCTGACTTTTCTTCGTTCTAGTTTTTCGCATGACGTGCCGCTTCCCGCCCCGCGATCCGTCCGAACACACTGCCGATAGTCATGCCCATGCCGGCGGCATAGCCCTTGCCGAGCACGTTGCCGGCCATGATCTCGCCGGCCGCGAACATGTTGGCGGAGGGCTTGCCGTCAGCCATCAGCATCCGCGCTTCTTTGGTTACGCGCGTGCCGAGATAGGTGAAGGTGATGCCGGGCCGCACCGGATAAGCGAGATAAGGCGGCGTCTCGATCTTGCGCGCCCAGTGGGTCTTGGGTGGCGTGATGCCCTCGGTCACGCAATCATCCAGGATGGTGTGGTCGAAGGTGCCGGGCCGCACCGCGGCGTTGAATTCTGTGATGGTCTTTTCCAGCGCAGCCGGATCGAGCTCGAGCTTGCCGGCAAGCTCGGCAATTGTTTGCCCGGCGATCGGCGGGAACAAGGTCGGCATGAAACTGGTGACGACCGTGGAATCGAAGATGATGTAGGCGATCTGATCGGGCTGGGCCGCGACCAGCCGACCCCAGATCGCGTAGCGCTTCGGCCAGATGTCCTCGCCTTCGTCGTAGAATCGCTGCGCGTGCTTGTTGACGACGATGCCGAACACGACGGAGTCGTGCCGCGTGATGATGCCGCCGTCGAATTTCGGCGCGCGGGCGTCGATCGCGACCGCATGACACTGGGTGGGATCGCCGACCTCCTGCACGCCCCTGTCGAGCAGCATCTTCAGGATCGAGCCGCGATTATAGGGCGTGCCGCGGATCAGGAAATTGTCGGCGGCCTCGCCCCAATATTGCTTCAGCCATTCGATGTTGGCCTCGAACCCGCCGGCGGCAGCGACCAGCGAGGTCGCGCGGATCTCGGTCGCACCCTTGACCGGCCGCTTGAGGCGCGCGGCCAGGAACATGCCGTCCTCGATCACGAGATCGGTGACTTCGGCATCGTATTCGACATCGACGCCGAGCCGCTCCGCGGTCAGGTACAGCGCGTTCAGCATCGCGCGGCCGCCGCCGAGGAAGAAGGAGTTGGTGCGGCCGAGGCTCAGCGTGCCGCCGAGCGAAGGCTGCCAGCGCACGCCCTGCTCGACGATCCAGTTCAAAATGTCCTTGGACTCCCGGATCATGTGGCGGGCGAGCACCTCGTCGGTCTGCCCGCCGGTGACGCGCAGCAGATCCTCCCAAAACTCCTCTTCGGTGTAAGGGCCGGTGAGGATTTCGGTCGCCGCGTCGTGGGCGCAGCGCATGTTGCGGGTATGGCGCGTGTTGCCGCCACGGTAGAACTTTGGCGCGCCTTCGAGCACCAGCACGGACGCGCCGCCGCGCCGCGCCGCGATCGCCGCGCACAGCGCCGCGTTGCCGCCGCCGATCACCAGCACATCGTATTTGCTGCTCATGCCGTCCGCCCGATGCGACGAAGTTGGAGACATTCTGCGCGCCGGCGGCCGCGGTCAACCAGGCCGCCATTGCGTACTTTTGTATACAAAGATATACATTGGCGGGACAAGCGCCATCTTCGCATGGGCAGGATGCGCTTTACGTTCCGAGGACAAATGGCCAGACGCCCGGCAAAGGCAGGCGGATCGATCACGCGTGGCGGGGGCGTCGCGCTCGGCGAAGCCGTGTTCCGCTCGCTCTGCGAGGCGCTCCAGGCCGGCAGCTACCGCGCCGGCGACCGATTGCGCGAGGAAGAGGTCGCCCAGCGGCTGAAGGTCAGCCGCACGCCGGTTCGCGAAGCGTTGGGCCGGCTCGCCGCACGCGGTTTTGTCGAGCCCGCCGGCGGCCGCGGCGTGATCGTCCGCAACCTGGACATCTCGGAGGTGCTCGAGCTCTACGCCATGCGCGAGATCATGGAAGGTGCCGCCGCGCGCCTCGCCGCCGAACATGCCTCAACGCCGGAGATCGACGCGCTCAGCGATATCGAGCAGGCTTTCGTCGAGGCCTCCGAGACCAACGCCGCGGAGATGGCAGGAGACATGGCAAGGCTGAACCGCGCCTTCCACGAGGCGATCTGCCGCGCCGCGCGCAACCGCTATCTCGACAACGCCTCGCGCGAATTGCAGGACTGGATCGCCCTGCTCGGTCCGACCACCTTCACCGTATCGGGTCGCCCCTCGACCAGCCATGGCGAGCACCAGGCGATCATCGAGGCCATCGCAGCACGCGACGGCGACAAGGCCGAGCAGCTTGCACGCGCCCATATCGGCGAGGCGCTGCGCTGCCGGCTGAAACTGTTGCAGAAGCAGTAGGCTATCGTCGTGCCCGGCGCGCTGGACGCGCATCGTCGGCCGCAGCCAGCGCGGCGTCGAGAGCTTCGGTCGGCCCGCCCAGAGCGCGCGTCAGACGGATGGCGGCCTTCAACAATAGCGACGTCATCGTCTTGATGTTGTCCCGCGTGAAGCGCGGCTTCGGACCGGAGAGCGACAAGGCGCCGGCACATCTGGCATCGGGTCCGAACACCGGACAGGCAAGCCCGGCGCAATCGGGATCACGCTCGCCAAAGGACATGGCGACACAGCCCTCGCGAATCTCGTCATAGCCCTCGCCTTTCTCGCCGTCGAAGGCGAGAATAAGTCGGCCAGCCGCCCCGCGGTCGAGCGGCAGCAGCATGCCGGCCTCGACGCGGTCCAGCGTCGAATGCTGTGAATCGACGCGAAAGACGCACAGCCGGCGCCTGGCATCATGCCTCACATGGAACGAGGGGCTTTCGGTCCCATCGGCCACAAGCTGCCGCAACAGCGGCATCACCCGGTCGTGCAGGTTGTTGCTGCGCTGATAGACCGCGCCGAGCCGGAACGGCGTCGGGCCGAGATGATAGCGACCGTCGGCGAATTGCACGAGGTAGCCGAATTCCTGCAGCGACGTCATCAGCCGCAGCAGCGTGCTTTTGTACATTTTGGTACGCCGGGCGAGCTCGGCCAGCGTCATCGGCTCCGGAGCATCTTCGAACGCCGCCAAGATGCTGAGAGCGCGGTCGACGGCTGCGACGCCGGGCGAAGGCATGTCGTCTCCTATTGAGGAAATCCGGAGGGATCGATCAGCTTTGCGATGACGGGAAAATACGCATCGCCCATGCCCTTGTCGATCGTCTCCTGGAAGATCTCGCGCATCAGCGCCGCGCCGCGCAGATTCAGCCCGGCCTGCGCACCCAGCTCCAGCGCGTAGGAGAGATCCTTCATGGCATATTCAGTCGAGAAGGCCCGCAGCGGAAACTCTTTGGCGACAATCGCCTTCATGCCGTGGTTGCGCAGGGCAAAGCTGTCCGCCGAGCCTTTCGACAGCGTCTCCAGCAGCAGCTTCGGCTCGACGCCGCTGTGCTTGGCGAGCGCGACGGCCTCCGCCAGCGCGTTGACGGTCTCGAACAGCACCATGTTGTTGAGGATCTTCGTCATCTGGCCCGCGCCGGTTCCGCCGCAGAGTGTGACATCGGTGGCGAAATGCCGGATCAGCGGCTCAACCTCCGCGAACTGCTCCGCCGTCGCGCCGACCATGACGCTGAGGGTGCCGTCCTGCGCGGCCTGGCGTGTGCGCGCGATCGGTGCATCGATCCAGAGCGCGCCCTTCGCGGCGAGTTGCTCGGCGAACGACCGGGTCTGACCGACGTCAGAGGTGCCGAGGTCAATCACGGTCTGGCCGCGCTTGATGGCCGGCAAGATGCCGGCGAATACCGACATCACGTGCCTGGCGCTGGGCAGGCACAGGAATATCGTCTCGCTGCCGCCGACGACATCCGCGATCGATGTCGTCGCCGTCGCACCATCAGCCGCGATGCGCGCCAATGGCTCAGCGGCAAGGTCAAACGCAAGGACCGTTCGCCCGCTCTTGCGCAGCAGGTTGCGACAGATCGGCTCGCCCATGACGCCGAGACCGATGAACCCGATTGAACCGGACATTCCGTACTCTCCCTCAAAATCCCGCGGCCGGGCGGATGGCGGTTCCGCCCGGCCGCCCCACTTACTTCACCAGCGGGCAACCGCCTTCGCTCATGGGCCGAAACACCTCTTCGCCCGGCTTGGAGCTGACGACCCGATAGTAGTCATACTTGTACTTGGACTCCTCGGGCTTCTTCACCTGCACGAGATGCATGGTGTGCAGCACGCGCCCGTCGGGGCGGATGACGACGTCCTTGTTGTACATGTCGTTCACCTTCAGCTCGTGCATCTTGGCGGCCACCGCCGTCGCATCAGTCGTGCCGGCTGCTTTCACGGCGGCGAGGTAGTGGTGGACCCCGCTATAGACCCCGGCCTGCACCATGCTGGCGACCTTGCCGTCCATCAGGCCGGCATAACGCTTCGACCATGCCCGGGTTTGATCGTTTAGGTCCCAGTAGAACGAGGTCGTCACCTGCAGGCCCTGCGTCACTTTCAGCCCGAGCGAATTCACGTCGGTGATGAACACGAGCAGACCGGCCAGCTTCTGGCCGCCCTCGACGATGCCGAATTCGCCCGCCTGCTTGATCGCGGTCTGCACGTCCGCACCCGATGTCGCGAGGCCGACGACGTCGGCTTTCGAGCCCTGCGCCTGCAACAGGAAGGAGGCAAAGTCGGCGGTGCCGAGCGGGTGCGCGGCCGAGCCGATCACCTTGCCGCCCGCCGCCTCGATGAACTTGGTGGCATCGCGCTGCAGCGCGTGGCCGAAGGCATAGTCGGCGGTCACGAAATACCAGGTCTTGCCGCCGGCGCGCGTGATTGCATCGCTGGTCAACTTCGACAGCGCGTAGGTGTCGTAGTTGAAGTGGAAGCTCAC
Source organism: Bradyrhizobium sp. WYCCWR 12699 (assembly GCF_032144035.1). Lineage (NCBI taxonomy): Bacteria > Pseudomonadati > Pseudomonadota > Alphaproteobacteria > Hyphomicrobiales > Nitrobacteraceae > Bradyrhizobium > Bradyrhizobium sp. WYCCWR 12699. The sequence goes on from NZ_JAVTJN010000039.1 coordinate 1,782,024, forward strand.
CGGGGAACAGGACTTGCCCGTGAAATCGGACGAGCCGGGGCCGGAGATGACGAAGATCCTGTTCTTCTGCTTGGCGACTTCGAGAATGGCAAAGCCGGCGGAAGATGCCGCGCCGTCCGCGATCATGTCCACACCCTCGTTGTCGAACCATTTTCGCGCGGTCGCTGCTGCGATGTCGGGCTTGTTCTGGTGATCGGCCGAGATGATCTCGATTTTCTTGCCGAGCAACTCGTTGCCGAAATCCTCGGCGGCGAGCTTTGCGGCAGCGACCGAGCCGCGTCCGCCATTGTCGGCGAACACGCCGGACTGATCGTTGAGCACGCCGATCCTGATGACATTGTCGGTTGCGAATGCCGCACTCGTTTGCGCGGCCAGAACGGCCGCCATCATCCAACGCAACTTCATAACTTACGCCTCCCGTTTACAATGTTTGCTTATCGAGGATGTCTTGCAGCACGGGCGCGATGTAGCGGCGGAACTGGTCCGGGTTCTCACTCATCGGAAAATGGCCGAGCCGCTCCATGACGGTCGCCTTCGCGCCGGGAATGCCGGCAGCAGTGCGCAGGGTGTCATCCGGCGTGCAGGAAAAATCGTATTCGCCGGTCAGGAGGTAGAGCGGGCACTGCTCGACGTCGATGTTGCCGGTGCGTCCGCGCAGATCGCCATCGACCCGATAAAAATAGAGATCCCCCTTAAAGATGCCGGGGCCGCCCTGCTTGTAGCCCCACAGCGTCTCATCGCGTGCAACCTCGGGCCCGTTTGGCGCGATCAATCCCGACACCAGGGCCGCGCAGACCTCACCGCCATGAACGTCGGGCCTGTTGAGCCATGCCGTGTCGTACCAGGGCTGCTGGAAATCGGCGGCCTCTAGCCCGATCAGCGCGCGGAATTCGCGCGCATGTTCGATGGCGAGATTGAGCACGATGCGGCCGCCGATCGAGCACCCCATCACCACCGGCCGATCCAATCCGAGCGCGTTGCAGAACGCGCGGATGGTCGCGGTATAGCCCGCGGTCGTCAGCCGGTATTCGCTGCCATATTGGCTATCCGGCGGATTGGACTTGCCGTGCCAGGGCATGTCGAAAGCGATGACGCGGAAATGTTGGGTGAACTCGTCGTCCACCAGTAGATGGCGCCATTGTCGTGCGTCGGACCCGGCGGTGTGCAGGCAAACCAGGGGAATGCCGCTGCCGTTCTCCTCGAAATAGATCCGGTTGATTTCGCCGTCGATCTCGACATGCAGGTAGCGACCGACGATCGGCTCGATGAAGCCGCTCATGACGGGCCTCCAAAGCCGTTCCGCCGGGGCAGAGCCAGCAGATCCTTGAAATACTGAAGATGTGTCATGAAGGGATGCAGATCGCCTTCGAGGGTTGCCTGCCCGCGCTTGGTCAGGGCCAGGAGATCGTGCCAGCCCGCGGGCGGCATCTTCTGCCAATAGGCGGCGAAGGCAGCGGGCGTCGCGCGATAGGAGAAGCGCCAGGAGCGCATCAGTACCGGCGCCGGAACCATATCCACGATCCGTCCGGCCCGAATGGCCAGGTGAAATGGCTGCGTGCTCGGCCCGAGCTGGCAATCCACGTCGAGTGAGCGGCCACGGGCGATCAACGCCTCATCGCGGGCCAGCAAATCGGGGATCGTCTTGAAAGCCGCGGTGACCGTTTCCGGCGTGAACGGCACCGGCGAGCCGTCATCTTGACGGATACGTTCGGACTCCATCGTTCGCACTCCCTACTGTTCTATTAGATAGAACAGTATTCTATTTCTGTTGCACTTCTATACAGAGCTGGTGAGCGAACTCAAGTGCACGACTGGGGGAGCTTCAGGTCCTGCTGGCCGTGCGATCGGGGTGTGCGCCACGGGCGCCGTCATCTGATTGATTTCATCCGCCTCGCCGGCAGCTCCGGGCAGGATCGCGAAGCGCAGTGCCACCTGATCAACCCGCCCCCATGGCCGTTACGCCAGCACGTCCGCAGCGATCGCTTTCGACACGTCCCTTACGTCGGCAGGCTTGAGCCGCACCTGCAGGCCGCGCTGGCCACCATTGAGATAGACGAGATCATGCGCGAGCGCGCTCTGCTCCATCACGGTCAGTACCTGCTTGCGCTGCCCGAACGGGCTGATGCCGCCGACCTTGTAGCCGGTGACACGCTCGGCCTCGGCCGGCTTCATCATCTGCGCCGACTTGCCGCCCGCGGCCGCCGCAAGCTTCTTCATCGAGACTTCCTGGTCGGAAGGGACAATCACGCAGACCGGCTTGCCGTCCACCAGCGCCATCAGCGTCTTGAGGACGCGCCCCGGGTCTTCACCGAGCGCGGCGGCGGCCTGGAGGCCGATGCTCTCGGCGTCAGGATCGTAGTCGTAGGCGTGGACGGTGAAGGCGACACCGGCGGCGGTGAGCGCGCGGGTGGCTGGAGTGACTTTGGACATGGGTGATATCTACCACCGTCATCGCGGGGAGCGAAGCGGCGAAGCAATCCAGACTGTCTCCGCGGAGGGATTCCGGATTGCTTCGCTGCGATCGCAATGACGACGTGGGCACATTTGCCCACCGCGCCCTCGGCGTCGTCCCCGCGCACGCGGGGACCCATAACTACAGGAAGTAGTTTGGCGAAGACCAGTTGTTCGGGACCGTCCACAACCGCGAGATCATGCGGTATGGGTCCCGGCGTTCGCCGGGACGACACCAGTTGGTTGGCGGCACCGAGCCGCCAACTTACGCCTTCCCCTACTCCGCCGCGTCCCGCATCTCCGCCCGCTCGGCTCTCGCCGCGCAGAACTTGAACTCCGGGATCTTGCCGAACGGATCGAGCGCCGGATTGGTCAGCAGGTTCGCCGCCGCCTCCGCGTAGCAGAACGGCATGAACACCATGTTCTCCGGCACGTCGCGGTCGGAGCGCACCTTGACCTCGACCGCGCCGCGGCGGGTCTCCAGGCGAATGAAATCGCCGGGCGCGAGCTTCTTCTTGCGCATGTCCTTCGGCGACATGAAGGCCACCGCCTCGGGCTCGATCTGGTCGAGCACCTGGGCGCGGCGCGTCATCGAGCCGGTGTGCCAGTGCTCCAGCACGCGGCCGGTCGACAGCACCATGGGATATTCGTCGTCCGGAATCTCGTCCGGCGGGATCACCTTGGCCGGCACGATCTTGCCGCGGCCGCTCGCGGTCGGGAAGCCCGTGGTGAAGATGATCTCGTTGCCGGGCTTGTCCGGAGCATCGACCGGATAGGTGACCGCGCCTTCGCGCACCAGCCGCTCCCAGGTGATGTTCTTCAGCGACGGCATCAGCTGCGCCATCTCGGTGAAGACGTCGCCGGGACCGGCATAATTCCACGGCAGGCCCATGCGCTTGCCGATCTCCTGGATGATCCAGAGATCCTGCCGCGCATCGCCCGGCGGCTTGATCACCTGGCGCGCGAGCTGCACGCGGCGATCGGTGTTGGTGAAGGAGCCCTCCTTCTCCGCGAACGCCGAGGCCGGCAGGATCACGTCGGCGTGGAACGCGGTCTCGGTGACGAAGAGGTCCTGCACCACGAGATGATCGAGCATGGCGAGCGCGTGTCGCGCGTGCTGCAGATCCGGGTCGGACATCGCGGGGTTTTCGCCCTCGATATACATGCCCTTGATCTCGCCGGCGTGGATCGCGTTCATGATCTCGACCACGGTCAGGCCGCGGACGGGATCGAGATCCTGCTGCCAGAGTTTTTCGAAGCTGCCGCGCAGATCGTCGCGGCCGACCGGCTGATAATCCGGCAGGAACATCGGGATCAGGCCGGCGTCGGACGCTCCTTGCACGTTGTTCTGGCCGCGCAGCGGATGCAGGCCGGTGCCGGGACGGCCGACCTGGCCGGTGATCAGCGCTAGCGCGATCAGGCAGCGCGCATTGTCGGTGCCGTGGACATGCTGGCTGATGCCCATGCCCCAGAAGATGATCGACGACTTCGCGCGCGCATAGGTCCGCGCCACCTCGCGCAGCGTCTGCGCCGGGATGCCGCAGATCGCCTCCATCTTCTCCGGCGTGAACTCCTTGATCTTCTCCTTGAGGTCCTCGAAGCCTTCGGTGTAGCCGGCGATGTACTGGTCGTCGGTCAGGCCTTCGGTGATGATCGTATTGATCATCGCGTTCAGCATGGCGACGTCGGAGCCGGGCTTGAACTGCAGATGCTTGGTGGCGTGACGCGACAGCGTCTGCCGGCGCGGATCCATCACGAACAGCTTTGCGCCGTTCTGCTTGACGGCATTCTTGATGAAGGTCGCGGCCACCGGGTGGTTCACCGTCGGATTGGCGCCGATCACGATGATCACTTCGGCATCCATGGCAGCTGCGAACGGCGCCGACACCGCGCCGGAGCTCAGGCCTTCGAACAGCGCCGCCACCGACGATGCGTGGCACAGACGGGTGCAATGATCGACATTGTTCGAGCCGAAGCCGGTGCGTACCAGCTTCTGGAACAGATAGGCCTCTTCGTTGGAGCCCTTGGCCGAGCCGAAGCCGGCCAGCGCCTTCACGCCCTTCTCGTCGCGGATCTTGACGAGGCCCTTGGCGGCGATGTCGAGTGCTTCTTCCCAGCTCGCTTCGCGGAAATGGGTGAAAGGATTGGCTGGATCGACCTGGTCGTTGGCATCCTTCTTCGCATTCGGCAGCCGCACCAGCGGCTTCGTCAGGCGATGCGGATGGTGGATGTAGTCGAAGCCGAAGCGGCCCTTGACGCAAAGACGGTTGTGATTGGCGGGGCCGTCCCGGCCTTCCGCATAGATCACCTTCTCGTCCTTGACCTCGTAGGTCACCTGGCAGCCGACGCCGCAGAACGGGCAGAGCGAATCCACCTTCTTGTCCGCGTAAGTCACGCGGGTCTGCTTGTCGTCCAGCATCACGGCCGGCATCAGGGCGCCGGTCGGGCAGGCCTGCACGCATTCACCGCAAGCGACGCACGTGGACTCGCCCATGGGATCGTCGAAATCGAACACGATCTTCGAGCCGTGGCTGCGATAGGCCATGCCGATGACGTCGTTGACCTGGACCTCGCGGCAGGCGCGCACGCACAGGCCGCACTGGATGCAGGCATCGAGGTTGACGCGCATCGCCGGATGGCTGGCGTCGGTCGCCCAGCGCTCGGCGGCGGGGAAGCGGCTCTCGGTGACGCCGGTCGCCTCGGCCCAGTGCCAGAACTTCGAATCCGGATCGTGCGAGGTCTCGCGCGCCGGCTGGTCGGCGACGAGCAGCTCCATCACCATCTTCTGCGCAGCCGTCGCGCGCGCGCTCTCGGTCTTGACCTTCATGCCGACCGACGGCGTGCGCTTGCAGGATGCAGCGAGCACGCGTTCGCCCTCGATCTCGACCATGCAGGCACGGCAATTGCCGTCGGGCCGATAGTCGGGCGCCGGCGAATAACAGAGATGCGGAATGTCCCGCCCCTGCCGCTTGGCGACTTGCCAGATGGTCTCGCCGGGTTTGGCTTCGACCTGCTTGCCGTCGAGCTCGAACGTAATCTTGGTCATTCGGCCGCTTCCTTGAACTCGTCAGGGAAATATTTGATCACAGTGGCCAGCGGATTCGATGCCGCCTGTCCAAGCCCGCAGATCGAGGCATCGCGCATCGCCTGGCTCAATTCCTCCAGGAGAGCGCGGTTCCAGACCGGCTTCTGCATCAGCTGCGCCGCTTTCTGGGTTCCGACGCGGCACGGCGTGCACTGGCCGCAACTCTCGTCCTCGAAAAATTTCATCAGGTTCAGCGCCGCCGCGCGCACGCTATCGTTCTGCGACAGGACAACGATCGCGGCCGATCCGATGAAGCAGCCGTATTTCTCCAGCGTGCCGAAATCGAGCGGAATGTCGTCCATCGACGCCGGCAGGATGCCGCCGGACGCACCGCCCGGCAGGTAAGCATAGAACTGATGGCCGTCGGCCATGCCGCCGCAATATTCGTCGATCAGCTCGCGAATGGTTATGCCGGCCGGCGCCAGCTTCATGCCGGGATTTTTCACGCGGCCCGAGACCGAGAAGCTGCGCAGGCCATGCCGTTCATGACGGCCATGGCCCTTCCACCACTCGGCGCCCTTCTCGACGATGTCGCGCACCCACCACAGCGTCTCGATGTTGTTGATCAGCGTCGGCAAACCGAACAGGCCGACCTGGAACGGGTAAGGCGGCTTGTGCCGGGGCAGGCCGCGCTTGCCCTCGATGCTTTCCAGCAGCGAGGATTCCTCGCCGCAGATATAGGCGCCGGCGCCGCGGCGCATGTGCAGCGTCGGACCGCCCGGCGGGAGCTTCGCAATCTCGCGCTCCAGGATCTCGCGCGAGGCCGGATATTCGTCGCGCAGATAGATGTAGACGTCGGAGGCCTGCACCACATGCGCGCCGATCAGCATGCCTTCGATGAAGCGGTGCGGATCGCTTTCGAGATAGACCCGGTCCTTAAACGTGCCGGGTTCGCCCTCGTCGCCGTTGATCGCCATCAGCCGCGGACCGGGCTCGCCGAGCACGGCGCGCCATTTGCGCCCCGTGGGGAAGCCGGCGCCGCCGAGACCGCGCAGCGAAGCGTTGTCGAGCGCCTTCAGGAGATCGTCGGTCGACAGTTCTCCCGAGCGCAGGCGACCCAGCAACTTGTAGCCCCCATCGGCGACATAGGCGTCGTAGCCGATATAGTTGGGCAGATGGGCGTGGGTATCACCGGCCTTCGCGGCCGCCATCACGTTGGCGACGGTCGCGTGATCGACGAAATTGTGTCCGACTTCCGCGGCAGGCGCAGTGTCGCAGCGGCCGACGCAGGGTGCCCGGACGACACGGATGCCGGGACCGCCAGCACTTTGCAGATCCTCGAGCAGCTTCTCGCCGCCGAGCATCGCACAGGTCAGGGAGTCGCAGACGCGGATCGTCAGCGGCGCGATGTCGGGCTCGCCCTCCTTCACCACGTCGAAATGCGCGTAGAACGTCGCGGTCTCGAACACTTCGGCGAAGGCGAGCTTCATCTCGTCGGCGAGCGCGGCGAGATGCGCGGCCGAGATCTGGTGATATTTGTCCTGGATCAGGTGCAGATATTCGATCAGGAGATCGCGCCGCCGCGGCCTGTCGCCGAGCAGTTGTTCGATCTCGTGCGCGGCGGTGGGGTCGACCTGGCGCCCCTTGGGCGTGGCCTTGGCTCGCTTGCGTCCCTCGCCCGGGTGTTCGAACGAGCGGACCTGATGCACGTCATGGCTCATCGATGAATCTCGTAGCCTTCTTTAGAACAAGTCCAACCTTAGCCGTTGGCATACCAGATGCCAAGAAAATTCTGGCGTTCCAATAAGCGTTTAAGGGGCACGCGGCCAACGCCCCATGCCCCCGTCGAACTGGATAGTGAGCCTTCTCAGCTCTTGTTCATGCACTCTTCGATATAGAACCAGCGGTCGTCGCCAGCGAGGCCCTTGGACTTCACCTCGGCGCGGCAGGCCTTCAGCTTCGGCTTGTTGGCCGCCCACTTGGCCTTCATGTCCTTCAGCTTTTGCATGGAGAGCTTGATCTTTCCCGGCTTGGCCTCGGTCGTAGCAGCGGGTGCAGCGGGCGCGGTCTGTGCAGATGCGGTGTGGAGGCCCGCGGCCAGCAGCATGGCGGCGAGGCAGATACGAGTGCGAAACATGAAAATCCCCCTAGGTCCCATTCTCGATGATTCTTGAAAGACGAATGTCGCGGGACGCCGACCATCGGCATCCCGCGACCGTGTCGACTGCAATCAGAAAATCTTGACCGCGCTCTCCAGCGTCTTCCAGACTCCCCAAGCCAGGGGAATGCCGACGAAGGCCCAGAACATCGCCGCCTTTGCGTCGAGGCCGCCAAAGCCGATTCCGTAAGAGCCGTGCGGCCCCGCGGCTGCAGCGCTGGCGCTCGCCGCCTGCAGCTTGGCGACATCGGCCTCCTTCATGTGCCACTTCGAATCGACCGGCTTGATCAGGTAGTTGCAGATCAGGCCCGCGATCAGCATCGCGCAGAGGATGTACATGGTGGTGTTGTAGAGCTGGTCGCGCGGCACGCCGGCCGCGAGCTGGAACTCGCGGATGTAGTTCACCACGACGGGGCCGATGATGCCCGCCGTCGACCACGCCGTCAGCAGCCGCCCGTGGATGGCGCCGACGAACTGGGTACCGAACATGTCGGCGAGATAGGCCGGCACGGTGGCGAAGCCGCCGCCATACATCGACAGGATGATGCCGAAGCCGAGCACGAACAGCAGCTTCGAGCCCATCGCCGCGAAGGTCGGCGCCAGCGCGTAGAGCGCGATGCCGAGGATGAAGAACGTGTAGTAGGTGTTCTTCCGTCCGATCTTGTCCGACAGCGACGCCCAGAAGAAGCGGCCGCCGATGTTGAACAGCGACAGCAATCCAGCGAAGCCCGCGGCGATCGCGGCGATCTGCGCCTTCTGTCCGGCATCGAGCGCGTTGAAGCCGACATCAGGCAGGCCGATCAGCTTGCCCGCGAAGATCTCCTGCAGCATCGGCGAGGCCATGCCGATCACGCCGATACCCGCCGACACGTTCAGGCAGAGCACCCACCAGATCAGCCAGAACTGTGGCGTCTTGTGCGCGTCGTTGAGATGGACGTTGTTCTTCGAAATCATCGCGTTGGCCTTGACCGGCGGGGTCCAGCCCTCGGGCTGCCAGCCGGGCGGCGGCAGGCGATAGCGGAACGCGCCGATCATCATGAACACGAAGTAGATGACGCCCATCGCGACGAAGGTTTCCCAGACGCCGACCGAGGTCGGGCTCTTGAAGTAGTTCATCAGCAGGTTCGCCAGCGGCGCGCCGATCATGGCGCCACCGCCGAAGCCCATGATCGCCATGCCGGTCGCCATGCCGCGACGATCGGGGAACCATTTGACGAGCGTCGACACCGGGGAGATGTAGCCGAGGCCGAGACCGATACCGCCGATCACGCCCGAACCCAGCCACAACAGCCAAAGCTGATGGGTGTAGACGCCGATCGCACCGAGGAAGAGACCGCCGCACCAGCAGAGCGCCGAGACGAAGCCCGCCTTGCGCGGCCCGACGCGCTCCAGCCAGCCGCCCCAGACCGCAGCCGCGATACCGAGCAGCACGAAGAACAGGGTGTACATCCATCCCATGCTGGCGACCTTCCAGTCGCAGCTGGTCGTGAACAGCTCCTGCCACAGCGACATGTCGGGACAGGCCTTCGGCGCAGTCAAACCGATCGCGCGCGACAGCGGCAGCCAGAACACCGAGAAGCCGTAGGCCATGCCGATGCACAGATGGATGCACAGCGCCGCCGGCGGCACCAGCCAGCGATTGAAGCCGGCGGTCGCGATGGTCCGCTCGCGATCAAGAAAACCCGCGCCAGCACCTGAAAGTGTCCCAGCGCCTTCGATTGCAGTCATGCATTCCTCCCCTCAGCCACCCTTCTGAGCAGCCTGCCGCTACTATCCTGTTCCTCAGCTCATTGCGGTGCAGACAATTGCCCCTGCTGCCCCGCACCATCATCCGACGCGCGCCAGGATCGTCACGCGCATCCTTAGTGTTAAACCCCTCGCGCGGGGCGCTATGCCCGATACGACGTGCAGGCTTCATGAGCGGCCTGTTGATCCGCGTATCGCGGACAAGACTCAACCTCCGCGCCTGCACGGAGAAAGTCAATTTGGGCAGAAGCCATGATCGATGTCGATAGACAAAAGGTCGGTATCAGTGAGGTAACGCTCACGAATGCGGTGCACCATTGGCGTCACCTATCGAGCCATTTGCTTTTTCTATCAAGAACACGATGCGCGCGTCGTTGCGCTCGGTGATCTCCACCGTGTCGCCGGTCTCGCGAATCAGGTTCGGAATGTCAATCACCGACAAGGGATCGGTGCAGTGAACCTCGAGCTGATCGCCCGGTTGCAACGGCTTGAGCGCCTTGCGCGTCTTCAGCGCAGGCAGCGGGCATTTCAGTCCGGTGAGATCGAGCGTCGTTCTGGTCATGGGCGCAACATGGCGAGGTGAGGGAACGACGTCAACGCAGCCGCTCAGAGCAGATCGGCATAGGACAAGAAACCTACGCTTTGCCCCGGCTCGACGCCCGTGACGCTCTCACCGAGCTCGACCAGGCCGTCGGTCTCGACCAGCGAGGACAACAGCCCCGCCCCTTCGCGTGGAAACTTGATGGCCTCGAGCCGGCCGTCCTGCGCACGCCGCAGCGATACACGAACGTATTCGCGCCGACCTGCCTTCTTCTTGTAGGTAAACGCCGCGCGCAACGGGATCGGCGTCAACGGCTCCGGCAGGCCGCCCGCCAGCGCCAGCACCGTCGGCCGCACCACGTGGACGAACGTCACGAAGCTCGCGACGGGATTGCCGGGCAGTCCGATCAGCGGCGTGCCGTCGATGATGCCCATCGCCACCGGCCGGCCGGGCTTGATCGCCATCCGCCACAGCACCAGCGAGCCGATGCTCTCGACCGCGGCCTTGACGTGGTCCTCCTCGCCGGTCGAGACGCCGCCGGTGGTGAGGATCAGATCGTGGCGCCCTGCAACCTGCTTCAGGCCGTTCGCGAGCGAGGTGCGCTCGTCGCGGAGAATGCCGAGATCGCTGACCTCGCAGCCGAGACGGCGCAGCATCGCCATCAGCATGAAGCGGTTGGAATCGAACAGCTGCGAGGCGGCGCGCTGGCCCCCGGGGGACGCCAGCTCGTCACCGGTCGAGAACACGGCGACACGGATGCGCCGGACGACGTCTAGTCTTGTGAGGCCGAACGCGGCGGCAAGAGCAACATGCTGCGGCCGCAGGCGCTGGCCGGCGTGCAGCGCGATCCGTCCCTGAGGGATGTCCTCGCCGGCGGGGCGCACATTTGCGCCCGGCTTCAGCCCCGGCGGCAGCACGATCCGACCGGAATCGTCGATGCGGACGTCCTCCTGCATGAAGACGGTTTCGGCTTCCGGCGGCATCGGCGCGCCCGTGAAGATGCGCGCGGTGTGGCCGGGCTTGATCGCGGCCTGCGCGAGCCCGCCGGCCGGGATGCGACCGTCAAGCGGGAGCGCCTGCTCGGCGCGATCGGGAACATCGGCATTGCGCACGGCATAGCCGTCGACGGCCGAGTTGGTGAAGGGCGGCAGCGGCAGCGGCGCCGCGACATCGCGCGCCAGCACGCGACCGTCCGCATCGAGGAGAGACACCGTCTCCAGATCGGCGATCGCGTTGACGCGCGTCGTGATGAGACCAACGGCCTCGTCGACCGACATCATCGGGCCGCCGAAGGCAAAGCAATCGTCCGAGAGTTGCGCCATGGTGCCTCGTCAGCGTATCGCGGCGCTCTTCGCAACCGCTTCCTCGACCGGCATCGCCGCGCGCAGCAGCAACGCCGCGGCCGCCTCGATGTCGTCGAGATGGACAGTCGGCAGCCGGGTGTCAATGGCGGTGTCGGCCGCGATGCCGGCAATGCCGGGATCGTCGGGAAACAGCAGCGGTTTGCCGTTCGCCGCGCGGTGCACCTCGATCTTGCGATGCGGCTCGCGCTTGAAACCCTCGACCACGACGAGATCGACCGCGGACAGCTTGCCCAATAATTCCGGCAGCCGCGGCTCCGCCGCCCCGCGCAATTCGTGCATCAGGGCCCAGCGGTTCGACGACGCCACCAGCACCTCGGCGGCGCCGGCCTCGCGATGGCGCCAGGAATCCTTGCCGGGCACGTCGACGTCGAACTGGTGGTGCGCATGCTTGATCACCGAGACGCGCAGGCCTTGCGCGTTGAAATGCGGGATCAGCCGCGCCAACAGCGTGGTCTTGCCCGCACCGCTCCAGCCTGCAAGGCCGATGACTTTCATTCCAGCTCTCTTTTCGCAACCAACGACCGCTGATGGAACCTCCGGCTCCACCCCGTCATTGCGAGTGCGGCGAAGCAATCCAGACTATCTCCGCGGATGTATTTCTGGATTGCTTCGCTGCGCTCGCAATGACGCCGAGGCAGCATTTCGCTCTTTCGCCGCCATGCTTATATCGGCTTGGCCCGAATGTCATGCTAACCTCGCCGCCATGATGCAAATGGACAAAGCCCCGGTGCCCCTGATCATCCCTGACCCGGACGACCCGCGCCTGACCCAGAGCGTGACCGGGACCGACCAGACTGGCGCCAGGGTCGAGATCAAGGTGCCGATGGAGCGGCCGCTGACGCTCTATTTGAATTCCCAGGAGATCGTCACCATGATGACGATCGGCGACTACCCCGAATATCTGGCGCTCGGCTATCTGCTGAACCAGAACATGCTGAAATATAATGACGCCGTCACCGAGGTCGAATACGACGACGATCTCCAGGTGGTCGTGGTGCGCACCGAGCATCACACCAATTTCGAAGCCAAGCTGAAGAAGCGCACGCAGACTTCGGGCTGCGCGCAGGGCACGGCTTTCGGCGACCTGCTGGAGGCCGTCGAAAGCGTCGCGCTGCCCAAGGCGGAGCTGCGCACATCCTGGCTGTACCAGATGACGCAGACCATCAACACCATGCCCTCGCTCTATCTCGAGGCCGGCGCGATCCACGGCTGCGTGCTTTGCAAGGAGGGCACCCCGCTCTGCTACACCGAGGATGTCGGGCGTCACAACGCCGTCGACAAGATCGCGGGCTGGATGTATCGCCACCGCGTCGATGCTTCCGACAAGATCCTCTACACCACGGGGCGCCTCACCTCGGAGATGGTGATCAAGACGGTTCGCATGGGCATTCCGATCCTGGTGTCGCGCTCCGGCTTCACCGCCTGGGGCGTCGATCTCGCGCGCCAGGTCGGACTGACGCTGGTCGGCCGCACCCGCGGCAAGCGCTTCATCGTCCTCGCGGGCGAAGAGCGCATCGTCTACGACCAGGACCTCGCTTACGTCGAGGAGGAATCGGCCAAGCACAAGCGCAAGGGTGAAGGTGGTGACGACTGAATTTCCAGCCACGACTATTCCGCCAACTCTTGGTGTCCTGCTCGCCGGCGGCCTCGCGCGGCGCATGGGTGGCGGCGACAAGCCGATGCGCACCATCGGCGGCCGCACCATTTTGGAGCGCGTGATCGCGCGCCTGAAACCTCAATGCACCGGACTGATCCTGAATGCCAACGGAGAGCCCGCGCGCTTCGCTTCCTTCGGCCTGCAGGTCGTCCCCGACGACGTGCCCGGCTTTCCCGGCCCGCTCGCCGGCATTTTGGCCGCGCTCGACTGGACCGCGGCGAACCGGCCGGACGTCGACTGGGTGCTCAGCGCCGCCGGCGATTGCCCGTTCCTGCCGCGCGATCTGGTGGCCCGGCTGCATGACGCCCGGGAACGCCAGAACGCGCAGCTCGCGGTCGCCGCATCCGGCGAGCAGTCGCATCCCGTGATCGGCCTGTGGCGCGTCGCCTTGCGCGGCGAGCTGCGTCACGCGCTGGTCGTCGAAGACCTCCGCAAGATCGACCGCTGGACCGCACGCTATCTACTCGCGACCGTGACGTGGCCGGCCGAGCCGCTCGATCCCTTCTTCAACGCCAACACGGTCGAGGACATTGCCGAAGCCGAACGGCTGGCCGCGCTGGACGACGCGGCCTGAGGGGCTCTCCTGGCCGGTGAACCGGACCAAGGAAGGCAACGACCAATATTGGGACGCTGCCCCGGATGAGCCATGGCCGACTCTCTCTTGGACATCATTTTCGATGTCGTCGACGTCGCGTTCGATGTCTCGGACGTGATCGATCGCACGAAGCAGCTGAGCAAGCCTGACACCGTCGAGGTCCCGCAGGATCCAAAGCCGTTGCCACCCGCCGCACAGCACGCGCTGACGGAAGCCGAAGAGCGGGAGCGCAGGCGCGAGCAGGCCGATCAATCCGCCAGCGGCACTGACCCGGTATCGTAGCGAAAAGCCCGGTGCGCGCGCTCGAGCGGCGCGAGGACATTCTAAGCAGGTCGAAATCCAGCCCGCTCCAGCGCCGTGCGCGCCTCGTCCGAACCAAGGGCATCGAGAAAAGCCTGCACGGCCGGACGTTGTTTGCGCGCCGTCACCAGCGCAAAGTCATAATGCTCTTCCGCGAACGGAATGAAACCGAGGCCGACCGCATGGGCGACCGGCGCAATGGTCATGCCCCAGTCGGCGCGGTGCTGCGCCACGGCCGCGGCGACTGCGTTGTGCGACCGCGGCTGGTTCCAATAGCCTTCCGGCCGCGCCCCGCCGAGCAGCCGGTCGATCAGGATGCGCGTGCCGGCACCCTGATTGCGGTTGACCATGATGCAGGCGGGATCAGCGAGCGCGGCAGCGACGGCCTGCTTCGCATCGAGGCCCTCGAAACGCCTGTCGCCTTTGCGGAAGACGATACCCTGCATCCGCCGCCAACCGGGCACGAGTTCGAGCCCCTCGACGAGATAGGGCGAATTGTAGGTCTCGCTCTTGTCGTCGAACAGATGGATCGGCGCGAGATCGCATTCACCGCGCTTCGCGGCGGCAAGCCCGCCGAGGCTGCCGACCGCGATCGAGCGCACGGCGAGACCCGCGTGCGCAAGCTGCGCCGTGACGAGATCCAGACCAGTGCAATGGCTGCCGACGATGACGAGGTCGGGCACCCGCACATGCGGCGTGAACAGCGTCACCTCGGCTTCGGTCCCGGCCGGCATCTGGTCGGCGAGCGCATCGATGCGCAGGAAACCATCGGCCTGCGCGAAGGACGTGATCGCGCCAGAGCCCTTGCCGGAGGGATAGGCGATCAGGCCATCCCTGCCCTCGACCAGCGAGACCATGACGAATTCGGTGCGGCCGAGCTCTGACGCAATGCGCACCGGCACGGACGCGTTGACCTTGGCATCGGCGCGCGGCGGCAGGCCGGCCAGCTTGCGCAGCACCGGCACGATCATGTCGTGGAAGGTGAACATCGCCGAGGTCGGAAAACCCGGCAGGATCACCACCGGTCTGCCGTCGCATACCGCAAGACACAACGGCTTGCCGGGCTTGAGCGCAACGCCATGCGCGATGATGCCGGGCGCGCCGAGCCGGCCGATGATGCGATGGGACAGGTCGTCCGCGCCTTTGGACGTGCCGCCTGACAGCACCAGCATGTCGGCATCGGCGAGCGCGGCACGCATGGCAGCTTCGAGCTTGGCTTCATCGTCGGGAATCGCGCCGAGGAAGATCGCCTCGCCGCCGTTCTCGTCGATCGCGGCCGCGACGATGGCGCCGTTGGTGTCGTAGATCCCGGCGGGCGCGAGCCTCTGGCCCGGCTGCACCAATTCATCGCCGGTCGAGATCACGGCCACACGCGGCTTGCGCGCGACCTTCACCTCGGCGATGCCGCACGCGGCCAGCATGCCGATCTCGCGCGAGCCGATGACGGTGCCGCCACGCAGCAGCGCCTCGCCGCGCGCGATGTCGGATCCGGCATAGGAGACGAATTGCCCGGGAGACGTGGCGCGACGAACCTCGATGGCATCCGATCCCGCCGGATGGGTGTGCTCGACCATGACGACGGCATCGGCGCCACGCGGCAGCGGGCCGCCGGTGGCAATCGCCGTTGCGGTTCCAGCCGCCACTTGCAGCGCCGGCGCGGTGCCGCAGTGGATGGTTTCGCCGTTCAGCCCAAGACGCACCGGCTTGCCTTCGCCGGCCGCAACGAGATCCCCCGAGCGCACGGCAAAGCCGTCGACGTTGGAACGGTCGAACGGGGGAACATCAATCGGCGCCGTGACGTCTTCGGCGAGCGCCGCGCCAAGCGCAGCACCAAGCTTGCGCGTTTCGCACGGCAGCGCGCGCGGGAACAGCGCCGCCTCGAAGCGCGCCAGCGCCTCCTCGCGCGAGAGGATCTTGAGGAACTGCTCCTGTTCGAGCGCGCTGCGGTCTGGTGGCTTCGGGATCATCGTCATGCCGGAACCCATATCACTCCCGCATCAGATAGGCATCGACCAGCTCACCTGCCGCGAATCCCTCGTGATTGCCTGATATGAGCAACCAGGCATCCGCGCCGGCCATCGCCTGAAACGGCCATTCGCCCACGGCAAGTGGCCTCCACGTCTTGTGTTCCTCAGCCAGCAGCGCGATCTCGGCGATGCCGACTCTGGAGGCAATCTTGCGTGATAGCGGCAAGGCGATCTGGCGTCGCCGCTGTCGCGCCGACAGGCGATCGACGAGCGGCAGCACGAGCGCGAGCCAGGCCGCGAGCGCTGCATCGGGCGAGCCGGGCAAGGCGACGGCGGGAACATTGCCGAGGCGCGCAACCGCGGCGGTGAGCCCGGGCCGAACCGCGAGACCATGAGCAAGCACCTCGCCGCGCTCGGCCAGTGCCGTGACGGCTGCGTCGTGGCGGCCGACACCGCTGCCGCCGATCGTCACGACGAGATCGCAGGCGCCATCAGTGACGGCGTCCGCGATCGAGGCAGCAGTACGCGCGCCGGCTTCATGCATCTCAACATGCAGTCCCGCGGCACGCGCGATCTCGGCAATCAAATGCGTCGTCGCGGTCGCACCGGGCACATTGACGAGACGCAGCCGCGGTCGGCGCACGCTCAGCTTCCCGACACCTGCAACGCGCGCGAGCAACAGAGTGGCGGGGGTAACCGGGCGCCCCGCGACCACAACGGCCGTATGCTCTCCGATGTCGCCGCCGGCGCGCCTGACGCCCTGCCCCGGCACGCCCTCCGCCAGCACCTGCACGAGCGGGCCCGATACCTCCACCGCGTCGGCATCGAGCACACAGTCGCATCCTGCCGGCATCGCTTCGCCGGCCTCGACCCATTGCGGTTCTTTCGTCAGAGGCAGCGGCGAATAAGAGGACGCGCCGACGAGATCATTGGCACGGAGCGCCCAGCCGTCCGCGGCGGCAACGTCGTGCGGCGGATGGGCCGTAAATAGCGCAGTGCCCGCCGCGATGCAGCCGGCCGCGTCGGACAGCGGCAACTCCACCGGTGCAAGCGGCTCGAGCCCGTTCAGCAACGCGGCGAGCGCGATCTCGAGCGGCGTGAGCGAGGATGGCAGGCGCTGGGTCATGCGCCATGGTGGACCATGCATCGGCTGCTTTGGCAACCGCCGGGACTGCGGGCCGTCAGCCGCCGGACCTGTCCGAGTTCGGAAAGAACAGCTGCTGCCCGTCGACCTTGTAGCCGGCAATCGCCGCCTGCCCCTCCGGCGAGGTCAGCCAATCGATGAAGGTCTGCGCGAGATCCTTCTTCACGTTCGGAAACTTCTCGGGATTCACCTGCATCACGCCATACTGATTGAGCAGCCGCCGGTCGCCTTCGACGACGATGTCGAGATCACCGCGGTCCCTGAACGAAATCCAGCTGCCGCGATCCGACAGCACATAGGCATTCGCGGCGCGCGCGGCGTCGAGAGCCGAGGCCATGCCGCGCTCCGCCTCGCGATACCAGGCGCCCTTGGCGCTCGCGATGTCGATGCCTGCGACGATCCAGAGCGCGAGCTCCGCGGCGTGGGTGCCCGAGCGATCGCCCCGCGTCACGAACGGCGCACCCTTGGCTTCGATCGCCTTCAGCGCCGTCACGATATCCTTGCCCTTCACGGCCGCCGGATCGCTCTTCGGCCCGATCAGCACATAGTCGTTGTACATCACGTCGAAACGCTTCACGCCAAATCCGTCGGCGACGAATTTCTCCTCCTGCGGCCGCGCATGCATCAGCACGACGTCGGCCTCGCCCCTTCGCGGCCCATTGAGCACCTCGTCGGCGCGACGCGCGATCACGGTCACCTCGATGCCGGTCTTGTCGCGGAAGATCGGCAGCAGATAGTCGAGCAGGCCGGACTCCTGTGTCGCTGTGGTCGAGACCAGCACGATCGCGCGGTCCTCCGCGGATGACGCCACAACGCCCGCGGTGAGACAGCAGAGGAGCGCGAATGCAACGGACAGGCGGCGCATGGATCAGGTTCCCATTGGCTATGACGCGATCATGATGATCGATTGCGCCGCACTCGTGACGCGCTTGCATCGATGCGTCCTCCAAATCGGGAAATTTCGGCAAGGCTCAGCATCCGTTGAGATCGTTCACCAAAGCAGGAATCGCCTGCGAGGATGTGTTGCAAAGCAGCGAGATGATCAGGCATGGTTCCCGCTCACACGACAATTGAAGTGCAGATTCCACCTGCGTCGAACGTCAAAAAGAAGCAAGAATTTGCATAGGAATGCAGGATGGAATTCCTGACGACCAGCGAAGCCGCCGACTATCTTCGGCTCGGCGAACGCAAGCTCTACGAACTCGTCACCACCGGCGCGATCCCCTGCACCAAGGTGACCGGGAAATGGCTCTTCCCTCGGCACGAGCTCGATCTCTGGGTGCTGTCGGGCCTCGCGCGTCCGGCCGGCATGCTGATCGCGGAGCCGCCGCCGGTGGTGGGCGGCAGCCAGGACGAGCTGCTGGATTGGAGCCTGCGCGAATCCGGCTCGGGCCTGGGATCGATGAGCGAGGGCAGCATGCGCGGGCTCGAGCGCCTGCAGCGCAACGAGGTGATGGCGGCGGCGGTGCACTTCCACGGCCTGGACGCTGCCGGCGATGCCAGCGTCGAAGCGCTGCGCGCGGCGCCCGACCTGCATGATGCGGTGCTGGTCGCATTCGTGCGCCGCGAGCAGGGGCTCGTGCTGCCGCAGGGCAATCCCAAGCAGCTGCACGGCCTGACCGACGTGCTCGCGCTCGGCGCCAGGATGGCGATGCGGCAGCAGGGCACCGGCGCGCAGATGCTGCTCGACGTGCTGTTGAAGCGTGCCGGCGCCTCGACGCGCGATCTGCGCCGGGTCGAGCCGCCGGCTTTGACCGGACCGGACCTCGCCGAGATCGTCCGCGCCGGCCAGGCCGATTGCGGCATCGCGACGCGCGCCGCCGCGCGCTCGGCGGGTCTGGATTTCGTGCCGCTGGTCTGGGAGAATTTCGACCTCGCGATGCGGCAGCGCAGCTATTTCCGCCCCGCCATGCAGGCCCTGCTGCGGTTTCTCAGCGAAAGGCGGCTGCGCCAGCGCGCCGAGGAGCTGACCGGCTATGATCCCTCGGCCGCGGGGCAGATCCGGTTCGCAGCCTGACATTGACGCCCGCCCCCAAATAGTTGCAAAAGAAACCAATTCAGCCGGGGGCACACCCGGGGCAACACCGGCCAACGCGCCGGATCAGGGGAGGACAAGCGTGAATCCAACGAGATTTGGACTGCCGGTCGCGGCCGGCTTTGCGGCAACCGTCTTGGCGGCAACGCTGCCGTCGGGTGCCGCCATGGCGCAGCTTTCCGACGACGTCGTCAAGATCGGCGTGCTCACCGACATGAACGGCCCGGCCTCCGCGCCGACCGGCCAGGGCTCGGTGACGGCGGCGCAGATGGCGATCGACGATTTCGGCGGCACGGTGCTCGGCAAGCCGATCAGCGTCGTGGTCGGCGATCATCAGCTCAAGGCCGACATCGGCGCCTCGCTCGCGCGGCGCTGGTTCGACGTCGAGCAGGTCGACCTGATCGTCGACGTTCCGGTCTCGGCGGTCGGGCTCGCGGTGCAGAACATCGCCAACGAGAAGAAGCGGCTGTTCATCACCCACTCGACCGGCACCGCGGATTTCCACGGCAAGTTCTGCTCGCCTTATGCGATCCAGTGGGTGTTCGACACCCGCGCGCTTGCGGTCGGCACCGCGGACGCGGTGGTCAAGCGCGGCGGCGACAGCTGGTTCTTCATCACCGACGACTACGCCTTCGGCCATTCGCTGGAGCGCGATGCCTCCGCGGTCGTCACCGCCAATGGCGGCAAGGTGCTGGGCTCGGTGCGGCCGCCGCTGGCAACGCCCGATCTCTCCTCCTTCGTGCTGCAGGCGCAGGCCTCCAAGGCCAAGATCATCGGCATCGCAGCCGGCCCGCCCAACAACATGAACGAGATCAAGACCGGCTCGGAGTTCGGCGTGTTCAAGGGCGGCCAGCAGATGGCTGCATTGCTGGCGCTGATCACCGACATCCACGGCCTCGGCCTGCAGGCCGCGCAAGGCCTGCTCCTGACGACCTCGTTCTATTGGGACATGGACGACAAGACCCGCGAATGGTCGAAGCGCTACTTCGCCAAGATGAACAAGATGCCCTCGATGTGGCAGGCCGGCGTCTATTCGAGCGTGATGCACTATCTCAACGCCATCAAGGAAGCCGGCACCGACGACCCGCTCAAGGTCGCCGCCAAGATGCGGGAGAAGCCGATCGAGGATTTCTTCGCCCGCAACGGCAAACTGCGCGAGGACAATCTGATGGTGCACGACCTCTGGCTGGTGCAGGTGAAGACGCCGGAGGAGAGCAAATATCCGTGGGACTATTACAAGATCCTCACCACGATCTCCGGCGACAAGGCGTTCGGCCCGCCGGACACGGCGTGCCCGCTGGTGAAGAAGTGACGATGTAGCTGCGCTGACGATCCACCCTCGCCCCTTGTGGGAGAGGGTGGCTGCGCGAAGCGCAGCCGGGTGAGGGATTCTCTCCGCGAGTCGAACTCTCAATTTGTACGCGCGGAGAGAACCCCTCATCCGGCGCTTCGCGCCACCTTCTCCCACAAGGGGAGAAGGAAGAAAGCGCATCCGCTACTTCACCACCCTGATCTCGCGAAAATATTTCATCACGCCGGGATGGATCAGCTCCATCCTCGGCGCGGCTGCGACCGTGTTCGACGCCGTGGTCTCGCAAGCCTGGGCGAGCTTCTTGCAGAAGTTCGCCTCATTGCCGTGCAGCGTCTTCGCGAGGCGATAGGCAATTTCGTCAGGCAGATCCTCGCGCGTCAGCACGAAGCTCCACGATCCCAGCGAGGCGATCGGCGCGTCCTGTTTCGGATAGCTGTTCGCCGGCACCAGCAGCGGCTTCAGGAAGGTATGCTTGGCGCGGATGCGCGTCATCTCCTCGACATCAGGCGCGATGAAGCGCGCGCCTGACGCGCTCGATGCGACCGCGGCGAAGCCGGGCCAGCCGATGCCCGCGCCCCACAGCGCAGCGACGCGGCCGTCCTCGACCATCGCGGGGCCATCGCCGGCGCGGTCGAGATAGATCGCCTTGAAATCCTCGTCCTGCTTCAACCCGAGGCCATCAAGCACATAGCGCGCCAGGATCGGCAGGCCCGAGCCCTTGGCGCCGAACGCGACGGGCTGGCCGACGAGATCGCGGATGGTCTTGTAGGGACTGTCCGCGCGCACCACGAACATGCCGGGATTGGAATAGATCGCCGTCAGGATCTTCAGCGATACCTTCGCGCGGCCGATGCCGGCGAAGGCTTCATAGGCCGGCTCGCCCGCGACCAGCGCGAGATCGAGCTCGCCCTTCTCCAGCAGGGGGATGTTCTCGTTGCTGCCCTTGGTGTTGCGCGGCGCGATCGTGACTTGCGGATCGGCCGCATTCATCACCTCGGCAAAGGCGTTGCCATAGAGCGGAAAGCCGCCGCCGGGCGTCGCGGTGCCGAGACTGATAGGATGGCTGATCGTATGTGGCGTGGTCGGAATGGCGTTGCCTCCGGTTTGAGCCGCAGCGGGCCCGGCGAGCAGCGCTGCAGCGAGAACGATGATCGCGAATCTCATGGTCATTTCCGACAGGCCTGCGTCAACACCGACTTGCGGCGATGTAGGCAGCCGTCCGTTTTTGTGAAAGCATGCCCGCAACGACAATAATGCAATGGGAGGCGTCATGTTGCGAATTTTGCGGTGCGGTGTGTTCGGGCTCGCGATCCTCACAGGTCTCTTCAGCGCCACGCCTCGCGCCTCCGCCGCCTATCCCGACCGTCCCGTGCACTGGCTGATCGGCTTTGCCGCGGGCGGCCCGGTCGACATCGTGGCGCGGATCATGGCGCAGTGGCTGTCGGACCGGCTCGGCCAGCAATTCATCGTCGAGAACCGCACCGGCTCCGGCGGCAACATCGCCGCCGCCGCCGCGATCAACTCACCGCCCGACGGCTACACGCTGCTGTTCGTCGCGCCCAACAACGCGATCTCGACCTCGCTCTACAAGAAGCTGCCGTTCGACTTCATCCGCGACACCACCCCGGTTGCGAGCATCATGCAGCTCACCAACATGCTGGTGGTGTCCAACGCGTTTCCGGCGAAGACGGTCCAGGAGTTCGTCGATTATTGCAAGGCCAACCCCGGCAAGATCTCCTTTGCCTCGTCCGGCAACGGCACCTCGGTGCACATGTCGGCCGAGCTGTTCAAGGTGCTGACCAAATGCGACATGGTGCACGTGCCCTATCGCGGCTCGGCGATCGCCTTCCCCGACATCATCTCCAACAAGGTGCAGCTGATCTTCGACAACCTCCCCTCGGCCATGGAGCAGGCCAAGGGCGGCAATGTCCGCGCGCTGGGCGTGACCTCGCCGCAGCGCTGGCCGAGCGTGCCTGACGTGCCTGCGATCGCCGAGACCGTGCCGGGCTTCGAATCGGTCGGCTTCTACGGCATCTCCGCGCCGAAGGGCACGCCGCCCGAAGTGGTCGAGACGCTCAACAAGGCCGTCGGCGAAGCGCTGAAGGACCCGAGGCTGGTGGCCAGGCTCACGGAGACCGGCGGCATCCCCAAGCCGATGACGCCGGCCGAGTTCGGCAAGCTGGTCGCTGACGAGACCGAGAAGTGGCGCAAGGTGGTGGAGTTCGCGGGGGTCTCGGTGGACTAGCGAAGGGCCTGGCGGCCACTGCACGACATTCTGGAGGGGGCTCGGGAGGGCCCTCCCCTTAAAAGTCGCAAAACAACCCCATGCACAGTAGACGAGGCCAGTGATTTCAATGGGTTAGCGGACGCAAAAATCGGACCTTCGCCGAGCCGGTTTGCTTCGTCGGGCAAAACAGGGGTATACAGGCATCATCGCCGATTTCGGTTATCTAGAAACCGCCGGCAATGCTGCCCTGGCGTTACCATCCGCCCGGCCAGCATTGCACCCCCGCCGCCATCCCTGTAAACGAACCGCGCACCGTTGCCGGCCGCGTTCCCGCGAGCTGTCTCGCGGCGGGGCCTGTAGCTCAATGGTTAGAGCCGGCCGCTCATAACGGTCTGGTTGCAGGTTCGAGTCCTGCCGGGCCCACCAAGCCAGCGATTTGCCAAATCATTCTGCCTGCTACCCTACAGGGAACTCACAACGCTCGCGGTTCAAATCGCCTTTGAATACGCGGAGCACACGTGTATGCGCCGTGAATGGCGGATGTCGCTCTCCAACGAATGGCGCGCTATCCTGTTGGATCGAGTTAAGACGGCCAACAGAGCGGTCGTGGCGCCCGATGAGGATTTCTTATCGTTTGAATTTCCGCTCGAGGATTGGAAAGGCCGGAGTGTTGATTTTGTTAAGTAGCGAAGTGGGATGGGGAAGCATTCCAAAAGTTCTGCTGCTGTCTCAGCGCGAGAGCGTTTCACAATGAGACGTATGCATCGCGATTGAGATTCAGTGACCGTTCAAAACCGCGACAGTCGCAGACGCGTGTCCTCCACTCTTGACTTTGTAACTCTTCAGAACAAAAATAGAACATTCGAGCCCCCTTCTCCGACTAGGTTCACTTGGCCAAGCCACCGATTTTGCCCGCTTATTACTATCTCGATCATTTCGTCGAGATGCTGGCATTCGTTCAGAAGACCTATCGCTCGGTCCTCTCCGAGGAACATCGCGCCTTTATTGCGCGTTTTGACGGCATGTCGCGGGATGCGCGGTGCCTGTTGGTCCGGATGGTCAATCGGCGCGGCGCGATCTTCAACCGGGCCCTGTTCAGCTACCCCGAGATTGCCGACGTCGGACGCGCGGCGGCCGAACTCATGGCGGCCGGTCATGCCCGCGCGCTCGGCGAAGGCGACTATGCCGCGTTCGTGGCCTGCCTTCCCAGGGATATCTTGGTAACGGGTGCACAGGCCGCCGGACGGGGCGATGTCCGGAAATCCTGGTCGAAGCCGAAGTTCGTCGACTATTATCTCGAACAGATTCCTTTCGCCGTCGCCGCGCAGCACTGCGGCGCGAACAAATTCATCGCACTCGACGGCACGAGGCCGATCGAGTTCCTCCTCTATCTCTATTTCGGCAAGACCCAGGTTGACCTGAAGAGTTTTGCGTTGCGCGATCTGGGCGTTCTGCGCACCAACCAGGAGACGGCCTTCAGCGCGCGGTTCTCGGACGGAGATGAAGCCTTGGCTTCATTCCACTACAGCCAGATCCTCGACCGCCTCGACGTCAAATCGGACGCCGTTTGCAGACAGGCTGCCGTCGACATCCTCAATGGCCCCGCCTGCGACACCGATTACGCCGAGGAACTGCGCAGCCGGGCGGCGCACCAGGCGGGATTGTTCTTCGAAAAGGCCGGCGATCACGATTTCGCCCGGCAGCTCTATCGCGCCGGCGCATCGGCCGACTGCAATGAACGCCTGGTGCGTCTGCTCTACAACGATGGCGATCGCCCCGGAGCCGAGGCCTTGCTGCAACGGATGATCGATCAGCCGTTGAGCGATGGCGAGCATCTGTTCGCGACCGATTTCTACGCACGAAAGTTTGGCGGGCGACGGACGGGGCTCTACACCGAGCTCTTGCGGTCCGGGCGGACGATCACGGTGGACGACACGCATCGCGGCAATCCCGAGGCGGGCGTGGCGGGCGTGCTGCGGCGCGACGGCGCGACGGTCTTTTATGCAGAGAACATGCTGTGGCACACCCTGTTCGGCCTGCTGTTCTGGGATGAGCTGTTCGAGAGCACGCAATTGCCGAGCGGCTTCGATTGGGTGCCGCATTGCCTGA
Organism: Bradyrhizobium sp. WYCCWR 12699; assembly: GCF_032144035.1. Taxonomy (NCBI): domain Bacteria; kingdom Pseudomonadati; phylum Pseudomonadota; class Alphaproteobacteria; order Hyphomicrobiales; family Nitrobacteraceae; genus Bradyrhizobium; species Bradyrhizobium sp. WYCCWR 12699. Next base: position 1,806,655 of record NZ_JAVTJN010000039.1, read on the forward strand.
GGGATCGCAGCTTCAGCCGGTTGTTTGCGGCCTCGATCGCGGAAAAAATTGGCGCGATCGAAGCCGGGACGGCGCTGCCCATGATCCTGCGGACCGTTGCGGCCCGGTGGGGACGCCCCAATGGCATCTTCGCCTGGGACCATTTTCAGATCGAGGCCTTGCGCGCGTTGCTGCAGGGCGCAAATCCCTCAGGCCTCGCGCGGATCGTCCGCGCCATGTGCGAGGATTTCCGCGGCATGCGCGACGGCTTTCCCGACCTGATGGTCGTCCGCGATGGACACGTCTCGTTCATGGAGATCAAGGCTGCGGGCGATGTCATTCGACGCAATCAATTGACCCGCCTTCACCAGCTCGGCGCCGCCGGCATCACGGCCGAGATCGGCCGTGTCGACTATCGCTTCGATCCGGACCAGGACTATGTCGTCGTGGATATCGAGACGACTGGCGCGTTCTCGAACGGTGACCGCATCACCGAAATCGGCGCAGTCAAGGTCCGCAATCATCAGGTGGTCGACGAGTGGCATAGCCTGATCAATCCGCAACGTCTCATCCCCTGGAAGATCACCCAGCTGACAGGGATCACGAACGAGATGGTGCGGGACGCCCCGGTGTTTGCCGAAGTGAGCGAGAGCTTCCTCGATTTCATGGCCGACGGCATCTTCGTCGCCCATAACGTCAATTTCGATTATGGTTTCATCGCCTCCGAGTACAAGCGGCTGGAACGTCGCTTCCGGTTTCCGAAATTGTGTACGTGCGCCGGGATGCGCCGCCGCTATCCGGGACACGAATCTTACGGTTTGGGAAAGCTGTGCGATATCTATGGAATTGCGCTGCCCAATCATCATCGCGCGCTGTGCGACGCGCGGGCCTCCGCGCATTTGTTGAACCTCATCAACCACAAGCGTGATGACGACGTGACCGCGGATGTCGAGGCCGCCTAGCGGGAGCAAGCCGGCGTTTTGATCCGCGGAAGAAGGCTATTTCGATCCCTGAGGCAGCACGGACAGCTGGCAGTGAGAGCTCAAATCCTCCTATAAGTCACATGCCCCGTCGCGAACGGAATCCCCGCCCGCCCGGCGCTTCCACGAACGATGCAGGCGCGGTCATCGATCGCATAGAACCAATCATCGAAGTTCAGCTTGAACGACTTTCCATCGCCCTGGGGCGTGTCGCGCATGTACTTCCAGTGAAATGCGCAACCCGCCTGCTCGCCGGTGGCGTCGCCTTCCAGGCGATTCTCGTGACCGGTGTACCGGCCTTCGCCTAGCTTGTGAATCGTCCAGCGCAACGTGTCGCTATGGCCGTCATCGAAGGTGTAGGTTTCAGTCAGGACGACGGTGTCGGTGTCCGCATCCAGCTCGCCATGAGCAGTGATCCTCGCACGCTTCAAGAGCCCGCCGACGAGACTTTCGACCACCGCCCATCCTTCAAGACGACCAACGAGGAACTGCTCAGGAAGAAACACGGGCGTGGTGCCAGCGAACGCATCAATGGCCATGGCGAGTCCTCCGATACCGATGACGACATAAGCCGCCTCCCGACACCCGGTTCCTCGGGTGAAATCCTGCCTGGTCCGCTCGCCTCTGCCAAATCCTTTGCATTCTCCACAGCGCTTGGGAACACGTGGACAAGCCCGGCCCTGCCGTTTGGGAATCCCTGACCCGTGCTAAGCGCCGGGAACGAGCGGGGGCGGCGCGGATTCGTCCCGGTGAGGAGCGATCTCGATGCTGATGACCAGGGAAAGACGGCCGGCGATCCGCACGCTGCGCGGATGGGCGCTCGGTGTGCTGCAGGAAGTCGGCGCCATCCACGAATGCGAGGAGCATGGCTGGGCGAAGGACCGGGCCGATCCTCACGCCCGCGCACGCGCCATCGATCTCGCACGCGAGGTTCCACCCGCCGGCATTTCTCCCGATGAGGCGACCGCGGAGATCCGCGACGTCCTCGATTCGATCGGAGACAATTGTCCGGAATGCCGGGACGGAGATTGCTGAAGCGGCACTGGCCGCGATATCCGTTCGGCATGGATCGGACGTTCATCCTGACAGCCGAATTGGACGGCGCCAGCTTTGACTGGCTGGACGAGCTGCGCCGCGCGCATTTCCCGCCGGAGCGCAATTTGCTGCCGGCGCATCTCACGCTGTTTCACCGCCTCTCGCCGGCGCAGTCGGGCCGGCTCTGCGATGCCGCCCTGCCGGCTGCGCCGATCCCCATGCTGTGCGATGGCGTTCGCCTGCTCGGCTCCGGCGTCGCCATCGAGGTCACCTGCCCCGAGCTCGCGCGATTGCGGACGGCGCTGCGCACCGCCATCGGCGACGAACTGTCCCGGCAGGACAGCCAGGGCTGGCGGCCGCATGTCACCATCCAGAACAAAGTGACAGCCACCGCGGCGCGGAGCCTTTGCGGTGCGCTTCAAGCCGGGTTCGCGCCGCGCGCCGGCACGGTTTGCGGGCTGCTGGTCTGGGAGTATCTGAATGGTCCGTGGCGGCTGGAGCGCCGACTTCCATTCGCTGGCTAATCCTTGGAAGAGCCTCTCCGCCGCTGCACCTCGGCATACCATGCGGCGTATGGCGTGTTCTTCGCCATGTGCCGGTTGAGGTCGGGAGCGCCGTCTCGCCACCACACCGGGCCGCGCTCGCCGAGGGCGCGCTTCGCGTGGTCGACCGCGCGATGGGCCGCCGCTTCCGCCTCGGAATCGGCCGACGACTTGGCATCGCGGACGGCGCGCCGCGCCGTCATCAGGCGCCTGACCAGCTCCGACTTTTCCTGCTCGCCCAAATGCGGATTCGCCATTCGCCACAGCCGTCCGCGGACGACGAAATATCGGCCGTCCGGCGTCACCGGATGTTTCACGCTCAAGCCGACTTCCGTCGCGCCCCCGTGGCCGGCTTCTTCGCCGCCGCTTCCTTCGGTTGCTTCTTGCCCGCGATCGGCATCAGCATCTCCTTCTGTCCGGCCGCCGCCTTCTTCGGTTTCCTGGCGGGCTTGCCGGCCTTCGCAGGCGCGGCCTCCTTCCTGGCCTCCTTGCCAACACTGCGGCGCAGCGCCTCCATGAGGTCGACGACGTTCTCGCCCTTCGGCCGCTCCTTCGGCTGGATCACCTTGCCGGCGCGCTTTTCGTTGATCAGCTCGATCAGCGCGGTCTCGTAATGGTCCTCGAACTTCTCGGGTTCGAAGCGTCCGGCCTTCTGGTTGACGATGTGCCTGGCGAGATCGAGCATGTCCTTGGTGACCTTCACGTCCTGGATCTCGTCGAAATAGTCCTGCTCGCTGCGCACCTCGTAGGGGTAGCGCAGAAGCGTGCCGACGAGGCCCTTGTCCATCGGCTCCAGCGCGATGATGTGCTCGCGGTTGGTCAGCACCACGCGCCCGATCGCGACCTTGTCCATCTCGCGGATGGTCTCGCGGATCACCGCGAAAGCGTCGTGGCCGACCTTGCCGTCCGGGCGGATGTAGTAGGGGCGGATCAGGTAGCGCGGGTCGATGTCCGATTTGGCGACGAATTCGTCGATCTCGATGGTGCGCGTGGATTCGAGCGCGATCTCCTCGAGCTCCTCCCTGGAGACCTCGATGTACTGCCCCTTCTCCAGCTCATAGCCCTTGACGATGTCCTCGTTCGGCACCTCGTCGCCGGTCTCGGCGTCCACCTTCAGATATTTGACGCGGTGGCCGGTCTGCCTGTTGAGCTGGTTGAACGAGATCTTCTCGCTCTCGGACGTGGCCGGAAAGAGCGCCACGGGACAGGTGACCAGCGACAGTCTCAGAAAACCCTTCCAATTGGCGCGTGGGGCCATGTACGCAAAACTCCGGTTCGAGGCGGCACGGATTCAAGACGGACGGCGGCCCCGGGTTCCGACATGGCTTGTGGAGAAAAAGGCGGCGTCAGTGTAGGACTGATGTCGCATCGCTCCGCCCCTTCGCCGAGCACCCCCACGGGGCCGCCGCCCGGCGGCAGGAGAATGTCATGACCAGTGAAAAAGGCCCGAACATCAAGAAGAAGCAGAAATGCAAGAATTGCGAGGGCAAGGGTTTGGTCAAGAAGGGCGACAAGGTGGTGAAGTGCCAGCGCTGCAAGGGCACGGGCGTGCGCTGAGGTCGCGCTGATGACCGCTGTCACCTCGGGGCAGGCAAATTTCCGCCCGCGCGGTCGTTGCCGCCGTGCGCGGCGATGAACATGGCGACGGCCGACCGGCAATAGGATTCGATTTCGTTGTCGTCCTCTGCTCTTCCCTGATCGAAGCGTGCGATCATCAGGAGATCGGATCCTTTGAAGAGCGCGGCAAACAAGCGGGCGGACCGGTGTGGATCGGGCACGTTCAGAAGCGCCTTCGCGTGCAACTGACGCAACAGGGCCTCGATTTGGCCGATGACATGGGCGGGGCCGGCTTCGAAATGGAGCTTGCTGAGCGCGTTTTGACTCGTCTTGTCGGCCATGACCATGGCTTCGACACCGCGGACGTCCGGTCTGAGCAGCGTGCGAAGCAGCAATGATCCCACCGCCGTGAGCTGATCTTCGACCGAAGCCTCGACGCCTTCAGCGAGGGCCTGGGGCGCAAACAATTGCTCGCAGCCGGCCGCCATGGCCGCGCCGAACAGCGCCTCCTTGTTCTCGAAATGCCTGTAGATGCTGAGCTTGGATATCTTCGCCCGCTGGGCGACCTTGTCCAAGGTCGTCGCCTGAAAACCCAATTCCAAAAAGAGTTCGCGCGCGGCGTCGAGGATGGTTTGGCCAAGCGCCTCGTTGGCGGGCCGGCCGCGCCGGGCCTGGCTGTTTTCGGTCACGATAATTCCAGTACTTGACAGTATCCCAATTCTGACATTACGATACCACGCAGTACCTTAAATGTGCAAGCCAATGCGTGGGAGTCCATCACCATGGATGACGTCATCATCATCGGCGGCAGCTTTGCCGGTCTCGCCGGCGCCCTGCAGCTCGGCCGCGCCCGCCGCAAGGTCACGGTTCTCGATACCGGCCTGCCGCGCAACCGCTTCGCTGAACACTCGCATGGTCTGCTCGGCCACGATCACAAGCCACCGTTGGACATTCTGGCCGAGGCGCGGCGGCAACTGGCGCGTTATCACACGGTCAGGCTGGTCAATGCCCGGGCCGACAGCATCACCGGCACCATCGACAAATTCTCCGTCCTCACTGGCGATGGCGAAAGCCTTGCGGCGCGCCGCCTGATCCTGAGCTATGGCATCGTCGACCAGATGCCTGACGTTCCGGGTTTTGCCGAAGGCTGGGGCGGGTCTATCGTGCCTTGCCCCTATTGCGACGGCTTTGAAGTCGCCGGTCAGCATTGGGGCCTCGTCTGGTCCGGCCCGCAGTCGCACAACCAGGTCAGGCTGTTCCGCGATTGGACCGACAATTTGACGCTCTTCGCCGATGGTCACGACATTCCGCCCGAGATCCGGGCCGATCTGGCTCGCCGCAACGTACCCGTCGTCGATGGCCGGATCACCAAGATCGCCCATCCTGGGGGCCACAACGCCACCGTCAATCTCGAAAGCGGCCCCAATGTCGCGGTCGATATCCTGTTCGCGCATCCGCGCAACAAGCCGTCCGCAAGCCTGCACGAAGCACTGGGCCTCGCCACGGTCAATACGCCCCTCGGCATCGTCCTCAAGGTCGACGAGCGCCGCGAAACCAGCATGACCGGCATCTACGCCGCCGGCGACCTCGCCAATCCCCTCATGCCCTCGGTCACCACGGCATCATGGCAAGGCGCGATGGCGGGCATCTTCGCCCAGCAGTCGATGCTGGCTTGAGCGCGCAGATTGGAGGATGAGCATGGCCGACAAACCCGACAACGCGGGTGTGCGCTTCCCTCCCCCCTTCATCTATCTGGGAGCGCTGCTGTTGGGGCTGGCGGCGGAGCCGTTCGTCACGCTCCGCTCTTTCGGCATCGACTGGCGGTTGCTGGTCGCGACTGGCGCACTGCCGTTCGTTGCCGGCGCGGCGCTGATGCTTGCGGCGGCGGGGCTGTTCCGGCGGCTGGGCACCAACGTTCCGCCGTCGCAGCCGACGACCCTGATCGCAACGACCGGTCCCTATCGGTGGACCCGCAACCCCATGTATCTCGGAATGGCGCTTATCTATGCCGGCCTTGCGATCGGCTTCGACGGGCCGATCGCCCTCGCCTTGCTCCCGTTGGTGCTGATCGCGATCCAGACGCAGGTGATCGCCCGCGAGGAGCGCTATCTCGAAGCGAAGTTCGGCGACGACTACCGCCGCTACAAGGCCGAGGTTCGCCGCTGGCTCTGACTATTGCGCCGCGCCAGGCTGGCGGCACGCGGCATCAATCGGGACACAGCAGCCATCCGTCGATGAGCTCGCGGACGAGCCGACGATCGTAATCGAGGTCCGTCGAGCGATACTGCTTGGCATCCCTGCTGACCAGGGAATCGGCAACGCGCGCACCGGATGCTGTTCGCTCCAGGCGAAGCGCAAATATCATGAACTTGGTCCAGCTCCGGCAGAAATACACCCAGTCGCCGTCGCAGCAGACGGACCATTTCTGCTCCATCTCCTCTGGCTGGAAGCCGCGCAGGATCAATTCATGCTCGGCCGCGGCGAAGTCGGCCTGGAAGCCGAGCGGCTCGATCTCTGCGGGCGGACGACAGTGCTTGCAGGGCCGGCCGGTCGATATGGAGCAAGTCATCGTCATCTCCTGACGCGGGTTGCGGGCGACGTCGGCGCTCTACCGGGCGGGTTGCGTCGGATCATTCATTGACGGCGGCCGGACCAACATGACCCATGTGGGTCAGTCAATTCCCGATTTTCTTCGCCCTGATATATTGCCCGTCGCCTCGCAGGCCCCGCAAGCATCACGTCAGCTGTGAAACGAGATTGATCGCCCCGATTTCCGAGGTTTGCGCCTCACCCCGTCTTGCCTGTCCAAACCGCCCCGCTATTCTGATCTCATTGCTTCAACCAAGGACATTGCATGCGCATCCGGGCCGTCTGCCTCCTTCTCGCCGTCGCCGCCAACCTCACCCCGGCCGCCGCCCGCGACGCCAAGCGCTGTCCGCCGGACTTCAGTGTGGAGCACCGCCTGGACGCCGAGCAGAAGGCGGCCCTAAATCTCAATGCCCGCGAGCGCGCCGCCATCGAGGACCTTAAATACGCCACCATGGCGCCGATCAGGGAGAAGTACGACAAGCGGGAGATCGATCGCGACGAGTACAACCGCATCACCAAGCAGCGCGACGACGCGTTGCGCTGCATCGACGCCGACAACAACCTGAAGGACCAGCAGTCCTACTACACCGAGCAGACCAAGCTGATCGAGGCCGGCTGCAGCAAAGCTCCGGTCGACAAGATGTATGTCGGCTGGCTGAAGGAGGGCGAAGAGCGCAAGGCCAAGGCCTGCGCCAAGGCCGATCTCGAATATCTGGCCCAGATGGTCAAGCAGCTCAAGGAGATCCAGGCCGACAAGCTCGCCAAGGAGGAGAAGTCGACCCCTGCCGTCAAGACCGTCGATGCCAGCCAGAAGAGCGCGCCGTTCTGCGAACAGATTCGCGCCGTGGCGGGCCACGCGGCCAACCTGTTCGCCGGCATCACGAAGGAAAAGAAAGAGAAGTGGTTCATCGAGCCTGGCACCCTCGGCAGCAAGGGCGTCAAGATCAGCGACATCGCGGCGATCGACGAATACGCCACCCCGATCACCGTCTCGCAGGACTTTCTTGCATCCAAGCCGGAATGCGCCATCGAAGTCGGCACCGAAAAGGACATCACGCTCCGCATCGTTCCGACCTACGAATGCGATTGGCAATACGACAAGACCAACCGCCGCGAGCTCGAGCAGCGCACCGACCGCCTGCTCAATCTCGTCCGCGGCTGCTTCGGATCGATCAAGGAGGACGGCGAGTTCTACCGGCACCAATTCGTCGGCGACGAAATGGTCGCCGTGTCGGGGGATCTTCATTATGGCGAGGGCAAGCCGTCCCGCATCTATCTGAAGATCGCCAAGCACACGCCGGCCGAGGACCGCGCCTGCATCAACTACGGCTTCCAGCACAAGGAGCAGGACAAGAAGCTCTGCATGTCCCGGCTAAAGCCCTGATGAGGGCGAACGATTGAAGGCATCGGACAGAGGATGAGCGGGTGAAGTCGATCATTCGCTCGCGACGGTCCTCCAACAGGAGGAGGCGCGGCACGACCGATGTGCTATCGTCCGCCCAGCCCCTCACCGGAGACACCCCATGCCCACCAGCGTCAAGCAAATGCTCGAAGCCGCCAACGCGGCGGTGCCCAAGATCACGTCGGAGCAGGCCGCCGAGATGATCAGGAACGGCAACACGCTCGTCGTCGACGTTCGCGACGCGCCGGAGGTCGCCGCCAGCGGCAAGATCGAGGGCGCAGTGCACGTCTCGCGCGGGATGCTGGAGTTTCGGGCGGATCCGGAATTGCCCTCTCATGACAAGGCGTTCGACAAGAGCAAGAGCGTCATTCTCTATTGCGCGTCCGGCGGACGGTCTGCGCTGGCCGGCAAGCTGCTGAAGGATCTGGGCTACGAGAAGGTCTACAACCTCGGGGGCTTCAAGGACTGGACGGGGCCGGTCGAGAAATAGCGGATCACGCGCCGCGGTTCGTGGCAACGATTGGCCTTCAGGCGTGTTGTTCCCCAGGAGAGAGGGACGCAGCGAGGCGCGCCATGACCAAACCTACCATGAGCAAACCCACCATGACCAACCCTACCGCCAAGGATACCGGACTGACACCCGACGACTTCCCGATCGAAGCCGACAAGGACAAGCTCAGGACGCACAAGGGCGAGCCGGTCGCCTTGGCCGAGTCGGAGGAGATCGCGGACCAGATCGCCGAACGGCTCAACGAGCACGCGCACCGGGAAGAGCAGGACCGCTGGTCGGCGTAAAGCGCGCCGAGGCAACGGACAAGAATAGGAACAGAGCCGCCGCGCCAGGCATTGAGCCGCGCCGGGTTTTTGGAACCCCGGTAAACGGCAGCCTCGGCGCGAAGTCCCGCCCCCTGACCAGCGCCGAGGCCGCCTGATCCCAGGCACAGGAGCGGAGCGGCAGACGCAAGGCGGCCAACAGGCCGTGCCGGGCTCCGGCTCGACGGGCGCGAGCCGCAAATAGGAGATTCGGCCGGCCTGCGCGTTGCGCCCAGACGCGCCCTACTCCATCGACATCGTCTGCCGCCGGCGCAGCTCGGATGGGCTGTGGCCGAACTTCCGGCGAAACACCGTGCTGAAATGCGACGAACTGCTGAAGCCCAGGCGATAGGCGATCTCGGTCACCGACAGCGCGCGCAGCTCCGGGCGCATCAGCGCGTCGTAGCAGCGCTGCAGGCGGCGGTTCAAAATCCATTCCGACACCGACATCTCGGTCGATCGAAACAGATAATGCAGATGCCGGAGCGAGACGCCGTTGTTTCTGGCGATCTTCTCCAGCGACAGGTCAGGCTCGGTCAGGTGCTCCTCGATCCAGGCCTTGACGGAGCGCAGCCGCGCGTTCCGCGCCGTCGCATCTTCCGAGAACTCGTCCTTGTCGCCCATGTCGAGCGCGAGCGCCAGAACGTCCATCAGCTCGTGACCGAGCCGCCCGCGCGCAGCCTCCTCCAGGCTTGAAGCCTCCGCGGCAAGCAGCGCGCAGAATTCGGCAGCGATCCGCCCCAGGCCCCGCCCCGTCGCGATCGTCGCCGCGAGCGGCATCTTGCCTTCGGCGAAGCGCGATGAAAATTCCTTGCGCGGGATTTCCAGGTACAGCGACCTAAACTGGTTCGAGCATTCGAGATCATAGGCATCGGACGCCGAAAAGATCGCGCCGATGCCCGGGCTGGTCACGAGGGTCTGACCGGCCTGGAGCACGTCCATGCTGCCCTGTTGCAGAAACTGGACGTAGTAACAATCCTTGTCGAGCTTGGCGATGTGCCGCTCGCGCCGCGAGATGCGCTGCTCCGACAGGAAGACGTCGCTCATCGTGACAGGGCCAAATTGCGCCTCGCGGATAAAGCCCTGGTAGTCGGCCGGCTTCACCGCGTTCACGTCGACATGAACGTAGTGGTCGCAGATGGCGTCCTGCCAGGCGGCGAAGCGCTTGGCGGGGTCCAGCTCCTCGGTCGTGAACACGAGATCCATCGGCGGCCCGTCGCAGCGAGATTTACCTGTGCAGCGCACAAAAGCTTGTCGGCCTCGATCTTAGGTTCCCGTCAGCTTCACGCAAGACTCTTTGCGCGCCAGCGCAAAAGGTTTGCGCGTTCAAGCAAGCCGCGCTGAGGCCTCTCGCCTATCAAGCGCAAAACAAATCTTGGACGGAGGGAGGCACGCGCGCGGGAAGACGGCGATCCCGCACGCGCGATGCCGATCCCTAGGGGATGGCAAGCGATGACGCGCGTTCGGATCAGCCAGCAGGAGATCGTGTTTGCGGTCTTCGCCGTCCTCTTCCTGAGCTTCTCGATCTTCCTCAACGGCTTTCTCTCCGCCGACAACATGCTGACATTGCTGCAGAACGTGGCAGTGCTCGGCATCCTTGGCCTCGCCATGGCGATCGTGGTGATCGGCCGCGGCATCGACCTGTCGCTGATCGCAGCGCTCGCGGTCCCCGGCGGCCTCGTTCTGCAGATGGTGCAGAACGGCCATTCGCTGCCGGCTTCGCTGCTGTCGGCCGGCCTGCTGTCGATCGCGATCGGTCTCGTCAACGGCTGGCTGATCGCCTATGCGGAAGTGCCGCCTCTGTTCGCGACGCTGGCGACCGGCCTGTTCGTCGCGGGTCTCGGCCAGGCCGCGCTCTTCCAGCTCGACGTCGTGCAATGGAGCGACCAGATGGCCGGGTTCGAGCGGCTCGGCCAGGGCAGCATCCTCGGCATCCCCACATCGATCGTCATGTTCGCAATCGCCTGCGTGGTGGTCTTCATCCTGCTGCGCAAGACGCGCTGGGGCGCCTATATCTACGCGATCGGCGACAACCCGTTCGCGGCGCGCGTCACCGGCATCCCGACGCGGCCCATCATCGTGCTGCAATACGTCCTTGCGGCGCTGATCGGCTGCTTCGCCGGCCTCGTGATGGCGGCGTCCGTCAACTCCATGCCGACGCGCATCTTCAACTCGACGCTGATCTACGACGTCATCCTCGTCGTCGTGCTCGGCGGCATCGGCCTGTCGGGCGGACGCGGCGGCGTCGTCAATGTCATCATCGGCACGCTGCTCATCGGAACGATGCTGAACGGAATGACGATCCTGAACATTCCCTATGCCGGCCAGAACCTCATCAAGGGCCTCGTGCTCCTGATCGCTGTCATCACCGACACGTTCCTCAACCCACGCAACGAAGAAACGGCCCAACAGGGCGACATCTGATCTGCCCCAACAAGGAGGAAGACAATGGCCTGCATGAATAAGTTCGCGCTTGGAAGTCTCGCCGCATTGGCGCTTGCAGCCGGCACGGTCCCGGCCCTCGCCCAACAGGGCCTCGACGAGCCGTTTCAGAAGACCTTCCGGGAAGCGCTGGCCGGCAAGACCGTCGCCTACGTTCCGGTCGCGATGAACTTCGACCTGACGGAAGGCTGGTACGCGGGGCTCAAGAAGGAGCTCGAGCCGTTCGGCGTCAAGTTCGTGATCCGCGATCCCAACTGGAATACCAATGCGGGCGCACAGGCCGTCACCTCGCTGATCTCGGAGAAGCCGGCGGTGATGGTGATCCACAATCCCGACGTCCAGACCTACGCAAAACTGCTGCAGCGCGCGGAGAACGAGGGCATCTACGTCATCCAGATCAACATGGGCTCGGCCTATCGCAGCTCGGCCTTCGTCGGCGCCAACTGGATCGAGATCGGCGAGCGGCAGACCGAAGGCGTGGTGAAGGCCTGCCAGGGCAAGTCGAACAAGATCGCCATCATCCAGGGCGCGCTCTCCGCGGCGGCCAGCGCCTATACGCTCAAGGGCGTCGAGAACATCCTCGCCAAGCACCCCGAGATCAAGGTCGTCTCCAGCCAGGCCGCCGACTGGGATGCCGCGAAAGCCAAGGCGATCACCCAGACGGTGCTGAAGCAGAACCCTGATCTCTGCGGCATCGTCGGCTTCTGGGACGGCATGGACATCGGCACCGCCGCGGCGATCAAGGAAGCCGGCCTGACCGGCAAGGTGTTCCTGGCGACTTCAGGCGGCGGCGAGCGCAAGGGCGCGTGCGAGCTCGTGAAGAACGGCTCGTTCGATCTCAACATGAGCTACGACGTGCCGACGCAGGCAGCGCAGATGGCCGGCACGATCAAGTGGCTGTTGTCCTCGGGCGCCAAGCCGGGTTCGGTCAAGGGCTCCGAGTACACCACGCTGATTCCGATCACCAAGGAGAACGCCGACACCCAGACGGCGTGCTGGAATCTCTCCGACCTCAAGAAGTGATCGCAACCGACGGCGCGCGTTCCGCCCCTTCGGGCGCGGAGCGCGCAACCCTGCTCATGGAATCAGCGGAAGGCAGATGCGCGAGACACTGACGAGGCTCCGATATCGCTACTGGCCGGACCATCTCCTTGGCGAGATCCTGTCCAAACGATGGACCGAAACCGCCATTCCGGTGATCCTGCTGCTGATCGTCGGCTTCGCGCTCAGCCGTTCGCTCGAGCACTTCCTGTCGCCGTCGAGCCTCGCCGACACCGCGCGGCAGGCCGGCGAGATCGGCTTCATCGGGCTCGGCATGGCGCTGGTCGTCATCGTCGGCGGCATCGACCTGTCGGTCGGATCGATCTTCGCACTGACGGATTTTTGCGCGCTCTATTTGCTCGACGTGCTCAATTGGCCGGTCCCCGCCGTGGTGGTCGTCACCATGATCGTCGGCGGGCTGCTCGGCGCCGTCAACGGCGTGCTGATCGGCTATCTCAGGCTGCGCGCCTTCATCACCACGCTGATCACGCTGATCATCTACCGCTCGGCCTACGATCTGCTGATCCAGCGCTATTCCAACGCCATCGCCTCCGCCTTCCCCGACATTCCGTCATGGGACTTCATCGGCGGCGGAACCGTGCTCGGCATCCCCAGCGTCGCGCTGGTCTACATCGTGATCGCGATCTTCGGCCACGTCTTCCTGACGCGGTTGCGGCCGGGCTGGCACATCACCGCGATCGGCGGCTCGCGGCGTTCGGCCTATAATTCCGGAATCCCCGTCCGCCGCACCATCGCGCTCTGCTATGTCGCGAGCGGCGTGCTGACCAGCATCGGCGCGCTGTTCTTCGCCGCCCGGCTCGGCACCGTCGGCGGCGACATCGGCGTCGGCCTCGAGGTGATCGTGCTGACCGCAACCGTGCTCGGCGGCATCACGCTCGGCGGCGGCAAGGGGTCGGTGGTCAAGTCGATGGCCGGCGTGCTCGTCGTCCTCCTCGTCACCAACGGCCTGACCGCCATGAACGCGCGCGGCGGCGTCAACCGCATGGCGCTCGCGACGATCCTGCTGGCGGCCGCGATGGTCGACATCCGCTGGCAGAAGAACCGAACCCGCATCATCAGCAAGGTCTATGTCGCCCCGACCTACCACGCGCTGCCGCCACCGCCGCCGACCGAGATCGGCAAGGGCGGACCGTTCGAGCAGAACGACAGGCTGCGCGACGTCTCCCTGATCGGGCTCGGCCGGATCGAGGCGCCCGAGGACGTCATCCTCGATCGCAACGACGTGCTCTATGCGGGATCGCGGCACGGCGACATCATCCGTTTCTTCCCGCCGGACTACGAGCGGATGGAGGTGTTCGCGCATATCGGCGGCCAGCCGCTCGGCATGGCCTTCGACAAGCACGACAATCTCTATGTCTGCATCGGCGGCATGGGCCTCTACTGCATCAAGCCCGACGGCACCGTGGAGAAGGCCACCGACGAGACCAACCGCAGCCTCTATTCCGTGAACGACGACAGCCGCCTGCGGCTCGCCGACGATCTGGACATCACCGACGACGGGCTGATCTTCTTCTCAGAGGCCACCGTTCGCTACGAGATGGACGAGTGGCCGGTCGACGGGCTGGAAGCGCGCGGCAACGGCCGCATCATCTGCTACGACACCAAGACCGGCACCACCCATACCGCGCTGCGCGGCCTCAAATTCCCGAACGGCGTCGCGGTCGCGAGCGACGGGCAATCCATCCTGTTCGCGGAGACGTTCGGCTGCTCGATCAAGCGCTACTGGTTCGCAGGCCCGAAGAAGGGCGACGTCGAGATCGTCATGGACAACCTGCCGGGCTATCCCGACAACATCAACCTCGCCTCGGACGGCAATTACTGGCTGGCGCTGGTCGGCATGCGCAGCCCGTCGCTCGACCTTGCCTGGAAGATGCCGGGCTTCCGCCGGCGCATGGCCAAGCGGGTGCCCGTCGACGAATGGCTATTCCCGAACATCAACACCGGCTGCGTCGTCAAGTTCAACGAGCAGGGCAAGATCCTTGAATCGTTCTGGGACCTCAGGGGTCTCAACCATCCCATGATCACCTCGATGCGCGAGCATCGCGGCTATCTCTATCTCGGCGGCATCGCCAACAACCGCATCGGCCGCTTCAAGCTCGACAATGCCGATCCGAACTTCGTGCAATATGACAAGCGCTGGGGGACGTCGTCGTGATCGCCGCACTCAGCGAATTCGCCAACCGATTCCTCGGCCGCGGCGAGGCGGCCATCACCGTCCCGTCGTTCGACGGGGCGTTGAAGCCTAACCAGGCGCTCGAGCAGGCGGAGACCCTGCTCGAATGCGAAGCGCCGGAAGATCTCGCCACCGACGGCACCTCGGTGCTGCTTGCCGATGGCGTGCGGCTGACGCGCCTATCCGGCAACGCGGCAACGACGGTTCGGACCTTTGAGCGGCCGATCTCCGCGCTGGCATCCTTGCCCGGAGGACGCCTCGCCGTCGCGCTCGGCGGCACGGAAGTCCGGCTCTACGACAATGTCGCGGCGGAGACGCCCACGGCCACATTCTCGCAAGGGCTGCACGCCGTCAACGCGCTCGCGCCCGCGGCCGACGGGACGTTGATCGCAACGGACGGATCGTCGTTGCGCGGTGTCGGCGACTGGGCGCGCGACCTGATGGAGCTCGGCAAGACAGGCAGGGTGCTGCGGCTCGATCCGAAGTCGGGCGCGATCACGCAGCTTGCCGGCGGATTGGGCTATGCTTTCGGCGCGGTGGCGAGCGACGGCAGCGTCCTCGTCAGTGAAAGCTGGCGGCATCGCCTGGTCTCGATCGCGCCGGACGGAACCCACGAAGATCTGCTGCGGCACCTGCCCGTCTACCCGTCCCGGCTTTCGCCGGCCCGCGGCGGCGGTTTCTGGCTCACCGCCTTCACCGCACGCACCCAGCTCGTCGAGTTCGTGCTGCGCGAGCCTGCCTATCGCCGCCGCATGATCGCGGAGATCGACCCGGAGTTCTGGGTGGCGCCGCGCCTGCGCTCCGGCTATTCCTTCAAGGAGCCGCTGCAGGGCGCGCACATCAAGACCATGGGCGTGATGAAGCCCTGGGCGCCGCCGCGGTCATACGGTCTCGTCATCCGCCTCGCAGCCGACGGCTCGCCGCGCACCTCGCTGCATAGCCGCGCCGACGGCGTCAACCACGGCATCGTCGCCGCCGTCGAATGCGGCAGCGATCTCGTGATGATCGCAAAGGGACCCGGGCGCGTCATCAGGCTGCCGCTGGCCTCGCTCGGCGAGGAGGCCCGCTCATGAACGACCTGGTCCTGTCGCTGTCGAAGGCGACCAAGCTTTACGCCGGCGTGCCCGCCATCGACGGCGTCGATTTCGACCTGCGGCGCGGCGAGATCCATGCGCTGGTCGGCGAGAACGGCGCGGGCAAGTCGACGCTGACGAAAGTCATGGCCGGCGTCGTGACGCTGACATCCGGCGGCATGAGCGTCGACGGCGTCGAGGTCACCCCGAGGACTCCGCTGGAGGCGCGCAATCTCGGCATCGCCATGGTGTTCCAGGAGAACAGCCTGGTGCCGACGATGACGGTGGCGCAGAACCTGTTCCTCGGCCAGGAGAAGTTCTACAACCGCCTGCGCGGCATCTACATCGCGGCCCAGCAATTCCTGCAATCGCTCAACTTCGACGTGACGCCGACGGCGACGGTCGGCGGCCTGGGGGCGGCCAAGAAGCAGATGGTCGAGATCGCGCGCGCCGTCCTGCACAGGGCCAAGGTGATCATCTTCGACGAGCCGACGGCGACGCTGACGCCGGAGGAGAAGAAATACTTCTTCGACCTGGTCAAGGACCTGAAGCGGCGCGGGGTCTCCATCATCTTCATCTCGCATGCGCTCGAAGAGGCGCTGTTGCTTGCCGACCGCATCACGGTGC
This sequence comes from Bradyrhizobium sp. WYCCWR 12699, assembly GCF_032144035.1. NCBI lineage: Bacteria > Pseudomonadati > Pseudomonadota > Alphaproteobacteria > Hyphomicrobiales > Nitrobacteraceae > Bradyrhizobium > Bradyrhizobium sp. WYCCWR 12699. Next base: position 1,822,929 of record NZ_JAVTJN010000039.1, read on the forward strand.
TGCGCGACGGCAAGCATGTGGTGACGGACGATGCCTCCCGCTTCGACCGGGCGCGTATCGTCCAGGCGATGGTGGGGCGGGATCTCTCCAACACGCTCTACGGCGCGCGCAAGACGCAAATCCGCCCTTCGGGCAAGCGGGTGCTGACGGTGCAGAACCTGAAGATGGCGCCGATGGTGAAGAACAATTCGCTGTCGGTGTTCGCAGGCCAGATCACCGGCGTGTTCGGCCTCGTCGGCGCCGGGCGCACCGAGACCTTCAAGATCGTCGCAGGCGTCATGAAGCGCGACTTCTTCCATGGCGGCGAGGTGATCCTCGGAGACAAGCCGGTGCGCTACCGCGTTCCCGCCCCGGCGGTGCAGGCGGGCATTGCCTACGTGACCGAGGACCGCAAGGTCGAAGGGTTCTTCGAGACCGCATCGATTGCGCGCAACATCTATCTCGGCCTGCTCGCCAAATTTCCCAGGGGACGCGCCTGGCTGTCGCGACGCGAAAGCACGGCGACCGGAAAGTCGTGGATCGAGCGCCTCAAGGTGCGCGCCATCGGCGACGAGGCCAAGGTCGTCGAGTTGTCCGGCGGCAACCAGCAGAAGGTCGTGATCGCCAAATCGCTAATCCAGGATCCGGAGCTGATCATATTCGACGAGCCGACGCGGGGCGTCGATGTCGGGGCCATCGTCGAGATTCACGAGCTGATCAACTCACTGGCCGACAAGGGCAAGGCGGTGGTCGTGATTTCCTCCTACCTGCCGGAGATCATGGCGCTGTCGGACCGCATCCTGGTGTGCAGGCAAGGCAAGGTCGTCGAGGAGTTCTCCGCGCTGGAGGCGACGGAGGAAGCCATCATGTACGCGGCGATCCATTGACGGTTTCCCGCGCGGGCGTCGCGACGCGACCGGATCAGGCGGAACGCGGCCTCGCGGCGGGCTGCGCATGTCGCTCATTCAGCAGCCTGCCGGTTGCGCTGTTGACGAAGTGCAGCGACATGCAGGCCGGGCATCGCACGGGCACATAACTGTCGGCCGACGCCGAACTCTCGGATCGCTCGTCATCGATCCGATGCTGGACGTTTATGCCGGTGCGCGGGCACCTGAAGAGGATCTGGCGGTGCATGCTCCTCTTATCCTCCGGAACCGCCGTCGGCGAAATTCCGGACGATTCCCTACGGAGCTTTCCCAGGTTTGCGATGGGTCAATGCGAGCCATCCGGCCGCGCCTATGCTCGAGGTGGCATCAGGCGCGCTGTCGCCCGGTGCCGCACGAAGCGGGGCCCGGACTCCTAGGCACTCCGGGCGCCGCTTCGGAAGAAGGGCTAGCCGCTGGACAGAGCAGGCACGCCCGCAAGCAACAGGCCACCATCGGGACCGCCTCGACCAGGAGAGCAGCCATGATGTCCGCCAATTTCGACGATCTCTCCGCGGCCGTGCGCTACGCGCTCGAGACGACGCGTGCGACCATAGCCTGCCCTTTCCATGATGAGGTCATCATCCGCGTCGGCGACGACGCTGCCGAGAGCCATGCCTACGAACGCGCCAAGCGAATCCAGAAGAGCGACGGGACGCCGTTCGAGGCCGACGCCCTCAGGGAAGAAATCGGCCATCAGCTCGCGAGCGCCGCGGACGGCCGATGCCCGAAATGCGACCGGACCGGTCCGGACGGCTAGAGCGCTCTGCGCCGCGATCGCCGTTCAGGATGCCGCTCGCCTTCGGGCGTTCTTGCCGGCCTGGACGGCACGAGGCTGCTGGGCCGCCCGATCAGATATCCCTGCATCTCGTCGCAGCCTTCCTGGATCAGGAGCGACATCTGCGTGTTGGTCTCGATACCTTCCGCCAGGACCGGCACGCCGAGCCCGTGGGCGAGGCCGATCACGGCCCGTACGATGGCCAGCGATCGCTCGCTCTGGCCGAGCGAGGCGACGAAGGATCGATCGATCTTGATGCGGTCCAGCGGAAACGCTTCGAGGTACGACAGCGACGAATAGCCGGTTCCGAAATCGTCGAGCGCGATCAGGATGCCCAGCGCCTTGAGCGATTGCATCGTCCTCTTGGCGCGCGGCATGTCCTCGATCAGGACGCCTTCGGTGATTTCGAGCTCGAGACGCGCGGCCGGAAGTCCGCTGTCCCGCAGCGCCCTGCGGACCTGGCCGTCGAGGTTTTCCCGACGAAACTGCGCCGCGGAGACGTTGACGGCCACCCGGAGCGGCTGATCCCAGGACGCCGCCTCCCGGCACGCTTCCATCAGGACCCAGTCGTCGATCTGCGCGATGGAGCCGCTCTGCTCCGCGATCGGAATGAACTCGCCGGGAGGAATGATCCCGCGCGCCGGATGCCGCCAGCGCACCAGCGCCTCATAGGCCATGAGCGTGCCGTCCCGATGCTGCTGCGGCTGATACTCCAGATAGAGCTCGCCGCGCTCGACGGCATTGCGCAAATCGTGCTCCAGCGCCCGGCGATCCCGCAGCTGCTGGTCCATCGCGCTGGTGAACAGGCGGATGGCTCCCCGGCCGTCGTGCTTGGCGCGATACAGCGCGGCATCCGCGTTCGCAAGCAGTGAAACGGAATTGTCGGCGTCTCTCGGATACAGCGCGATGCCGACGCAGAGATCGATCTTCAGCGCATGGCCGTCGACCTCGATCGGGTGCTCGAACTGAGCCCGCATCCTGGTGGCAAGCAGCTCTGCCGTTGCCGGCAGCGGCGACCGGTCGATGATGCCGATGAACTCGTCGCCGCCGACGCGCGCCACGTAGGATCCTTGCGCGGCGTCCTGCAGGCGCCGCGAGGCTTCGCAGAGCACGGCGTCGCCGACGGCATGGCCGAAACGGTCGTTGATCGCCTTGAAGTGATCGAGATCGATGCAGAGCACGGCGAAGGGGCTGTCGGTGATCTCCGCGCGTTCGATCGCCGCGCCGAGATGCTGGTCCAGAGCGGCCCTGTTGGGCAGTTCCGTCAGCGCATCGTGACACGCGAGATAACTCACCCTCTGCTGCGCCCGATTGCGCTCCGTCACGTCGAAGGCGACGCAGACATGGGCGGACTGTCCCTCATAGGCGAGCGGCCGGGATTCGATCACGACCTCGATCGCCTCGCCGCCGGCGGTCCTGTGCAATTCGCAGTCGCGCTCGGCGCCGGCTTGCTGCTCGCCATAGGCGAGCTGATGCTCGGACAGCGCGAGGAGATCCTGGCGGGAATAGCCGTAATGCCGGCACATCGCACCATTCACGGCAATGAGCCGGCGCGTCTTCGCATCGACCACCCACATCGGAAGCGGGTTCTCTTCGAAGAGCAGGCGGAAAGAGGCTTCCGCCTCCGCGAGTGCTCTCTCGGTGCGATGGCGCTCCGTGATGTCCTCGTGGGTCGCGACCCAGCCCTTCCCCTCCATCGGGCGATGCCGGATCCGCACGATCCGCCCGTTGGTCAATTCCACGGTCGTGTCCGAATTCGCAGCGATCACCGGATCGCTGTTGCGCCAGGCCAGATAGTCCTGCTTCGACATCTTCGGTGCGCTGCCGGCCGAATAGCGGAGATCGACGATGTCGTTCAGCTTCATGCCCGGCCGGACCAGTTTCGGATCGAGATCGTAGACCTCGAGATATTGCCGGTTGCAGACGATCAGGCGCTGGTCGTCGTCGAAGAAGCAGAGGCCCTGGGACATGTTGTTGAGCGCCCTGTCGAAGCGCTCCGCGAACGCGGTCGCAATCTGCTCTGCGGCCCGGGCGCGGTCACCCTCCTCGGACAGCCGTCCGTGGGTTTCGACCAGATTCACGAAGGAGCGGAAATTGGTGTTGATCATCCGGGCGAGCAGGACGAGCAGCGCCAGCAGATTGATCCCGACCGAGACCAGCATGCCGTCGCCGGAGAACAGCAGCAGCGTCGCTATCGGTGCACCCGCGATCAGCATCGTCAGCCGGGACGACGGCGGGAAGCTGCCGAGGCAGTAAGCCGTTCCGACGCAGCCCATGAAGAGCAGCAGGGAGACCGACACGCGCAGGCCGGGATCGACCACCATGAACAGCGCGAGGATCCAGATCACGAAGCTGGAGCTTAGCACCACCGTGGCGAGACGAACCTTTGCGAGCTCCCGGTACGCTTCCTCCGCGGTGAAATCGGCCTTCTTCAGCCGGAGCCACTGGGCCAGCCGAAACAGACAGGCCGCCAGCAGAGCGGCTGGCAACGCAAATCGCAGCCATGCCGAGACCGTGTCCGGAAGCAGCAGCCCTACGCTGATGCTGTTGACCAGAAGCGCGGCATAAAGCACCGGCACCTGCTCGCGGAGCACGCGGAACTGCTCGACGAGCAGCGAACGGCCGAGCGGATCGGTCGTATCACCGATCGCGAAAGCGTCACCAAGCCGCGCGAAGAAACCCATCGAGATTGTCCCAGCCACGTCAAAGGCTAGAACAGAGAGGCGAAGGACCCGTAAAGGCGCTTGGTGTCTCCGGCCTTAACGCGGCGATCGCGAATCCGAAGAAGCCAGTCGCTTCAACGAGTTCCGCGCGCGGCGCGGGGGCTTCGTCGGTTCCACTCAATCCTCGACCCGGTACAGCCGCCACCGCGCCGGAACGCCCTTGAGCTGGTGCACGCCGTGGTCCCTGAAGCGGATCTCGGATCGCGCCATCAGGTCCTTGACCGCGCTCGAGACCAGGACCTCGCCGGCGCGCGCCTTGGCGGCGACGCGCGTGCCGATGTGGAACGCGAGACCGACCATCTCGCCCCCGCTGACGCTATACTCGCCCGCATGCAGCCCGACCCTGATGTCGAGCCCCAGCGTGCGCACGGCCTTCTGGATCGCGGTCGCGCAACGGATGCCGGATGCCGGCGCCTTGAATGTCGCCAGCACACCATCGCCGGTCGTCACCACTTCCTTGCCGCGCGTGCTCTTCAACTCCTTGCGGACCGCCGCGTAATAGTGGCCCATGATTTTCGTCCAGCGCGCATCGCCGAGCTTCGCGGCCTTTTCGGTGGAGCGGACGATATCGACGATCAGGATGGTGGCGAGCGCCTGCTTGAGCTCGGCGCTGCGCTCGGCCGATCGGCGCCGGGGCGCGATCGGTCCGGCCAGCGGTTCATAGCGATGGCTGCGGCGCCGGGCGATCGCGGCCTTGGCATAGTCCTGGGCGCGCTGCACCGTGCCGCAGCGAACCGTCTTCTCCTGCGGCAGGCGCGTCCAATAGACCCTTCGCCCGTCGCCGGCGCCATGGACCTCCACGGCGCCCCACTTCAGGAAGACCACCGAGCCAGCGCGCCGGACGCACCACGCCTTCGACGTGTATCCCGACACGTTCGACTGAAGGACTCCGATGCGTAGGAATTTTGGCATGTCGGTGCAGCTGATCGTAGGTCCTTGGGACTGGCCGAGGGCGAAGCGTAGTTGCACATTTCAGCGTTGGCAACAGACCAACTGCCGTGCGCCCTCCCCGAGCAACGGCTCGCAGTCGACCTGGACCTCGCCGATCATCCTCTCCGCGTCGGCGCAATCGTCAGACGGATTCCGATCGCGGTCAGTGCCACCCCCGCGACGAGAGAAGCATTGATCGGCTCCTTCAGCACCCATGCGGAAATCAGTAGCCCCACGCTGGGTGTCGCCAACAGCGCCATCGACATGGTGCTAGCGGCAAAGCGACGGCCGGCCTCGACCACGGCCCAATAGGCGAACGCGGTTGCGATCGGTGCTACGTAGAGAAGCGTGGCCGCGCCAAGCGGCGATATTGTTGGCGGGGCTCCCTCGACAGAGATCGCGATGGGAAGGAGCAGGATTGCCGCGATGAGCATTTGCCAAGGGGCAAGGCTCAACGCCGAAGAGGTGAAGCGACGCCCCCGTACGGTCACGATGGTGATGGCCCACGCCGTTGCGGCGCCCATCAGCATCGCGTAGGCCAGGGTTTGCCTGCCGAGGACGACAAAGGACGGCGAGGCGATAACGGCAGTTCCTGCACATCCGACCAACACGCCCGCCACCGCCTTCGGCCTCAGATCTTCACCCAGCCGCCAGGCCGCAAGCGGCGCGACCACGATAGGTGTGGCAAAGGCCAGCACGGACGCGCGCCCCGGCGGCAGGATCGTCAGGGCGAGACCGGTGAGCGCCGAATACGCCGCCATTTGAAGCGCGCCCGAAATGACGACGAAGGGGACATCAGCGGGCGGCGGCAACGCAAGCTCACCCCGCGCAACCAGCACTGCGAACAGGATGAGCGCCGCGATCGCATAACGCAGAAAGCCATACCAGATCGGTGGAATCTGTCCGACACCAATCTTGATGGCCGGCCAACTGACGGCCCAAATCAACACCAGGGACAGCAATAACAGCCAGTCGCGCGGCTTTGGGGCGACGGCTCGGATTGCTGCGGCGGTCGGCGATCTAGAATTTTTCACTGGACGGCCGCAGGTCGAGCTCATGGGTCCACGCGCTGCGGGCCTGCCGGTGCAACTGATAATAGCTCTGTGCGATCGCCGCAGGCTGAAGCAGGGTCTCCGAGGAATCATCCTCCTGCGCGATCATGCCGTCGAGGATGACGTGGGCCACATGAATGCTCTTTGGGCCCAGCTCGCGAGCCATTGCCTGTGCCAGCCCGCGCAGGGCGAATTTCGGAGAGGCAAACGCCGCAAATCCGGCGCCGCCGCGGACCGATCCGGTTGCACCGGAGTAAATGATCGTTCCGCCTCCGCTCTCCAACATGGACGTCGCCGCGGCACGCCCGACCAAGAACCCGGCAAAGCAACCCGTGCGCCACGCCTGCTCGAACAAAGCCTCGGAAATGTCGAGAATTCCTCCGCGATCCCATATGCCGACGTTGAACACGACGAGGGCTGGCGGTCCAAGTTCGCCCCGCACGCGTTCGAACACCAATTTGACCTGCTCAGCGTCCGTGGCATCGCAAGAGTAACGGCGAACCAGATCGCGTTGGGGCTCGCCCGCACCGCCACTGCGCGAGACCGCAGCCACGCGCATGCCCTCATCCGCAAAGCGCGCAACGAGCGCGTTGCCCAATCCGGCACCCGCGCCAACAACAATGGCGATCTCATTTGTGGTCATGTCCGGGTCTCCTGATTTCAGTCGGCGTCACGCCTTGGATTTCACGTAACGGACGAAGCCGATGACGTCCTCGGCGACGAGCCGTCCGATAGCGCCGCTGGAATAGACGGCCGTGATCACCCTTCCCATTGGGTCGAGAACAAAGCCGGTGGATTGCAGATAGCGCGGGCTTTCGTTGACATAGGCTCCGGTCACCGCAGCGATCCTATCGACATCGGCGCGATAGCCGACCGCAAAGTTCAGCCTATGCTTTTCGACTAGCGTCGCTGCGTCGATCTTGTCGTCGACGGACATGGCAATGACCTTGATTGCGAGCTCGTCGAGCTTCTCCTTCGCGCGCGCAAAGGCCGAAAGCTGCGCATTGCAATAGGGGCACCACGACCCGCGGTACATCAGAACCACGCCGTAGTGGCCTGACAGGTGGGGCGCGACCGAAACGGCGCCGTCGGTGACCGTATCGAGCGTCAGAACCGGAAAGGCATCGCCATTGTTGAGACGGGACATTCTTGTCTTCTCGAAAAAGTGGACTATTTAGTCCAATTACTTGCCAGCCCATTTGCTGTCAAGTACGGTGAAAGCCATGAACGAAAACGTGACTACAATGCCCAAGACGGCACGGGGCGCGGCAACACGCGCGCGCATCGTCGATGCGGCAACCGCGCTCGTGCGCAAGCGAGGCGTCGCAAGCACGACGATCGATGCGGTGATCGAGGCCAGCAAGGCCAGCAAATCGCAGGTCTATCACTACTTCGCCGACAAGGATGAGCTCGTGCTGGCGGTGATCCAGCGGCAGGCTGAGTGCGTGCTGGGAACTCACGAGGGCCTGTTGCAAAAGCTTAATTCCCTCACCGGGCTTCGCCGCTGGCGCGACGCGGTGGTCGAGCTGACGGACCGAACCAATTGCGCAGGTGGTTGCCCGCTCGGCTCGTTGGCGGCCGAACTCTCGGAGACGCCGCGCACGCGCGCAGCGCTGGCGGAGAGCTTTGCGCGCTGGGCTGGCTATTTCGAAGCGGCATTCGCGAGAATGCAGACGCGGGCCGGGAAGAAGCCGACCGGCGATCTGAAGGCGCTTTCAGAGGCGATGCTCGCCAGCCTGCAAGGAGGACTTCTGCTCGCACAAACCTTGCGCTCGACAAGGCCTCTGGAGTTGGCGCTGGATATGGCGATCGAGCATGTCGCCGCGCGCCTCGAGCTTTAGCAATGACCGCTTCAGCCCTGATAGGCAAACAGCTCGATCGGATCGCTGAAGCCGCGCACCTCGTGCTGACCGACGTGCTCCAGCTCGAACTTCGGCTGCACCAGCTCCGCAAAGTCGCGTGACAGCAGCACCGTTCGTCCCAACTTCTTGGTGAGGGCTTCGAGCCGGGAGGCCATGTTGACGGCCGGGCCGATCACGGTGAAGTCGAGCCGGCTGCTCGATCCGATATTGCCGTACATGACGTCGCCGACATGGACGCCGATGCCGTAATTCAGCGGCGCGCGGCTGGTCGTCTTGTTCCGCTCGTTCAGGGCGGCCATGGCCTGCCGGGCCTCGGTCACGGCATGCAGCAGGTTGGCGCAGGCATTGGGCTGGCTCAGCGGGAAGATGGCGAGCAGGCCGTCGCCGATGAATTTCAGGATCTCGCCGCCGTGCCGCGCGATCGGCTCCGACATCGCGTCGAAGTAGTCGTTGAGCAGATCGATGACATCGTCGCGCGGCCAGTTGTCGGAAATCTTGGTGAAATCCCTGAGGTCGCAGATCATGATCGCAGCGCGCACCGTCGTGCCGGTGCCGCGCCGGGTCGCCCCGGCCAGGATGAGCTCGCCGGCATGGGAGCCGACATAGGTCTCGAGCAGCGTCCGCGCCAGGCGATTCTTGACGCGGATCTCGCTGACCAGCGCCAGCACCGGCAACACGTTCTTGAGGGCGGCGACATGCGCATCGTCGAAACCGCCGGGCCGATCGGTCGCGAAGGTGACGAGATGCCGCTTGCCGAGCGTGTGATGCAGCGGCCAGGCCACGTAGTCGGTCAGGCCTTTCGCGCGCATCTCGTCATAGAGCGCATGCTTGCGGCCGAGCGACGGGTCACGTTCGAGGTTCTCGCGCACTACGGCCGCCCCCTCGAATATCTCGTGGGCGGCGCTGCCGATATATTCGGAGCGCTGCTGCACATCGAAGTCGACCCGCGAAATCTCGGCCTCGCGCTTGCCGTCGGACCACATGATGCGGGCCCCCAGCCATTGCGGGTGCTGGATGCGGACATGGAGCGTCGACCGCGCGAGCGGAATGCCGGCCTGCTGGAGACGGATGCACATCTCGGCAAAAATGTTGTCGATGAAGCGCTCGTCGCGCGTGCCATTGGTCAGCCAATCGACGACGCCGTCGGACAATGTGGCGGGGGGATTGTGGTCTGGCGCGGTCATATCCTGCCCGTTCATATCGTGTCTTGCGCGGCGGTCTGCATCAGGACAGATATCGTGCCCCGGCTTCGCCGCGTCAACCTAGCCAGTTGCATGGATTATGCGCATCGGATGGCCGGGGCCATCGCCGGCTAGCCGATGAGCCGAATCGATCCCAGCACCGCCAGCCCTGACACAAGCGCGAGCTTCGACGCCACGGTGAGCTCCACTTTCAGCGTGTCTTCATGCGAAAGCGAGAACTCCTCGTCATCGAGGCGGACGCGGCAATCGCCGCGCGCGGCGTAAACCAGATGTGTGCCGGCGACAAGCTGCCGCGTGCCGGGCTCGCGAAGCGCAACGAGCTCGATCTCCGCCGCGCCGCGCCGGGCCATCAGGTTCACGACCTCGACCGGGCCCGCTTCGAGGGCGGTCACGATCTCCATCTCGCCGGTGAAGCGCACCGTCGTAAAAGGTTCACGCTCGTCGAACTCCTGCGTGGGCGACTTCAGCACCAGCCCACGCCCGTTGACGACCATCTGGAGCCGGTCGATGCCGGGCATATGGGAGAACGGGCCGGGCGCCACGATCGGCGTGGAGGCAAGGCGCCAGAGCAGGCTGCTCCAATCCTTCGCCACCGCGTCAGCGCGCCAGGCACCCGCAATGTCGGTGAAGATGCCGCCGCCGTTCTTCCAGGGCGAGCGGGTGTAGTCTTTCGGTCTCAGCAACGTGATCTTCATGTGTGTTCGGGAATCTCAGGTGGGCCGTGTTATCCAGCCCATCATGCGCGCGATCGAGCGACTTTGCCAACTGCTTCGCAGGCGCCATGAGATGCCGGCCGATACTGACGCTGCTATTTCGACGTCAGTGTCGCCACCGCCCGCCAGGCGGCGTCCGGCCCAGCCGAGATGAGCTGCCGGCAGCCGTCGCGCATCAGCTCGGCGGGACGATCGTGGCCGCGCCGTTTCAACACGGCCTCGAAATCTGCGAGCGCCTCGGCAAAGTGCCGCGTGCGATAGGCGGCAAGGCCACGCTCGTAATCCGCGATCCAGCTGGTTGCCTCGCCGTCGATGGCGCCCTCGTTCTCGATCCCGATCAGTTCGTGGACGGAGAGTCCCTCCTCCCGTCCGTAGACCGCGATGCTGTCGACCTCGCGCGTGATGACGGCGCCGCGCGCCAGACGTTCGGTCGTCTCGCCGATCAGGATCTGCGTGCCGTAGGATTTGTTGGCGCCTTCGAGCCGGCTTGCGACGTTCACGGCATCGCCGATCACGGTGTAGTTCAGCCGCAGCTCCGAGCCGATATTGCCGACCAGCATGCGGCCCGAATTGATGCCGATGCGGATCTGGAGCGGCTGGCCGAGATCGTCGGCGAGGCCGGACTCCTCCATCGCCCTGCGGCAGGCGAGCGCCGCGCGGCAGCAGCGCGCGGCGTGATCGTCCTGCGGCTGCGGCGCGCCCCAGAACGCCATCACGGCGTCGCCTATGAACTTGTCGATGGTGCCGCCATTGGCAACGATGATCTCCGAGGTGACGTCGAGATAGCGCGACAGCAGCGGCACCACGCGGTCGCCCAACCGCTCGGACAGCCCGGTGAAGCCGGCAATGTCGATGAACATCACGCTGAGCTCCTGGACGCTGCCGCCGGGCCTCGCCTCGACGCCCTGGCGCAGCAGGTCGCGCACCAGATCGGCCGGAATAAACTTGCGGAAGGCGGACAAGCCGGACGCCATCTCGGCGATCGCACCGGACAGGCTCGCGATCTCCTTCAGCCTGGAGGGATGGCGACGGACCTGCTCCAGCGCGAAGGCTTCGACGTGGCGGAGCTCGCCGACGACGCGCGACAGCGGCGCAGCAATGACGGACCGCGCCAGCATCGCCGAGGCCAGCGCCGCGAGCACGGCGCCGACGGCGAGGCCGAGGATCAGGCGCCGCAGCGTCGTCTCGACCGGCCCGAGAAATTCGGCCTCCGGGATCACGGTCGCGAGCGACCAGCCCGCAAACGGCAGCGGTGTCAGCGCAACCTCATAGGCTGCGCCGCCGGACGTCAGCCGGCTTCGCCAGGCCTCCTTGCGGCCGGCCTCCCCCGCCTTGTCGAGCGCCAGCCGCGCCAGCGGCAGCAGCGCCGTGTCGCCACGCGCTGGATGGAGCTCGTCGGCCTCCTTGTCCGGCGCCGCGATCAATTCGCCGCTGTCATCGACGATGAAGGCGGTCCCCGTGCGCCCGACCTCGAGCTGCGAGAGAAAACGGGCAAGCCTGGTGTATTCGATGATGACCGCCAGAACGCCTTGCCGCTCCTGATAGACGTCGATCGGTCCGGCAAAGGCGATCGACGGCCGCTCGCCGGTCGCGTGGTCCATCACTCTGAACCATTGCGGATCGTTCGCGTCGAGTCCGGCCTTGAACCAGGCCTGATCGGCGACATGGAATGAGGTCGGCTCGAAGCGGCGATTGGCGAATTCGATGTCGCCGGGCACCACATCATATTCATCGACGCGGCGCTGGCCGGGATGATCGGTCAGCGAGATCTCCATCATCTCCAGGCGGCGATCGCCGAGCTTGTGCGCGGCGAAGAAGGAGCCGTCGGGCCAGCCGAAGGCGACCCAGGAGATCGTCGCCTGCGACTGCAATTGCGAGAGAAACACGAACTCGCGCTTGTCGGCCTCGCGGGTGTCGAGCACGTTCTGCAGGAACAGCGTGCGGATCGCGGTGTGCGCGGCGCGCGCCTCGTCGACGATGGCCGAGACCTCCTTGCGCACCGCCGCCACGATCTGCTCGTTGATGGTCGAGGCGAGCTGCCGGCTGGTCGCCTCCGCCGTGCGCCACCAGAGCAGGCTGGAGAGCGCGGCCGTCAGCAGGATCGCAGCCAGGACCAGCGTGGACACCGCGAGGCGGATGCTGACCGTCAGCCTTGCGATCGCACGAAGCCGTCGTTCGGGATCAAGGTTCATCGCCCTCTTCGCCTGCCGGTCCACGCGAGCCACTGACATTGCTCTACGCCGCCGGCGGTCGCCCGTTACGTCTGGCAGGAAACAGGGCGGCGCCGCCAATGCCCGGTGGCTACCGTGTCGATAGACCCCAGGCATTGGCTTTGGGCGGACGATTGCCCGCTAATGCCAGCCCAAGCGCACCGGCGGTGCGCCCGATCCAATCGGTCTCACGGGTTCGTGAGCGGCCTGCGGTAACGCCGGCTGCGCGCGCAGCGAAGGAGACCATGCGCGCATCGCCTGCCAGGCGATGCCATCTCGAACAGGAGAATCCCGATGTCTGCCAAACACGTCGTCACCTCGCTCGTCCTCGCCAGCGCCGTCTCGACCGCGCTCGCGACCCTCGCTGCCGCCGGCCCGCTGACCAAGGCCGAGGCCGAGGCCGCCGTCGCCGCCAAGAAGGAGAAGTGCTTCGGCGTCGCGCTGAAGGGCCAGAACGATTGCGCGGCGGGACCGGGCACGACCTGCCAGGGCACTTCGACGGTCGACTTCCAGGGCAACGCCTGGAAGTTCGTGCAGGGCGGCACCTGCACCAGCATCGACCTGCCGGGCGGCAAGAAGGGCTCGCTCAAGCCGGTCTAACGGCCGGCGCGACGCCGCCGGCAAGGATGAACGGAGCAGCACGATGAGCACGGTGATCAACCCCGCCCGACCAGCAGCCATGCCGCTCCGCTATCCAACGCCCATCGGCGGCGTTGCCGGGACGAGCTTCAAGCCCGAGCATCTCTCCGATATCCTCGAGGCCGGACCTCGGCGTGGCTTCTTCGAAGTCCACGCCGAGAACTACATGGGCGATGGCGGCCCGCCGCATCGCGCGCTGGAGGCGATCCGCCGCGACCATCCGCTGTCGCTGCATGGCGTCTGCATGTCGATCGGCGGGCCGCGGCCACTCGACAAGGCGCATCTGGCGCGCTTCCGCGGCCTCGTCGCGCGTTATCAGCCGGCGCTGGTGTCCGAGCATCTGGCCTGGTCGACCCATGAGGCCAGCTTCTTCAACGATCTGTTGCCGCTGCCCTATACCGAGGCGACGCTCGCTTGCGTCTGCGACCACATCGACCAGGTGCAGGAGGCGATCCGTCGTCCGCTGCTGCTGGAAAACCCGTCCACCTACGTCGCCTTCCGCGAATCCTCGATGCGCGAGACCGAGTTCATTCGCGCCATCGCCGAGCGCACCGGCTGCGGGCTGCTGCTCGACGTCAACAATGTGTTCGTCTCCGCCACCAATCACGGCACTTCCGCGCTCGACTATCTCGCGGATTTCCCGCTGTCGCGCGTCGAGGAAATTCACCTTGCCGGCCATGCCGAGCAGGCCGACGACGAAGGCGATCTGCTGTTGATCGACAGCCATGACGGCCCGGTCACGGACGCCGTCTGGAGGCTTTACGAGCTGGTGATCGGACGCCGCGGCGCGGTGCCGACGCTGATCGAATGGGACAGCAAGATTCCGGACTGGCCGGTGCTGCAGGCGGAAGCCCTTGCCGCACAGGCGATCCTCGATCGTCATCAGACCGCGGCAATGGCAGGAGAGCGTCATGCAGCCTGAAGCCGGCTTGTCGTTCGCCGCTGCGTTCGCGCCGGCGCTGCTGGATCCGACGCGCAAGACGCCGGGGATCGTGACCGGACCAAACGGCAAGGCCGCCGGCCGGCGCTACGACGTCTACCGCAACAACGTCACCGTCAGCCTGATCGAGGCGCTGGCCGCGATCTATCCGGCGGTGCAGCGCATCACCGGACTTGAGTTCTTCCGGGCCATGGCGCGCTTTCATGTGCGCAGCCATCCGCCGAGCTCGCCGCTGCTGTTCCAGTATGGCCGCGACTTTCCGGATTTCATCGAAGCCTATGAGCATGCCCAAGATATGCCCTGGCTCGCCGACGTCGCCCGCATCGAGCGGGCCTGGCTCGACGCCTATCATGCGCGCGACGCCGCGCCGCTGTCCCCGGTCCGGTTGTCCGCGATTGCCCCGGAGCGTCTGGCGGATACCGTCTTCATCCCGCACCCGGCGATGCGGATCGTTCGTTCGCAATTCTCCGCGGTGACGATTTTCGCGGCCAATCGCGGCAGCGCTCCTACCGCGCGCATCGATGCGTCGAGGCCGGAGGACGCATTGATCACCCGACCCGAATTCGACGTCGTGGTGCGGCACCTTCCGCCCGCCGGCGCCGTCTTTGCCGCTTGCCTCGCATCCGGCCAACCGCTCGGCGAAGCTGCCGCGACGGCACTGGATGCATCGCCCGACTTCGACATCGCCTCGAACATCACCGGCCTGATCGACGCCGGCGCATTCACCTCTGCTGCTGGAGACGCATGATGATCACGGACCAACGCATGGAGAGCGGCGGCATGCCGTCGCCCTGGCTGCTCATCGACCGGGCCAATCACCTGATCCAGACGCTTGCCATCCCCTCGCTCGTCCTGCTCGTGCTGCGCCTCGCGCTGGCGGTGCCGTTCTGGCGCTCAGGCATGCTCAAATGGGGCGGCTTCCTCAGGCTCAACGACACCGCCGTGACGCTGTTCAGCGAGGAGTTCATGCTGCATCTGCCGGGCGGGCCTTATCACTTTCCCGCGCCGACGCTGATGGCGTTCCTGTCAGGCTGCGGCGAGATCATGTTTCCGATCCTGCTCGTGCTCGGGCTCGGCACACGATTCGCGGGGCTTGGACTTTTGTTCATGACCGTCATCGTCGAGCTCACGGTGCCCGACGGCTGGCCGATCCACCTCACCTGGGCTGCGATGGCGCTCGCCCTCATGGCGTACGGACCCGGCAACGTCTCGCTCGACCACCTGCTCTGCCGCATTCGTAGCCCGGATGGAGCGCAGCGCAATCCGGGGCATCTCGTGGGATGATGCTGCGGTCCCGGATTACGCTTGCGCTCCATCCGGGCTACAGGCCTCACATCCCGCTCAATCCGCTGTCCACCGCGAGCGTCTGCGCGGTGACATAGACGCTTTCGTCCGACAGGAAGAACAGCACGGCATAGGCGATCTCCCACGCCGTCGCTTGCCGGCCGAACGGAAGGTGGCCCTTGCCGCGATTGGGGCGGCCGGCGCCGGCTTCGCGGCCGTTGGGGGTGTCGACGAGGCCGGGATAGACGAGATTGGCGCGGATGCCCCGGCGCGCGCCGAGATGGGCGATGTTGCGCATCAGGCCGCCGAGCGCGGCTTTCGAGGAATCGTACACCGCCATCTGCGATCCCGCCTTCAGCGCGGCGATCGAGGAGATGAAGACGATGGCGCCGCCATCATCGAATTTCGGCAAGCCGGCGCGGCAGCACAACATGGGGCCGCGGACATTGACGTCGTAGATCCTGTTCCACTCCTCGGGGCTGACGGCATCGAGGCCGGTCTTGCCGAAGGTGCCGATGTTCAGCACCATACCGTCGAGGCTGCCCATGGCGCGGTGAGCTTCTTCGATCATGCGGACGACATCCGCTTCCGACGTGACATCGGCGGCAATGGCAAAGGCCTCGCCGCCTTCGTCGGTGATGCGCTTCACCGTCTCTTCCGCCGAAGTGCGATTGAGGTCGGCGACCGCGACCTTCGCACCCTCGCGTGCACACAGAATGCTCATGGCGCGGCCATTGCCGATCGGATCGGTGGCGGCATCGAACACGCGCTGGCCGCCGCCGACGACGAGGATACGGCGCCCCTTCAGTCGCCCCCTGCCCGGCGCGTCGCCTGATGACTCGGCGCTCGGAGGGCGAACATAGCGCTCCGGCTTGCTCTCGGTGTCAGCCATCTCAACCGCCTGATTTCTTGCCGCCGTCATAGACCTTCATGCCGGCTGCCGGATCGAGATCGGTTTCGGTTGCCTCGGTGACGCGCGCCATCATCATGTAGAAGCCGAGCGCGACGATGGACTCCACGATCTCCTGGTCGCTGAAGTGTTTTCGGGCGGCAGCAAAGATGGCCTCGGGGACGCGGACGTTCTCGACGACCTCGCGGCCGAATGTCAGCAGCGCGCGCTCCGCCTCATTCAGCGCGGCAGCATTGTAGTCGCCGCGCTCCACCGCATCGACCTGCGCCTGCGTGCAGCCAACGCCGAGCGCGATCGGCACGTGCTGGCGCCACTCATAGGCGCCGCCCTCCAGCTGGGCGGCTTGCAGGATCAGCAGCTCGCGGTTGACGGCAGAGAGCTTCTGCTTGTGCAGGATCGAATTGCCGAGCCGCATCGCCGGGATCATGTTGGCCTCGGCATGGGCCATCATGCGGAAGATGTTGAGCTTGACCGGCATGCGGTCGAACGAGGCGCGGATGTCGCCGCTCGTCGTCTCCGGATCAATCAGGGGCAGCCTTGCCACGCGTCTCTCCCTTTGGCTTTCGCTTCTTGTTGTCGGTGTCATTGCCTGCCGCGATCAGCGACAGGAAGAAGGCGAGATAGCGGTCGATCGCCTCGATCACCTTGGCCCGCGGCGAAGGCGCCGCGCCCATCACGTAATGCTCGAGACGGATATAGATCAGCCCTGCCGCGAACAGCCGCGCGGTCTCGCGCGGATCCGGCGTCGACACGAGGCCGGCGAGCGCGAAGCCGCGGAAATAGTCGGTCATCAGGCTCTGCTCGCGCGCATAGAAATGATCGGCGAATTTGGCGCGGATGCCGGGGACGCGGTTGCGCTCGGCGGTGATGACCTTCTGGAACTGGTGCTCGCGCGGATCGGACCATTGCTCGACGAGGTCGAGTGCGAACTGCCGGCAGAACGCGGCGGGCTGGCGCGCGAGCTGCCTGTAGCGCGGCTCCTCCAGCCGGCTCGCCGAACTCGCCGGGCCATGTTCGCTGACGATCGCTTCCAGGATCGCGGCCTTGCCGGGAAAGTGGTTGTAGAGGCTGCTCTCGCGGATGCCGACGCGGCGCGCCAGCTCGCGCATCGAGGCGCCGCCATAGCCGCTCTGCGCGAACAGATTGAGCGCCTCGGTGAGGATGCGCTCCCGCGTCGTGGGCGCGGCCGCTTCCGCCGCGTTGGAGGTGTGGACAGCCATGATGGCTTGACTAACGAACGATCGTTCGCTAGTCAACCGTACGAACGATCGTTCGTCTTTCATGTCGTATGCGACGATCCTCGGCCGCGATGCAGCGACGGCGCTGCATGAGCGGGTGGCATTCAAGATAAGCGGAGAGCAATTGGGAGACAACGCCATGGCACGCCTCGCCCGCTTTTTGCCCGCGTGGCAAATCACCATGACGCTTCGCTTCGTCGCATCCTCACTGCTGATCGCGTCTGCGGGGATGCCCGCATACGCCGAGGATCCCGCCGCCTATCCCACGCACAAGATCCGGATGCTGCTGCCCTATGCGGCCGGCGGCGGCGGCGACGTGGTCGGCCGGCTGCTCGCGGACAGGATGGGCAAGACGCTCGGACAGAGCATCTATATCGAGAACCACACCGGTGCGGCCGGCACGCTCGGCACGCAGATGGTCGCGACATCGCCAAATGACGGCTACACCATCACCGTCGGCGGCATGACCACGCATGTGCTGGCCCCCGCGATCTATCCAAAGCTGCCCTACGATCCGATCAAGGATTTCACCATCATCGGCCGCGTCGGGACGTCCTCGATCATGCTGGTCGCGACCAGGAACTTTGCCGCCAACGACATCAAGGAGTTGGTCGCGCTGGCCAAGAAGGGCGAGCCGATCCAGTACGGCAGTTGGGGTGTCGGCTCGACCGGGCAATTCTGCGCCGAGATCCTGATGCAGCAGACCGGCATCAAGATGGACCACGTGCCGTTCAACGGCATCGCAAAGCTGGCCGGCGACCTGCTCGGCGGCCACATCTCGCTCGCGACGCTCGATGTCGCGACCGCGACGCCGCTCGTCAAGGACGGCTCGATCAAGGCGCTGGCCGCCTGCGGCGAGCGCTCGCCGAGCCTGCCTGATGTCGCCAGCTACAAGGAGCAGGGCGTGCCGTTCGACCGCAGCCTGTCCTGGGCGATGTATGCGCCCGCGGGCCTCGCTGCGCCGATCGCGCAGAGGCTGTCGGCGGCGCTGAAGGAGGCGCTCGGCGATGATCTGGTGAAGGGAAAGCTGCTCGCACTCGGCATCACGCCGCAATTCGTGCCCGGCGAGGAGCAGCGCGACATCAACGCCCACGACATCGCGGCCTGGAAGCAGGTTGCCAAGGACGCCGGCATCGAGGTGAAGTGAGGAAGTGGCAGCTCGGGCGCGGCCATCCTTCGACACGCCCGCCTGCGGCGGGCCCTCAGGATGAGGTCCCGTCTCGCGGCGAATGGGCAGAGAACAGGAGCGCGGGCATGAGCCGCATCTTCGGCGCGGTGCGCCAGAACGGATATGTGGTGCGGGACATCCACGCCGCGATGAAGCACTGGATCGAGGTGATGGGCGTCGGTCCCTGGTACTACATGGACCGCGTCAAGACCGACTGGTTTCGCCATCGCGGCCAGGATTCTGCCGTCGAGATGAGCATTGCGCTCGCCAATTCCGGCGACCTCCAGATCGAGCTGATCCAGCAGCGCAACGACGCGCCTTCGCTGTACAGGGAGTTCTTGAACGCCGGCCACGAAGGCCTCCAGCACATGTCCTACTGGAGCCACGACTACCAGGCGCTCTACGACAAGGCGATCGGGCTCGGCTACCGGATCGGCCATGAGGGTCAGATCGGCGGCGAGAAGGGGCGCTTTGCCTATTTCGACACGCAGGCCCATCCGGGCACGGTGATCGAGATTTCGGACATCAGCGGCACCAAGGGTCCGTTCTTCGAGAAGGTCCGGCAGGCGGCTCTGACCTGGGACGGCACGCGGCCGATCCGTGAGGTCGTCACGAAGCCGTAGGAGCCCTCGCCGCTGGCGCGATTGCCGACAATCCGTGTAACATGCACCCCGCATCCGAACCTGCAGCGAGGCAGACATGTCCGACACTGACAAGGTTTTCGCCGGCTCGATTCCGAAAATCTACGACGAGTATCTCGTCCCGATGATCTTCTCCGTCTACGCGGAGGACATCGCAAGACGCGTCGCCGCGCGCTCGCCGTCCGTGCTGCTCGAGATCGCCGCGGGCACCGGCGCCGTGACGCGCGCCGTGGCGGCGGCGCTGCCCTCTGGCATCCGTTACGTTGCGACCGATCTCAACGAACCGATGCTTGGCGTCGCCGCGCAGCGTCAGGCGGACGACGATCGCATCAGCTGGCAGCAGGCGGACGCAATGGCCCTGCCCTTTGGCGATGCCGGGTTCGACGTCGTCTGCTGCCAGTTCGGCGCGATGTTCTTTCCGGACCGGGTCAAGGCTTACGGCGAGGTGAAACGAGTCTTGAAAGGCGATGGCACGTTCGTGTTCAACGTCTGGGATCGCATCGAGGACAATGTGCTGACGCACGAGGCGACGATCGCGCTCGCAAAAGTGTTTCCCGACGACCCGCCGCGCTTCATGGTCCGCACGCCGCACGGCTATTACGACAAGGCCGTCATCAGAACCGACCTCGAACGTGCCGGCTTCCGCGACATCACGATCGAGACGCGATCTGAAATCAGCCGGGCGCCGTCGCCCGAATACGTCGCGCTCGCGCTCTGCCAGGGCACGCCGCTGCGCAGCGAGATCGAGGCAAGGGACGCCGGCAAGCTGCAGGCCGCAACCGACATCGTCGCCGAGACGATCCGCACGCGTCACGGCTCCGGACCGGTCGAAGGCAAGATTCAGGCTATCGTGATCGAAGCGCGACTGTAGGTGCTGGAGCGGAAGCGCCGGGGCTCGTTCACCTCTCCCGCTCGCGGGAGAGGTTGCGCCCCGCGCGCTACCACCAGCTTCGTTGCATCGGCTGCGTCGACTGATAGTACTGGTACTGGCCGCGCTGCCGGCGCGGATTGGCCGGCTGCACGTAGGGATCGCGCTGGTAGAAGAAACCAAAACCGTTGCCGCCGTTGTCCCAGCCGTCGTCGCTGGCGATCATGGCAGGCGCGGTCGGCTTGCGCGTGATGAAGCCGCCTTGCGGCTGGTCGCTCAGCACCGCGACGAACTCGGTTCGGTAATTGGTCTCGGCGCTCAGCGGCTCGTCCGAGATGATGATCGAGGAGCGCGGCAACGCGGTCGGCCCGATTCGATCCCACACGTCCTGCGGGATGGTGATGCGGTCGAGTGCATTGCGGGCCTCGTCGCCGTTTTCGATCGTGACCACGCTCCAGCGCAGGCCCGTATCGGTCTTGGCCATCGCCGTGAAGATGTGGGTGCCGAGCGGCTGCTCGGGATTGCGGATCGTGACGGGGACCTCGATGCTGGTGTCGAACACCTCGCCGCCGCCGTCGGGCGCCGGCTTGTGGGTGTTTCGCCGCACATAGAGCTTCTGCGTCGAGCGGCTGATGTAGACCGAGACAGGCTCGCCCGCGAGTTTAGCGTCGGTCGCGGCCTTGACGGCCTCGGCCTTTCTGGCCGCAGCGGCCTTCGCGGCGTCCTTCGTCACGGCCACGGCATCGCGCTTCGGCTGCGCGGCGGCCTTGGCGGCATCGAGCTGCGTCGCCGCGTCGGCGGCCTTGGTCGCCGCCTTCTGCTTCAACTCCTCCGCCTTGGCGCGGGCCTGATCAGTCTTGGCGTTCGCGAGGGTCTTGTCGGCGAAAGCGAGCTCGGCATCGGCGCGAGCCTTCTGCTGCTCCAGCTTGCGGAGGGCTGCAGGGAGCGAGGCAGCTTCCTTTGCGGCGGTGGTCGCAGCCTTCTTGGCCTCGTCGGCAGCCCTCGTCGCCTCCTCGGCCTCGAGGGAGAGCTTGTCAGCCTGCCTCGGCACGGCCGCAATCGCTTCCGGCTTCGGCACGAATAGCGAAGGATGAGAGATCTCGGTCGGAACCGAGTCATACGGCGCGATGATCACACGCATCCCGATATAGGTCTTGTCGAACAGGTTCTCGGCGAAGCCGAACGGCATGCGCACGCAGCCGTGCGATGCGGCATAGCCGGGCAGCGGTCCGCCATGCAGCGCGATGCCGTTCCAGGTGATGCGCTGCATGTTCGGCATCCAGGCATCGTCGTACATGGTCGAGCGGTGGTCCTTGTCCTTCTCGACGATGGCGAAGACGCCCGCCGGGGTCTCGCGTCCCGTGGTGCCCGTCGAGACCGGCGCGCGCAGGATCCAGCCGTCGGCATCGTAGAACGTGACCTGCTGGCTCTTGATCGACACGATCGCCATGATCGGCTCGCCGGCCTGCCGCTGCGCCACCGCCTCGGCCGGCTGGCGCGCCTGCTTGGCCGCCTCGGCTGGGGTCAAGGCGGCAAACGCGACCACCGCCGCCAATGTCGCAATTCCGGGAGGGCCCCAACGCCGCATTGCCCGGGTGAATTGCGCCGTCGTCAGTCGGTCTCTCATGCCATGCCCCGGTCGGAATGCCAGTCCGCGCTCATGTCGATTACGTGTCAGATTGCGATCTTTGGATTAAGAAATTGCAGCCGCCATACGTTCCGTCTGTGGCGATATTCGGCCCGCTTCAGCAACAAATCTCTCATATACGACGGCTTGCGAAGGCGGAAGGGTGGCTCGAGCCTGAGGCTGGTCCGAGGCTGGGGTCTCTCGCTGCGGCGAAACGTCCGCCTGGAGGGTCGGATCCGCCGGTTCTTGACCTCACCGGGAATGGAAAGCCCCAGCGATCACGATCCGGATCACGCGTTCTGGCAAGAACGCATATGTCCTTTGGACGGACAGCGCTTTAGGAGGTCGCCAGCACCTTCCGGCCGAACCTCGGCAATCACTGCAACCGCGGTGCGGACATTCACGCCTTCAGCGGCTTGGTCGCAGGCGTGCCGGCATCGGCGAGGCGGCTGAGGTCAAGGATGCCTCTCCAAAAGAGACGAGTTTCAGCCGCTCCTCGTCCCACAAGGTCAGCCGCACGGTTCGCAAGCTCTGGACCAGTGTAATCCGTCCGACGGCGGCGAGCTGTGGATGGTCCCGCAACACGTCCGGCAGGCGATAGGAGGGAATTCGACTGCACAAATGGTGGATGTGGTGGACGCCGATATTTGCCGTGAACCACCGCAAGACACTCGGCAATTGGTAATGCGAGCTGCCGTGCAGTGCGGCATCGTGAAAATTCCAGGTCTCGTCGTGTGACCAGTAGGTGCGCTCGAACTGGTGCTGGACGTAGAACAGCCAGACACCGATGGACGCCGCCAGAACGACGATCGGCACGTGTACCACAAGGAATGGCCCATAGCCGACCAGCCAAATCATCGCGGCGACCAGAATCGCGATCGCGGCGTTCGTGCCCATCGTACTCAGCCAAGGGGTCCAGCCGCCGCGCATCAATCCGATCGGTACTCGATGCTTCAAGATGAACAAATAGGTGGGGCCGACGCCAAACATCACAATGGGATGCCGATACAGCCGATATAGCACCCGACGCCATCGCGGCTGGTCGCGAAACTCGCGAACGGTCAACGTATCAATGTCGCCCAACCCCCGGTGATCGAGATTGCCGGAATTCGCATGATGGCGGGCATGGTTATGCCGCCAATAATCGTATGGTGTCAGGGTCACCACACCGATGGCTCGGCCGACCCAATCGTTCACCGCCCGCCCGCGGAAGAAGGAGCCATGTCCGCAATCATGCTGGATCATGAACAGACGGACCAGCAAGCCCGCAGCAGGGACCTCGAACAGCACGGCGAACCAATAGCCCCGGTCAAGAGCGGCCCAGATCAGCGCCCAGATGAAGCAGAGCGGAACCGCCGTGATCGCCAATTCGAGAACACCGCGTAAACTGTCGGGCTCGCGATAGCGAACGAGCAACTGCGCGGACGCGCGCATCTCCGGCATTCCTTGCGGCATTTCCCGCCTGCTCCAAAAAAGTATTGCGACCGCCCGGACGCCTTCGGCAGCGGTCCGGAAGTCGTGCCCCGCACGCGCTCATACTGATCCTGGCCTGGATTTCCTGCTGAGCAATATTGCTCACACCAGGCGCGCCGCAACGGATCGGGAGCGGAAAGGCTAGAGTAGACGCGTTCGCGGCCGGCGATTCCCGCAATGTGAGCAATATTGAACAGTGGCTGAAGGACAGACGCGGCATGCTCACCGTTACGCGGCCAGCGAATCGGCTGTCATCGGCGGCGGCTTCGGGTCCGACATACCCCGCCATATGAGGAGTAGCTTCATATGTCCGAGGTCTATGGTCGTCCAGAACCGACGTTGATCCCGATACCACGACCCCACTGCACGGCCTGCCAGAGCCGCATGATGCTGATTCACGTCGGGGCAAGTCGCGACGGCCCCGATCTGCGCATTTTCGAATGCTCCAAGTGCGGGAACGTCCATAAATCCTTCGCCGATCGCTGAGACCAACCGAATAGCAGCTGAAGGAGCGCGCGCAAGAAAGCGGTCCTGGCACGGGTGTGCGAACCAGGACCGCCCTTCATCAGATATGATGAGTGGGCATCACATCCGGTCGTCATCACCAAGTCACCCCGACGACGTTCGTTCCAGGCATATCCTAAACGACGCGGCTACCAGCGCTTGCGCCAAACGCCGCCCCAGCTGCTTCGTCGGACAACCATGCAGCATTCCGCCCGACGGTCAGGTTAGACCTGAGCAGGAGCGAATGATGCGCAAAATTGCTCAAATAGCGGTCGTATGATCGGCGCGGGTTCACCATTAATTGCGAACCATTCCTTCAAGGCTGAGCAATTCTGCTCTGCAGCCCGGAGAGCCAACCGTTAGAGTCTCGAATGGCCCTCCCGCGACCGGCGCGATGAGCCGCGTCGGCAAATGGCGCGGCCGGCGCCCTGCAGGTTCGACCAGGAGATGTCATCTTGACCATCAGAACAACGCGGACCATCGTATCGTTCGCCAATCCCTTCGTCCTTCGGGGGCTGGAGGGCGCTCAGCCCGCCGGCGAATATGTCGTCCTCACCGACGACGAGCGGATCGAAGGGTTGTCGAGGATCGCCTATCGGCGTGTGGCGACGCAGTTGCAAACGCCCGCGAGGTTTGCCTCCCAATCGCGGACCCAGTCCTACGCGATCAGCCAGACGGAGCTGGACGCCGCACTCATGAAGGATCGGCATCAGACGATCGTACGGCATTGAGCTCGGCGATCCGCTCAACGAGCCTGTCCGAAGCCGCAGGCAGTTGTCAGCTCCGACTCACAGACCGGAGACGAAGCAAGATTTGCCTAACGTGCCCGGCCAGGTCTTGCTAGACTGAAACTCTCTCCATCAGGTTGTGCGACGTCATGCCAAAAGCGCCGAAAAGCGCGTTCGATCCAAAACTCTTCCTCGCCAAGGTCGGCGAGGGCAAAACCATATTGAAGTTCGACAAGAACCAAGTGGTGTTCTCGCAAGGTGACGCCGCGGATACCGTTTTTTACATCCAAAAGGGGAGGATCAAGGTTCTCGTCGTCTCGGAGCAAGGCAAGGAGGCGGTGGTCGGAATTATGGAGCCCGGACAATTCTTCGGTGAGGGCTGCCTGAACGGCCATCCCTTGCGGATTTCGACGACAGTGACGATGGAGCAAAGCGTGATCACGTCCATCAAGAAACCAGCGATGCTCGTCGCACTCAAGGCCGAACCGAAGTTCTCCGAGTTGTTCATGGAGTATCTGCTCAGCCGAAATAGCCGCATAGAAGAAGACCTGATCGACCAGTTGTTTAATTCGAGCGAGAAGCGGCTTGCGCGTCTTCTGCTGCTGTTGGCCAATTTCGGCAAGGACGGCGCCACTCAGCCCATCTCGGCGCAGGTTAGTCAGGAGACGCTTGCGGAGATGATCGGGACAACCCGATCCCGCGTCAGCTTTTTCATGAACAAATTCCGCAAACTCGGCTTTATCACCTACAACGGTAAGATCGAGGTTCACACTTCCCTCCTGAACGCGGTCTTGTACGACAAGCCTGAGATCGCGAGGGACGACTGAGAGGTTGGAAGCAAGCGCGCCCCAAGCCCTCTCCTGCAACGATCGAAGGTACCCCATGAAGAAGCCGACCGTGCAAGTCGAAGAGATCGAGCCGAGAACGATTCAAAGGGCTGACGTGGCGCCAGCCGATGGCTTCTCGCTAATCGTTGATGGCCACTTCAAGACCCGTTACGAAAGCGAGACGGCTGCCCGGGCAGCCGGCGCCGAGCTGCTCCGCAGGTTCCCGATGCTGCAAATCCTGGTCTACGATGCCGAGACGAGGGTGCGGTCGCCGCTGCAATAGATTTTCCAATTGATCGGGTTCCGCATCGGGCATCGTCGCCTGCCGCTGCGCGAGTTGTTCGTGAAAACCACGGGAGTGCACGATCACCCTTTTTTAGGACGATCGGCCGGGGCGGAGATAATTCGGCGCAGCCGGATTGCTTCCGTAAAAGTGGCGGATGGCTGCCTTTGCGGTGCAGGACGGTTCTCAGGCTCGTCAAGCTCCGGCGCTTCCCCGACGGAAAGCAGCGCTTCGCTGCCGCGGTCCAGGCGCTTGTCGGAGCCCGACGCGTCGAGCATATGACCGACCAGCTCGCCCGAGAGACGGTAGATATTGTTCCCCCGAAGATCGTAAACTTTCTTGCCCGTGAGATCGAAAATCGATGCGCCGTTCACAACGCCGGCGCGGATGCCCCTATTATTGAGTATGTATCCGCTCACCACGCATCTCCCATTGACGCCTCTTTGAAGGTCCCCGGCGCTCGCCTATTGGCTCGTGACCCGGCCTTTCGCCTCTTCCTCGGCCAGACGCTTCAGGAGCCATTGCCGCCGGACGGCGTCTTTTTCCAGCTCGAAGTCCCGTTTGAAGATTCTGATGTTTTCGCGGTGGATGAACTCTTCCAGCTCGCTCAAGTCGGTGGCCGCAGGTCATGACTGTCGAGCCAGACGACCGTGGCTGTCATTGGATCGCGTTCGATTGCGGCGGCGGAACCTTGGTGGCACCCGGCGCACGCGAACGTTCCGATCTCCAATGCTGCTAAGCCCGGGATCCTCACCAAGCCCATGCATTCGCCGCACCAACGACAACGCGGCCCTTCACCTGATGCAGGTGAGGGACTGAATGCCTGGGAATAGTGCAAATACATGCGACGCACCGCGGGATCCGGCGAGAGCGTTACAGCACTCTCAATCACCGATAGATCGCCGATATGGGGCGGTGATGATGCCAGCATAGACCGCTGCCCCCGCCTGTTTCTGGTCAATATTGCTCGCTCGGGCGAAGGTTCTCTCCTCGAACCGGGCCGCCCCCATCTTGGCTACACCCCCAGCGCGTTCCGGTTGGACGCCCGCAAGACGCGCAATGACAGCGTCTGCACCTGGGCGACATTGAGAAGCCACGCTGCAGCGGCGTAAGCGAAACCGCCTGCAAGGCTCACGACGATCAGCGCCACAAGGCCGGTGCCCCCCGCTTGCGAACGCGCCACGAGGATGGCGGCGGCCATCGCCGCGGCCGACACCGCGACCCCGGCGAGCCGGTTGAGATCGAACGGGACCGGGTGGGCGCGATGCATCAGGACGACGGCAACGAGGAAACCGATCGCCTCGGTCGCGAGCGTTGCCCACGCCGCGCCGTAGATGCCGTAACCGGCGACCAGCGCGACCATCAGCACCACGCTGACAGCCAGCGTGAGAAAGGATTGCGCCGCCAGCATGAAGGGGCGCTCGGCGAGTTGGAAGCTGATCTGCACGTAGAACTGATTGGCGATCCCGAAGAAGCGGGCAAGCACCAGGATCGGCAACAATGCCGACACGCCGGCGCGGAAGTCGACGCCGACGAGCGTGCCGGCAACCTGATCCGCCGCAAGCGCGAGCCAGACTGCGACGGGCGCGACCACGACGAGCAGGAGTTCGAGGCTTTCGTTCAGCCGCTCCCGCGTCGTCTCCCTGTTGTTCTCGGACAGGGAACGAAACACCAAGGGCACGGTCGCCGCGGCGACGCTGGAGGCGATCATGACCATGAACTGGCGCGGCAAATCGGCGGCGACGCCGAAGATGCCGGCGGCGTCCTTGCCGAGCAGATAGGCGACGATGAGCCGGTCGCAGGCCGAATAGACCGCAACGGAGAGTCCGGCCAGCGTCAGCGGCAGGCCGTAGCGCGCCAGCTGCATGAACTGGCTGCGCTGAAAGCGCGCGATTTTGCTGCGGTCGCCGACGAGATTGAGAATGATGCCGGTGAGCGAGCCCAGGCCGAACGCCGCGAGCAGCCCCAATCCGCCCCAGCCGAACCAGATAGCGACGAGGCCAAATCCGACGCTCGACACGCTGCGCACGATCGAGATCGCGGCGAACCGGTAGGGACGCAATTTCGCGCGTTCGAACTCCTGACCGACATCGACGGCATTGACCATGATCGCGACGAACATGCTG
Source organism: Bradyrhizobium sp. WYCCWR 12699 (assembly GCF_032144035.1). Taxonomy (NCBI): domain Bacteria; kingdom Pseudomonadati; phylum Pseudomonadota; class Alphaproteobacteria; order Hyphomicrobiales; family Nitrobacteraceae; genus Bradyrhizobium; species Bradyrhizobium sp. WYCCWR 12699. The sequence goes on from NZ_JAVTJN010000039.1 coordinate 1,850,557, forward strand.
GCAAGCAGCAGCTCGACGCTGACGTCGCTGCGGAACAGGAAGACCAACGGCGTCGTGGCGCAGAGCACCGCGACCGTGAGTCCGAAGGCGACCATCGCCGTGCCGCGGAAATCCACCTCCGCCGACATCGCCTGATAGCGCGACACCGACAGCTTGATCCAGGCAAAGAAGATCGCGCCCAGAATGCCGGCGAGGCTGAGGCCGACGACATAGACGCCGTACTCCGCCGGCGTCAGCAGCCGCGTATAGGCCGTGACGGCGAAGAAACCCACCGCCGCGGGCAGGATGTAGGCGACGAGATAAATCGAGAAATGGCGGTTCAGCATGCGAGCACGGGACCGGCAGCGGTCTTGCGAATATGACGGTCGTTAATCAATGGGACCTTGGCGGGGCGAACGAACTGCGCCGCAGCATCGCGCAAGAGTGTCACATAAGTCTGCAGATCGGGCGGCAAATGAAGCTCTGCAGCCGCTTTCACGCGTTAGCGTTAAATTTGCCCTTCCGGGAACGGCGAGGCGCGATCATGGAAGGAAACCATGACGTGCAGACGGCGGAGGTTAACCCAACAAGGCGAAACCCGGGCGTTGCAGGGCACCGCTTGGTACGATGCTGCGTTGGTTCAAGAAGGACTGCCGTGACCAGGCTCGATAGACGCGAATTTCTTCTCGGCGGCGCCGCAGCCCTCGCGGCGGGCGCTTCTGCGTCGGCGGCACCAGCATCAAAGCTTTCGCAGCGCCGCCCCGGCTTTGGCGCGGCCGCCACGCTCTGGGACCTGCAGGCCGATCCCAGGCTCGGCGAAGCCATCAGCACCTATTGCACGCAGGTCGTGCCGGTGCTCGAGCTGAAATGGCCAATGCTGCGGCCGAACGCGCACACGTTCAATTTCGAGCGCGCCGACGCAATCCTGGATTTCGCGCGGGACAATGATTTGACGATGCGCGGCCACGCCCTCGCCTGGTATCACGACATTCCGGACTGGACCAAAGAGATCAAGAACACGCGCGGCGTCGAGCGCGCCTATGTCGACCATATCGGCACCGTCGTCTCCTACTACAAGGACAAGCTGACCTCGTGGGACGTCGTCAACGAGCCAATCCCGGACAATCCGCGCAGCCCCAAGGATCGTCGCGACACGTTCTGGACCCAGCATCTGGGCCAGGGCTGGATCCCGCTGGCGTTCCGCACGGCGGCCGCGGCCGATCCCTTCGTCAAGCTCGCGATCAACGAATATGACATCGAGTCGGCCAAGGACTCGTTCATTGCCAAGCGCGCGGCGTATCGCAACCTGATCATGGACCTGCTCGACCAGGGCGTTCCGCTGCACGCCGTCGGACTGCAATCGCATCTGCATGCCGAGCTCGAGATCGACACCCATGGCCTCGCCGAATTCGTCACCGAGCTGCGCTCCTGGGGGCTCGAGGTGCTGGTCACCGAGCTCGACGTCGACGATCAGAAGCTGACGGGAAATCCGGCACAGCGCGACGCCATCGTCGCCAAGCGCGTCGACGATCTCCTCACCGCGATCTCGACCAGCGGACCGGTGCGCTCGATCCTGACCTGGGGACTCTCGGATCGCTATAGCTGGATCAACGGCGTCTTTGCGCGCGCCGACAAGCAGCCGAACCGCCCGCTGCCGCTCGACGGCGAGTTCAAGCCGAAGCCGTTCATGGACGTGATCAGCAAGTTCACTAAGGACGCCTGACGGCGCCGGATCTCAGCGCGCCTTCGGCACGACGAATTCGACCGCATCGTCCATGTGGTCGGGTGCGAGGCTCGGAGCCCGGCGATCGCGCGAAGAGAGGCGGAACACGTCGCGGATGTCGTCGACCGAGGTCGAGGAATAGGACTGGATGCAGAGCGCGACCTGCCCGGGCAACGCGGCGCGCATCATTGCTTCGATGGCCGGCCGGTCGAGCGGGGTGTCATCCCAATGCGAGACGGCGATGCTGTCTTCCGTGACCCGGTGGGTGGCCAGGTGCGCGGGTGAGTTCGCGACGAAATGGCCGTACATCAGATATTCCGAGAACTTCTTCTTCCGGCACAGCGCCAGGACCCAGTTCAATCCCGTCGCCGATTTGATGGCGTCGGTCATGGCGCGCGCGGTGTCCTTGTCCCAGACCAGCGCGTTGCCGACGTAATCGTCGGCGGGGAAGGAGCGATCCTTGATGCCGAGCAGCTGATCGACGGTGCGCAGCCACAACCCATGCAGCGGATGATCAGCGCCGATGTCCTCCGGCGTGACGAACAGCGGCGTCTTCTCGGCCCCGGCATATTGGCCGACGTCGAATTCGCGGAAGAACAGATTGTCCGAATCCAGGATGCAGACGCGCTGCTCGGGCGCGTTGAGGACGCCGGCAATCTTCAGGATCTGCTGGATGTGCCAGCCGTGCACCGGCGAGGACAGCAGCGACAGCCAGACGCGCCGCTTGCTGATGAACTGAAGTGCCGGCGGCAGGGCGAACAGCCATTTCGGCAGGTAGCGCGAGGCCGGAATGATCACGCGCTTGTCGGAGGCGAAGCGCTCGAACAGCGGCACGTCCTCATCGTTAACGAGAACATAATGCCGGGTGTATCCCGTCAGCCAGGTGTCGATGCTCTCGCTGAGCAGCGAAAAGCGCTCGATATCCTTGGCATAGCTGGCAGTCAGCAGGGCAACGGAATGCATGGCGCGCGCTCGGATGGCAATCAGGCCGCACTCATAGCCCCGCCGGGAGACGGGGGAAACTCACAAACGGAATCAAGGTAAAATGAAACGAAGTGTTAGCGACCCGGCGGCAGGTCCAAGTCCAGGTCCAGGTCCGCGCCGATGCCGCGGAAGCGCAGCGGCGAGGTCGGCGGTGGATTGCCACCAATCGGCGACGCAGTCGTCGAGGACGGACTGCGGGTCAGATCACGGATGACTACGGGTTCACCCGCCAAAGCTGTGAATGATCAAGTTGCGGCTTGATTATTCGACGTCACCGCGCAAGATATTCGCACGTTTTGATTTGGACGATTTTTTTCAAGGGGGGAGTGTTATGGGTTTGAGCAAATTTACCAAGGGTACCTCGTCGGGCGACAAGGACCGCGAGGCTCTCCAGAAGCCGCTGGGAACCAGGAAGAAGTAGGATTCATCGGCCGGGACGCCGTACGAATCCTCAGGCCTCACTTTTCGGAAGATCGGTTGCTTGCGTGTCGAGTTGGGGTCTCGCACAAGCTTGCGCCTGTAAACCGGCCTGCAAATCGACAAGAATTCGCCCGGGTGGGCCGTTAGAAGCGGCTGCTTGGTTGATTCTTGCTCAGTTGTTTCTTCCGTCAGGACGAGGGATTTGCCCTGCCTGACGCAAAAGGCCCAATTGATGGCGAACGACAGAATTGAACTCTTCGTCGGACTGATCGAGTCCATTGACGCGCCGGGCGCGGTCGAGACGTGCCGGCGGCTGCTCTCGGTCGACGAACGGATCCGGGCCGATCGCTTCATGTTCGAGCGGCATCGACGGCAGTATATTTTCGCGCATGCCATGCTGCGCCTGGCACTGTCGCAGGTCGCCACCAACGTCGCGCCGTCCGACTGGTCCTTCGGGGCCGGCCGCTACGGGCGGCCGTTTGTCGCAGCGCCTGCAACCTCGACCGCGCTGCATTTCAGCCTGTCTCATGCCGACGGCTGCGTCGCCTGTGTCGTGTCGCGGCATGAGACCGTCGGCGTCGACGTCGAGACCGTGTCGCGGCGGGTGGCGCCGCTGTCCACCGCGCATCGCTTCTTTGCGCCGGAGGAGGTCGAGACGCTGCGCGGACTGCCGGAGCCCGCCGCGATCGAGCGCTTCTTCGATTACTGGACGCTCAAGGAAGCCTATCTGAAGGCCAGGGGTTTTGGCCTCAATCTGCCGCTCGACGCCTTCGCGATGCAGGTGTCGCGCGAGGCCATCGAGATCAGCTTCAAGCCCGACATCGCCGACGATCCCGACGGCTGGCGCTTCTCGCTGTGCTCGCCGTCGCCATCGCATCGCCTCGCGATCGCCGACGGCTCCCGCGCGAACGGCGGCCTTCCCATCAGCCGCAATGCCTGGCCGCTGCAGCAAGCGGCCGAGTGACGCGCGCGGAGGCGGGTCTCACCTCGCCTCTTCGAATCCCGCCAGCACCGAGGTCAGGTTCGCGCCCAGAATATCCGAGAGATAGCCGCCCTCCTGCACGAGCACTGTCGGCAGGCCCATCCTGGCGATGGCCTGGCCGATCCGGCGGAAGCCGGGCGTGGTGACGGCGAGGCCCTTGAGCGGATCGTGTTCGGAGGCATCGAGGCCGAGCGCGACGACGAGCGCGCCGGGGGCAAAGGATTCGATCGCCTTGCGCGCGACGTCCAGCGACTGCATGTAGCCGTCATCGCCAGTGCCGATCGGAAGCGGAATGTTGAGATTGGTGCCGAGGCCCGGCCCTTCGCCGCGCTCATGGCCATAGCCCCATACATAGGGATAGTACGCAACGGGATCGGCATGGATCGAGATCGTGTAGACGTCGGGCCGGGCGTAGAAGATGCCTTGCGTGCCATTGCCATGATGGACGTCGACGTCGAGGATCACGACGCGCTCGTGCCTCTGCCGCAGATGCGCCGCCGCGATCGCGCTGTTGTTGAGGAAGCAGAAGCCGCCGGCCATGTCGCGATAGGCGTGATGCCCGGGCGGACGGCACAGCGCATAGACCGCGCCCTCGCCGTCCATCACCATCTGCGCGGCGGTGACCGCGACGTCGGTTGCGGCACAGGCCGCGGCCCAGGTGCCCGGACCGATCGGCGCGGCGGTGTCGGCGGTGTGCCAGCCGAGCTTGCCGACGATGTGGGTCGGGTAGGTCGCGGCATGCCGCACCGGGTGGATGTTGCCGATCATCTCCGGGCCGGAATCGCCGAGCGCGGTCCATGCGTCCCAGGCCTCGCTCAGGAACGACAGATATTCCGGGCTGTGGATGCGTGCGCGAGGTCCCTGCCCGAATGCGGTCGGCTCGACCAGCTGGTGCTTGCCGTCCTTCAATCCCTTGAGCAGGCGGTCGGCGCGTTCCGGCTGCTCGGTGGTGCGCTTGACGACACCGCGGACCAGGAAGAATTGCGGATCATGGCTGCGGTGCAGTTCGGTATGGACGGCTTTCACTCAAACACTCCGTGCTCGCATGCGCTTCAGGGGCAGCAGATGTCTTGATCCCCGTGGCGGCCAGATGCAAGCAAGAACAATGCCGTCTCGACCGCCCTGCGCCGGAAGCAGAGCGCCCCAGGGCTCAGCAGCGCCCGCGCTGCAGACAGTGCTCGCGGCCCTGCTGATCGGTGCGGAAGGACTCGATGAAGCCGCCCTGACGCTGGGTGACGAAGACGGTCTTGCCGTCGCTGCCGCCGAAGGCGAGGTTGGTCGGCTCCTTGGCCTTGAGCGCGATCTCGCGCTCGACCGCGCCATTGGGCTTCATCAGCGCAACCGTGCCCTTGAGAATGCGCGCGACATAGAGGCGGCCGGCAACGTCGGTGCGCAAGCCATCGACGGTGTCGGGCTGGAATGTCTTGACGAGCTTAGCCGCCGTCAGCTCGTTGCCGTTGATCGCATAGGACCAGATCTGGCCGCTGCTGGATTCCCCGACATAGAGCGTCTTGCCGTCTGGGCTGAGATCGATGCCGTTGGTGGTGCCCATCGCGCGCGGTGACGCCATCACTTGTCCCTGCACCGTGCCGTCGGCGGCTTTCGCAATCCGCCAGATATAGCCTTCCCTGCCCTTCCAGTTCGGATCGCTCGCATAGATCGTGCCGTCGTGCGCGACCGTGATGTCGTTGGGCTGGTTCATCTCGTCGGAGTGAAACCAGATGCCCGGCTCCGTCGTCCCCTTCGGGATCGCGAAGATGTTGTGCTTCTTGTAGTCGGCGATGAACATGGTGCCGCTGCGGTCGAAGCGGATGGCGTTGCCGACACTGCCCTCGGGCAGTGCCGTGAACGGCTCCGACGCCGCACCGCCCGCAGGCAGCCGGCCGATGGTGCCCGGCTTGCCGAGATTGACCACGAACAGATTGCCATCGAGGTCGGCTGCCGGGCCCTCGATGCCGAAGGTGTACTCGCCGGCGGGCGTCACCTGCGCGCTTTCGAACAGCTTCGTCTCCGCTTGCGCGGACGTCGTCGCAACGACGAACAGGACGCTACTGCACAGGCACCAGAAATTCCTGCCGGATGTAATAGCCATCGCCGTCGCTGCACTCGCCATTCAAATAGGGATCGGCCGGCCGGAAGAATCGGCTGAAGCCGGGTTTGTCTACAGCGCTGCTTTGTGTCACGACGACGACCTTCCCAGCCGGTATTTCGCCGCATTCCTTGTTGGTCTTGCCAAAGAACTTGCGCTGCGGCGGACCGGGCTTGATGCGCATCCGCGTGCCCGGAACCATTTTGGCAACGAGCAGGTCCATTGTGTCGAGCAGGCGCGCATAACCGGGCTCGGTCTTCGGCAGGCTCTCGCCGCCCGGCGGCATCAGCTTCTCCGCGCCGATGCCGCGCAGGCGCGTGCGCAGCTTGCCGGACGCGGGATCGCCCGGATAGATCCAACCGTCCTGCGCCAGCATGAAGCCGAGCACCGCCCTGTCCTTCTCGGCCTCCGATTGACCGCTCTTCAAACCGAAATCCGAATGACAGCCGACACAGTGCCGCTCGACGAGGCCCTTGCGCAGATTGGTCAGCCGGGCGCTGTTCGGCGCGTCCCGGGCGACGAAGGCCGCGAGCTGGTCGATCATCGCCTGGCTGCGCGTGTCGCAGGGCAGCGGCGGCGGGGCTTCGCCCGCGGCCCGATCGATGCGGATCACGCTCTGGTTCTTGTCCTCGACCAGCCAGATCGCGCCGTCCTCGGCGACCGTCATGCCGACGGGCGCGCCTTGCGACCGCGCGCCGTTGACGCGGTGCCAGCCTGCGATCAGCTCCTCGAACGGCGCGGCGGCGACTTCACCGGCGTCGGTCTGAAAGCTGCGGGTCGGGTCGGCCGCGCAGCTGACGTGATAGCGCACCGGCGCCGGGCTCGGCTTGGGGAAACCGTGGTCATCGACGTCGTAGACGAGCAGCCGGCTGCCGGTCGGGCGATAGCCGTGCAGGCCGACCAGCAGCTTGCCCTCCAGCTCCGGGAATTTGCCGCCGTGATAATAGAGCATCCCAAGCGGCGCCCCGTGCGGCGGCAGCAGCGAGAGCGGCGGCTTGTAGAGCGCGCCTGCCGTGCAGAACGATTTGTAGGCTCCGGATTGCAGCACGCCCCTGAATTCGGGGCTCGGCGTCGACAAATCGTAGCAATAAGGCCAGCCGTAGTGCCTGCCCTGCTCGATCGCGTTGATCTCCTCGTTCGGCTTGAAGATGTCGGGCAAGTCGCGGGCGTTCTCGGCCTGCAGGAAGGCGTAGCCGGCCTCGGGGAAATTCGGATGCAGCGCCAGCGCCATCGAGTTGCGCAGGCCGCGCGCATAGACGGTGTGCGGCGGATCGGGATCGCCGGGCTTCAGCACCGGGAAGACGCCGCCCGCAGGCGGGGTGAACAGCCAGATCGAGGCCATGGCGGAAGCGCCCTCCGCCGCCGCGCAAGGCTTCGTGATCGGGGCCGGCGTGATGCAGTCGTCGCTGTGCGAGCCGACATTGACGAACAGGCGCCCGTTCCTGTCGAACACGAACTGCTTGAGCGGGTGCGCGCTCTCCTCGACCCTTGTGCCGTCGGGCAAATTGACGCGGCGGCCGGGCATGTGACGGATGACGGTTTCGACCGTGCCGTGCGGATTGTCGGCGAGCGGATCGAACCGGAAGATCGTCTCGGCGGTCGAGGCGTAGAGCTTCCTGTCCGGGCCGATCGCGAGGCCAAAGGGATATTCGAGCCCCGTAACCAGCTCCTTGAGCCGCTGCCCTTGCGGCGCGCGCGGATCGAGCAGCAACAGCCGGCCGTCCGCGTGGCCCCAGCCGCCCATGTCGGCCACCACGAACAGGCCCTGGCCCGGCAACTGGACGATCGACCGCGGGAATTTGAGGCGATCCTCCTCGCTGGCGACGAGCCCGGCGCAAAATCCGGCCTTCATGTCGATCTGGATCCTGGGAAAAGCGAGATCGCCGTGGCCGCAGGTGTCCGCGCCGATGGCATAGCCGCTGCGGCGAAGCGGCTCCGATGACGCCACCGAGACAAACCCAAGCAGGGCCGCCAAAACGCCCGCCAGGCCGCCCGCATATGCGCGCAGCCTTCCGCCCTCGCGCCCGGATGTGAAGTAGCTCACGGCGGCCCCCCGGACTTCCGGCCAAAACGTCTTCCATGCCGTCCGAACGCAGTCCAGTCGAACATCACTCGCCTGTGATTAAACCTGTAACGATCTTCGTGCCGACCAATATCCGTACATTCCCTTACCGGGTTCGACCCGAATGTTTCGCGAAGGCTCCGGGTGGTATCGATTTGCCATCCCAGTTGCTCCATCAGGAGGCGCATATGGTCCAGGTCTATTTTCACTGCTCGAATACCGAGGGCACCCTGATCGACCGCTACGGCGCCGCCGTGTCCAATCTCACCGAGGCGCGCGACCGGGCCTCCCAGATCATGCGCTCGATGATCCTGACGCCCAGCAACGAAGACTGGCGCGACTGGGTGATCCATGTCAGCGACGACGACGGCGAGGAGATTTTCGATCTCCCCTTCACCGCCATGCTCGGCAAGCCGCATTGAGGTGATGCCATGTTGAGCCTCTTCCGCCAGCCACTGAGCTTCGTCGCCACCAAATGGCAGACGCTGATCCGGGTCGCGGGTGACCCCTACCGTCCCGAGCTTCACTATATGCGCGGGCCCGGCCCGAAATGGCGCGCCAAGTATCAGGCCAGCCGGCTGAACCGCTCGCTCTGAGCGGCCCTGTTTTCCAACCAGCAGTCTCTCCACTCGTCATGCCCGGGCTCGTCCCGGGCATCGACGTTTTTGGGCCACTCTGAAGAACGTGGATGGCCGGGACATAGGCGAGCGCAAGCGACGCCGTCCTTCGGACGGTTATGCCCGGCCATGACGGCGAGGTAGCGAGCCCCTTCTCACCTCCCCGTGAACCTTGCCTTGCGCTTCTCGACGAAGGCGTTGCGGCCTTCGACGGCGTCGGCGCCCTTGCGGATCACCGCCTGGAGCTCGATCTCGCGGCGGAACTGCGCCTCGTAGGTGGCGTGCTCGCTCTCCTCGACCAGCAGCCGTGTTGCCACCAAAGCGCGCGTCGGGCCCTCGGCGAGACGGCGCGCCAGCGTCAGCGCCGCGTCCATCAGCTTCGAATCATCGACGACCTGCCGCACCAGGCCGATCTCCTGGGCGCGCTCGGCCGTCAGCGGCTCGTTCAGCAGCATCAGCTCGAGCGCACGCTGCCGGCCGATCAGCCGCGGCAGCAGCCAGGTCGAGCCGAGATCGGGCACCAGCGCGATGCGGCTGAACACCTGGATGAAGCTCGCCGACCGCGCCGCGACGATGATGTCGCCGGCCATGGCGAGGCTGAAGCCGCCGCCGGCGGCCACCCCGTTGACGGCGACGACGACGGGCACGCGGCATTCGCGCAAGGCCTTGAAGGCCGGCCAGTAGAACCGCATGACGCCGGCCGCGATGTCCTCGCCGAGCGCTTCCGAGGCCTTCAAATTCTGTCCTGAGCAAAATCCGCGCCCGGCGCCGGTGAGGATCAGCGCGCGAACATCCTCGTCCTGCGACATCTCGCCGATCGCGGCGGCGAGCGCGCCGAGCAGGTCCGGCGTCATGGCGTTCAGGCTCGCCGGCTCATCGAGCGTCAGGATTCCGACTGCGCCATCCCGCGCCTGTTTCACACCAGCCATGTTGCGCCTCCCTTTGGATGTTCTCGTTGGCTGCAATGTGCCATTGTCCGCGCGCTCCGCCAATGCGCGGCCTCGACGTCAACGCAGCACACAAGACGACATCATGCCTCATCAGTTCAGCCTCAACCAAACCGTCCGCAAGCCCGCCGTCACGTCCAAGGGCGGCATCGTCGCCTCGCAATCGCGGCGGGCGGCCGAGGTCGGGGCAGAGGTGCTGGCGGCGGGCGGCGACTGCGTGGACGCGATCGTGGCAACGACCATGGCGCTGAACGTGCTGGAGCCCTGGAACAGCGGCATCGGCGGCGGCGGCGCGATGGTGCTCTACCGCGCCAAGGAAAATCGTACCGAGGTGATCGATTACGGCATGTGCGCGCCGCAAAGCCTGCGCGTCGCCGATTATCCGCTCAGCGGCGAAGGCGCCGCGTCCGATCTCTTTCCCTGGCCGCGGGTGAAGGACGATCGCAACATCCACGGCCCCGGTTCGATCGCCGTGCCCGGCGTCGTCGCGGGAATGGAAGAGGCGCATCGCCGCTACGCCAGAATGCCGTGGAAGGATCTGGTCGCGCCGGCAGCCAGGCTCGCCGGCGAAGGCCTGCTGGTCGATTGGTGGACCACGGTGACGATCTCGGGCTCGGCCGCCGATCTCAGGCGCTATCCCGCGAGCGCGGCGGCGTTCCTGAAGGACGGCCTGCCACCGAGCGCGCCCTGGGGCATCAAGGCCGAGACCCGGCTGCCGCAGGACACGCTGAAAGCGACGCTGTCGCATCTCGCCGAGGCCGGGCCGCGCGACTTCTACCAGGGCGACCTCGCCAAAAGCATCGCTTCCGACGTCAAGGCCGATGGCGGTTCGCTGTCGGTCGAGGACCTCGCCGCCTTCCGCGCGCATCTGCGCGAGCCCTTGGCGATCCCGTATCGCGGCGGCAAGGTGTATGCGACGCCCGAGCTCACGGCCGGCCCCACCATGGCGCACGCGCTGCGGCTGTTGCAGCAGAGCTTCAAGCCCGGACGCGCGCCGGACGGGGCCGCCTATGCCGAATATGCACTCGCGCTGCAGGCAGCCTTCCGCGAGCGGCTGAAGGACATGGGCGATGCCGACGGCAAGCGCTCGCTCGGTGCCGAATATCTGGCGCCCGCCTGCACCACGCATTTCTCCGTGGTCGACCGGCACGGCAACATCGCCGCGGTGACGCAGACACTGCTCTCGTCCTTTGGCTCCCGCTATGTGACGCCGCACACCGGCATCGCCATGAACAACGGCATCATGTGGTTCGACCCGACGCCGGGCACGACCAATTCGCTCGCACCCGGCAAGCGCTGCCTCTGCAACTACACGCCCGTGATCGCCGAGACCAAGGACGGCAAGCGTCTCGCGGTCGGCGCCTCGGGCGGCCGCCGCATCCTGCCGTCGGTGATGCAGCTCGTGTCATTCGCGATGGATTTCGGCATGGATCTCGACGCCGCCATCCATCAGCCGCGCATCGACGCCAGCGAAGGCGCGGTGGTGATTGGCGACGCCCGTTTGCCGGAGGACGTGCGCAAGGCGCTGGCCGCGCGCTTCGACTATGAAGAGACCCGCGTGCAGGCCTTGCCGCAAAAATTCGCCTGTCCGAGCGTGGTGATGCGTGAGGGCGACGTCAATTCCGGCGCGGTCGAGATCTTCCAGCCCTGGGCCGACGCGGTGGCGGAAGGTTAGTCGCGAGCATCGCTGCTTCGATTCTGCCAGCGCGCGTTGAGCGTTCGCGCGACTACGCATCGTAGCGAGCATCACGACTCCTCCACATTCGCAGGGAACTTAGCTGCGCACCGTTCGTTCGTTGAACGGACAAATGCGCTCACCCCCGTGGAGAACATGATGAAGAAACTTGCGCTCGCTGCGTCGCTGGTCATTGCGGCCGCCTTTACATTGACCGGCCCTGCACTGGCCAAGGGCGGCCATGGCGGCGGTCATGGACACGGCCATGGTCATGGGCATTCGATGGGCCATCATCACCACGGCACGCCGCCTGGATGGTCGCGCGGTCGCAAGGTCGGCTGGCGCGGTCACGGCTGTCCGCCCGGCCTGTGGAAGCAGGGCCGCTGCTGACGCCCAATATCGACCGATGATGCAAGGCGCCGCTCCTCACCGGGCGGTGCCTTCTCATATGCCGAGGCGGTCCCGCACGCGCCCCGCGATCACGGCGGTCGTCACGCCCACCGGCCAGAACGCGTGCATCGGGATCGGCTTGATGCCCCTGATGGGCATGTCGATCTCGGCCTTCGGGCCGCCGATCAGCCGCCGCGCGAGCTGAGCCCCCATCGCGGTCGCGAGCGCAACGCCGCGGCCGTTGCAGCCGAGCGAGATCAGGACGCCCTCGGCGGGCTCATGCACATGCGGGTAGTGGTCGCTCGTGATGGCGAGCCGGCTGTTCCAGCCGTGAGTCCAGGACACGCCTTTGAGCTGCGGCCATAGCCGCTCAGCATAGCGCATGAGATAGGCGACGTCGTTCGGCGACTTGATCCAGCGCATCGGCCCGCGGCCGCCCATCAAGAGGCGATTGTGCTGATCGATGCGGTAATAGACCGTGATGTGACCGCTCTCGTACAGCACGGGCCGCGTCGGCATGATCGCGCGCGCAACGTCGTCCGAGAGCGGCGCGGTGGCGGCGATCGAGGAGAACACCGGCACGATGGTGCGGCGGAGCGCCGGCCAGAGATCATCGGTGAAACCGTTGGTGGCGAGCAGGACCTTGTCGGCATGAACCACCGCCCGCGGCGTTTCGATGCGCCAGCGCGAGCCGTCGCGCCGGACCGACAATGCCGGCGTCTCGCCGAACACTTTCGCGCCGGCCGAGATCGCGGCGCGCGCGAGGCCGCGGGCGTAGCTGAGCGGATGCAGATCGCCGCCGCGGGTGTCCAGCATGGCCCCGATGTAGCGGTCGGTGCCGGTCATCTCGCGGAGCTGCTCGCGGTTCAGGTACGACACCGGCATGCCGCGGCGGATGCATTGCTGCGCGGTCTTCTCGATCGCGGCGGCGCTGGCCTCATTGTAGGCCGCACGCAGCGTGCCGTTCTGCCGCGCCTCGCACGGAATCTGGTAGCGGCGGATCAGGTCGTGGGTGAAGTTCGTGGTGCCGTAGGAGAACGCGATCATGCGGCGGCCGAGTTCGGCACCGAAGTCCGCCTCGATCTGGTCGGGGTCGTGCTTCAAGCCGGGATTGGTGTGGCCGCCATTGTTGCCGGAGGCGCCCCAGCCGGGCTCCTGCGCCTCCAGCACCAGGGCGTCGACGCCCTGCTCCGCCAGATGCAGCGCGGTGGAAAGGCCGGTATAGCCGCCACCGACGATCGCAACCGGGACGGTCTTGTCCGTATCGAGCGGCGGCGTGGCAACCGGCGCGACGGCGGTGTCGGCGTAGAGCGAGGGCGGCAGCGGCAGGCGCGTCATGGCGAAGACCGGTCAGAGCGGATGCAGCACGCGACGCAGGAAGTCCTGCGTCCGGGGATGCTGGGGTTGATTGAGGACGGTCTTGGCTGCCCCTTGCTCGACGATGACGCCGCCGTCGATGAACAGCACGCGATCGGCGACGTCGCGGGCAAAGCCCATCTCGTGGGTGACGACGACCATCGTCATGCCGTCGTCGGCGAGCTTGCGCATCACGCCGAGCACATCGCCGACGAGTTCGGGATCGAGCGCCGAGGTCGGCTCGTCGAACAGGATCGCCTTGGGCTGCATCGCCAGCGCCCGCGCGATCGCGACGCGCTGCTGCTGGCCGCCGGACAGCTGCGGCGGGTGTGCGTCGGCCTTCTCGGCGAGCCCGACCTGGGCGAGCAGCGCGCGGCCGCGCTCCACCGCCTGCGCACGCGGCTCCCTCTTCACATAGAGCGGCCCTTCGATCACGTTCTCCAGCGCGGTGCGATGCGGGAACAGGTTGAAGCGCTGGAACACCATCGAGACCTGGGTGCGGATGTTCACGATCGACGGCGCGTCACGATCGACCTTGAGGCCCTCGACGCTGATCTCGCCGCGGTCGTAGCTTTCCAGCCCGTTGATACAGCGCAGGATGGTGGATTTGCCCGAGCCGGAAGGACCGACGATGCAGACGACCTCGCCCTTCTGCACGGAGGCCGTGATGCCCTTGAGCACCTCGTTCTGGCCAAAGCTCTTGTGGACATCGTTCAGCTCGATCATTTCTTGCCGGCCCGCTTCTCGAAGTGACGGACCAGCAGGATCAGCGGAATGCTCATTGTGAGATACATCAGCGCGACCATCGTGAACACGTTGGTGTTCTTGAAGGTCGAGGACGCGATCAGCTTGCCCTGCAGCGCGAGCTCGGCCACCGTGATGGTCGAGGCTTGCGAGGAATCCTTCAGCATCATGATCATGACGTTGCCGTAGGGCGGCAGCACGATGCGCACGGCCTGCGGCAGCACCACGCGGCGCATGGTCAGCCACCAGCCCATGCCGATCGACTGCGCCGCCTCGATCTGGCCCTTGTCGATCGCCTCGATGCCGGCGCGGAAGTTTTCAGCCTGGTAGGCCGAATAGGCGATGCCGAGCCCGAGGATCGCGGCCTGCAAAGCACTGAGCGTGACGCCGAGATCGGGCATCACGAAGTAGAGGTAGAACAAGAGCACGATGATCGGAATGCCTCGGATCACATTGATCAGGCTGGCGCTGAGCATCGACAGCGCCTTGATGCCGGAGACCCGCATCATCGCCCAGATCAGGCCGAGCACCGTCGAGAGCAGCAGCGAGCCGATCGTGACGATGATCGTCAGCGCGACGCCGTTCATCAGGATCGGGAAGAACTCGGCGGCGTCGTGCCAGAAACCCTTCATCGAACAGCCTTCATCGATCCAACTAGCCCTGTGCCTTCAGGCCCCATTTATCCAGGATCTTGGCGATGGTGCCGTTGGCCTTCAGCTTCGTGAGCGAGGCATTGATCTTGCCGAGCAGCGCGGTCTCGCCCTTGCGCACGCCGATCCCGACCGAGCCGACGGTAACTGGCTTATAGCCCTCGACGAGACGCACCTCGGGGAAGCCGCCCTGCTTCAGATTGTAGGCGAGGATTGGATAGTCGGCGTAGCCGGCCTTGAGGCGGCCGGTGTTCACGTCGCGCAGGATGTCCGGAATGGTGTCGTAGGCCTTCACGTCTGCGAACAGGCCGGTCTTCTTCAGTGCGTCGACGAAGGCGGTGCCGACCTGGGCGCCGACGGTTTCACCCTTCAGATCGTCCTGCGTGGCATAGGCTTTGGTGTCGCCCTTCGGTACCACCAGGCCCTCGCCATAGGTGTAGATCGGGTCGGAGAAGTCGACGACCTCCTTGCGCGGCGGCGTGATGAACATCGCAGCGGCGATGATGTCGATCTTGCTCGAGGTCAGCGAGGGGATCAGGGCCGAGAACTGCATCGGCTCGATCTGCACGTTGAAGCCGGCATCCTTGCCGACCTCGGTGATAAGATCGACCATGATGCCCTGGATGGTGTTGGTCTTGGTGTCGAGGAAGGTGAAGGGGATGCCCGTCGGGGTCGAGCCGACCTTCAGCACCTGCTGCGCCGACGCGGGCGCTGCGGCTGCAATTGCGAGTGCCGCGACCGCGGCCAGACCAAAACGCTTCATCGCATCCCCCTGTTGGGCTCGGCCGATGACGGCGCTCCGGGCAAGTCGTGATCAGACGTTGCGGGCCGCGCCGTTTCAGCCTATTTTCACCAATATGAAAATGTGGTCACACTTTCGCGGACGATGCAAGCGGTTTTCATGCACATGAAGGAAGCGGTTTGACGTGAGCGGTGGCAAAAGAATGCGCAAACCGGCCGCCGCAAAGCCGGCGAAGCGGGCGACGACCAAGGCCGTGACCAAAGCGGCGGAGCCTGCAATGGACGTCGCGGTCGGCCGCCGCATCCGTGATCTCCGGCGCATCAGGCGATTCTCGCTGGAGACGATCGCGGCGCGCACCTCACTGTCGATCGGCTTTCTCAGCCAGATCGAGCGCGGGTTGTCGTCACCCTCGCTGCGTGTGCTGGCCACACTCGCCGACGTGCTCGGCGTCGGCATCGCCGCATTGTTCGGCGCCAGCCCGAGCGCCGACGGCGCCTCGGATCAAGTCGTGACGCGTGGTTTGCAGCGTCCGGAGCTGAAGCTGTGGCGCACCGGCGTGTCGAAGCAGCTGCTGAGCCCGGCGAGCGCCGACAACAAGCTCAACCTGTTCCTGGTCCATCTGGAGCCCGGCGGCTCCACCGGCGACGAGCTCTACACTCATGACGGCGAAGAGGCCGGCCTCGTGCTCGAAGGCGAGATGATGCTGACGGTGGACAGCGAGACCTGGTCGCTGAAGACAGGCGACAGCTTTCGCTTTGCCAGCCGCCGGCCGCACCGGTTTTCCAATCCGGCGCAGGATGCGAAGGCGGTGGTGCTCTGGGTGAATTGCGTGACGGGCGGGAGCTGATCGTCATTCCGAGGCGATGCGCAGCATCGAACCCGGAATGACAGCGTCAATCATCCAAACCGGTGATTATACCGGTCCACCGTCAACGCACTGACATCGATGTCCGGCTTCTTGCCCGACAGCAAATCCGCGAGCACGCGGCCCGAGCCGCAGGACATGGTCCACCCGAGCGTGCCGTGGCCGGTGTTGAGATGCAGGTTGGCATATTGCGTCGGGCCGATCACGGGCGGGCCGTCCGGGGTCATCGGACGCAGGCCGCTCCAGAACGTCGCCTTGGCGAGATCGCCGCCGCGCGGGAACAGATCGGTCAGCGAATGATCCAGCGTGGCGCGGCGCGCATCGTAGAGCTTGTCCGAATAGCCGGAGATTTCCGCGGTGCCGCCGACGCGGATGCGATCGCCGAGACGGGTGATCGCGACCTTGTAGCTCTCGTCCATCACGGTCGATTCCGGCGCGCCGGAGGCGTCCTTGATCGGCACCGTGATCGAATAGCCCTTCACCGGATAGACCGGCAGCGAAATGCCGAGCGGCGCTGCGAGCCGCGACGACCAGCTGCCGAGCGCGAGCACGTAAGCGTCAGCCTGCAACGTGCCGGCGCTGGTCACGACGCCGCTGACGCGCGCACCGTCCGTGACGATGCGGTCGATCGAGGTGTTGAACATGAAGCGCACGCCGAGCGCCTGGGCATGCTTGGCCAGCGCCTGCGTGAACATGTGGCAATCGCCGGTCTCGTCCTGCGGCAGGCGAAGGCCGCCGACGAACTTCTCCTTCACGCCTGATAGCGCCGGCTCGACCGCGATGCAGCCCTCGCGGCTCAGCACTTCGAAGGGCACGCCATATTGCTTGAGCACGGCGATGTCCTCGGCCGTGCCGTCGAACTGCGCCTGGTAGCGGAACAGCTGCAGCGTGCCCTGCGAGCGCTCGTCATACTGGATGCCGATGTCGCGGCGCAGATCGCGCAAGGAATCGCGGCTGTATTCCGCGATCGGAATCATCCGGCTCTTGTTGACCGCGTAGCGCGCACTGGTGCAGTTGCGCAGCATCTTGAGCAGCCAGACCCACATGACGGGATCGAGCTTCGGCCGGACCACCAGCGGGCCGTGCTTCATCAGGAGCCACTTGACGGCCTTCACCGGCACGCCGGGGCCGGCCCAGGGCGAAGAATAGCCGGGCGAGACTTCGCCGGCATTGGCAAAGGAGGTTTCCAGCGCCGGCTCGGGCTGACGGTCGACGACCGTCACCTCGTGACCGGCACGGGCGAGGTAGTAGGCAGAGGTGACACCGATGACACCGCTGCCGAGGATCAGGACTTTCACGCTTCGTCAAACTCCCGCGGCATCACGCTCGCCGCTGCAAGGACACGAACTCGCAACGGCGAGAGCAATTATCAGGCCACCTTCTTGATGGCGTCGCCGAGGATCGAGACCATCTGGTCGATGTGGCTCTTCTCGACGATGAGCGGGGGCGACATCGCGAAGGAGTCGCCGCTCATGCGCAGGTAAAGGCCGGTGTTGAAGCAGTCGACCATCACGTCATAGCCGCGCGCGCCGACAACACCCTCGCGCGGCGCCAGCTCGACCGCGCCCATCAGGCCGCAATTGCGGATGTCGACGACGTTCGGCAGACCTTTCAGCGAATGCAGCGCATCGCGCCAATATTCGGCGATCGAGGCACCGCGCGTCAGCAGGCCTTCGTCCTTGTAGATGTCGAGCGTCGCGATGCCCGCGGCGCAGGCGGTCGGATGCGCCGAATAGGTGTAGCCGTGGAACAGCTCCATCTGGTTCTCGGGGCCGACCATCATGCCGTCATGCACCTTGCGGCTCGCAAACACCGCGCCGCAGGGAATGGTGCCGTTGGTGATGCCCTTGGCCGTCGTCATCAGGTCAGGCGTGACGCCGAAGAACTGGGCGGCGAACGGCGTGCCGAGACGGCCAAAGCCGGTGATGACCTCGTCGAAGATCAGGAGGATGCCGTGCTTGTCGCAGATCTCGCGCAGGCGCTGCAGATAGCCCTTCGGCGGCGGCAGCACCGCGGTCGAGCCCGGCACCGGCTCGACGATGACGGCGGCGATCGTCTCGGCGCCGTGCAGGCCAACCAGACGCTCGAGATCGTCGGCGAGCTCGGCGCCATATTCCGGCTGATCCTTGGCGAAGGCGTTGCGGCTGAGATCATGGGTGTGGCGGATGTGGTCGACGCCCGGCAGCAAGGTGGTGAAGGCGCGGCGGTTGGCGACCATGCCGCCGACCGAGGTGCCGCCGAAGCCGACGCCATGATAGCCGCGCTCGCGGCCGATCAGGCGGGTGCGGCTCGCCTGGCCGTTGGCGCGGTGATAGGCCAGCGCGATCTTCAGCGCAGTGTCGACCGACTCAGAGCCGGAATTGGTGAAGAAGATGCGATCGAGGCCATCAGGCGCGATCTCGGCGAGCCGCTCGGCGAAGTCGAACGCCAGCGGGTGGCCCATCTGGAACGACGGCGCGAAGTCCAGCGTCATCAGCTGGCGCTCGACGGCGGCGGCAATCTGCTTGCGGCCGTGGCCGGCATTGACGCACCAGAGGCCGGCCGAGCCGTCGATCACCTGGCGGCCGTCGACAGTGGTGTAGTGCATGCCCTCGGCCGAGGAGAACAGGCGCGGCGCCTTCTTGAACTGCCGGTTGGCCGTGAACGGCATCCAGAACGAGTCGGTCTTGATAGTGTTCGGAATCTGATGAAGGGTCACGGCCGCGCTCCTTTGCTGACCCCATAGCAGAGGCACGGCTTGGAATGCGCAACAAGTCCTTTTCTACCCTGCCGCAACCCATTGATTTAACTGGGGCCGCCGGTCCATATTTGCCCGATCCGCAACACCTGCAACACGGGACTTGGGCATGAGCGTCGACATCGGTGGACGGCTGCGATTCATCCGGGCGCGCCACAAGCTGTCACAGCGCGAGCTGGCCAAGCGCGCCGGCGTCACCAATTCGACGATCTCGCTGATCGAGTCCAACCAGATGAACCCGTCGGTGGGCGCCCTCAAGCGCATCCTCGACGGCATCCCGATGGGGCTCGCCGAATTCTTCGCGCTTGAACCGGAGTCACGACGCAAGATTTTCTACCGCGCCGAGGAACTGACCGAGGTCGGCAAGAAGCCGATCTCCTATCGGCAGGTCGGCGACAATCTGTTCGGCCGCAGCCTGCAGATCCTGAAGGAGCGCTATGAGCCCGGCAGCGACACCGGCCGCGTCCACCTCGTCCATGACGGTGAGGAAGGCGGTATCGTGATCTCGGGCAAGCTCGAAGTCACCGTTGAGGACGAGCGCCGCATCCTCAACCCCGGCGATGCCTATTATTTCGAGAGCCGCCGCCCGCACCGCTTCCGCTGCGTCGGCGGCAAGCCCTGCGAGGTGATCTCAGCCTGCACGCCACCGACGTTCTGATGCGACCGGCCGCCCATCGCATGTCCTGCGCAGACACCGATAAATTACGGAGCTTGAGCCATCTCAATTTCCGCAACGCCCAGGCGCGATATATTGCGAAACGTAGCCGAGCAGCCTGGCTTTGAGGTGCTGAGGTTATGGCCCCGGACTCCTAGGTTCTCCGGGGCCGCTTCGTAGACGGAGCTCGCGCATGAAGACCACCCCAGCCAATGCCCAAGCTGAAGCCGTGCCCAGCGTACCTCTGCGTGATGCCGACAAGCTCCACTCGCGCGAGCTGCGCAAGGCGATCGCCGAGTACATCGAGCTGCAGAAAGAAGCGGTGAAGGCGCTTCGCAGGAAGCTGAACTGACTCTGCCGGCACGACGGCCTTTTCTGAACCTCAGTGACGCCGCGGACGACCAACGGGCAGGCACGATTCCGCTCCAGCCAAGGGCCGTCAATGTTCGTCCCCTTTCGCCTCGCGCTCGTCACCGCGACGGTTATGCTCGCTCCCCTCACCTGCCACGCCATGGACGATTACCTCCGCGCCGCCAGCAGCGCGCCGACCGCGATCACGCTATGCGGCGAGACCAACGGCAACGGTACCGGGATCAAGCCAGCCATTTGCAAGGAAAAGGGCTACGACAAGCGCGTCGCCGCGATCGACGAATCGTTCGACACGGCGCTCGCTAAAGCGCCCGCAAACATCCGGCCGCTCCTCAAGCGCGACGAGGCCTGGTTCAACGAGATGATCGCGCAGGCCGCCGAGACCGTGCAGGAGGTCGATGAGGCCGAGCTCAGCGACAACTTCGTCGCAACGCTGCGCCGGCGCAAGGGAGCGCTCGACGAGATCGCCGGCGGCTTCGGCCGCAACGGGCTCTCCGGCAAATGGGGCAATGCATTTGGAAACCTCACCATCTCACCGGATGCGAACGGCGCGCGGCGCATTGCGGTCGACATGAGCGCCTATTACGGCAGTGACAAGCATCGGCAATGCAAGCTGAGCGCGACGGTGACCAAGGCCGGCAGCTGGCTGAGCGGGACGATCCCACCGCCGGATGCCGGCCCAGCGAAGACCGCATCACCCGCAAGCCAGGAGCATGCCAGGCCGGCAAAACTGCCGACGATCAAGCTCCGTCGCCAGGGCGAAACCCTGCGTGTCGTCATGACCGATGGCGACGATACGATCGGGGATCGTGACGAATGCGATGATCCCTCGCAGATCACCGGCACTTATTTCGCGAGCGGCAGCGCCGATATGGCCGACAAGGTCGAGACCTCCTTCGTCGCGCCGACCTTCGACTGCACGCGTCCGGAGACGGCGACGGACGAGGAAATCTGCGCCGACCCCGATCTCGCCGAGAACGATCAACGCTTGAACCGCGCCTGGAAGGCGCTGCTGCCGCGGCTCGACGATGCGACACGGCGCGCCTTGATGGAGGACCAGCGCAACTGGGTCCGCACGCAGACGGGGGAATTCCCCGAATTTCTCCATCCGGCCTGGGAGAAGCGGACCTCGGAGATGCACTTCACGGCCAGCGCGCGCGATCATGTCGGAGCCCTTCAGCGTGAGCGGATCGCGCTGCTGGAAGGTTTTGACGACAAGCGCGCAGGCCTCGCCGGCATCTGGCTTGCCTACAACGCGATACTCGAGATCACCGTCGGCAAGGACGGCCGGCTGACCGCGCATGGCTGGAAATGGGAGCAGGGCGACTGGAAGGCCGGCTGCGACTACGACATGACCGGCAAGATGGCCGGCGCCACGTTCCGCGCCGACGAACAGCGCAAGAATCCTAACACGCTGGAGCGCGACCACGCCATGCTGATCGTCAACCGCCTCGACGATGCTTTTGCGAAGAAGCGCAGCGGCAAGGATGAGGACGACGAGGCGAAGTGCAAGCGACGGCTCGACAACTCCTCGACGGCACGGCTGTTTCCGGCGCGGCCCTCAGCCGACATCGACAACTTCTCCGGCTCGATCCGCTGAACCGGATGGTTTTTGGCTGAATCGGTGCCGCGGGTCGTCCACCTCTCCCGCTTACGGGAGAGGTCGCGCCAAAGGCGCGGGTGAGGGCTTTCTAGGGGATCCCAATGCGGATACACCTCTCCCCAACCCTCTCCCGCAAGCGGGAGAGGGAGCGCACCTCCGTCGTCGCGACGATCAAACTTCAGCCCTTCAAGACGACGTCAGCAATTCCTCGATCCGGATCGGAAACTTGCGAACCCGCACGCCGGTCGCATGCCAGACGGCATTGGCGACGGCGCCGGCGCTGCCGGTGATGCCGATCTCGCCGACGCCCTTGATGCCGAGCGCATTCACATGCGGATCGTGCTCCTCGACCGTGATGACGTCGAGCGGCGGCACGTCGGCGTTCACGGGGACGTGGTACTCGCCGAGATTGGCGTTCATGATGCGGCCGGTCCGGCGATCCGTAATTGCCTCTTCGTGCAGCGCGAAGGACAGGCCCCAGATCATGCCGCCGAACAGCTGGCTCTGCACCATCCTCGGATTGACGATCCGCCCCGCGGCAAAGGCGCCGACCATGCGGCTGACGCGGACCTGACCGAGCTCTGGATCGACCTTCACCTCCGCGAATACCGCGCCGTGGGCATGCATCGCATACTCCTCCATCGCCGCCGGGTTCGGTGCGCCGGTGCCGCGCGCCTCGACTTCGGTGACGCCGGCACGCGCGAGGATTTCGGCGTAGCTCTCGCTGCGACGCTCGTCATCACGCCGGATCAACCGGCCGTCGCGCGCGATCACGCCGGCATTGCCGGCCCCGAACAGCGGTGAGCGCTCATCGCCGGTGGCGAGATCGGCGAGCTTTGCGATCACGGCCGCGCCCGCACTGTGGATTGCCGCGCCCGCCGTCGCCGTGTGCGCCGAGCCGCCGGCGATGCCGGCATCGGGCAGATCGGACGTCCCCGCCTTGAACTCGACGCGATCGATATCGAGCCCGAGCTCGTCGGCTGCGATCTGAGCCAGCGCGGTCCAGGCGCCCTGCCCCATGTCGTGCGCGCCGATCTCCATCACGCCTGACCCGTCGCGCCGGATCGCCGCGCGGGCTTCGGCCTGGAACATCAGCGCCGGGAAGGTCGCGGTGCCCATGCCCCAGCCGACCAGAAGCCCGGCATCGTCGCGCATCTGCCGCGGCTGCAGCGACCGCTTGGCCCAGCCGAAGCGCGCCGCGCCCTGCTCGTAGCAGGCCAGCAACGCCTTCGACGAAAACGGCTTGCCGCTGATCGGCTCGACCTCGGCGTAGTTCTTCAGGCGGAAGGCGAGCGGATCCATGCCGCAGGCCCAGGCCATTTCGTCGATCGCACTCTCCAGCGCGATCGAGCCTGTCGCCTCGCCGGGCGCGCGCATGAACAGCGGTGTTCCCGTGTTGACGCGCACGGCGTCATGCGAGGTGCGGATGGCCGGCGCCGCATAGAGCGTGTGCGAGGCATCGGCCGCGGGCTCGTAGAAATCGTCGAACGTGCTCGACACGGTGCGCGCACGGTGATCGAGCGCGGTCAGGCGCCCCTCGCCATCGGCGCCGAGGCGCAGGCGTTGGCGCGTCGGCGCGCGATGGCCGACCGGGCCGTACATCTGCTCGCGGCGCAGCACCAGCTTGATGGGCCTGCCGACGAGCTTGGCCGCCATGATGCCGAGCACCGGCGGACCGCCCATCAACCCCTTCGAGCCGAAGCCGCCGCCGAGGAAAGGACTGCGAATGTGGATCTTGTCGTGCGCGATGCCGAACAGTTCGGCAATACGGGCGAGCGACAACATCAGGCCCTGGGTCGGCATGTCCACGGAGAGCCTGTCGCCGTCCCATTGAACCACGATCCCATGCGGCTCCATCGCGTTATGATATTGCGGCGGCGTCTCGTAAGTCGCATCGATCTGTTTCTCCGCCGAGGCAAGGCCCGCCTCGACATCGCCGCGGTGGTTCTCGGTGGGGTTGCCGACGCCGACGACGGGCGGCACGAAACTCTTGCCGGCGTCGAGCCCGATCAGCGGCGGCAACATCTCGTAGCGCGGCGCCAGCAGCACCGCGCCTTCCGTCGCCGCTTCCAGCGTTTCCGCGATGACGACCGCGATGGGCTGGTTCGCGTAGCGGACTTCGTTGCTGTGCAACGCTTCCATCCGGAACACGAACGGGTTGGTCTTGATCTCCGGATCGATCGCGAGCTGTGGCTTGTGGTCCGGCGTCATGACATCGACGACGCCGGGATGCCGCTTGGCGGCGGCGACATCGAGGAAGGTCACGCGGCCGCGCGCGATGCTGGAGACGGCGATCACCGCGTACAGCATGCCGGGCGGGTGATTGTCGGCGGCATAGGTCGCCTGTCCCGTGACCTTGAGGACGCCGTCACGGCGGGTCAGCGGCTGGCCGACGTTCGAGCCGTGCCGCAGATGGGCAGGGGCGCTGGTGAGATTGAGCTCAGGCATGGATGGCTCCGGAGGTCGAGGCAAAGGGAGAGGCCGGCAGCGCCGGCAGGCGCGCGGGCGTGCCCGCGGCGGCAAGTCGCAGCGCGCGCACGACGATGCGGCGCGCGAGCTCGATCTTGAAGGCGTTGTCGCCGGACGGTTTTGCATCGGTGAGCGCGCGCCAGGCAGCTTCCTGAAAGGCATCCGCCGTCGGCGCGACGCCCTTGAGCACATCTTCCGCGGCGCGGGCGCGCCAGGGCTTTGCGGCAACCCCGCCGAGCGCAAGCCGCGCCTCCGCGATCTTGCCGTTCTCGATCCGCAATGCCGCAGCCGCCGAAACGACTGCAAAAGCATAGGAAGTGCGTTCGCGGACCTTGAGGTAGCGCGCATGTGCCGCAAAGCCGCGCGCCGCCGGCGGCAGGCGCACCGCGACGATGAGGTCGCCGGGCTCGAGCACGGATTCGCGCGCGGGCGCGTCGCCGGGCAAACGATGCAGCTCCTCGAGCGCGATCTCACGCCGGCCGCCTTTGCCCTCGATCACGACGATGGCCTCGAGCGCGACCAGCGGCACGCAGAAATCCGAGGGGTGCGTGGCGATGCAGCTCTCGCTCCAGCCGAGCACGGCGTGGCCGCGGTTCTCGCCCTCGCGGGCGTCGCACCCGCTGCCGGCCTCGCGCTTGTTGCAGCGGCTGGCGGTGTCGTAGAAATATGCACAGCGCGTCCGCTGCAGCAGATTGCCGCCGACCGTCGCGGCATTGCGCAATTGCGCGGACGCACCGGAGAGCAGCGCCTCGGCGACGGCGGGATAAGTCCTTGCAAAGGCCGGGTCATGCGCGAGATCGGCATTGCTCACCAGCGCGCCGATGCGCAAGCTACCGTCGGCGAGAGTCTCGATGGCATCGAGCCCGTCGAGATGGGTGACGTCGACGAGGCGATCCGGCCGGCTGATATTGCCCTTCATCAGATCGAGCAGATTGGTGCCGGCGGCGAGATAGACCGCGCCCGGCCGGGACGCGGCGGCGACGGCCTCAGCAACCGTGGCGGGCCTGACATAATCGAACGGTTTCATGCCGAACGCCTCTGGTTGGTTTCGTCCATTTGTCCTTGCGCGTCGAGCACGGCATCGACGATGCCCGCATAGGCGCCGCAGCGGCAGAGGTTGCCGCTCATGCATTCGCGGATGCGCTCGGGGTCGTTGCCGGCCTGCGCTTCCTGCATCATGCCGATCGCGCTCATGATCTGGCCGGGCGTGCAGAAGCCGCATTGAAAGCCGTCATGGGCGATGAAGGCGGCCTGCACCGGGTGCAGCTGGTCGCCACGTGCGACGCCTTCGATGGTGAGGATGTCGGCGCCGTCATGGCTGATGGCGAGCGCGAGGCAGGAGTTGATGCGCTTGCCGTCGACCAGAATGGTGCAGGCGCCGCACTGGCCGCGGTCGCATCCCTTCTTGGTTCCGGTGAGATGGAGGCGCTCACGCAGGAGATCGAGCAGCGTGACGCGCGGATCGTCGAGGACGAAGTCGCGCCGCGCACCGTTCACGGTGAGGCTGATGGAGTGGTTCATACAAGGCTCCGATCAGATTTGGACATGAGTCATCGCGCAGCGCGCCACCGCCGTGGCCGCTGTCGATATGCGCCAGCCAGGCGGAAGCCGGCCAACATCAGGACGAAGATACGGAGGCACCCTCCGCTTAACAAGGGCCGCCGGAAAATATTTGGAATTCGTCAAAAGCCCGTGCGCCGACAACGCGATGCAGCCCTGCGGGGGTCCGACAAGGGTTCAATCTAACCAATTCGTGATCTACATTGGCCGCATGGACGACCACACCGACCCCATTCGAAAGCCCCGTGCCGACGCCGTGCGCAATCGCGAGCGCGTGTTAGAGGCGGCCAAGCACGTGTTCAATGCCGGCGGCCCGGAGGCCAGCCTGGAAGCCGTCGCCAAACGCGCCGGCGTCGGCATCGGCACGCTCTATCGGCATTTTCCGACGCGCGAGGATCTGTTCGAGGCGGTGTACCGGCGCGAGGTCGAACAGCTCAGTGAGTTCGCCGAACATTTGCGAACCGCCAAGGACCCGGTCGACGCGCTTCGCCGCTGGCTGCGCTCAGGTGTCGAATTCGTCGCCACCAAAAAGGGGATGGTGGCAGCCCTGGCGCTTGCGGTACAAAGCGGGTCCGAACTGCACGCCTTCTCGTTCGATCGCCTGACCAAGGCGACCGGCTCGCTGCTCGACCGCGCAGTTTCGGCCGGCGAGTTGCGCGCCGACATCGGTCCCGAGGACCTGCTGCGCGCGTTCTTCGGCATGTGCTACATCCACGACCAGCCGGGCTGGCAGTCAACCGCACTGCGGCTCCTCGACGTGTTCGTCGACGGCCTGAGGGTGCAGCCGGCGGGCAAGGCCAAGACAGGGCTCAGCAAGGCGCGCGCCGCCAGGCCCGCCAAACCCGCAGTGAAACCCAAGCGATAGCGCCGCCGTATTTCCCTGAGGTCATGCTAGGATCAGCATCGCCGGGATTTCAACGCGGAGCCTGTCATGCGCATTGCCGCCTTGCTCGTCGCCATCAGCCTTGTCTTCGGCTCCACCGCAGCCCTCGCCGACGATGTCGCCGCTGCACAGGGCGTCATCCGGGCCCAGGAGCAGGCTCTTGCGCGTGACGATGCGGCCGCGGCCTATTCCCATGCCGCACCGGCGATCAAGGAGATTTTCTCCGCGCCCGACGTCTTCATGTCGATGGTGCGAAGCGGCTACGCGCCGATCTACCGGCACAAGAGCTTCGAGTTCGGCGAGAGCAAGATCGAGGGCGGCTGGATCGCGCAGCGCGTTCATATCATCGACGCCAATGGCGAAGCCTGGATCGCGCTGTACACGCTCGAGCAACAGCCGGACGGCAGCTACAAGATCACCGGCTGTTCGCTGCTGAAGGCGGGACAGGCGGTCTAGGTCGCGAAACCCGGACCGGTCCTGACCGAGCCCATCCGTGAGCGGATCAAGAGCAGCACGACGATGGCGATGTTCAGCGCGTTCCAGGCCACGCCGTTGGTGAACGCCGCGGCATACGAGCCGGTGGCATCGAAGATCACGCCCGACACCCAGCCGCCGAAGGACATGCCGAACACGGAGGCGAAGATCACGATGCCGACGCGCGTCGCCGCCTCGCTCGCCGGCATCGCCTCGCGCACGATGATGGCATAGCTCGGCACGATGCCGCCCTGGAACAGGCCGAACATCGCGGAGATGAGATAGAGCGAGGTGAGGCTGTCGAAGAACAGATAGAACACCAGCGCGAAGCCCTGCGCCAGCGATCCGACCAGCAGCGTGCGGATGCCGCCGATCTTGTCGGCGAGATAGCCGGAGCCGATCCGGCTGATGATGCCGCAAGCCATCATCAAGGACAGCATCTCAGCACCGCGCGCCACGCCGTAGCCGAGATCGCCGCAATAGGCGACGATATGCACCTGTGGCATCGCCATGGCGACGCAGCAGGAGATGCTGGCGATCGAGAGCAGAACGGTCAGCGTGTTGGTCGAGAGCTTGAGATCGACACGGGGCGGCGGCGCATTGGCGTGATCTCGGATATGGTCGTCGCCCATCTGCGCGCGCAGGACAAGGACCAGCAGCGCCATCGTGCTGGCGCAGACGATGCCGATGCCGATATGGGTGTAGCGCCAGCCGATCGTTTCCGTCCCCCAGCTCACGATCGGCGGCCACATCGTCCCGGCGACATAATTGCCGCTGGCGACGATGGTCACGGCAAGGCCGCGATAGCGCTCGAACCAGTGCGAGGCTTCCGCCATCAGCGGCGCGAAGGTCGCGGACGTGCCGAGGCCGATCAGGAAATAGGCGGCGACGAACTGCCAGAGCTGGGTCGACAAGCCTGCGAGCACATTGGCGATGCCGAGAAAGGCGATGCTGATCGCCATCGCGAGCACGATGCCGAACCTATCGGTGATCTTGCCGGCGATCACGCCGCCGAGCCCGAAGCCGAACATCATCAGCGTGAAGGCCAGCGACACCGCGCCGCGCGTGGCACCGAATTCGGCCTGCACCACGGGAATCACGACCACGACCGCCCACATGCCGACGGCACCGATCGAGCCGATCACAAGCGCAAGGACGAGACGCACCCAGGCCTGACGGGAGTCAGGGGTGAAGGACGCAGGTGTTTGGCCTGAATGATTTGGTGCGTGCACGGGGCGGACCATGACCCTCAGAATGTCGCATGGTCAAGCATCGTGGCGCGATATTGGGCATGCGCGGTGCACTGCGGTAATAAGCTCTTGGCGAGCGCGTCTTTTGCCATTAGTTTGCAATC
This sequence comes from Bradyrhizobium sp. WYCCWR 12699, assembly GCF_032144035.1. Lineage (NCBI taxonomy): Bacteria > Pseudomonadati > Pseudomonadota > Alphaproteobacteria > Hyphomicrobiales > Nitrobacteraceae > Bradyrhizobium > Bradyrhizobium sp. WYCCWR 12699. Next base: position 1,878,886 of record NZ_JAVTJN010000039.1, read on the forward strand.
AGCGTGTGCAACATTGCCGCGCGGAACACTTTGTCGGCCGAATGTTGCTGCGATTGACACGATCGATGCGGATCAGGGTGGGGCGGATCATCGCCCTCGCCTATCTGTTCTGCGTGCTCGCGCCGGCGGCAAGCCTTGCCTGGGGCAGCGGCCCGGCGCCGTGTCTTGATGAATCCTTGCTGGCGGATGCCATGCCGGTGCATCACCAGATGGCGGCGGCTCACGCGCATGGCGGCGCGATTCACGACCATGCACACGCCCAGCAGCAGACCGCCGCGCAGGATGCACCTGCTTCGCATCATCACGGCGGCAAGGGAGCCGTCGGGCCCTGCTGCGCGATGATGTGCGTGAGCGCGTTGCCGGCCGATCTTCCCAGCGTCGCCAAGCCGCTTCTGCCCGTCTCCGCCTGCGCGCCCGAGATCGTGGCCAGCCTGCACAGCGCGGTGCCGCCCCTGCACTACCGCCCTCCCATCGCCTGATCTGACGCGTCGATTTCGGGCCGTTGCGCGCGTTTGCGCGCGCGGACCTGTGGTCTTTCAGATCAGGGATAAATCATGCTTACGCTTTCCGGGGCGGAGTCCGCCGCATCATCTGCTGTGCGTGGACGACACTTTCGATTCCATTGGCCGCTGCTGGCCGCAACCGCGCTGGCGCTGTCCGGCTGCATGCCGGCGACCACGCAGGTCGCGGCCGCCGATCCCGCTGATCCCGCGGCGAAGGTCGCGCCTGTCGGCTATCGGTCGACCATCTCGCCCTACACCGGCCTGCGGCCTGCGGCGCCGGCCCCGTGGCGCGGCCGCAACGACGCGGTGGCGCCGCAGCCGAAGCAAGACAAGTAGGAGCGCGCCATGACACGCCATCTTGCGCGAGGCCTGCTTGTCCTCACCGCGTTCAGCGTCTCCGGCTGCGCCGCCTTCTCGCCCGACAGCGAGATGAACGCGGTCTCTGAGCTGACGAGCCAGACCATCAACAAGGACGTCGCCTTCGTGCGAACGGCGGAGGGCGCCGGCGCGGTCGACGCGCGCGTACACCAATTGCTGGCGCGCACGCTGAGCGTCGACAGTGCCGTGCAGATCGCGCTGCTCAACAACAAGGGGCTGCAGGCCGCCTATAACGAGCTTGCCTTGGCGGAGACTGATCTGGTCGAACAGAGCCTGCCGCCCAACCCGGTGTTTTCGATCTCGCGCATCACAGGCAATGGCGCCAGCGAGATCGAGCGCCAGGTGGTCGGTGACATCCTCGCGCTCGCCACCCTGCCGTTCCGCTCCGACATTGCCCGCGAACGCTTCCGCCAGGCCCAATTGCGCGCCGCTTTGGCGACGCTGCGGCTCGCCGCCGACGTCCGCCGCACCTATGTACGCGCCGTCTCAGGCAACGAGATGGTGGCGCTGCTGACGGACGCGAAGGCGACGGCGGAATCGACCGCACAGCTCGCCGTCAAGCTCGGCGAGACCGGCTCCCTCAACAAGCTGGACCAGGCCCGCGAGCAGGTGTTCTACGCCGAGACCACCGCCGACCTCGCCACCGCGCGACAGACGGCGGCGAGCGCACGCGAAAGGCTGGCGCGCCTGATGGGGCTGTGGGACGGCGGCCTCGACTTCCGTCTGCCCAACCAATTGCCGCCGCTGCCGCGCCGGCCGCAGGCCTTGCCTGGAATCGAAGCCGACGCGGTCGGCCATCGCGTCGACCTGCAGATCGCGCGGCTCGAGCTGAACGCGCTGGCGAAAGCGCTGAACCTCACCGAGGCAACGCGTTTCGTCACCCTGCTCGATCTCGCCGGCATCTCCCGTCGCACCCAGGACCCCGAAGGAGCGCCATTCCGCGAGCGCGGCTTCGACGTCCAGTTCCAGATCCCGATCTTCGACGGCGGCGAGGTGCGGGTGCGGCAGGCGGCGGAGACCTACAATCTCGCCTTCAACCGCCTCACCGAGCGCGCCGTCAACGTGCGCTCCGAGGCGCGCGATGCCTATCGCGTCTATCGCTCGACCTACGACATCGCCAGCCACTACCAGCGCGAGATCATCCCCTTGCGCAAGATCATCACCGAGGAGATGCAGCTGCGCTTCTCCAGCATGCAGGTCGACATCTTCGCGCTGCTCACCGAGGCGCGGCAGCGCCTGGCGTCGCTGCGCGGTGCGATCGACGCCAGGCAACGATTCTTCCTCGCCCAGGCCGACTTGCAGACCGCCGTCAACGGCGGCGGTGCGCCGGCCGCCGGCGGCGACAATCCAACCACCATCGCCGCGGCAGCACCTGCCGATGGCGGCGGCCACTGAGATGGAGACCAGGATGTTTTCCCGCCGAGGATTTTTGGGGACTGCCGCGCTGGTCGGCGCATCCGCGGTTCAAGGCCGCGTGCAGGCCGCGTCGATTCCGGAAGCCCCAACCATGGACAAGGTGGTGATGCAGCCGCCGCTGCACCCGATCAGCGGGCCCGACTATCGCCCCGTCGTCACGCTGAACGGCTGGTCGCTGCCGTTCCGCATGAACGGCGACTGGAAGGAATTCCATCTCGTCGCCGAGCCCGTGGTGCGCGAATTCGCCGAGGGAATGAAGGTCAATCTGTGGGGCTATAACGGCCAATCGCCGGGCCCGACGATCGAGGCGGTCGAGGGCGACAAGGTCCGCATCTTCGTGACCAACCGCTTGCCCGAATACACCACCGTGCACTGGCACGGCATGATCATCCCGAGCGGCATGGACGGCGTCGGCGGCTTGAACCAGCCGCACATCGATCCCGGCAAAACCTTCGTCTACGAGTTCGAGATGAGGAAGAGCGGGACCTTCATGTACCACCCGCATTCCGACGAGATGGTGCAGATGGCGATGGGCATGATGGGCATGGTCGTCGTGCATCCGCGCGACCCCAGCTTCCGGCCCGTCGACCGCGACTTCGTCTTCGTGATGAGCACCTATCGCGTCGACCCCGGCACCTATCTGCCGCACGTCAACGAGATGACCGACTTCAACATGTGGACCTGGAACGCACGGGTGTTTCCCGGCATCGATCCCCTGGCCGTGCGGCTCGGAGACAAGGTGCGCGTGCGCATCGGCAATCTCAGCATGACCAACCATCCGATCCATCTGCACGGCCACAGCTTCGCGGTGACCTGCACCGACGGCGGCTGGGTGCCGGAGAGCGCGCAATATCCGGAGACGACGACCGACGTGCCGGTCGGTGCCGTCAGGGTGTTCGATGTGCTCGCCGACAATCCCGGCGACTGGGCGTTCCACTGCCACAAGTCGCATCACACCATGAACGCGATGGGGCACGACGTGCGCAACCTGATCGGCGTGTCGCGCAAGGATCTCGCCAAGGCCGTCGGCAAGCTTGCGCCCGACGGCATGGCGATGGGCTCGACCGGCATGGCGATGGGCAACATGGAGATGCCCGCACCCGACAACACGCTGCCGATGATGACGGGCACCGGCCAGTTCGGCCCGATCGAGATGGGCGGCATGTTCACGGTGATGAAGATCCGCGAGGACCTTGCGCGCGACGATTACCGCGATCCCGGCTCGTACAAATTCCCGCAAGGCACCGTCGCCTACGAGGTCGCGACGCCGGCCGCGGAGCCGCCACGGCAGCGGCCCGGCAGCGCGCCGATGAAACACAAGATGTGAGCGTTTCGATGAACCACCAACTGGAGATGACGATGAAGACGATCAAACTTGGCCTCGCGCTGCTTGCGCTGTCCGCTGCGCCGGCCCTTGCGCACGACAAGCACACTCATGCGAATTTTTCGGCCGGCGAGCCCGGCGATCCCAACAAGCCCGCGCGCACGATCGAGATCCTGCTCAACGAGATGGACTACGCACCCGCCCGGATCGAGGTCAAGCGAGGCGAGCAGATCCGCTTCGTGCTGCGCAATGTCGGCAAGGAGGACCACGAATTCCTGCTCGCCACGCCTAAGGAGAATCTCGCGCATGCGGTGGAGATGAAGAAGCATCCGCACATGGAGCACGACGATCCCAACGGCGTGCGCCTCGCCCCGAGCAAGACGGCCGAGGTCCTCTGGAAATTCAGCAAGCCCGGGACGTTCGAATATTCGTGCCTCATTCCCGACCACCGCGACAACGGCATGGTCGGCCACGTCACCGTCAAGTAACGACAAGGAGCTCCCATGAACCGCATCATCAATATCACCGCCGCGCTGGCGCTGACGCTGGGCGTTACCACCGCGGCCCTGGCAGCCGGGGCTGCTGCGATCAGCGGCGAGGTCAAGAAGATCGACGAGGGCGCCGGCAAGATCACACTCAAGCACGGGCCGGCCAAGAGCCTCGGCATGGATGACCCCATGACCATGGTCTATCGCGTCAAGGACCCCGCCATGCTCAAGCAGGTCAAGGTCGGCGACAAGGTGACCTTCGAGGCCGAGGAGGCGGCATCGGGGTATACGGTGACCAAGATGGAGAGGGCGAAGTAGCTTCCATCGTCATTCCGGGGCGCGCCGCTTGGCGCGAGCCCGGAATCCATTCATCGACCAACTCCGCCGCCCGATGGATTCCGGGTTCGGCTCTGCGAGCCGCCCCGCAATGACGGGCTAAATCGGCCCAGTCCGCTCCTCTTCCGCCCCTGCGTTAACCCTTTGCTAACCATACACCCGGCAAGAATTGCCGAGTGAAGTCGAGTGTCGTCGGCCGCGTAGAACGGGAGGAACCCCGTGGACGCCAGTGCGGTGCCTCACTTTCGAAACGGCGGCCCATCGGCCGCCGCGCAGACGTTTGGGGCGCGCGGACGGCAGTCGCGCGGGGAGGCAGCTACCATGGTCGACGTCACCGCGGGACAGGGCGTAGGCACCGCAAGACCTGGCATCCCCTCCCTCAACGAGATCGTCACCATCCTCAGGCGCGGCGATATCGCGCTGGCGCTCGGCATTCTCACCATCCTGGTGGTGCTGATCCTGCCGCTGCCCGCGATCGTGCTGGACCTGTTCCTGGCGATCTCGATCACGCTCTCGATCCTGATCCTGATGACGTCGCTGTTCATCCAGACGCCACTGGAATTCTCGGCCTTCCCAACCGTGCTGCTGATCTCGACCATGCTGCGGCTGTCGCTCAACATGGCTTCGACCCGCCTGATCCTGTCGCACGGGCACGAGGGCACGGCGGCCGCCGGTCACGTCATCGAGGCCTTCGGCAGCTTCGTGATGGGCGGCAATTTCGTCATCGGCATCATCGTCTTCGCCATCCTGATCATCGTCAATTTCGTCGTCATCACCAAGGGTTCGGGCCGTATCGCGGAAGTCGCCGCCCGCTTCCACCTCGACGCCATGCCCGGCAAGCAGATGGCGATCGACGCCGACCTGTCCGCCGGACTGATCGACGAGAACGTCGCCAAGCACCGCCGCAAGGAGCTGGAGGACGAAAGCGGCTTCTTCGGCGCCATGGACGGTGCCTCCAAATTCGTCCGGGGCGATGCCATCGCCGGCCTTCTGATCGTCTTCATCAACGTCGTCGGCGGCATGATCATCGGGGTAGCGCAGCAGGGCATGTCGTTCGCCGACGCGGGGCGCAGCTACACGCTGCTCACGGTCGGTGACGGCCTCGTCACCCAGGTGCCGGCGCTGATCGTCTCGACCGCGGCCGGCCTGCTCGTCTCCAAGGCCGGCGTCTCGGGCGCCGCCGACAAGGCGCTGATGAAGCAGTTCTCCGGCTATCCGCAGGCGCTCGCGATGTCCTCCGCGGTGATGCTGGTGCTGGCGGCGCTGCCGGGCATTCCGACCCTCCCGTTCCTGGCGCTCGGCGCCGGCGCCGGCGCGCTGGCCTGGAACGCCCGCAACCGCAACCGCGTCACCGCCAAGGCCGAAGAAGCCGCCAAGGCCGCGCCTGCGGCCGGCCAGCCCGGCGCACCCGGCGCTGCCGCGACCGAGGAGCCGATCTCCGCCGCGCTCAAGATCGACGACCTCAAGATCGAGCTCGGCTATGCGCTGCTGCCGCTGGTCAACGGTCCCGACGGCACCGACCGTCTCACCGAGCAGATCAAGGCGCTGCGCCGCTCGCTGGCGATCGAGATGGGCTTCGTGATGCCGGCGGTGCGCATCCTCGACAACGTCCAGCTCGAGGCCAACACCTACATCATCAAGATCAAGGAGGTCGACGCCGGCACCGGCAAGATCTGGCCGAACCAATTCATGGTCATGGACCCCGGCGGCAGCCAGGTGCAGGTGCCCGGCATCCACACCACCGAGCCGACCTTCGGCCTGCCCGCGACCTGGGTCGATGCCAGCCTCAAGGAGGAGGCCTCGCTCAAGGGCTACACCGTGGTCGACGCAGCGACCGTGCTCTCGACCCATCTCACCGAGCTGCTCAAGGCCAACATGTCGGACCTGTTGTCCTATGGCGAGGTGCAAAAGCTGCTCAAGGAGCTGCCGAAGGAGCAGAGCGAGCTGGTCAAGGACATCGTCCCCGGCCAGGTCACGGTCTCCGGCATCCAGCGCGTGCTGCAGCTCTTGCTCGCCGAGCGCATCTCGATCCGCGACCTCTCGACCATCCTCGAAGGCATCGCCGACTCGCTGGCCTTCTCGCGCAATCCCGCGACCATGGTCGAGCACGTCCGCGCCCGCCTCGCCCGCCAGATCTGCGCGCAAAACACCTCCTATGCCGGCTACCTGCCGCTGATCGCGCTGTCGGCGAAATGGGAGCAGGCCTTCGCCGAATCCATCATCGGCCAGGGCGAGGAGCGCAGCCTTGCGATGCAGCCCTCGAAACTGTCGGAATTCATGACCGCCGTGCGCGAAGCCTTCGAGCGCGCCGCGCGCGAGGGCGAGGCGCCGGTGCTGGTCACCTCCGCGGCAATTCGCCCGTTCGTGCGGTCCCTGGTGGAACGGTTCCGGGCCCAGACCACGGTGCTGTCGCAGGCTGAGATCCACCCCAGGGCGAGGTTGAAAACGGTCGGAAGCGTCTGATTTGCCTTAAGAAGCCGTGTGTTTTTCGGCCACAGGCAAATGGTTTTTGAGTTCCAGGCGCCTTGTGGACCAAACGCAGACAAGGCGCCCGAAAGGCACATTACAGCTCTGAAATAATTGCCGAAATTCACGATCAAGGGGTTTTCCTGATCGCGATCTTTCACGTCCTGTCACGCTCTTGTGATGGCCACTTGGGAACGAATCCCCCCAATACTAGGTTGTTGGGCACCGGAAGCATGAACCTGCCCAACGACGCAGGCGACTACTTCGGGTAGATGGCGGCAGGAGCCTTCCATGAACCACTCGATTTACAGCGCAGATCGCTCGACCCATTTGAAAGTCGTGGTCGTGGCCCTCGTCGCAGGGATCGCGGTGGCAGGCTTCGGCATCACGGCCCGCACGAGTTCGGACGAAGGTCTGACCCAGACAGCCCGCGTCATCAAGGCCGGCAAGCCGGTCGCTATCACCAGCTCGAACGCGTCCCTCGTTCGCTAAGGAGATCTGACGAGTTTTTTGAATTCACGCGGCTCTTTACCAGCCCCCCAAAGTCGCCACGTGGATATGTAGACGACCCCAACCCCAAGTCGACTACAGAAAGCGCCCGCCCCCCACGGGCGCTTTCTCATGTCTGGGGTGCCGATCGTTTCCGTTGCGCACCTCTTAACCCCCATCATTGTGAGCGTCACTCTCGTGTCCCGGACGCGCTGCAACGCCCTTCGCGTTGCTGCGCAGAGCCGGGCCTAGGAAGCTGCACGGTTCCGCTGCCACATGGGCCCCGGCTCTGCAGCGCATCGTCGAAGGGACGCTGCGTTGCGTCCGGAGCACGAGAGCGGGGAGTGTGGGCCCACCTGGTTCGACATCGTCATGGCGAGCGCAGCGACTTGTCCGCTAGAGCCTCTTGGCGAAGGCGGAAGCAATCCAGAATCTCTCCGCAGCGGCAGTCTGGATTGCTTCGTGACAAGGGCTCCTCGCAATGACGGAGCAAGGCGCAGCAGCGCATTTTCCAACTTGCATTTGGCTTGAAAACACATTGCTCGCAGGCACACTTTTGCATTCTCGCGGCTCATCTCGCCCGAGCTTTTGCTTCGTTGCCTTGCCCTCGAATGAACAAGGGCGCAGGGAAGGCCGGGAGCCGGTTGGCTCCCGTGGACCGCCATGCCAAAAGCAGACTGCGTGTGCTGCGCATAGCGGAGAACAGGGCAACCGGAGACATCCCGGCCTTCCCTGCGCAGTGGTTGGAACGGCTTATGTCGCGCTCTCCTCGGGAGCGTTGCACTATTGCCCCGTCGCCTTGCGGATGGCTGATGTGTGGCCCGGTCGGGCCCGCACATCACCACAAGACTTGACGCCAGACTGCGGGCGTCAGGACCACACGATTTTGCCGTACGCTGATGGCACCGGTCGTGTGCGCGACGGCTCTGCTCACGGTTGCCCGCCCTGCAAAAGCCGGTCGCGCCGGTATCATCAGCGTCCACCGCCGCCCGGCCCGCGTTCGTGACGATCGCGATACGCCCTTGTCCTTGGGCCGGGTTGCCGCGATGGATACGCGCTTTCCGAATTTCGGTAAAGTGGAATATTTTTTGCGGTGTGCGTTGACCTGGGGCTCGCGTGTTTTGCCCGTCGGGCAACGCAAGGGCTGGTAGGGGAGCAGCGAGACTACCGCGCGCCATAGCTCGGCGGCGGTGCCTGCACGATCGGCGCGGCCGCCGCAAACAGCTCTTCCTTGCTCCCGGTGAGCGGCGGATAGATGCGCTTGCGGTTGATGATGTGCTTGGTCGCCTTCGCGGCCGCGCCGGTGGCGCGCACCTCGCGATCCCAGCCTTCGGTATAGAGCGCGCCCCAGCCGCCGAGATCGAGCACGGTGACGTACCAGTCGATCCGCAGCGGCAGCATCGGCAAGCCGGCGAGATCGGCGACCACGTTGTGACCGGCGAAGCGGCCCATGGGCCGCGCGAACTGGCAGGACATCACGGTCGGATGCAACCCGTCGACCACGCTCGAGGCGACATCGCCGGCCGCGAACACGCCGCCGACATCCGCGACCCGCATGAACGGATCGACGAGGAGACGCCCGAGGTGATCGCGCGCCTGCGGGAAGCTCGCCGCCAGGGGGCTCGCACGCATTCCGGCGCACCAGATCACGGTTTGCGCCGGAATGAACTCGCCCGAGCTCAGGTGCATGCCCGCGGCCTCGACCGACACCACGCGCACCCCGAGCCGCGTCTCGACCTCCAGCGCGGCCAAGGCCGTCTCGATGACGGGTTGCGCATGCACTCCAATGGTGGCGCCGACCGCTGGATTGGGATCGACCAGGATGATGCGGCGGCTGCCCCTGATGCCGGCACGCGCGAGCCTCGCGGGCATCTCAGCCGCAACCTCGATGCCGGTGAAGCCGGCGCCGACCACCACCACCGTCGAACGCCCCGGCGAGGGCGCGCTGCGGCCGAGCGAAACGAGATGATCGTCGAGGCGGAGCGCCGCGGCATAGGTGTCGACGTCGAAGGCGTGCTCGGCAAGACCGGGAATGTCGGGACGCATCACCTCACTGCCGAGCGCCAGCACGAGGCGGTCGTAGTGCAGCATCTCCTCGCCGCCGGCCGTGACCAGCGAGATTTTTCGCCGGGTCGGGTCGATAGCCTCGACCTCGCCGATACCGTGGCTGATACCGATCGGATCGAGCAGTTGCGCCAGCGGCAGCGCGACCTCATCGAGATCGGCTTCATAGTTGCGGACGCGGATGTTGTGATAGGGGCTGCGGTCGACGAGACGGATCTCGATGACGCCGTTCGCGCCGATCTCGTCGCGCTTGCGCGCGGCGCCTATGGCTGCCCACAGGCCTGCAAAGCCGGCGCCGAGCACGACGATACGCGCCATGTCCGCCTACTACACTTTCCAAAGCAATCCCGCGGTCCGCCCGCGCGGGCGAATATAGCTCACTAGCCCGCATCGACCAACTGCACCACCGCCGCGCCGCTGCACAAAGTCGCGAGCTCACGCCTCGCGCAATTCCGACGGCGTCGCGCCAAAGCGCTTGCGGAAGGCGCGATTGAAATAGGAGAGATCGGAAAAGCCCGAGGAATGCGCGATGTCGCTGATCTTGCGCGCCCTGGCCCGGGGATCGCCGAGCAGCTTGCGGGCCTGCAGGAGGCGCTGCTCCAGCACGAATTCGGTGAAGGTGGTGCCGGCCTGCTCGAACAGGCGCTGCGCCTGGCGCGGGCTGAGGCCCGAGCGCGTCGCGATCTCGGACAGGCAGAGATCGTTGCGGCCGAGCGCGGCCATCACGTCGGCGCGCATGAGGTCGAGGCGCGCTGCCGCATGGCCGCGGCCGCGGGCAAGGCTTGCATGCTCGGCATCGGTGCCGAGCAGGAGGCCGACGAGATCGACCATGTGCTGCGCGGTGAGACGCTGGCCCACCGCGTCGAGATGCGGCGCGTGATTGGCGGCGAGCGCGTGGTAGCGAAAGATGGTCTCGGCGACCGCGCCGTCGACGAGCAGCTGCGAGAGCTTGTCCTCGGCACGCGGATTGATCTCGAGCAGCGCACGGCGCGGCATGCGGATGGTGGTGAAGCGGTCCTCAATGGTGTGGCCGACGGTACCGGTGATGCTCATGTCGACGAGCACCATCTGGGCGGGCGCAAGCTCCACGGTGTGGCCGTTCTGCCCGACGCGGACGAGGCCCGCATGGGCGGCGATCAGGACGAGGTCGTCGCTGCCGTCGGCGAGGTGGCTCTGGGTGCGGGAATATTGCGCGGAAGCACCTTCCGGAATGGCGAGCGTGATGTTGTCGACCACGCTGACCTGAAGCCGGCAATCGATGCTGTCGCCCTGGCTCGGCCCGATATCGAGGCCGCAGGCGCCGAAGGCCCGCTCGCGCCAATGCTCGAATGCCGGGCCGTGCGGCAGACCGGTGTAGTGGTGAACGAAGATGCCGGGCGTTTTCGCTGCATCCATCTGATTTCCAGCCCCTCTTTCGGCTCCACGATCGGCGGCGCCGACTGCAATTTCCGGGGATTTGACGCCGCAAATTGCCGTGAGGTTCAAATCAGGGACCGTTTCGGGGGGAGTTGTCGGGATACGACGGCGGGATGGACCGTGGCGACAGGACGAACCTGGTCGCTTGTCGCTCCGTAGGCTCCATCCGGGCTACGGCACCTACTTCTTCGCGGGGGCCTGCGGCTGGGACGGCGGCACGGTCTCGATCAGCTTGCCCGAGAACACCGGGGCGGAGGTCGGCCGGCCGTCGGGCGAGCCGCCTGATTGCTCGACGGTGACGGCATAGGTCGCGCCGTTGACGACCTCGGCATCATAGGCGGCGAGCAGCGGACGCGCGGTGAAATCGCTGGAGCCGATCACGCCGAGCGAGCGCGGGCGCGGCAGCTTGTCGGAGATCAGCCAGAGCTCGAAGCTCTTGCCGGGCTCCGGCGTCGCGCCGACCTTGCGCACCGTGAAGTTCTTGGTCGCACCGTCGACGGTGAGAATGAAGGCGGGGCCGCCGGCCTGGCCCTGCAACAGCGCGACATATTGCGCCGACGCTGTGAGCGGCGCGCCCGGCGTCTTCACTTCCACGGTCTGGATGCGCGGTGCGGGACGCAGGGCGCCCGGCAGCGCATCGGGCAGGAAGATCTGAAGCGACAGCGTCACGAGCAACGCCGCGGCGAGCGCGCCGGCGACGGATGCGATGGAGCGCCAGCGCTTCACGCGACCCTCGAGGCGGATCACGTTGCCATCGTCGACGACCGGCGCCTGCGGCGCGCGGACCAATGCGAGATCCGGCGCATGGACTTGCGGAATGAATTGCGGCGCGACGTCGGCAAGCGCGTCGGATTCCGGGCGCGGAATTTCCGGCGGCCCGGCTTCGGCAGGCGGCTCCGCCGGGGTCTGAGCGGCCTCGATCGCAGGCTCCGCCCTCTCCGAAGCGGGCAGCTCCAGTGCAGGCGGAGGCGGCGGCGAAGTCTCCGCAAGCGCCGGCGACTGCTGTGCCGGCGCCGTGCGCGCGATCTCGGACCTGATGTTCTCCCATACGATCGGACGCGGCTCGACCGAGCCGACCATCTGGTTGAGGACGCCGAGCCGATAGGACCACGCCTGCACGATCGCGGCGAACGCCTCGTCCACCGCCATCATGGTCTCGACCTGCGCGCGCTCGTCGGCGTCGAGCGTGCCGAGCGCATATTCCGCGGCGAGCGCGATATGGTCCTCCGAATAGGCCATCACATGCAGTCCAGAACCACCCTCACAATGAACACCCTCATAGTCCGAGGCATTCGCGAATATCCAACATGCTGCGCCGCAGCCACGTCTTCACCGTGTTGACCGGGGCTGAGAATTTCTCCGCCAATTGCTCGCGGCTCCAGCCGTTGTAATAGGCAAGAAGCACGAGCCGCTGACGGTCCGGCTCGAGCCGGCCGACGCATTCCAAGAGCCGCTTCAGCTCTTCGGTCATCTCCCGGCGCGCCAGCGGGTCGGGGCTGTCGGCCGCGACCTCCATCGCCTGAGGCTCTTCCTCGATGGAGACCTCAGACTTCTTGCGCACGATGTCGATCGCACGGTTGCGCGCAATCGAGGCCATCCACGTGATCGGCGACGACAGCGCCGGATCGAACCGGCCGGCACTGTTCCAGATCTTGACGTAGGTCTCCTGAATGACCTCCTCTGCGAGATCCTGTCGGCGCAAGATACGGAGCACGACGCCAAAGAGTTTCGCGCGCGTGGCGGCGTAAAGGCGCTCGAACGCGGCCTGATCGCCCTTCGCCACCGCCTCGATCAACCCGACCAGCTCTGCTGGCGTCAGCATTCAGCCCCCCGACACGCGGCCCGTCGCGTTCCGCGAAAGCCCGGGCACCGCACCACCATAGCGCGCGACAAAGCCGACCACCAAGGGGCGCGGCGCCACGCTGTGGACAGCGCAAGCGAAAACCCGGACCTTGCGGGTCCGGGTTTGGCAAATTCCAGGATGATCTGGCGGATGGTGCCGTTAGGCGACGGCGCCGATGCGGGCGCGCATCAGGCCGATGCTGTCGAGGTCGGCCTGCTCGCGGGCGTTCTCTTCAGCGCGCTCGCGGGCCTGGTCGCGCTCGTCGAGCAGCTCGACCTTCTTCAGTTCCTCGAAGGCCTCGGCCAAAGCGGCCTTGGCTTCGTCGAGCTGGCCCTTGAGCTCGTCGGCCGAGCGGGTCAGGTTCTCGCGGCGCTGGATCGCCGCCTTGGCGTAGGTCGGGTAGGCGAAGTGCGAGGGATCGTTGATCCCGGCACGCTCTTGCTCGGTCTGGATCTCGCGCTCGAGATCGACCGACATCCGCTGGAAATCGGCAATCATGGTCTCGATCTGGGTGACCCGGCGGCGCTTCTCGTCGACCTGAAATTTCTTCAGGCGAATGAGGGTATCTCGTGACTTCATCGACTCATACTCCCCAGAAGTCCCCCCGCTGCACGTGGGACGATACCGGTCACCCCACGGGCCCAATGGGGGCCCAGACCGGTTCTGCTACTCTGTGGGATCGGATGATGACCGGACAAAGTTAGCGTTCCGTTTCCAAATTACCGAGGATGTGAGCCAACTGGCGGTAGCCGTCCGCCAGTGATGCATTTTCGTCCTTGCGCTGGCGCAGGAAGGCCTCCAGCGGCTCGTGCAGGCGGATCGCCTCGTCAACCTCGGGGCTGGAGCCGGCCCGATAGGCGCCGAGCCGGATCAATTCCTCCATGTCGGCATAGGTCGCCATCACCTGGCGCGCCCGCTGGATGACGGGCCAGAATTCCGGATCGGCCGATTTCGGCATGGTCCGGGAGACGGATTTGAGGATGTTGATCGCGGGATAGCGGCCGCGCTCGGCGATCGAGCGCTGCATCACGATGTGGCCGTCGAGGATACCGCGCACGGCGTCCGCGATCGGCTCGTTGTGGTCGTCGCCGTCGACCAGCACCGTGAAGATCGCGGTGATGGCGCCCTCCCCGAGGCCCGGGCCGGCGCGCTCGAGCAGCTTCGGCAGCTCGGTGAAGACGGTCGGCGTGTAGCCCTTCGCGGTCGGCGGCTCGCCGGCGGACAGGCCGATCTCACGCTGGGCCATGGCAAAGCGCGTCACCGAATCCATCAGGCAGAGAACGTCCTGGCCCTCGTCGCGAAAATATTCGGCGACCGCGAGCGTCAGATACGCCGCCTGGCGGCGCATCAGCGCCGGCTCGTCGGAGGTCGCGACCACGACGACGGAGCGTGCGAGACCCTCCTCGCCGAGGTCGTCCTGCAGGAATTCCTGCACCTCGCGGCCGCGTTCGCCGATCAGCCCGATGACGCTGACCGCGGCATCGACGTTGCGCGCCAGCATCGACAGCAACACCGATTTGCCGACGCCGGACCCTGCGAAGATGCCCATGCGCTGGCCGCGGCAACAGGTGAGGAAGGTGTTCATCGCGCGCACGCCGAGATCGAGCGGGCTGCCTACTCGCCTGCGCGAATGCGCCGGCGGCGGCGTGTTGCGGAACGGCATCGGGGACGCGCCTTGCGGCAGCGGGCCCTTGCCGTCGATCGGCTCGCCGAGCGCATTGACGACGCGGCCGAGCCAGGCGGACGAGGGTCGCACCAGATTGGCGGCGTTGGCGATCACGGCCTTGCAGCCGCGGCGCACGCCATCGAGGCCGGCGAACGGCATCACGACAGCATTGTTGCCGGAGAAGCCGATGACCTCGCAGGGAATCGAACGGTTGGCGCCGGTCTCGATCACGAGCCGCGCGCCGACCGACATCGCGTGAATCGGACCGGCCACCTCGACCATCAGGCCGCGCACGCCGACCACACGGCCGTAAATATTGATGCCGTCGATATCGCCGATCTGTTCGGCAAGCGCCTTCATAGCGGGGCCTTCATTAAGGGGCGCACCTTCGTAATCCCCGGGGTCGTCATGCGCGATCCCGGGACTTCACGGTGAAAACCTTAAGTTTCGCCATATTTCTGAACGGCGCTTAACTTCGTGTTTACCCGCATCATTAATCATTGCGTCACTGTCTTTGAGACTGAGCGTGACTCCCCTTCAGAAGAAGGCTGAGTCGCGGGAGTCGGTTAGGCCCGTCTCTTAAAGTGGAACTTGAACGGAGCTGGGTGACGAAAGCTGCTTCTTACGCAAGACCTTAGGGCGATTCGATAAAAATTGCACCCGGGGGACTTGCGTTCCAGAATCAGGATTTGTTAACCATCTGTTGTCAGGATCCGAATCAGTTGTTCAAAGGCGTTTTGTTGAGTGCCGCGAATGCGGCCGACCTGACGCCCAGGAGCGGCGACTATGGGGAACTGGCATGCGCGTTTTGCTGATTGAAGATGACAGCGCCGTCGCGCAGTCGATCGAGCTGATGTTGAAGTCTGAGAGCTTCAACGTCTACACGACCGATTTGGGGGAAGAAGGCGTCGATCTCGGTAAATTATACGATTACGACATTATCCTTCTCGACCTCAACCTGCCCGACATGTCCGGCTACGACGTGCTCAAGCAGCTTCGGGTCTCCAAGATCAAGACACCGATCCTGATCCTCTCCGGCCTCGCCGGCATCGAGGACAAGGTCAAGGGTCTCGGCGTCGGCGCCGACGACTACATGACCAAGCCCTTCCACAAGGACGAGCTGGTTGCCCGCATCCACGCGATCGTGCGCCGCTCCAAGGGCCATGCCCAGTCGGTCATCCAGACCGGCGACCTCGTCGTCAACCTCGACACCAAGACGGTGGAAGTCGGCGGCCAGCGCGTGCATCTGACCGGCAAGGAATATCAGATGCTGGAGCTGCTCTCGCTCCGCAAGGGCACGACCCTCACCAAGGAAATGTTCCTCAACCACCTCTATGGCGGCATGGACGAGCCTGAGCTGAAGATCATCGACGTCTTCATCTGCAAGCTCCGCAAGAAGCTCGCCAACGCCTCCGAAGGCCGCAATTTCATCGAGACCGTGTGGGGCCGCGGCTACGTGCTGCGCGAGCCGCACGAGCACGAAGAGCGCATTCCCGCCTGATCTCCTTTCGTTTACGTCGCGAGCCCGACAGGGCTCGCTCCTCCCAGCCTGGACCCCGCCGCAAATGGCGGGGTTTTGTTTTTGGGGCATCGCCTCATCTCTGGCTTAACATTTGAACCGCTATGCTTCCTCCGCCGACGAATGGTCGCTGCACGATGGGGGAACGATGATCCTGCAATCACTGGCCGGCCTGCCCGCCTTCCTGGTCTATTTCTGCACCGGGCTGATCGCGATCGTGGCGTATCTGTTCGTCTACACCCGCATCACCGCGCATAACGAGTTCCAGCTGATCCGCGACAACGAGCCGGCCGCAGCGATCGCGCTCGGCCTCAGCCTGCTCGGCTTCGTGGCGCCGCTGGTCAGCGCCATCGCGCATTCGGCCAACGTGCTGGACTGCCTGATCTGGGCCATGATCGCGCTGATCGTGCAGGTCATCGTGTTCTTTCTCGTACGCGTGCCGGTGCCGAACCTGTCCGAACGGATTGCCGCCGGCGAGCTTGCGCCGGCGATCTGGCTCGGGCTGTCCTCGCTCGCGGCCGGCCTGCTCAACGCCGCCAGCATGATCTATTGAGATGGCCGACAAACCCTCCAAAAAGGACTTCGGCAAGCGCCGGCCACGCCTGCCACAGCCATTGCCGCTGCCGACCAAGCAGCCGGTGAAGCGCTCCGGCCATGTCGCGCTGTTGGTGATGGGCACGCTCGCGGTCGGCACCACCGCCTACACTCTTATGCCGCGGCAGACCTGCGAGCCGACGCCCGGCGCCGTGCCGGGACAGACCACCACGACCTGCACCAGCAGCAGTTCATCGGGCAGCGGCAGCAGTTCGCACTCGTCGCGATCGAGCTTCTTCAGCAGCGACTCGTCGAGCCATTCCTCGTCGGGGACGTCGTCCGATTCCGGCCACAGCAGCGTCAGCCGCGGCGGCTTCGGCTCGTTCGGTCACGGTTTTTCGGGCGGCGGCTAGCGCATGTTCCGGAAAAGTGGCCACCGGTTTTCCGACAAGATCATGCGCAGGAAATAATATGCAGCGCATCACCTGCCTGGAGCGCGACGACTGGCGAGAGACCGCGGCGCAATGCGGCTTCGTCTTCCACACCATCGACGGCGAACGCTATTGGGACGAGCGTGCCTATTACGGCTTCACGCTGGACGAGATCGAGCGCGGCATCGAGACGCCGACCGGCGAGATCGACGCGATGTGCCTGGAGCTTGCCGGCCGTGTCATCGGCGAGGAACGCTATTTGCGGCGCCTGCAGATCCCGGAAGCGTTCTGGAGCCTGATCGCCGAGAGCTGGAAGCGCGACGATCGCAGCCTCTATGGCCGGCTCGATCTGAAATACGACGGCAAGTCGCCGGCCAAGCTGCTCGAATACAATGCGGACACGCCGACCTCGATCTTCGAGGCCGCGGTGTTTCAGTGGACCTGGCTCGAACAGGCGATCGAACGCCGCGTCATCCCGTCGCGTTCCGATCAGTTCAACTCCATCCATGAGCGATTGATCGCGGCATGGAAGGAGATCGCGGGCGGCCGCCATGTCCATCTCACCGGCATCACCGGCAACGAAGAGGACGCCGGCACGCTCGCTTATCTCGAGGACACCGCGCGCCAGGCCGGGCTCTCGACCAGGCTGCTCGACATCGAAGAGATCGGCTGGCGCGACGAGCCGGGCTGCTTCGTCGATCTCGACGAGAACGATATCGCGCTCGCCTTCAAGCTCTATCCCTGGGAGTGGATGTTCCACGATGCCTTCGGCGCCAAGCTGAAGGACGCAGCCACGCGCTGGATCGAGCCGCCGTGGAAGGCGGTGCTCTCCAACAAGGGAATATTGCCGCTGCTCTGGGAGATGTTTCCGAACCATCCCCATCTGCTGCCGGCGTTCTTCGAGGACGATCCGCGCGCCGCCGAGCTCGGCACCTCCTATGTGCGCAAGCCGCTGCTGTCGCGCGAAGGCGCCAATGTCACGATCGTATCAGGCGGGATGCCGCTCGACGAGCAGGCAGGCCCCTACGGCGCCGAAGGCTTCGTGCGCCAGGCGCTGGCACCGCTGCCGAATTTCTCCGGCTTCTATCCGGTGATCGGAAGCTGGCTGGTGAATCACGAGCCGTGCGGATTGTCGATCCGCGAGGACGAGAGCCCGATCACGGGCAATCGTTCGCGGTTTCTGCCGCATGCGATTTTGTGAGCGCGTTCTTTCCCTCTCCCCTTGTGGGAGAGGGTGGCTCGCCGCGAAGCGGCGAGACGGGTGAGGGGTCTCTCTCCACGAGTAGACCTCTCAGGATTCGAGTTTGCTGAAGCAACCCCTCATCCGGCGCTTCGCGCCACCTTCTCCCACAAGGGGAGAAGGAAGAACAATCACCTCGCCGCGGCGAGCTTCAGCGGCTGCGGCATCAACCCGCCCATGGGGCGGCCGGAGCGTGCGGGATTGAGCTGGTAGAGACCGCGACGCTCGGTGATGGGACGGAACGCATCGGTGATGCCGACGACGGATTCGGCGGCCCCGAGCAGCAGCGTGCCGTCGGCTTCCAGGCCCTTCGCCATCCGCTCGAAGATCACGGCCTTGGTGTCCTGGTCGAAATAGATCAGGACGTTGCGGCAGAAGATCACGTCGAACGTGCCGAGATGGGAGAAGTCCTGCAGCAGATTGAGCTGGCGGAACTGGACCATCGCGCGAATGTCGGCGTTGAGCTGCCACAGCTCGCCGGTTTGCGTGAAATACTTCATCAGGTGCTGGATCGGCAGGCCGCGCTGCACCTCGAACTGGCTGTAGATTCCGGCCTTCGACTTCTCCAGCACCTCCTGCGACAGGTCGGTCGCGACGATCTCGATGCGCCAGCCGGCGAGGGCCGCGCCCATCTCCTTGATGCACATCGCGATCGAATAGGGCTCCTGCCCCGTCGACGACGCCGCCGACCAAATGCGCAAGGATTTGCGCGCCGCGCGGGCCCGGGTCAGTCCCGGCAGAATTGTCTCGCGCAGATGATCGAACGGAATCTTGTCGCGGTAGAAGAAGGTCTCGTTGGTGGTCATGGCTTCGACCACGTCGGTGGCAAGCCGGCCGTCACCGTTCCTGATCTTAAGTACGAGATCGGGAATGCCGGGAAGGTTGGCCTTGCGCGCCAGCGGCAACAGCCGGCTCTCGACCAGATATTGCTTGTCGGGCGACAGATCGAGGCCGGAGCGCTCTTTCAGGAACTTGCGCAGATAGTCGTAATCGACCGGCGTCACGAGCGGTCTCCCGCGAACAGGCGGTTGACCTTGGCGCCGATCTGGTTGAGCGGCAGGACCGCCGCGCAGATGCCGGCATTGGCCGCCGCGCCCGGCATGCCCCAGACCACGCTGGAGGCTTCGTCCTGCGCGATCACGCTGCCGCCGGCGGCTACGATGTCCTTGCCGCCGCGCATGCCGTCCGAGCCCATGCCCGTCAGGATCACGGAGAGGATGCTGCCGTGCCAGATGTCGATGGCGGAGGTGAAGAGCGGATCGACCGCCGGCTTGCAGAAATTGACGGCGGGGCCGTCGTCGAGCGCGATCACGGTGTCCACGCCACTGCGCGCGACGCGCATGTGCTTGCCGCCGGGCGCGAGATAGATCCGTCCCGGCTTCACCGGCTCGCCGTCGACCGCCTCGGCCGCGGGCTTGCGGCTCGAGCGTGCCAGATGCTCGGCAAGGATGGTCGTGAAGGTCGGCGGCATGTGCTGGGTGATCAGCACCGGGACACGGTCGATCACGGGGCCGAGCTCGGTGACCAGCGCCATCAGCGCCTGCGGGCCGCCGGTCGAGGAGCCGATCAGCAGCACCTTGGGGGCCTGATTGGAGAACGGGCGCAGGCTCAGCGCCCCTGACGATGCAGCCGGCGCGGCGGAAGCCGATGCGGGCGCGACCGGCCGTGCAATCGGACTGCGCAGGGCCGGAGCCGGGCTCGCAGGCGCGAGCGGCGGACTTGCAACCGCGGGCTTGCGGCGCAGCCGCGCGCCGAGATGGCGGATCTTCTGGATCAGGTCGTGATGAAA
Source organism: Bradyrhizobium sp. WYCCWR 12699 (assembly GCF_032144035.1). Classification (NCBI taxonomy): domain Bacteria; kingdom Pseudomonadati; phylum Pseudomonadota; class Alphaproteobacteria; order Hyphomicrobiales; family Nitrobacteraceae; genus Bradyrhizobium; species Bradyrhizobium sp. WYCCWR 12699. The sequence goes on from NZ_JAVTJN010000039.1 coordinate 1,898,788, forward strand.
GATGTCCGCGGCCGACGCCTCGCGCGTCGATTCCGGCTTCGGAATGTAATCGGCCGCGCCGAGCGACAGCGCCTTGAAGCTGATCTCCGCGTTGCGGCGGGTCAGCGTCGAGGCCATGATGATGACGAGATCGCGCTTCTTCGCCAGGAGTTGCGGCAGCGCCGAGATGCCGTCGAGCTCGGGCATTTCGATGTCGAGCACGGCAACGTCGGGATTGATGCGTTCGAGCTGGTTGACCGCCTCGAGCCCGGTGCGCAGCGAGGCTGCGACTTCCATGTCGTGCTCGGCGCCGACCCAGCGCGAGATCAGACCGCGGATGACGACGGAGTCGTCGACGATCATCACCCGCAGCGGCCCCGCTTCGCGCGAGCCGGTCGTGGTCGAATTACCTGCGAACGCAACACTCATTACTCACCAACTCAGACTGAAAGGAGACAGTTGAAAACAGGCGCCGGAGGATCCGCTCGGCCTCCGGCCGATCGCTTAGATAAGGCCGACTTCCTGGAATTTCGCCGTCACGATGTCCTTGTCGAACGGCTTCATGATGTACTCGTTGGCGCCGGCATGCAGCGCGCGCGCGATATGCGCGACGTCGTTCTCGGTGGTGCAGAACACCACCTTGGGCTGGTCGCCGCCGGGCATGCGCCTGAGATGGCCGAGGAACTCGTAACCATCCATCACGGGCATGTTCCAGTCGAGCAGCACCGCATCGGGCAAGCCGCGCTTGCAGGCCTCCAGCGCCTTCTCACCGTCCTCGGCTTCGAGAATCTGGAAGTCGAGGCCCTCCAGGATCCGGCGCGCAACTTTGCGGATGACGCTGGAATCATCAACGACGAGACAAGTGCGCATCTGAACCTCTGCTTCCTCCCCCTTTTGCGGGGGCACTTCCAATTACCGGCACGTCGGCGGCGAGGCCGCGCTATCAGGCCGCCATCATCTCGGGCGCGAGCTCGAGGACGCGATCGACGTCGAGGACGACCATGAGCTGACCGTCGAGGCGGTGGACGCCGCCGGCGAGCTTGGCCATGCGGGGATCGAGGTTGACGGGGTTCTCTTCCATGCCGGCCTCGGGCAGGCGCAGCACCTCGCCGATCTGGTCGATCAGCAGGCCATAGGATTCGCCGCGCAGGTCGACGCCGACCGCCATCGGCACCTTGCCGTCCTCGGGCTGCGGCAGGCCGAGACGGGCGCGCATGTCGACCACGGTGACGATGCGGCCGCGCAAGTTCAGCACGCCCGCGATCTCGCGCGAGGACAGCGGCACGCGGGTGACGCGCTCGGGCATGAACACGTCCTGGACGCGGGAGATCGGCAGGCCGAACAGCTGGCCGCCGATCATCGCGGTGACGTATTCGACCATGGCGCCTTCGGCGGACTGGGTCTTGTTGGTGGCCATAAGCGTATCTCCTGGTCCCGTTGGTTACGCCGCCGCCCGGCTCAGCTCGGAGGCGCCGGCGGCGCCCGCGGTCTGCTCCTTCAGCGCCGCGATCAGACCGGGACGGTCGAACTTGGCGACATAGTCGTGGAAGCCGGCCTGACGGCCGCGCTCGATCGCCGCCGGCGACACCAGCGCGGAGAGGCCGATGATCGGCATCGAGCCGAGATTGTTGTCGGAGCGGATCACCTCGGCGAACTCGAACCCGTTCATGTCGGGCATCTCGATGTCGGTCAGCACCACGTCGAAGCTCTGCGCGCGCAGGGCAGCCAGGCCCTCCTGCGCGGTCGGCGCGGTGCGGACGCGGTAGCCGGCGGCCTTGAGGACGGGAGCCAGCATGTTGCGGAAGAACGCGCTGTCGTCGACCAGGAGCACCGACTGCGAGTGCAGCGACGGCTTCATCTCCTTGCGGGTGAACCAGTCGGAGAACGCCATGGGCAGGAAGTGGCCGACGTCGATCACCTCGGTGGCCTGGCCCTTGATCACGGCCGAACCGAGGATGCCGGAGGAGGAGCCGCCGACCTCGATGTTGAGGCGCTCCTCGACGATGTCGATGATCTCGTCGACGACGAGACCCATGGAGCGACCGTCGTCGGCGAACACCAGGATCGGCTGGGCGCCCTGGCTTGCGATGGTGACGCCGTCCATGGCGACGAGCGGCATC
>NZ_JAVTJN010000040.1:0-584 GCF_032144035.1 Bradyrhizobium sp. WYCCWR 12699
ACTGGTCCTGAATTCAGCTACCAAGGCTCACCTGTTACGCAAGGTCAAATCGCCTGGACGCTCATGGGAGTCGAGGCGATCACGGGTGGTTACGAGGTGGCATGGAAGAGTGGGGCACAGTTCACAATCTGGTATACGGATGGCAACGGCAATTACACGTCGAACGCTGGGTTGCTCGCGGCGAGCAGCAACGCTCTAGAGTCTTTCGAAACGAGCTTTCATCAGGATCTGAATGGTGACGGCGTTATTGGCATCCCGGCAGGTGTGTCGGGAACGGTGATCGAGTCGTTTGGCGCGACGAGTCTTGTTCAGGTTGGAAGCAACTATTTCTTCAATCCAGTTGGTGGGGGAACTGGTCCTGAATTCAGCTACCAAGGCTCGCCTGTTACGCAAGGTCAAATCGCCTGGACACTCATGGGAGTCGAAGCGATCACGGGTGGTTACGAGGTGGCATGGAAGAGTGGGACACAGTTCACAATCTGGTATACGGATGGCAACGGCAATTACACGTCGAACGCTGGGTTGCTCGCGGCGAGTAGCAACGCTCTGAAGTCTTTCGAAACGAGCTTTCATCAGGATCTGAA